>CAWGJC010000004.1:0-124144 GCA_963822815.1 uncultured Alphaproteobacteria bacterium
CGCTTCCTGCTGCAGCTTCCCGGCCGGGTGGCCGCACTGCTCGACATCCTCGACGGTACGCCGGTAGCGGACCGACCGACTGTCGTCGCTAACGCGCAGCTTCCACAGGTCCGCCTTCGCTTGCTCGACACGCCCGCGCCGAATCTGGGCGATCGTGGCGAGCCAGATGCGGAGGTGATGCGCCATCGCATCGAAGCAGCTCTGACCGCCCCGCGACCGGTGATCGTCGCCGATCGCTATCGGCTCGCCGACCAGAAAGCCGGCCCGGCGGGAGGACGCGTCGAGAACGGTGCCTGGATCGAAGCTTCCCTCTCGAACGGGCAATGGCTTCTCGTCGTGTCCAACCTGGATCCGCCACCTCCGAGCGACCCGGTGGCGGCCGAGTTCTCCCTCGCTCAGCTTCGCGGCTTGGCTGGTCCTCTCTCTTGTCTTGGCGGCGCTCTTGTCGGTCGTGGCAGCCAGGCGAGTCGTAAAGCCGCTTTCGGAACTTTCCACAGCGGTCGATCGCCTCGGCCCCAGCGGCGACGATCCATCGGTTCCGCCGCACGGGCCGCGGGAGATCGAAGGAATTATCAGGGCTTTCAATCGAATGCGGGAACGGCTCCGCCGCTTCAACGAAGATCGCACGCGCATGATGGCGGCGATGTCCCACGATCTTCGGACACCACTGACGCGGCTGCGCATGCGCATCGAAATGGCCCAAGGCCTCGAGGATCAGCAGAAGATGCTCGACGAGCTCGACATGATGAATGGCATGGTCGAATCGATCCTGTCATTCACACGCGACGATTCGAAGCAGGAGGCTCGATCGCTCGTCGATCTGAGCGCTCTGGTCGAAGGCATCTGCGAGGATGCCGTGGACGCCGGCGAGAAAGTGACCTTCTCGGGACCGCGCAATGTGACGATATCCTGTCGGCCGACGGCCATGCGGCGGGCGATCTCCAACCTCGTGGACAATGCCATCAAATATGGTGGCAAGGCCGACGTAGCGCTTGCCGCTGAGACCGGGCGCGTCGTGATCACCGTTGAGGACGAAGGTCCTGGAATCCCGCGGAGCGAGCGGGAGAAGGTGTTCGAGCCATTCTACAGGATCGGCAGCGCTCGTGATCCCAGCACTGGTGGGGTCGGTCTCGGCCTTTCCGTCACTCGCTCCATCGTCTGGGAACACGGCGGGGATATCACCCTCGGCAATCGCAAGGGCGGGGGCCTAAGCGTTCGGGTGGAGCTACCGCTCGGCCCGGGCCTGAGCTCCCTGAACCCCTGAGAATGTGCTCCCGTCGAGACGCCGGGAATATCAAGCCGAAGGCTCAACGCGACTGACACAGCAATCTGCCCGATACTGCCGCAGTGTACGTTAAGGAGCGTAGACAAACAAAGGCAGCACATAAACTCAATGCCGGGAACGGTTTGTGATCGCGCCTCTCTTACCCAGCCTTACCACCGAACAGGAACGCGCGGTGCCAAGCAAGCTTTGGTAGGTGACTGCCCGTGACGCGGCGAAGTGCAATTCCGTCATGAATACCTATCGCGTCACGGTCCGCTTGGGGGAACTGGGATGAGAGGAGGATCACACCATCATCTCCGAATGAGATCAGTCCGGCGTCGAAAGCAGCGTCAAGATGGGCAGCCAAGAGCAAACCATTGTATACGTCCAGGCGTTCCGCGTCGGTTTCGCATTTCGCCCATGGCTTGATGTGGCTGGCCCGCAGTAAGCGCGGCTCAGCGACGCCGGTAACGGCACAGCATCCGCCCCAATATGTCATCAGGGCCTCGCGAAAAACGTCTTGTCCGACGCGCTGAATAACCAACCTCTCAGATTCGGTCGCACGCGGCAGATTGCGTGTCTGAGCTTCAAAGGCGCGCAGAGGTTCAATCGGCAAGGCGCGAGCCAAACGCCAGATCTCGCGCACCAAGTGATGCAGGGGGGCTGTGTCAGCGACCACGAACGCGGTGAAGCCGGCTGGCACCGATGGCACACTGTCTCTCGGACACGTCTGCCAACGCTCGATCAAATCGGCGGCGACGCCTGCGTGATTAACAGCGACCACGTAGTTTGGCCCGTCGCATGTCAGTCGGATCGACGCCGGAGCTCCCAGGCTGTCGTAGGCCAGCCACTCCCCGTCATCCCCGCGCTTCAAGCCAAACCCTTCGTCAACTGCTGCCTTGTCCAGCCGGATGCGTTCAATAGGAGACAGCGCCATAGCTCACTCCCCAGAAAGGCGCTCGACAGCTGCGTAGCATAGCGCGCCGCACTCCCATCACCGATCCATGAATGCGCCGGTCACCGGCGCTGCCTGACCAGATTCAAACAGCGACGCAATGATTGTTCGCGGCACCCGCCTTCGGACCATGATATTCTTCAATACCTCAACGAACGCGCTATCTCGGACGTTCTCCGGCGCCACATTTTTGTAGAGGACCTTCACTTTGGGCTCGTCGAAGGATATAGCGCTTTCAAAGATTTCCTGCGCAAAGCGCGCGAGTTCGACTTTTATATTCTGTAGGGTTGGCTCAATACCCCATCTCGAAAAATGGCGCGGAGGTTTCTGCTCCCATTTCGGGGCAAATTCACCGACAATTTTTTCCTCGAACGCCACCCTGGATTCGCTGAGTTTCTCGCGCAGGGCAGTCTGATATTTCTCTATGACGGTCTGGAACCGACAAATGGCTTGGTCGAACGCATCTCGATCATTATAGAGTATCACTCGGCCAAAATTATTGATCTGAAACGTATAGTCGTCCTCGATTCGCTTTCTCTCTTTCTTGAGCCACTGATCATCAACCTGGATTGTCTCGGATTTTCCGCCGGAATTGAATTTGACTTCGAGTTTGCCTATGCCGTCAAATGGGGCACGAATGCGGCTTGTGATTCAATTTTCAGATCGTCATCCACCACGTCGACGAGCTCTGGAGGCAGTGGTATCTGCCGGGTCGTGAGCTGATAGTTCGATACGGAGAATTCGACGTAACTGCACTCTCGACGCAAAGATGTTCATCTTGCGAGTAATGTCGAACGGCTTCGGCGGGTTTGCCTTCAGGTTCGACTGCATCTCATCCACCTTGGCAGGCAGAAGGGCCTTGTTCCCCACCTCGGGCGTCGCTGCGTTTTCGCCTGTATCTGTTCCAGCGGCCGATGCGATACGATCGCTGGCCCCGCCAGTCAGGTACAATCGCATTGGGCTTTTCCACCGTCGTCGAGCCCGCCTCGACGTTTTGCGAAACCGGCGAATAAACCATTGTCGTCGTGTCGGAAATGACGACGCCGATCCGGACGCCGGGCTGTTCGCGAAGGTCGAACAAATTCTTGGCGCTGGCCCGGCGGATGCCATCCAACGCTTCCTCATCACCGAAACCGAGGCGATATACCTCGGGGTCGGCGTCAAGAATCACGGTGACGCTGAGCCGTCCGAGATCGTCCAACCGGCGAGAGAGCGCATCGGCAACCGATTTGGTCAACGCGGGGGCGATGACAATGAGACGCGTCCTGGCACTGTTGATCAGATCAACCAAGGCTTGGTCGGAGGCGACTGCAAAAATTCGGCTGGGGTCTGGCATGGCAGATTCTCCCACCCCTTCACAAATCACGTCGCAGAAGCCGCTCGGTGCCAGGCGAACCTCGAAGCGTCAGGCGCAGCCATGGTTCAACGGCCAAATCCTCGGGTGGGCGCGTCGTCGTTGTGATGATGTATTGAAACGGCGGCGGATCACCGGAGCCTTCAATCTCGGCCACCAGCCTGAATAACCGATGGTAAATGCTAAGACCCAGGTCGGCTTCGCGAGGACTGTCATGAATCAGAAACGCCGGAACACGTGTGGCTCCCTCGATGCTCAGGCACAAAACCGCCAGATCGAATGCCAGCACTTTCAGAAAGTCGATCGCTGCTGTTCGCCGATCCCCACCCATGTTGATGTTCGGCTCAAGTCCGTTGCCGCTCAGAGTAACGCGTCCCTTGGCGTCGAGCCCCACCAAACGACGGACGATGGGATCGAATTTTTCGCTCAGCCGGCCGAAAACACGGGCCTGCTTATCCCGAAACGCCCCAAGCAGCGCCTCTCTCCCTTTCAAGCCGGGAGCCCATCTCTCGGGCCGAACTTCAGATCGTCTTCTTGGGCGCCGATTAACTCAGACAACCGCTCGACGTCGTCAACAAGACGCCGGGCCGAATACCAAGCCCCCTCCCGTGCATCGCGGGCCTTCTCGATGGCCGCGAGGCTCTGCGCCGACTGGTCGACACGCTGCTTGGCCAGAGCGAGCTGCTGCAGCGTGCGGGTTTTGTCGGACCGCAGGGTCGTAAGCCGATTGTTCTCGTCGTCGAAGTTCTGCTTTCGCAGTTCCCAACGCTGGCGGCAGGCCTCCAGGTCGGGGAGCTTGTTAGACAGGCCGCACTTCTCGGCAATTGCGCGGTCGATCGGAACCTCGCAAATGGGGCAGATTGGGCTTTCTGCTTCGCTCTTCGAGAATGAGATGCCCGGCAGCTCCCCTTGAAGCTGGGCTCAGCATTTTCTCAGAAAGAGGGATGGTCACCTCGATGCGGATGCGCTCTGCGTCAAGCCGGGCCCACTCTGCCAGAGCACTCGCGTGTTCCCGCCGGGCGGCATCGACGCTCGATCTCGGGTTGCCCCGCAGGCAATTTCGCGGCCGACGTAAGACGGTCTTGCGCTGCCTTCCGCATTTGCTCGATGGCTAGCGGACTTTCTGCGAGAGATTTCGGACGCGACGCCCAAAGCTCCAGCCAGTCGGCTTTGGGCTCGATCAATTTCCCAGCGCCGATGTCCGATCTCCTGTTCCAGCACCCGGCGTTGATCATCGAGACTGGCGACCTCAGCGCGCTTGGCATGCTCCTCGGGCGTAATGGCGATGATGAAGGCGCGCAGCGCATCAAGTTTTTCGGTCTGCGTCATTCCCCTTGCGGGGGAGTCCGAGTCCGACGCCGTCGAGCGCCACTCCAGCACGTCGTTGAACCGGCACTCCTGATCGCGGGTCAACCACGCCAACGCGATCGGCCAGCTTCGACGATCCAATCGCTGTCCCGATATCAACGCCGCCAGGCCGGTGGTGAGAATGCCGTGTTCAACCGCGTCCAGAAATGGCTCAAGTCCGGTGGACGTCCCTTCGCCAGAGGCGATCTCATCAAGGTTGCCACCAGCAACGGCCATGTGGCGCCGACGCACCCCGAGCGGCCGGAGTATCGCCCAGCACACCCCATCGAGCATGACCTCCGCGCCGACAATGCCGTTCAGGAAGGCCCCGCCGACGCGTTCACGCTGGTCGTCCGCCGCATAGCGATCTTCGCCAAGGCAGTATCGGAGGAGGCGGCAGAACAGCGTCTTGCCGCTCCCGTGGCCAATGGCGTCCGTGGGAGACTCGGAAGAGAGCGCATCACCGCCATCGGGCGACCAGATGATGTTCAAACCCGGACGGAAGCTGATATCCCGGACCTTCTCCCCGCCAGGTTCCTGCCAAATCGCCAGACGTTTGACCCAGAGGCGAGGACCGTTCTGCCCGACAATGGGCTGAACGGTGAGAGATGGTGGCCCGAGAAGATCAGGCTGCAGCGGCATCAATCCACCCCCGGATTTCCGCCGGCATGGCTGAGATCACGGCATCGGTGGCGATGTGCGGCAGCACGCGCATAAGCATGCCCGCGCGCCCGTCCGGCCAGCCCGCCGTATCGATCGCATCGAGGCCGGGGCCTGGCGCCCACGTGCCCGTCGCGGCGTCCTCGACCAGCCTACCGTTGCCGCGATGAGCGATGACCGCGCTCCCCCATGCCCGATCAACACGAGGGGCGAATGACGCTGCGTTGCCCGTGAGCGGAGCGGCCTCAGCGCCGATGACGCGTTGCCATTCCGCCGCCTGATTGGGGTCCAGGTGGGGGAGGAGCAGTCTGGGCTCGAGTCCGAATGTCGCGGCAAGGCGAACTTGGCGAGCGGGCATCGGCCCAGCCATCGCCTTCAGGATCGCCGCAAGCATTGCGCCGGCATCGCCCGCGCCCGCTGGCATCGGACGCGCCCAAGCGCCATCCGCGGAGTACGCGCGGCGTGGCTGCTGCATCTCGCACTTCAACGGGTTTCTGACCAAGGTTGTTGCTGCAAGCCGATCCCATGCGTCGAGAACCAGTCGACCCGTGCGAAATTCGCCAAGCCGCGCCAATTCCTTGGTCTTCAGAACGCGGAAAGTTTCAGAGGGATAGTCCGCGCCCTTGACGTCCGCAGGATCGAGGATGTAGCGTAGTTCGTCGCGGGTAAGCCCGTATTTGCGAGCAAGGAACGCGTCGAGTTCGGCGCGAAGATCGGCCCGGCGGGCTTCGTCCCAAGCAAAAGGTAATCCTGAATAGCCGAGATCCTCTGCCCACGGCCGCATCGACTGGCTAGTGATAGGTTAGTTCTAGAACGCGGGACGTTATGAAATCGAGATCGAGCTGAGGTGAAGTGACGAGGCATCCAACGCACCGGGAACTGCTTCATATAATAATAACTTCAGCGATGTTCCGCCCAGCTTTTGCCGGGCAATGAAGTCGAATACCAAGCTGAATCTAGATGCGCCAAGAGAGTGCCCGCATATTTGGCGTCTCTCTGACAGTGCACAGCAACAATCTGTCTCCGGTTCCTACTTTCGGAAACACGCTCGCGATCACCGTTCGATCATCAGTGGTCCGACAGATGTCGCGCCAGCCGATCAGCCAGCGCGGCTGCTTCCGGTCGATAAGGGTGGCGACAAGCGCCAGCGGATCGTCTGGACCGCTGGTCAAAAATGCAAATCGTCGGAAGAGAGAGGCGTTTCGCGTTGCATCTCGTCGCCGTTTGACGATGGACTTCGGCTCACGCAGAAATCGCTCTGGCGCCGCACCCAGGACCGTCCGCCAAGCATGATTACGACCGAGAATGCGCGTTGAGGTCCTCTTCGCGCTGCTGCACGCTCCTCGACGCTTGCGAAATACCCGTTCAGCCACTCCGCCAGCGACTTTAGGCAACGTGATGGGTTCGTCTCGCGAAATGCTCGTTTGAGGCTCGCAGGTACACGTGCTGACCGCAGCTTCACCTCGTATTCTGGCACCCAATATCGCGGTGAAGGTTCGAAGTTCGAATGCTGCTTTTCTGCGATCGTGACGTCCCGTGCACCATCATCGTCGATAGCGCCGTTGTCAAAAGTCGCCCATCGGTGATCAAAGTGATGAACCATTTTTGCTTCGTAGAGGGGCACACGGCGATGAATGATGTCATCGCTTGTCCTGAACCCAGTTCGCACCGTCGCGAATCCAGCCCTCCGCCGTCCAACTGTAATGCATGTTGCGAACAGGTCAGAGTCGCCTGACATATGGAACATCGCTTGGAAGGTAATTCCCCAAGGGTTCATGTCGCCGCCTAGATCTGCCGGTCGCTCCTCGATCAAAACGGGTGCGTGAGAATAGAGCTTGGCGGTTAGTTCGGCGTCCATTCGCGTGCGGAACACAGGGGCCGTCTTGGTATTTGGGTTGATCTTCGCGATTTGCTCTGGAGACAGTGAAAAGAAGCGTTCCTTTTGATCGAGTTCAATCAACTGACGAATGAAAAAGACAAAAGTTGCAGGGCCAGTCGAGTGACCTCCATTGCCCATCACAGTGAGAATGCAGAACTTGAAACGCGCGTGCCCGATTCGGTCGAAAAATCCTTGCCCTGTTTGAAAGTCGTAGAGACTGATAATTCGTCCTGAATCGATTAGGTCACCGAAAAACGCAGATGTTGAGCTATCGGTCGCAATGCCTGTTGGCACGATCACCCCAGAACGCCCCTCAGCGTGCGCGAGCCGAGCGAAATGCTCTGCAAAAAGAGCATAGGTATTTACATCCCCCGCTCCGGTGAGCGGATAACGTCCGGAATTGCGCGCAAATTCGCTCGCGGCTTCGGCGGCACGCTTGGCGAAACTGAAACTCGGCCAAAAGACGAGCCTCAGCTGCTATCGGGGGCAGCTTTCTTCAAAGCGTTGATCAGTCTCTCGCGAGCCGCCTTGTTAGGAGCGGTCGCGATCTCAGGTGACCGGGACGCAAAGAATTCCTGCTCCTGTAGCTTGATCCGTTCCCAAGGAGGATTGCCAATCACTGCGTCGAATCCGCCGCGCGAAAAGATGTGTGGGAATTCGATGGGCCAGTGGAACGCGCTGACCTCGTTTGCAATCTTATCAGCGATACCTACAAGTGGGGGATAGATCATCTCACCACGTACCGCCGCCCAAACATGGTCGGTCAGAGGAATCGTGGGGCGAGCGAGATCCGCGGGGCCTGGGATACCGTCAGTCTTCTCCGTGAAAAAGGCGGCGACATAGCAATCGCTGGCGATTTTCAGGTTCAGCCAATTATGCCCGGAATGCAGCCGCTCAAAGGAAGCTCGCTTTGCGCTAATCTGTTCCAGCGTATCTTCCGGCATATTCGCCAGCACCCTCGCCGCATCAATGAGGTCTGCGGGCGGCCTCAGTGCCGCTAGAAAGCCCGTTGCTCCTTTGCCGTCCCGCTGCTGCTTGTTGAATTTGGCATAGGCCTTTGCCGTTTCCTTATCGTCCCCGGTGAGGGGCTTATATGCTTCATCGGGCACGCCTCTCCGCAGCATCTCATAGTCGAAGACGCCGATCAGGCTGTCGCCGCAACGGATATGGCTGTCGAGAAAGGTGAGGGGCTTGCCGGGCTCCAGCGCTTCGATCCAGAGCGCGACCTTGCAGAGCTCAACCGCCATCGGGTTGCGGTCCACGCCGTAGATGCAGTGGGAGACAACCTCGCGCAGCGCGTGCTGGAACTCGTCCTGTGACGGAGCGCCTGGGCTTCTGTGCTTGGCAATTCGCGCGGCCGCGCGGCGTGCGGCCCCGAGGAGGAAGTGACCGGAACCGCAGGCAGGGTCGATGATCGAGAGCTTCAAAATCTCAGCGGCGGGATCAGCAGCGTTGCGCGCCTCCGCCGCGTCCAGAACCGGCTCCAGCGTGGAATCCAGCAGCAGCTTCACCAGTGCATCGGGCGTGTAGTAGCTGCCAGAGGTCTTGCGCGCGTTGCCGCGGGTTTCATCGCCTTCGGCAAACTCGAATGTTCGCGTATCCGCGCTGGCTCGGGGCGTCAGCTCCAGCAAGCTCTCGTAGACCGAACCCAGCTCCTCGGTTTCCATGTCGCGCCAGTTCACGCGCGTGAGCGGCTGGCCCTCCGGCCGCAGCCAGGCCAGCCGCCAAATCGCCGCCAGCAAGCGGCGGTTTTCGATCCGGGCGTTTTCGAGGTCTGGCACAACCCCATGGGCAAACAGGCCGCCGAGGGCGGGCAGGCCAAGCTGCTCCTGGCCACGCATCAGCGCCCGGAACGTGGCCTTCAGGCCCTCCCATGAATCCGCATGCCGGTCCCAGGCAGTCCGGCGCATCGACCGCTCGCGCAAGCGCGCCAGCGAGTAGCCTTCCGCATAGACACGCCGCGCCTGGTCCGACGTGCCGGCCGGGTGCAGCAAGCCACGATCTTCCGCCGCGAAGATGAAGATCAGGCGGTAGATGACGCGCAGGAGCTGCTCGAAATAGGCGTGCCCGCTGAGCGCGCCATCGGTCAGCGCTTGACGGAGTGCGCCGTTGGCCGGGTTCTCGATGAAACCCTGGCCAAGTTCGAGAAGGGCCGCTTCGACGCCCTGGCGCAGTTTGTCACGCGCCGCGACCCCATCGGTACGTCCGCGTTCGCGCCAGCGTTCCAGCGCGCAGTCCGAAACGGCGGCATCCGCCTGGCCGAACCGGCTTTGATGGATCAGCAACCAGAGCGCCGAGAAATCCGGAAACAAGCCTTCGGAGAAGATCTTCGACAGGTTGGCTTCGATCCATGCCGGCCGCGTCAGGCTGATGTTGTCGCGCATCACGCGCAACGTCACGCCGTCACTGACCAAACCCCAGGCGGCATCCTCTCGGGCGTTCAGATACTCCTGCAACAGCAGGGTCGCGGATCGCCGGCGAGAGCTATCGCCGAACTGGGCAAGGCTTTCATCCACACCGGATCGACGCGCGCCTTCAGCGGGGGCTGGTGCGATAACGATCGGCACGCGCCCACCAAGCGCGGCGTGCCGGACTGGAAATTCGCGCTCGCCGATCCGCGTGATCGATTGCGGTTCGAGGGAGGCGAATCCAAAGCATTGGCGCAGCAGATCGAGGACGAACCGCTCCGACGCGGCGGCACTCTGGCCGCGGGAGGCCTCGAACCGCGACCATAGTGCTTCGCCGATGCGGTAGTAGCGCGCGATCTCGTCGCGCAGCTTCAGACCGGGCGGAATCTCGTACCCTTCGACCGTTTGATCGTTGGCCTCGAAGGCTGCGAGCCGGGCGACGATATCCGGCGTCAGCAGCGCGCCGACAATTTCGAGCCCGGCAAAATCCAGCCTGGCGGCGCGACGCGATTGACGGGAGCGGGTTGGTCTATGAGCCATGGTCCGCCCTCACAGCCGTGGCATCAGGACATACACGCCGATCACATCGACCGGCAGGACTGCCTCGACCTTCACGCCGGCTCTCGATCCCAGCGCCTGGCGGACCCGGCTGTGATCGGCGGCAAGGGCGCCAGCACGTTCGGCGGCGTAGGCGTTCAGCGCTGATTTCAGCGAACCAAGCCCAGCCATGGCTCTTGCCAATTGGGCATCGCGCACCCGTTCCGGCACGTTGCCGCTCTTTGCTTCGAGCAGGGCAAACGCCCCGTCGCCGGCAAGGACGCGGGCGCCAGATCCCGCGTCGAACGCAATCGCCGCGGCCTCCTCGGCCATGGCGAATTGCGGTCCGAGCCGCCCGCGCAGAATCGATGCGGTGGCGAATGCGCAGCAGGAGCAACGTGACGACGGTCTCGACCGCCTCGCTTTCCCAAACACCGCAACGCGGCAGAGTTGCCGGGTTGTCCTGTTTGGTTTGGAGATCGAGAGCATTCTCCAGGAAGGTCTCCGCCAGGATGCCCGGCAGCGGATGCGCGCGATGGATCGAAAGGAATCCTGCTCGCGGTCGCGCTTCAAAGGCGATCTTCAAGGGCTTCGGCGATGCCGATTCGTCCAGCATGCCCCTCTGCCTGGAACCGTTCCTTCAGAATCTCGGGCACGAGATAAAGGGGGGCCGAAAAGCCTCCACGCGGCTGCGACACCAGCGGGGCGCCAAGCCGCATCATCGCGCGGGATACAAAGCGCTCGGTATCGGCGAAGTCACCGAGAGCGGACTGCGTCAACGTCCATTCTGCCGCAACCTCCTCCGGCTTCAGGCTGTGCTGAGCGAAGATCGTGCGGGCCTTTTTCTCTTTCTCCGATGCATTCGACCAGGCGATCTCGATCTCTTTCGCCTCTGGCGAGCGCGACATATCGAGGTCGAGGGTCAACTGGCGGCGTTCCCGCGCCCGCAGCAGAACCGCCGACATCAGCGCCTTGGTGAGGCTTCCGCCTTCGTCGGGCATCGGCACCTGAACGCCCGTCTGCTTCTCGATCGCCCGCGCTTTGCGCAGGATCACATCCAGCACCGCGCCATCGACCGGATTGTTCTCGCCATAGATCAGGATTGTTCTGACGGTCTCCCGCTTCTGTCCAAACCGATCGACCCGCCCTTCGCGCTGCTGATGCCGGGTGGGGTTCCAGGACAGGTCATAGTGGATGACGGAATCGAAGTAGGCTTGGAGGTTGATGCCTTCTGAAAGACAGTCGGTCGCGACGAGAATCCGCTTCTCGAATTCACCCAGCGCCTCGACCCTGGTCTCCCGGTCTTCGGATGGAAGAGAGCCAGTGACGACTTCGACGGTATAGTCCTTGAACGTGGAAGCGAGGGCGGCACCAATCGCCTCAGCCGTCGCGATAAACCGGCAGAAGACGACAGGCGAATATCCGTCCTTCAAAAGGCCCTGGAGCGCGGACTTCAGGACAGCAAACTTCGGATCGCGCGCCGAATTTGCCGCCAGCGCGTCGGCTTGTGCGATCAACCCAGCCAGCCGCGTGTCCTCGATGGCGGCGCCGGGTTCGAGATCGTCCTCGGCCGACTCGTCTTCGTCGATGGCCCGTGCCGCAATGAGATCGGCTTCCGCCTCATCAACATCGAGGATCGCCCGTGTTCTCAAGGCGCGGGCGGCGGCGGCCGGGCTGGAGCCGACGCAACGCATCAGCGAGAGCGTTCCCCAAAAGGCCAGCCGCTGCCGCAGCGCGCCCTCCTCGGATGCAATGACCTCCGCGCAATAGTCGAGGATGGCACCGTAAAAGCGCTCATAGTCGCCCGAGAGCCGGTACTTGATCTCCGAAACCTCTCGCTGCGGGAAAAGACCTGGCTCGCGCCAGGCGTCGATGTCGCGGCGACGACGCTGAATGTAATAGCCGGCCAGGCGCTCTCGCAGGGCGCGGTATTGGTCGCCGGTTGCATCGCGCAATCTCGAGAAATCGCGGTCGAGCAAGCCAAGCAAATTGTGAAATGCATCGTCGTCACCGGAATGCGGCGTGGCCGTCAGGAGCAGGAGATGCCGCGTCTTATCGTCGGCGAGTTTCCGAAGCAGATCGAAACGTCGGTGGCGCGCCTTGCCACCCGAGACTGCGGCGTGCGCTTCATCGACGACGACCATCTCAGGGCATGCGCGCAGAAAGTCGTCGAGCCGCCGTTCGCTTTTTATGAAGTCGAGGCTGACGACAGTGAAAGGGTAGGCCTCGAAGACGCTGATCGTATTGGGAAGGTCGCGCTCCAGCCGCGCGGCAGCCGACGCCGTGACCGGGGTTGCGGTGATCGAAAATTTGGTTTCGAGCTCCGTCGTCCACTGATCCACGAGATGCGGCGGGCAAAGAATTGAGAACCGGTCGATCTCGCCGCGATCGATGTACTCGCGGAGGATGAGGCCGGCCTCGATCGTTTTCCCAATGCCGACGTCATCGGCGATCAGGAGGCGCGCCGTTTCTTGGCGCAGCGCCATCATGAGCGGCGCAAGCTGGTAGGCACGTGGTTCGAAGTTGATCCTGCCCGCTCCGCGGAAGGGGCCGGCACCGCGGCGCAGCGACAGTCGCAGAGCGTCCCGGAGCAACTGGGCAGCCTCGCGCCCCCCTGGACGGTCTCCAGATCGGGGGATCGAAGGCCGCGTAGGTGACTGGGATCTGTCTCAAGCTCGGGAATAAGGGTTTCGGCCTCCTGCTCGGAACCGGTGAGCGGTCGCAGCCGAAGACGCATCACCTACGGCGAGAACAATCCATTCCCGGCCTCGCGCGTGAACCAACTCGCCCGGGGAGAAGGTTGCGGTCGCGCTCATAGAGGCTTCCCGCCGAGCAGGACAGCCAGATCGGCGAGCACCTGACTGCGCGCGGTTTCCGCCGAGGGCAGCAGGACCAACTCGATCCCACGTGCGGCTAAGTTGTCGTTCAGCCCCGGGGGAACTGAACCTTCCTCGGCAGCGGCGATCCGGGCTGACCTCCAGATCAGTTCGATACTATGGCCATCAACGACCAGCGGAGCTGCGTCCGGCGGCGGACAGCCGCCCAGGTCCGGATGCGGTTCCCCAGCGCCGTCAACACCGCGCGTGGCCGCGAATGCGAGCCTGATAAGGAAGGCGAGCGCAGGATCCTGCCGCCGATCGATCAGCTCGTGGTCCGGCTGGTTGAAATAGGACAAAAGGCAACGGTAGCAGCCGGCGACGCACCGCGCGTCCGACAGGTTCAATAGGGCCGACGGACCGCTGATTGCTGCCGCGTCGAGGCTGGCAAGGTCATAGTGCATAACCTCCAGCGCCTTTCGTGCGACGGCCTGGAAGGCACCTTCTTCGGAAACAAGCCGGGACAAAGCGCCCGCGCCGCCTTCCGCCGCCTCGTAGAAGAGGAGCCCGCGGCGATCCTTGCGGGCGGGTGTCGGCTCTACAAGAATTTCACCTTCTTCGAGCTGGTAAACACCCTCAACGCCGCGCGCGAGCGCATGTTGGATTGTAGCCACCACCGAGACGGCGGTATCGCCCATTGCGGCAAGCCATGCCGCGGGAAAACGGAGGAGGAGAGCGTTTTTGCGGTCTTCGACGACCGGAGTCAGCTGCTGCCGAAACCGAGTAGGTGACGGGTCATCGGCCTCGCCGGGTCGCGCCGCGCCGATCCAGTAGCCGCTTTTCGGGTCAATCCAAAAGCCAACCTCATTGAGGTCTTTGCGCCGGCGCAGGCCCTTGTTGATTCGTCGGACCAATGCCGCTGGAGCAAAGTCGGCGGCGAGAAGGCTACCCTCAGCATCTTCAACAACGGTGGATCGGATTCCGACAGCACCGTGGAATGAAAATGTGGTTTGTAATTCGTAGCCTTGCCTCCGCCGCTCTTCGTCGTTGGCCGTGATGCGTTCAACCTGCCGCGTCCCGACATTTTCGATGCGATAAAGCTTGCTCGCGATGTCGCCGCCCCCCAGGGGGTGCCGGCACACATGGCATTCATCCGGCGGCTCGCCGTCATGCGCAGCTCCGCAGACCGAGCAGATGGCGGTACTGAAAGTTGGTAGATTTCCGTCCTCGCCATTTCCCGCCTCTTTCAGAAGCGCCCGATCGACGCGATACGCGCGTCCTTCGTGATAGACCAGACTTCCTGGACCAAACTCGGCGATCGCAAGGAAGCGCGCGCGCTGGATATAACGCTGCCCCTTGCCTCCCTGACCGCCCGGCACAAAAGCCATCAAAGGAAGCCGCGGGAAATTGTATCCCGGCAGGAACCCTTCCGTCGCTAGGTAGCGATAAACATAGAAGTCCGAGCCCTGGCCTTCGGCACCACGGAGCAGCAGCTTGATCTGAATATTGCCGGCCGCCTGCCTTGTTTCCGCTGACCGCCGCTCTTGCGGCGAGATCGAGTAATCCTTCAGCGTTCGTGTCGCGTCCTCTACTTGGCGCTCCGCGGCCGCCAGCAGGCCGCGCCAGCGCTCAAATGCGGCGGCAAACCTGTCCGGAGCTGCTGCAACGACGCTCGCGCCGTGCGGAGCCGGACCAGCAAACCATGATGGCGGCGTAGCGCCGTAGTCGCGCGCCAATGCGGACAGGACCGCCGTAATCTGCTTTTCGCCGGCCACGCGCGCTTCGTCCGATGTAACGCGTTCCCAGTGTTCCGCGAGCAACGGCTTGCCGGCGGCGGCCATATCGAGGTTTTCAGAGATCGAGGCGGCTAGCGCGACACCGGTGGCGGCAAGCCACTCCGCCTGTAGGTGACTTTCAACCAAATCTGGATTGGCGAGATCGATCGACGGCGGAACCACGATGCCATCCACCATCGCACTGGGCCGCTGAAAGAAATACTGATCATGTGGGCTCTGTGCTGCGCAGTAAGTCACAATCAGTGCCGCTTGACCGCTACGGCCTGCGCGTCCACTCCGTTGCGCGTAATTGGCTGGGGTGGGAGGCACGTTTCGCAAATAAACGGCATTCATCGATGAGATATCGACACCAAGCTCCATTGTGGGCGAACAAAAAAGAGTTGGTAGAAAGCGGCTATCCTCGCGCAGCTCCCGGAGGCGTTCCGCCTTCTCATTCAACGTCTTCTGATCATCCGCACCGAAACGGAACCGTGATTCCCGCAACTCGCGGAGATCACCTTCGACCTGTGCCGTATGCTCCCGCCCTTCAAAACCAAACAGTGCCTGCCCACCCTCGACAAGGAGAGTACCGATCCCTCCGTAAAGGTCCTGGAAAAATCGGTTGTCCCGCTCCGGCTCGACATTGCCGCGCGCCAAGCCGAACGTGATCCCGGATGGCACGAGACGCCAGCCCTCGCCGCCCACCGGCGATGCCACCGATGTTGCGAGCCCATAGCGGGCGGCGGCTTTCAACAACCCTTCGACAATCTCGGTCATTTGCCGGCTTGTTGGTCGCCGTCCGGCAAAAGTCATCGTCCTTAATTGGCGCCCAATCGTGCTGGTCGGGGTGCCGCGGATAATGAGCTCTTCGTCCTTTTGCGGCATTTCGCGCCGAGCGGGCGGGCGCGGCATAAAGACGGTCGCAGCCAGCGAACCTTCATCTTCCAGTAGCCATGGCGCCTTGATGACGCTGCGCATCCGGCCAGCCAGGCTTTCAATTTTCAGCCGATCGAGCGCGTCGCAATCAACGGCAAGGCCTTTGCGCATCACGTCCAGCAGGGCACGCAAGGCGGTGGCGCGCTCGTCGGGTGAAGCAGCTCCGAGAATAGGTGTGTCGGCGAACTCCTCGTCATGGCCGGCAAGTTCATCGAGTGAAATATACGTCGCTTCGATCAGCCCAAGCTGTTCGAGGTTGGGATTGGTGTAGCGCCAGCCGCGACGCTGATCGATCCAAAAGCGGTGTGTCAGCGCGTCGCGCATGGTGCGCTCAGCATTCAGAAGGTTCGCGCCCCTGAGATCGGGCTCAACAAGCCATTCTGTACGTCGCCCTATATTGGCCGAAACAAAGCCCAGCATGCGTTGGATCGCCTGGCCAATCTCGGTGTCCTGCAAACCCTCGTCGCCGGCCGCGGTTAGGCCAGCCAAAATCGCCCCGCGAAGCAGCGTTACGAAAAGAAAATCGTTAAAGTGACCAGCCTGGAGAGCAGCGTCCTGTCGATTGTCGGTAAAGGCGAGGATTTTTCGCGTGCCCGGAGCTATGGCGAACTCCGGGTCGTTCATCCAGCGCAAGATTGAGGCGATGATGACGGTTGTAGCGGAGCTGCGCCCTTCTGCGCTGAGAGCCGCAAGGCGGTTGATATCACGTGTCGAGTCACTGTGGTGCTCACCGCATGCCGGGCAAAATTTGAATCGTCCCGGCATAAACCAGGCACGACGCCCACCTGGGCCTGTCGAACCATCCGGCAAAACGGCAACAAGTTCGGCCTTCGTCTTGCGATAGGTTGCCTTCAACCGAAGCTCGCCTGAACGCCCTTCTTCGAGCCATGGGTCGGGATAATCCTCATCCCGACCCTGAAAGAGGAATTCGCCATCGACGGGCTCCGGCATAAGAAAGCCCCAGCGGCTAGCGGCTCCGTCCGTATCGTCATCGTCGTTGATGGGCACGTCGTCGATCTCGCGCTTTTCAAAGCGCGTCGCCAGCATTTCCTCCAGCGCGTTAACGGGGTGATGCTCTTGGCCGCAGCGTCGGCAAAAATGCGTGGCAAAGAGGCGTTTGTCAGGATGCGCGGGATCGAAAATCTGTCCATCAAAGGTAACCGACCTCGATCCGGCATGGTCGAGAGTTGCGTACAGACGACCGGCACCAGAGATAAACTGATGCAGCTTGAACGCGAAGAGCGGCTCATCGCTGCCGCCTACAACACCACGCGCCCCTTCTGACAGACTGAAAGCCAGAAGGCAGTTTTTCAACGCGGCTTCACAAACGCTGAGGCTCTGCCCGCACTCGTCATGGAGGAGAGCGGCCGCTTCTTTTAGTGATTTGGGGCTTGCACGAAGCGGCTTGCGATTGACCTCCTTCAACCCGAGCCGAGTTTCCACCCAGATCGCCAGGGCGTCCAACGCGATTTCCTCATTGGATTTGCCGTCATAGGGCGTTTCCTCGGCCGCACGCCTCACGCTTGTTCCCAGTTCGGTCAGCCCCTCATCCGCCGACCGCTCAGGATTCGTTGCTCGCTTCAGCGTCTCGGTGACGATCGCATCGCGCGCGATCGCGGTTCCGAAAAGGCGTGACGCGACTCCCGCAACGATTTGATTGCGGTCGTCTTCAATGCCTTCGCTTGCCATGGTGGCCGAGGTGCCAATGCAGATCGGGGGACGATTCGGGTCGCCAACACGCGCGCGCAGGCGGCGCATGAGCATGGCGACATCGGCGCCCTGCCGTCCCCGGTAGGTGTGTAGTTCATCTAAGACAATGAATTTCAGTCCCCGGCAGTTTTCGATCACCGCCTTGTCCAGTTCCGATTGCCGAGTCATAAGCAATTCGAGCATCATGAAATTCGTCAGTAAAATATCCGGCGGATTATTCTTAATTCGTTCGCGTTCTTCGGGCTTTTCTTGCCCGGTGTAACGCGCAAACGAAACTGCGACAGGGTGTCCCGGAACTGCCAGGAATTTTTTGAGTTCTTCCAACTGGCTGTTGGCGAGCGCGTTCATTGGGTAGACGACGATGGCGCGTGTGCGGGCGCTTTCTCCGTTTCTTTTCGCTTTGATCACCGCGTCTATGATCGGAATGAAAAAACACAGCGACTTGCCAGACCCAGTGCCTGTAGTCACGACGAAGCTTTTTCCGTCGAGCGCGAGCCCCAAGGCCTGCGCCTGATGGCGGTGGAGCTTGAGGCTCTTGTCCGCCGCGTCCGACGCCGCCCGTCGATCTATGAATATGCGTGCACAATCTTCGACCAACCCACGCTCCCCGACGAGCGACAGGATCGAGCCACCCCCCTCGTAGTGCGGGTTCAGTTGCAGCAGTGGTTCAGGCCAGAAGCGGCGGCCAGCATAAAGCCGGTTGACCTCTTGCTCGAGTTCGGCCGAGCGGATGCGGGTGAAGGATCGCGCGAAGCCGGTATACTGAGCCAGCAGGTGATCGTCTAAAGCGAATACGTCCATCAGGCCGAAGCTCCGTCAACCGTAGCGTGTTGCCCGACATTCTCGATCGGTGACCCAGTGGAGAAACCTGACACCGCGTCGTGACAGCGGGCCTCGCCGCTGCGCCACGCACGGTGCGGCAGCGGGTTGGCGGCAGCGTTGTCAAGACCCGTTGTCATGGCGCCCAATTGATTTCCCCCCGCCGCACGGACCATTCCACCTGCCTACGTCGACGGGCCGGGAGCGATCCGTTCCGCTCGGTGCTCCGATTCAATCATCTTCAATCGCTGATACTCCTCGATAGCCAGCACGACCACGACCGGCCGACCATGCTTCTCAACGGTCACAGGTTCGGCCCTGGCGGTGTCGATAAGCCGACCGAAGTTGTACTTCGCGTCCCTGGCCGATAGCGTTTGCATGTCCCGCCCGAACTAATCCTATGGTGCTATTTGTGGCCAAAATGGCCAGCAGTTCAAGGTATGTCTCAGGGCGGATCGCTCATCCACGCATGACAGACAGGTAAGCAGGACCGATCCAGCGCTCGACGAGTGACACGGCGGCACAGCCCCAAAGGCGTGACCCCTGGCAAGTTGACCGGTGGGCTCCCCCAACAACCTCGCCGGCAAAGGGAAGGGGTTCCGACCCTTGCCCTCACCTTGACATGGGTCAAAGGGTACCGGAGCCGCCGAAGTTGGCTAGCACAGCCCGTCCGATCTCTATCCCAGCGCCCGCCAATATCTCTTCAACGGACCCAAGGTCTTTCATCTTCGAGGACGTTTGGTTTCAATCGCCTGGGTCTGGGCCATAACGGAGATCGGTCGTGACACTGCTTGCGGAGAAATCCATGGGGCGAACTATCAGAAGGCACCAATTACGAGAAATAGTGCCGCTCGCTGACAGCACCATCTATGAAATGGAGCAGCGCGGCGAATTCCCTCAGCGATTCGCGTTGACGCCGCGATGCGTTGTCTGGGACCTCGGGGAGGTCGAAGCCTGGCTCGCGGCGCGCCGTGCAAAGCCGATCGCCCGTGCCCAGAGCCCGGACGTCAAGCAGCGCCGGACGCGACCCGTCATAACGCAGGATCGGGTTCAAGGAGCGGCATCGACGGCGGCAAGAGCGTCGGAGCGTACTTCCGCCCGCTGACCCACGCGTCGACAATGTTCGACCATTCTTGCATCATGTGCCGACGCTGAACTTCATACTCGGCTTTGTTATAGACTCCGCGCGATGAGCGGCCGTCCTCATGCGCCAAGCACTTCTCTATCCAGTCACTGTTGAACCCGAGCTCGTTTAGCAGTGTCGACCCCGTCCGTCGCAGATCATGGACCGTGAACGGCTCAAGCGGCAGGCCTTCTTGCTTGGCCTGCTCAACAACGGAATAGGTCACACGATTGAAGGTTGCCCGGGACATCGGCGCGTCCGCATCATATCGCGAGGGAAGCAAATACCGTGAGTTTCCCGCACAGGTCTTCAGGGCAATGAGAATGTCGAGCATCTGACGCGACAGGTAGACATTATGTGCTTTCGAGCGCTTCATTCGCTCCTTCGGGATCGTCCAGACAGCATTCTCAAAGTCAACCTCGTCCCAGATTGCGTCCTGCAGCTCGCTCTTGCGGACCATCGACAACAGGAAGAACCGCATCCCAAGCCGAATGGTGGGCAGCGTCGGGACTTTCTCGATAACTTTGAATAGGACCCGGATCTCGGAAGGCGAGAGCGAACGATCCTTCGGTACGAAGGTCGCAATCGACGCGGGGCCAACCTCATCCGCGGGGTTCGCAACCTTCTCACCGTGGAGGATCGCAAACCCGTAGATCTGCTTCAGGATATCTCGCACGTGGATCGCCGTTGCCGGCGCGCCGCGATCGACGATACTCGCGCAGTGCGCCCGCAGGTCATCCGGGGAAATTTCCGTGAGCAGCCTGTTGCGCCAAACCGGGAGCAGCTCGCGCTCGAAGATCGAGCGTCGCATTGCGCGCGTGCTGTCCGCCATCGGCGCCGCGGTCAACCACTTCTCTCCAAATTCCCCAAAACTCTTGGACTCCTTCAGGCGCCGCTTCTCGCGCTGCTTTTCTATCGCCGGCGAAATGCCGTCGGCGATGTTGCGCCTCGCGTCGATGCACTTCTCGCGCGCCCGGGCAAGCGAGAGCCCGTCGGGTCCGTATTTGCCGAGATAGATCGTCTCCCGGCGTCCGTTCAGACGGTAGTCCATCCGAAATGAGAGCGCTCCCTTGGTCGTGACGTGGACATACATCCCGTCGCGATCCGCGACCTTGTAGTCTTTTTCCTTTGATTTCAGAGCTTTAATTGCGAAGTCCGTCAGCATACCACACCTCGCCGGAAAACTACCGTCAGGCAATTTTGGCGCGCCGAAGATCAAAAAACACGTGTATTTTCAGATCACTATACGATAAAAACTACCGTCAGAGGCCCGCGTGACCATGACGGTAGTCGCGATTATGACGAGAGGCAATAGGGTCGACCGCCGTCAGCCGTCCCGTCAGATCGGATTTCTGCGTACCGATAGCCATCGATAGGTGATGACTGACTTATTCATTCAATTCAGCCACTTATGGCGCTTTTTTGGATAGCCCGAGATACCCTCGGATGGGCCGAAATCATTCCCACTCGATTGTTCCTGGAGGCTTGCTGGTGATGTCGTAGGTGACGCGGTTGATACCGGGCACCTCGTTGACGATGCGGTTCGAGACGCGCGCGAGGAAGCCCATGTCGAACGGATAGACGTCCGCCGTCATGCCGTCCGTGCTGGTGACGGCACGCAGCGCGCAGGCCTGGTCGTAGGTCCGGCCGTCACCCATGACGCCCACCGTGCGCACCGGCAGCAACACGGCGAAGGCCTGCCAGATCGCGTCATACAGGCCGGCGGTGCGGATCTCTTCCAGGAAGATCGCATCCGCGCGGCGCAGCAGATCGAGCCGCTCGCGGGTCACCGCCCCCGGGATGCGGATCGCGAGCCCGGGGCCGGGAAACGGATGGCGGCCGACGATCGCCTCCGGAATGCCGAGCTCGCGCCCGAGTTCGCGGACCTCGTCCTTGAAAAGCCCGCGCAGCGGCTCGACCAACTGCATCCGCATGCGTTCCGGCAAACCACCCACGTTGTGGTGCGACTTGATGGTGACGCTCGGCCCGCCGGCGAAGCTGACGCTCTCGATCACGTCAGGGTAGAGCGTCCCCTGCGCGAGAAAGTCGGCGCCGCCCAGTGTCGTCGCCTCCTTCTCGAACACGTCGATGAACAACTTCCCGATCGTCTTGCGCTTCACCTCAGGATCGGTGACGCCTTCGAGGCCAGCGAGAAACAGCTCGGATGCATCGCGATGCACCAGACGGATGTTGAAACGATCGCGGAACGTGCTCACCACCTCCTCCGCCTCGCCCTGCCGCAGCAGGCCGTGATCCACGAAGATGCAGGTGAGCTGATCGCCGATCGCCTCATGGATCAGCACCGCGGCCACCGACGAGTCGACGCCGCCCGACAATCCGCAGATCACCCGTCCACCGGCGACCCGCGCCCGGATGCGTTCGATCTCGACCGCGCGGAAATGGGCCATCGTCCAGTCGGCGCGGCATCCCGCGACCGCGCGCGCGAAATTGCCGAGCAGCGCCGCGCCGTGCGGGGTGTGCACGACCTCGGGATGGAACAGCGTGCCGTAGAAGCGCCTCCCCTCATCCGCGATCACCGCGATCGGCGCATCCGCCGTCACCGCGACCGTGCGGAATCCCGGCGGCAGCCGCGTCAGCGCATCGCCGTGACTCATCCACACCTGCTCGCGCCCGCCCTTCTCCCACACGCCGGCGAACAGCGGGCACTCTTCGATGATCTCGGCATAGGCGCGTCCGAACTCACGCACGCCGCCGCTCTCGACCATGCCGCCGAGCTGCACGCACATCGCCTGCGTGCCGTAGCAGATGCCGAGCACCGGCTTGCCCTCGGCGAACACCAACTCCGGCGCGCGCGGGCTGCCCGGCTCGGTCGTGCTCGCCGGACCGCCGGACAGGATGTAGGCTTTGGCGCCGAACGCGCGGACGCGCTCGGGATCCGTGTTGAACGGCCAGATCTCGCAATAGACGCCATTCTCGCGCAGGCGCCGGGCGATGAGCTGCGTCACCTGGCTGCCGAAATCGAGGATGAGGATGCGGTCGGAAGCGGGCGCTGCGTCCATCGCGGGCTTGCAGCACGGCGCGGCCGCTTCGGGCAAGTGCCCGGCGCGCGGATCAGTTCGCCGGCGACGCGGCCAGCAGGCGCTCGATCGGGTCCCAGACGAAGGCGGTTTGGGGGATGGTGGTGCCGGCGACGTGGGTGGTGCCGGCCGCCGCCGCCTTGCCGCCCATGCGGAGATAGAACCAGCGGCTCGGGTTGTCGCTGAGCACCCAGAGGAAGGCGGAGCGGCAGCCGGCGCCGGCCAGGTGCCCGGCGCCGGCGCGCATCAGGCGCCGTCCGAGCCCGCGTTCGCGCCAGTCGTCGAGCACGTAGAGGGTTTCGATCTCGCCCTCGGCGATGCCGGCGATGCGGGCGCGACCGACGGTGGTGAAGCCGACAATGCGCTGGCCCGATCCGGTCGGCACGTCGAGGCCGGAGGCGGCGGCAACATAGACGCCGGCGCCGCCGCGGATCGCGCGGTCGTATTGCGCGGCGTGCCGGGTCACCGAGAGGCTGGCGAGATAGCCGTCGGGGAGGATGCCGGGATAGGCACTGCGCCAGGCCGCGACATGGACGGCGCCGATCGCGGGTGCGTCGGCCGGTCGCGCGCGGCGGATCGAGATCATTGTCTCCCCCGCTCCAGCACGGCGGCAAAGAAGCCGTCGGTGCCGTGGCGGAGAGGCGTGAGCAGGAGCGTGTCGCCGCTGCCCGGGATCGCCATCGGCAGGGTCCAGGCGCGCGCGAGCGGGACCGGGGAAAACTCCGGATGGCGGGCGCGGAATTCGGTCACCTGGGACTCGTTCTCCTCGGCGAGCAGCGAGCAGGTAGCATAGATCAGACGCCCGCCCGGACGCACCAGTCGCGCGGCCGCGTCGAGGATCGCCGCCTGCTTCGGGAGGAGCTCGGCAAGATCGCTTTCGGCGAGGCGGAGCGGCGCGTCGGGGTTGCGCCGCCAGGTGCCGGTGCCGGTGCAGGGCACATCCACGAGCACGCGGTCGAACTGCGCGGCGTGGCGCTTGGCCCAGCGGTCGCCGGCACCGATCAGGTGGCGCTCGACATTGTGAACACCGGCACGGCGCAGCCGTGCGACCGCGGCATCGAGACGCGGAGCGGAGGTGTCGCAGGCGACGATGTGGCCGCGGTTCGCCATCGTCATGGCGAGGGCGAGGGTCTTGCCGCCGGCGCCGGCGCACCAGTCGGCGACGCGCATGCCGGGCCGGGCGCCGACCAGCGCGGCGACCAGCTGGCTGCCCTCGTCCTGGATCTCGACCAGGCCCTGGCGGAAGGCGGCGCCTGACGTGACCGGGCGGCGGCCGGCGACGCGCAGGCCCCAGGGCGAGAGCGGCGTCGGCGCGGCTTCGATTCCCTCCGCGACGAGGGCCGCCTGCGCCTGCTCCCGCGTCGCCTTCAACAGGTTGACCCGCAGATCGAGCGCGGCCGGGACGCCGGCGGCCGCCATCTCGGGAGCGAGCGCGTCGCCGAACCGGGCCCGCAAAGGCGGGACGATCCAGTCGGGGAGCTCCAGCCGGACCGGCTCCGGCATGTCGGCGTGCAGGGGCGTGTGGCCCTCCAGCCGGGCCAGGCCGGCTTCCTCGGCGCCGCCCAGCGATTGGGGCGCGAATTGGCCGCCGGAGAAGGATTGGCGCACGCCCGCGAGCGTCCAGCCCTCGAGCAGGAGCGAGGCGGCGACCGCGAGGCGCGGCACCATCGGCAGGCCGACACGCGCGAGCCACCAGCCGAGACGGCGATGCAGGCGGAGAACGCGCCAGACCCGATCCGAAACCGCCCGGCGGTCGCCGCTGCCGATGAAGCGGCGGGCGCGGAAGAAATCATTGGCGACCGCGTCGGCCGGGCGGCGCGGGCTCGCTTCCATCGCCTGCAGCAGGTCGATGGCGGCGGCGATCCGGGCGGCGGGGGTCATGCCTGAGCGCGATGGTCGAAGGCGAAACCGCTGGAAATCTGAATCTGGCTCCTAGTGGTGCGATCCTGACGCTCGCTACCCGAGCGTGAGGCGAATCGCTCCACCAAATCAACGGCTAGCGGATAATCCGACCGTTCTTTCCGTCGGATTCTATCCACTAGAGCAGGGACCTGAGGGCGATGACTTCACCGTCGAGCAGCGTGCCACAGATGTCCTAGATGGCGGCTCGAACCACCGATCCCGCTCACTGCTCCTGCCGGTAATTCGGCGCCTCGCGGGTGATGGCGACGTCGTGCACGTGGCTCTCGCGCAGCCCGGCGCCGGTGACGCGGCGGAAGCGGGCGTTGCGCTGCAGATCGGGCAGCGTCGCGCTGCCGGTGTAGCCCATGCCGGCGCGCAAGCCCCCGACCAGCTGGTGCACCACCGCCGCGACCGGCCCCTTGTAGCCGACGCGGCCCTCGATCCCCTCCGGGACCAGCTTCAACTGATCGGTGATCTCCTGCTGGAAGTAGCGATCGGCGGAGCCGCGCGCCATCGCGCCGAGGCTGCCCATGCCGCGGTAGGATTTGTACGAACGCCCCTGATAGAGGAACACTTCGCCCGGCGCCTCGTCGGTGCCGGCGAGCAGGCTGCCGATCATCACCGCGTCGGCGCCGGCGGCGATCGCCTTCACGATGTCGCCCGAGGTGCGGATGCCGCCATCGGCGATCGCCGGCACGCCACGCTCGCGGCAGGCGGCGGCGCATTCCAGCACGGCGGTGAATTGCGGCACGCCGACGCCCGCCACCACGCGGGTGGTGCAGATGCTGCCGGGCCCGATGCCGATCTTCACCGCGTCGGCGCCGGAATCGATCAGCGCCAGCGCGCCCTCCGCCGTCGCGATGTTGCCGGCGATCACCTGCACCGCGTTGGAGAACTTCTTGATCTGCTCGATCGCGCCGAGCACGCCGGCGGAATGGCCGTGCGCGGTGTCGACCACGATCACGTCGACCTCGGCGCGCACCAGCGCCTCCGCCCGCCGGACGCCGTCCTCGCCAACCCCGGTCGCCGCCGCCACGCGCAGCCGGCCGAGCTCGTCCTTGTTGGCGAGCGGATGCGCCTGCGCCTTGTCCATGTCCTTGACGGTGATCAGCCCGACACAGCGGAACTCCTCGTCGACCACGAGCAGCTTCTCGATCCGGTGCCGATGCAGCAGCCGCCGCGCCTCGTCGTGCCCCACATCGGATTTCACCGTGACCAGGTTCTCGCGCGTCATCAGCTCGTACACCTTGAGCGCGGGGTCGGTCGCGAAGCGCACGTCACGATTGGTGAGGATGCCGACGAGGCGGCTGGTGTCGCGCTCGACGACGGGGATGCCGCTGATCCGGTGCGTCGTCATCAGCGCCCGCGCGTCGGCGAGCGTCTGGTCCGGGTGGATGGTGACCGGGTTCACCACCATGCCGGATTCGAACTTCTTCACCTGGCGCACCTGCGCCGCCTGCTGCTCGATCGTGAGGTTCTTGTGGATCACGCCGAGGCCGCCCTGCTGCGCCATCGCGATCGCCATCGGGCCCTCGGTGACCGTGTCCATCGCCGAGGCGATCAGCGGGATGTTGAGGCCGATGGTCCGGGTGAGCCGCGCGCGGGTGTCGGTCGCGTTCGGCAGCACTTCCGAGTAGCCGGGAACCACGAGCACGTCGTCGAAGGCGAGCGCCTCCTCGACCCTCGAGGACAGCAGCACGGACGGTGTGGTATCGGGTGCCATGGCGGGGCCTCTCTTCGGCGATCGCGATCGCGTCAGGGCGCGGCCTCGGGAGCCGCGTTGCCGGGGCGAGTCCCGACCTTGGCGGCTCCACATAATCGCGCCGACCTGGCGAAGCAAGCGCCGGAGGCTCAGTCGCGCTCCGGCCGGAATCCGGTCGCGACCACGTAGAGCTCGCTGCTTTCCTTGCGGCTCGCCGGCGGCTTGGCATGGGCGACGCGCGCGAAGCGCCGCTTCATCTGCTCGAGCATCCCGCGCTCGGAGCCGCCTTGGAAGACTTTCGCGACGAACCCGCCGCCCTCGGCCAGCACCGCCACCGCAAAGTCGAGCGCCATCTCGGCGAGCGCCATGATGCGGATGTGATCGGTGCCGGAATGGCCGGTGGTGTTCGGCGCCATGTCGGAGAGAACGAGATCGGCGGGGCCGCCGAGCAGTGCGGCGAGCCGCTCCGGCATTTCCGGCGCGGTGAAGTCGCCCTCGATCAGCGTCGCGCCGGCGATCGGATCGATCGGCAGCAGGTCGACGCCGACCACGCGCGCCGCGCCGCGGCGCACCGCGACCTGGCTCCAACCGCCGGGCGCCGCGCCGAGATCGATCACCGCCGCGCCGCGCCGGATGAGGTGGAAGCGCTCGTCGAGCTCGGCCAGCTTGAAGGCGGCCCGCGACCGCCAGCCCTGCCGCCGTGCCGCCTGCACATAGGGGTCGTTGAGCTGGCGGGTGAGCCAGCGCTGCGAGGCCACGCTCCGGCCCCGCCCCGAGCGCAGGGCCACCGCCTCGCCGCGCGGGAGCGGCGTCTTTTCCCTCATGGTGCGTCAGTCATGGTGGGTCAGTGTGCCAGCGCGCGGGGCGGCCGGAAAGCCGCACGGAAAGCCGGTCGGATGTTACGCTCGCGGATCAGCCGCAGCAGCATGCCCTCACGCAGGCCGCGATCGGCCACCACGACGTGCGGCGCCGGCCAGAGCCGGCGGATCCCGTCGAACACCGCGCAGCCCGGCAGCACGAAATCGGCCCGCTCGGGCCCGACGCAGGGATGGCCCACGAGCCCGTCGCGGCCGAGCGCGCGCAGCAGGCCAAGCGCCTGGTCGGCCGCGACCCGGGTCAGCACCAGCCCGTCGACCAGCGGCCGGCGGTAGCGGGTGAGGTTGAGCGCGACCCCGGCGAGGGTGGTCACGGTCCCGCTGGTGCCGACCAGCCGCACCCCGCCCTGACGGATCTCATGGGCGATGCAGTGGACCCGCTCGAACCGGAGCAGCCGATCGGCGACGTCCTCGAGCATCGCGTCGAAACCCTCCTCCGTGTGGGCGGCGGCCCCGAACCGTTCGGAAAGCGTGACCACGCCCACCGGCAGGCTGGCATAGCCGATCACCTCCGGCCGGCCGCCGGGAGAGACGCGGATCCAGGCGAGTTCGGTGGAGCCGCCACCGATGTCGAACAGCAGCGCGCGCCGGAGCGGACCGTCGGCCGCGTCCTTCTCCCGCCCGCGCAGCAGCGAGGCGCAGCTTTCGAGGGCGAGCTCGACTTCCTCGCGCGCCGAGATCACGTCGATTGCGAGCCCGGTCTCGCGCCGCACGCGGCCGAGGAACTCGTCGCCATTCGTCGCCCGTCGGCAGGCCTCGGTGGCGATCGCCCGCACGCCCCGCATCGGCCGGCGCGAGAGGCGCGCGGCGCAGGCGTGCAGCGCCGCCATGGCCCGCTCCATCGCGGTCTCGCTGAGCCGCCCGGTGTGATGCAGCCCCTCGCCGAGCCGCACGATGCGGCTGAAACTATCGATGACCCGGAAGCCGTCCCCCGCGGGAGTGCCGACCAGGAGACGGCAATTGTTGGTACCGAGGTCGAGCGCCGCATAGGCGGGCGCCGCATGGCGCGCGGGGGCGGTGGTGCTGCCGGCCCAGTCGCCCATCCCGCCCTCCGTGAAGCGCATCCAGAGCGGAATATGAGGGCTGCCCGCCGACCCACCGCAAGACCCAATCCTCGGCAGGGGTCAGTTGCCCCTGGGCGGTGACCGTGCTATTCGCCGGCGATGCGCGGACCTGCCCGTTCCGCGATCCGCGGACCTGCCCGTTGGGGGATAGTTTAGCGGTAGAACTCCCGGCTCTGACCCGGGCAGCCTTGGTTCGAATCCAGGTCCCCCAGCCAGCGCGGCTTGCCAAACCCACGATGCCCACCGTCCGGCGCCGTTTTTCTGTGCGCCGAAGCCTCGCCCGTATCGCCCGCCCCCCAAGCCAGGGCGTCCGGATCTATCCGGGCCGAGGGACGGAGCCCCTGGGCTTCCTCTCTTCGGTCGCACCCGATCGGAGGTGGCGTTCGATGAGGTAGAGGGGGCGCTGCTTCAATTCGTTGAAGATGCGCCCGAGATATTCGCCGATGACGCCGAGCGTGGTGAGTTGCACGCCGCCGAGGAAGAGGATGACGGCCATCAGGCTTGGGTAGCCGGCCACCGGGTTGCCGAAGATCAGCGTGCGCAGGGTGAGTTGCAGGCCGAAAATGAGGGCGAGGGCGGCGACGAGGAGGCCCATGTAGGTGGCGATCTTCAGCGGCATGACGGTGAAGCCGGTGATGCCTTCGATCGCGAAGTTCCACAGGCGCCAGTAGTTCCAGCTCGTCCGGCCGGCGGCCCGCGGGGCGCGGACATAGGGGACGGCCTTGCTCGGGAAGCCGACCCAGGCGAACAGGCCCTTCATGAAGCGGTGCTGCTCGCGGAGCTGCAGCAGGGCGTCGAGGGCGCGGCGGCTGACCAGGCGGAAATCGCCGGTGTCGCGCGGAAGCTGCACCCCGCGAGCCCCGAGGGTCTGCATCAGCCGGTAGAAGCCGGCGGCGGTTGCGCGCTTGAGCCAGCTCTCGCCATGCCGCTCCCGGCGCTGGGCGTAGACCATGTCGTAGCCGTCCCGCCAGGCGGCGACGAGCTCGGGGATCAGCTCCGGCGGGTCCTGCAGGTCGGCGTCGATCACCACCACGGCGTCGCCGTCGGCATGGTCGAGCCCGGCGGTGAGCGCGATCTCCTTGCCGAAATTGCGCGAGAGGTTGAGGACGGCGACATGGCGGTCGAGGCCGCGCAGCCGCTCGAGTGCGGCGAGCGTGTCGTCGGCGCTGCCGTCATTGACGTAGATGACTTCCCAGCCGCTTCCGAGCCGGTCCATGACTGCGGCCAGGCGCTGGTGGAAGGCGAAGATGCCGTCCGCCTCGTTGAAGCACGGAACGACGACGGAGAGCAGGGCCTAGGGATCCGATCGCCGCAGTCGGTTCTCGACCGCAGCGTGAATCGGACCACCAGAAGCTCGGCTGCCGGTGCGGGGAACGACGCGGATGGCGCACCGGCCTGCGTGATCGGGAAGGATCGCGGGAGCCATCTGCGTCGATCGCACCATTGCCGATCGCACCATTATCGCGCCTGCTGGATCGCCGACAGCACCCAGCGGCCGCCGGGCGTGCGCAGGAAGGTCCAGAGCTCGGTCGCCTGGGTGCGGACGGTGTCGCTGCCGTCGACCACGCGGCCATGCTGATCGCGGGTCACGTCCACCATCGAGAAGCGCATCGCGACGGTCGCGTATTCGCGCGAGCCTTCCGACCAGGCTTCGGACAGGTCGCCGTGATCGAGATGCACGGCGGTGACCTCGTTGCGCACGCCGCGGCTCGACTGCTCGGCCAGCTGTTCGTTGAAGTAGCCGACCATCTCCGGCGTGGCGAGCCCGCGCATCGCGTTGAGATCCTGCCGCGTCCAGGCCGCCTGCACGTCCTTCAGCACATGCTCGAACGCCTCGTAATCGCTGCGGGTGATGGTGACGGCCGGCCCGCCCGGCCCGGGGGGCACGCTGCCGGCAGGCGGGGCGGAGGCGGTGCGGGCGTAGCTCGCCGGCCCGGCGAAGGCCGGCTGGCGCGAGAAGAAGATGCGGAGCAGCAGGCGGCCCACGAAAAAGATCAGCGCCAGCTGGATCAGCAGCCCGAACACGCTGCCGAACCCGCCGATGCCGCCGAACAGCCCGTGCCCGAGCAGCAGCCCGCCAATCCCGGCGCCGAGCAGCCCGCCGAAGAACCCGGTCATGAACGGCGAGCCGCGGTAGCGGCTGCCCGAACCCGCCGCCATATCCGGGGCTCGCGGTGCCGCCGTAGCCGGGCGATTGCGGCGTCATGCTGCGTTGCATGGGCGTCGCGGAATAGGGCGCCGTACTGGTCGGTGCCGGCGCCGAGTAGGTGCGCGCGCCGCGGCTGCCGAAGGACTGGCTCGATCCGGCTCGCGCCGCGGCGAGCCCCGGCGCGAGCGCCAGGCTGAGCGCGAGGAAGATCGCCAGGATGGCGGAGAAGCGGCGCATGGTTCGGGCGACTCTGGTCATTGCACGCCCAATATAGGCGTGGCACGACGGCAAAACAGCGACGATCCTATGCACCCCGCGACGGGCGGTCAGGCGCCGGCCATCGTCATCCCGTCGATCCGGATCGTGGGCGCGTCGAAGCCGCGGCGGAACACCAGGTCGTTGGCGGGGGTGAGCTCGGCAAACATCGCGGTCAGATTGCCGGCGATGGTGATCTCGGCTACCGGCTCGGCAATCGCGCCGTCGCGGATCATGAACCCGGCGGCGCCGCGGCTGTAATCGCCGGTGACGCCGTTCACCCCCATGCCGATCAGCTCGGTGACGTAGAGCCCCTCCCGGATGTCGGCCATCAGCGCCGCCGGGGTCGCGGTGCCGGCCGCCATGTAGAGGTTGGTGGTCGAGGGGCCGGGCGGGCTGCCGGTGCTGCGCGCCGCATGCCCCTTGGTGTGCAGCCCGAGTTGGCGGGCGCTCCTCGTGTCGAGCAGCCAGCTCGCCAGCACGCCATCGGCAACCAGGTCGCAGGGCGCGGTCGGTACGCCCTCGGCGTCGAAGGGACGCGAGGCGAGTCCGCGCACCCGGTGCGGGTCGTCGCGGATGGTGACGCCCTTGCGGAAGATCTGCTGCCCCATTCGGTCCTTGAGGAAGCTCGTCCCGCGAGCGACGCCGGCGCCGTTGGCCGCCCCCGCGAGATGCCCGATCAGGCTGGCAGCGACGCGCGGGTCGAACACCACCGGAATCCGCGAAGTCGCCGGGCGGACGGGATTGATCCGGGCCACCGCGCGCTCGGCGGCGCGATGCCCGACCGCGAGCGGGTCCTCGAGATCGGCGAGATGCACGGCGGAGGAATAGTCCCAGTCCCGCTGCATCGCCGTCCCCTTTCCCGCCACCACGGCGGCGGAGACGCTGTGCGAGCTGCGGGCGAACGTGCCGGCGAACCCGGCCGAGGTGACCAGCACCACCTCGGCGCGGCCGTAGCCGGCGCCCGCACCCTCGGAATTGGTGATCCCGGGCACCGCCAGCGCCGCCTCCTCCGCCGCGGTGGCGCGCGCGATCAGCGCGGCGGTATCGGGCTCGCTCGGATCGTCCATGTCGAGATCGTCGATCCCGGAAGGCGCTGCCGCCTCCTCGGCGAGGCCGGAATACGGATCCTCCGGCACCACCCGCGCCATCGCGACCGCCTGCTCGGCAAGCGCGCGGAAGCCGGATGGATCGACCGCGGTCGAGGAGACGATCGCCGAGCGGCGGCCGAGGAACACGCGCAGCCCGAGATCGCGCCCCTCCGAGCGCTCGAGGGTCTCGGTCCGCCCGAGCCGGCGCTCGACCCCGAGCCCGGTCGCCGCCACCAGCACGGCGTCCGCCGCATCGGCCCCGGCGGCGCGCGCCGCGCGGACCAGATCGGCGAGCAGTTCCTGAGTGGTTCATGCCGCGAGCCGGTCCACGATCGCCGTCATGGCGGGAACCCGCCCCGCCGGCCCGAGCGCCGCGAGCGTCGGCGTCGCGCGGAACAGCCTGGCGGCGGCGCGGGCGATGTCGGCGACGCGTCACCCGGTCGATCTTCGCCACCGTCTCCGCGGTCGGGATCAGGCGGCCGAACACCTGGAGCTGCCGGGCGAGCTGCTCGCAGCGGCTGCCGGTGCTTTCGAGCGACATCAGCAGCGAGGCCTTCACCTGCGCCCGTGCCCGCGCGAGCTCCGCCTCGGTCGCCCCGTGCTGCACCTTGCGCAGCTCCTCGAGCGTGACCGGCACCAGCTCCTCCGCCTCGCGCTCGCCGGTGCCGGCATAGATGCCGAACAGGCCGGCATCGAGATAGGGCGCGGTGAACGAGTAGATCGCGTAGACCAGGCCGCGCTTCTCGCGGATCTCCTGGAACAGCCGCGAGGACATGCCGCCGCCGAGCAGGGTGGAGAGCAGCAGCACCGGATAGTAGTCCGGGTCGTTGTATGGCACGCCGGGAAAGCCGAGCACGATGTGCACCTGGTCGAGCTCCCGCTCCTCGCGGAACTCGCCGCCGTGATAGCGGCCCGGCAGCGTCGTCGGGCGGCGGGTTCGCCGGCAGGTCGGCGAAATGCCGCTCGGCCAGCTCCACCACGCGCTCATGGGCGAGGTTGCCGGCGGCGGCGACGACGATGTTCCGCGCCGCGTAGTGGCGGTGCATGTAATCGACCAGCGTGCCGCGCTCGAGCGCGCGGATCACCCCTTCCCGTCCGAGCACCGGGCGTCCCATCGGCTGCTCGGGAAACGCCGTCTCCTGGAAATGGTCGAAGATGATGTCGTCCGGCGTGTCGTTGGCCTGGCCGATCTCCTGCAGGATGACGCCGCGCTCGCGCTCGACCTCCTCGGGGGCGAAGGCGCTGTGGGTCAGGATGTCGCCGATGATGTCGGCCCCGAGCGCCAGGTCCTCCTTCAGCAGCTTGACGTAGTAGGCGGTCTGCTCGCGCGCGGTGTAGGCGTTGATGTGGCCGCCGACATTCTCGATCTCCTCGGCGATCTGCGGCGGCGGTCCGGCGCTCGGTGCCCTTGAAGGCCATGTGCTCGAGGAAATGCGAGACGCCGTTCTCGGCCTCCGCCTCGTTGCGGGTGCCGGTCGCGACATAGGCGCCGAGCGAGACCGTCTCCACCCGCTCCATCCGCTCGGTCACGATCGGTGAGGCCCGATGGCAGCCGGGTCAGGCGGATCGCGTCGGTCGTCGCGGTGTTGGCATCGAGACCCAGGCGGATCGCATCGCTCTCCATCACTCATCCTCTCTGATGTCAGTGCCAGGCGCGGTCAGGCGCGGGCGGTTGCTTGCTCCCGGTCGGCCCCGGATCGGCGTTCCGCCGGACGGCGGCACGGACCAGCGCCTCGACGGCGTCGAGCCGATTCGGTGCCGCGGTGAAGTTTTCCTCGCGTTCATATAGGTCGGCGAGCACGGGCGGCAGGGGGGGCCGGATACCGGTCGCCGCCTCGACCGCGTCGGGGAACTTGGCCGGCATGCGCGGTCGCCATCGCGATCGTGGGCGCCCCGGCGCTGCACGGCAGCGCCCGCGCGGCGGCGATGCCGATCGGCGCTGTGCGGATCGACGAGCTCGCCGGTGGCGCGATGCACCCGCCCGATCTCGGCCGCGATCCCGGCATCGTCGAGCCGGAACCCGTGGAACAGCGTCCGCGCCCGCTTCCAGGCCGGCTCCGGCACCGCCATGCGGCCGGTGGCGCGGAACTCCTGCATGGTCGCGGGCGGTCGCCTCGGCGTCGCGGTTCAGCAGCTCGAACAGCAGCCGCTCGAAATTGGAGCTGACCTGGATGTCCATGCTCGGCGACAGGCTCGGCTCGACCGCGCGCACCGACATGTCGTTGGCGGCGAGGAAGCGGGCCAGGATGTCGTTGCGGTTGCTGGCGACGATCAGCCGCGCCACCGGCAGCCCCATCCGCCGCGCCGCCCAGGCCGCCAGCACGTTGCCGAAATTGCCCGTCGGCACGCTGAACGCGACCTCGCGCTCCGGCGCGCCGAGCGCGAGCGCGGCGGCGACGTAATAGGGGATCTGCGCCGCGACGCGGGCCCAGTTGATCGAGTTGACCGCCGACGAGGCGCAGCTCGGCCCGGAACGGCGCGTCGGCGAACATCGCCTTCACCAGGTCCTGGCAGTCGTCGAAACTGCCCTCGACCGCGATGTTGGCGACGTTCGCGCGCCGCGACCGTCGTCATCTGCCGGCGCTGCACCGCGCTGGTGCGCCCATGCGGATGCAGGATGACGAGGTCGAGATGGGCGCGGTCGCGGCACGCCTCGATCGCCGCCGAGCCGGTATCGCCGGAGGTGGCGCCGACGATCGTCACGTGCTGCCCGCGCCCGCCGAGCACATGGTCGAACAGCCGCCCGAGCAGCTGCATCGCCATGTCCTTGAAGGCGAGCGTCGGCCCGTGGAACAGCTCCATGCTCCACAGATTGGTCTCGAGCTGCACGCAGCGGCGCGACGGCCGGATGGCCGAACCCGGCATAGGCGTCGCGGCAGAGGGCTTGCAGCGCGGTGAACGGGATCGCCTCGCCGACGAAGGGCTGGATCACCCGCGCCGCCAGCTCGGGATAGGCGAGGCCGCGCATGCGCGCGCAGATCGGCCGGCGACAGGCTCGGCCAGGTCTCGGGCACGTAGAGCCCGCCATCCTCCGCGAGCCCGGCCAGCAGGACGCCGGCGAAATCGCGCGTGGGTGCCTGCCCGCGGGTGGAGATGTAGCGCATCCGCCCAGCCTAGGGCGGTTTCGGGCAGGGGAGGAAGCGGGACGCTCAGGGCGGCAGGAGGGCGTCGACCAGAGCCTCGATGTCGGCGGCCACGCCGTCCTCAGCGAGCGCCGCGCGGATGGCGCGGCGTTTGGCGACGAAGTGCTGGGATTCGGCGAGGGGCACGGAGGCCGCCACCGCTTCGGCGTGAAGGGCAAGCGTGGCGAGGTCCCGATGCGTCGCGTCAGTCTCGTCGTATTCGGGAATCGGCAACGTCCAGACGAGATTGTCGAAATCGCGCTTTGTGCCTGCTTCCCCGATGCCCTGGAGGTCCGAGATCTTCGCGACAACGGCCGCGCTATTTAGGATGGCCGTCAGATACGCGGCCTCGGCACGTGAGCGGGCGGTGGCCCAATACGCCTTGTGATCGACGATGGCGTCATCCGCCATCAATGTTGTTGCACTCAGTCGTGTGCCTGCCTTCGTGTACAGGACGCGGGTGCTCCCGGCGGAAGCGGACTGTATGGACAGAGTCCGCATGTGATCGAGTTGCGCCGACAAGGTCATGCGAGTTCGCCCGTCGGCCATCTTGTTGCTGTGCTCCACCCATTTCGCCTCGATGTCGGCGAGCCACGCGGCGAGATGGCGATGACCGGCGGCGCGCGCCGCGGCGGCATCCAGCACGGTGGCCCCGTCCAGCGGAATCACCGCGGTCACCGTCTCCAGCATGCGGAAGGGCGCGACGCTCTCGCCAAGAACGAGATGGCGCAGGAACTCCGCCTCGATCGGGCCGCGCGGCGGCTCCACGCCGGTCCAGGGCCGCTTGTCGAGCCGCCCCGCCCGCCCCTGCATGATCGGCACATGGGCCGAGCGCCCAAGCCGGCTCGTGGGCGCCGGGTCCACAACGAAGAACCGGCGCGGCACGATCGTCGCGCCCTGGCGGAACCGCGTGCGGTACGGCGAGGCGCCGACCAGCGTCCGTGGGCGCGGCCACGGCACGCGGCTGCGGGTCAGCGCGCGCGCCGCCTCCGCCTCATGGGCATCGCGCCGCGTCAGCCGGCCTTCCCAGCGGTCGATCGCGTCGGGCGGCACATCGGCCATCTCCCTTCGGCCGAACAGGACGCAGGTGCTCGTGGTGCTGCTGCCGGACTGCGCGCCGAACAGCGGCCAGACGCGTTCCAGCGCCCAGGCCCCGGTGAGGCATACCCGCGCCTCGCCCATGCGCCCGGCGCGCAGGGGCGCGAAAACCGGTCCGTTCAGCACCGCGTAGGGCAGCACGAAGGCGATCCGCCCGCGCCTGCGGAGATAGCGTTCCGCGCCGCGCGCCCAGAACAGCGCGCACATGTCCTGCTGGGTCGCGAAACTGCCGCCGACCCAGAGGTCGTAACTCCGGAGCGCGTCGCGCAGCCGCTCCTTCATGTCGGCGCTGAGATGGCGATAGACGATCCAGGGCGGATTGCCGACCAGCACATCCGCGCGCTGCTCCTCGCGCGACAGCCAGACCGGGCGCGCCAGATTGCGCAGCACGAAAATCCAGATGCCGTTGCGGCCCGCGCGGTACAATGCCCGCAGCTGGGCGTACGTCTCGGCGAGCGCACCGGCATCCGCCTCCGACACGCCGGCGATGCGACGCAAGGCCCGCGTCACCTCGGCTGGCGATGCGTTATCCGCAAGGCCGCGGCGGAGCACTTCAAGCCCGGCCTCGAATGTGGCGTAATCCTCGACGAAGCCGAGCGGGATGCGCAGCGGCCGCTCCTCGTCGGGCACCCGGACCGCGACCTCGGCACGATCGACGAAGCGCTGCAGGTTCCATTGCATCGCGTCGCCGAGAAAGACCGGCACGGTCAGTTGCGGCGGGCGGCGGGCAAGCACAGGCCCCAGCGCCAGCAGCCAGGTCACGCGGGCGAGCGTGACGGCGACCGGGTGCACATCCATGCCGCGCACCTGCGCCGCGCCGGTTTCGACGATGCGCGGCTCGGTCCAGCCCGCGGCCTGCCCGGCCTCGATCAGCCGGCGCAGGGCATGGAACAGGAAGGTTCCCGACCCGCAGGCCGGGTCGAGCACGCGCGCCGTCAACGGATCGCTCACGGCTTCCCGCACCACGCGGCCGGCCAGCCAGTCGGGGGTGTAGTATTCGCCGAGATCGTGCCGCTCGTCGGGATCGACCAGGCTCTCGTAGAGCACCTTCAGCACATCGGTTTCCACGTCGATCAGCCGGAATCGGGCGGTCTGCTGCGCGATCTGCCGCACCAGCGCCGCACCTTCGGGGAGCTTGAGCGGCCAGTCGAAGAAATCCGCCTCCACCGCGCCGAAAATGCCCTCATCGGCGAGCGCACGGCCGGAGAGCAGCCGCTCCGCGTCGTCCACCGGCAGGTCGAGCACGCGGGCCGCGATCGCCTTGACGATGATCGTCAGATAGGTGTGCTGCAGGAACAGCTTGTCCTCGCCGACCTGCTCGCCATAGGCCTCGCGCAGCAGCCCGTCCCACAGCTCGCGCTTGAGCCGCACTTCCGGGTCGTGCTTCAGCCCGTCCCAAAGTGTCTCGAGGGTGAGCCGGCTGCGGTTGAAGGTGGGGCTCTGGCGCCCGAACGTCTGCACCACGGCGCGGGCGTCCGGCACCAGGTCGGGGCGATCGGATAGCAGCGGCTCGAGCCAGGCGAGAAGGTCGGCTGGCTGATCCGGGTCGGTCTCGCAACGGCCGAGCGGCACCAAGCGTCCGTCCACGAGCTGGTAGGCGATGAAGCTGGCGCCGTCCGTCGCGATCCCGGTGACCGGACGAGCGCTGCGGGATTGTTTCGCGGCGTCGGCCAGGTAGTCCGGCATCCGCGCCTCGACCGCGGCGTGCTCGCGCCGGAGATCGGATTTCAGCTCGATGACGGTGGCGCCCCACATCGTGTCGATGCGGCCGCTCTTGTCGAGCAGATAGACCTCGTGCGCGATGTCCGTGTAGGTGGCGCCGAACCCCTCGCGCAGCAGTTCCGTGACGTGGCCCCGAAGCGCCTCGTGGCGGGGTCGGCCGGCCATGGCGCGGAGGAGTTCGGGGAGCTTGTCGTGGCGCCAGGTCACGCGCGCATCATGGTCCGTGGGCCGCGCCGCACCAACCCTGTGCCGACTCGGGTCGCCGTGCTACCGGCGTGCGATGGCTACGTGGTCGGATCAGCCCAGCTTGTTCCAGCCGGATCGAGGCGCCGACGAGGCGCGGGCTGAGGCGGCGCGCCTGCGCATGCGGCAGACGATCGAGCGGTTGGCATCCGCCGATGCACCGCCCTGGAAGGATCGGATGGGCGCCATCCTCGAAGATGGCGCGTTCCAGCGCGCCATGCGACTGGTGCCCGCCGACGAGGCTCGTGCGCTCCGGGGACAGTTCGACGCCGAGATGGACCGCCTCTGCGCGGCCTGGGAGCCGAACGGCACCACGGAGTGATCGCTACCGCGCCACGTTCCGCTCCACGCGCCGGTCCGGGATCAGCCACATCAGAGCGACCAGCGTGTAGAGCGCGTCGGCGAGCCAGACGCTCGCGAAGGCGAGCGCGATCCCGCCGAGATAGAGCAGCGGCGAGAGCTTGCCCTTGAGGTCGCGGCCGATCGCCCGTTGCAGGCGGCCGTCCCGGCCCTGCTCGCGGATGATCACCCTCTGCATCCACCACCAGGCGAGCGCCGGCATCAGCAGCGACACGCCGTAGATCGCGGTGGGCATGGCCGCTTCGCCGTGTTCGCCGAGCCAGCTCGTCGCGAACGGCACGAGCGACAGCCAGAACAGCAGATGCAGGTTCGCCCACAGGATCGCGCCGGTCACCCGCGGCACGAGATGGAAGAAATGGTGGTGGTTGTTCCAGTAGATCGCGACATAGACGAAGCTCAGCACGTAGCTCGCGAAGGTCGGGATGGCGCCACGCAACGCGGCGAGGTCGGTGCCGGCGGGCGCCTTCAGCTCCAGCACCATGATCGTGATGATGACCGCGATCACCCCGTCGGTGAAGGCGACCAGCCGGTCCTTGTCCACGCGCGATGCGGCCTAGGCCCGGTCCGGCTCCTCCTCGTCCGGCAGGTTGTCGTACCAGTCGAGCATCTCCTCGTGGAAGTCGGGGTCGCGCAGCAGGCGCGTCGCGATCGCGATGGCGATCTCGTGCGCGGGGGGCACGTCCTCCACCTCGTCGGGAAGATCCTCGCCGGGGACGATGCGCACCGACATCGCCTCCCCCTCCTCGCCGAGGATCAGGGCCACCTCGCGACGGTCGAGATCGACGGTCGCGCCCTTGCCGGTGCCGTTCTGCGCCATGCCCTTCTCCCTCAACAGGCTTCGCTACGCTTTCTCCGATCCCGCATCCTTCATCAGCCGCCCCAGGGCGGCGGCCATGTCGGTCGGGATCAGCACCGTGGTGCCGCGTTCCTTGTTCATCTCGTAGAGCAGGTTCATCTGCCGCAATTGCAGCGCGACCGGGCTCCGCGCGTAGAGCGCCGCCGCCTCCAGGACCTGCTCGGCAATCGCCTGCTCGGCGGAGGCGAGCGTGACGCGGGCGGATTTCTCGCGCTCGGCCTGCGCCTGGCGGCTCATCGCGTCCTGCAGATCGGTCGGGATGGCGACGTCGCGGATCTCGACCGAGCGCACCGCGACGCCCCAGCTCACCGTCTTCTCGCCGATCGTCGCGCGGAGCTGCTCGTCGGCCGAGCGGCGGTCGCTGAGCAGCCGGGAGAGATCGCTCGCACCGATCATCTCGCGCAGGCTGGTCTGTGCCACGCGCTCGATCGCCTCGCGGTAATTGGCGATCTGGATCGCCGCGGCGCGCGGCATCCGCCACCTGCCAGAACACGATCGCATCGACACCGACCGCCACCGTGTCGCGGGTGAGCGCGCGCTCGGCGGTGATGCTCGTCGTCTGGATGCGCATGTCGATGATGAAGGCGACCTGGTCGATCACCGGCAGCACCAGGAAGAGGCCGGGTCCCTTCACCGCATGGAAGCGGCCGAGCCGCAGCACCACCGCGCGCCGCCATTCCTGGGTGAGGCGGATCGCGCGCACCAGCACCACCAGCACGATCACGACGATGATCAGGATCGCGAGCGACATCCCTGTTCCCCTCTGCCCGGTCAGGCTTCAGTCCGAGGCGAAGCATGCGTGTCACGCCGGCCGTCAGCACCGCAAGCCGATCCGCAATGCCGCGCTGGTCGGGCACCGGCGCGCCGCGGCGGATGCGGTCGAGATCGCGGCGGGCGAGCACCGCGGGCAGGGCGGCGGCGATCGCCTGGCGCGGCAGGGACAGGCCGGCGGCCTGGCGCAGCAGCGGCCGCGCCTCCTCCGCCAGCGCCCGGCGGACGGCGGCGACCGCCGGCGCGCCGGGCGCCGCGATCACCGCCTCCGGGACAAGTCCTTCGCGGGCCAGCGCCTCCTCCGGCAGCAGGCATCGCTCCTGCCGCGCCAGCGCCGCCACGCTCCGCAGCACGCCGGCGGCGCCATACGCGGTGCCGATGGTCGCCAGCCGCGCCAGCATCGGCACCGGCGCACCGAGCACGCGGCCCGCTTCCGCCATCAGCGCGCCGGCGGTCTCGCGGAGGTAATCGTGCCAGGCGGCGATGGTGGGGATCGCCGGCTCCGCCTCCACCTCGCGGCCGGCGATCAGGCCGAGCAGCGCCGCACGGTCGAGCCGCCCCTCGTTCACCGCCTGCAGGAGCGGGGTCGCGAGCTCGTGGCGGCGCGCATCGCCCTCGATCACCTCGCGCCACCATTGCAGCCGGATCAGCGCCAGTGTCGGGTTGGAGGCCACCGCGCGGGCACGCGCGAGCTCGTGGTTGAACGCATAGAGCAGGAACAGCGTCTCCCGTCGCTCGGGCGGCGCGAACAGCGCGGTGAGGAACCGGTCCGGATCGTGCCGGCGCAGCGCCGCGCCGATCGATGGAGAGCATCCAGCCGGAGATGGCGCCCGCCGGCGGCCGGCGGTGCAACCTTGACCTCGGCCGGCCCCGGCCATAGCTCTCGGCTGGCTTCCGGGCCGCCAGCGTCGCCCGACGATCCCACGCAATCAGAACCGATCGGAGAACAGATCATGGCCTTCGAACTGCCATCCCTCCCCTATTCCAAGTCGGCGCTCGCCGGGCGCGGCATGTGCGAGGAGACGCTCGAGCTCCATCACGGCAAGCACCACCAGGCCTATGTCACGGCACTGAACGGCTTCGTCGAGAAGAAGCCGGAGCTGCAGGGCAAGTCGCTCGACGAGATCGTCAAGCGTCGCACGGCAAGCCGGACATGGCGCCGGTGTTCAACAATGCCGGGCAGCACTGGAACCACATCCTGTTCTGGCAGGCGATGTCGCCCGAGGGCGGGAGGATGCCGGGCAAGCTCGAGCAGAAGATCACCCAGGATTTCGGCTCGGTCGACAAGTTCAAGACCGATTTCAAGGCCGCGGGTGCGAGCCAGTTCGGCTCCGGCTGGGCGTGGCTCGTGCTCGGCAGCGACGGCAAGCTCAAGGTGACGAAGACGCCGAACGGCTCCAACCCGCTCGCCACCGGCGAAGGCAAGGCGCTGCTCGGCTGCGACGTGTGGGAGCACAGCTATTATCTGGACTTCCGCAACCGCCGGCCGGACTACCTGCAGAACTGGCTCGACAAGCTCGCGAACTACGACTTCGCCGCCTCGCAGCTTTAAGGAAGGATTTCTTCTTTTTCTGAAGAAAAAGAAGCAAAAAGACCTTTGTTCCTTGGGCCTGAGCGACGACCGTCGCTCAGGCCCAATGGAATGAAAGTTCTTTGGTTCTTTCTTCCAAGAAAGAACACGCTTGCTTCACGACGCCTTCGCCGGCTTGGCGTCATTGGCCGCGGTCGGCTTCACCACGGTGGTGATCGTCTCGCGCAGCACGATGACGCGCACGTTGGGCGCGATCTCGACCTCGACCTCGTTGGAATCGTCCCGCGCCTGCTGGATCGTGCCGAGCAGCCCGCCGCCGGTGACCACGCGGTCGCCGCGCTTCAGCTTCTTCAGCGTGTCCTTGAGCTCGCGCTGCCGGGTCTGCTGCGGCCGGATCAGGATGAAATAGAACACCGCGAAGATCAGTACGATCGGCGCGAACTGCGTGAGGCTCGAAAGCGTCTCGGGCGAGAGACCCATTGGTCAGGCCTTCCGGATTGTCGCTGGTTCGGCCGGGACCATAGTTTCCGCCCTCCGGAAAGCAAGGACCCAGACCACGAGATGGACGTGCGCGCGATCGAGCTCCTCACCCGCATCGCCGAGGCGCTCGAGCGGCTGCACCCGCCCCCCGCCCGCATCGCTCTCGCCGACGCCGACGCCTTCGTCTGGCATCCCGACCCGCCGGGCCTCACGCCCGTCCCTGCGGTGTCGCGGGTCGCGCATCGACCTGCTGCAGGGGGTGGAGCGGCAGAAGGCGCTGCTGCTCGACAACACCCTCCGCTTCGCCCGCGGCCTGCCGGCCAACAACGTGATGCTGTGGGGCGCGCGCGGGATGGGCAAATCCTCGCTGGTGAAGGCCGCGCATGCGCGCGCCAACGAGGGCGCGCCGGGCTCGCTCGTGCTGATCGAGATCCATCGCGAGGACATCGGCACGCTGCCCGAACTCCTGAACCGGCTGCGCGGCGCGGACCGCCGCTGCCTGATCCTCTGCGACGACCTCTCCTTCGAGCGCGAGGATGCCGATTACAAGGCGCTGAAATCGGTGCTCGACGGCGGCATCGAGGGGCGGCCGGAGAACGTGCTGTTCTACGCCACCAGCAACCGCCGCCACCTGATGCCGCGCGACATGATCGAGAACGAGCGCTCGACCGCGATCAACCCGTCGGAGGCGATCGAGGAGAAGGTCTCGCTCTCCGACCGGTTCGGGCTCTGGATCGGCTTCCACAATTGCGACCAGGACGTGTTTTTCCGCATGGTCGACGGCTACGCCGCGCATTTCCGGCTGCCGATCGCGCCCGAGGCGCTGCACGCCGCCGCGGTCGAGTGGTCGGTGACGCGCGGCGCCCGCTCCGGCCGCGTCGCCTGGCAGTTCATCCAGGACCTTGCCGGGAGGCTCGGGGTCGCCGGCCGGAGCGGGCCTGATACCAACGGTCATTCGTCGTGACCGTTGGTATGCGCTCGGGTTGGCGGGCGGAGCTGGCGGTTTCGCCCGCGCCACGGGGGTGGAATGCCAGCGGAGGGGCGCGCGCCAAGAACCGCGCGCCAGAACAAAGGATCATGCCGCGCGCCGAGGTGCTCTCGATGAGCCACGATTTGAGCGCGCCGGTATGAGTTTACAGCCGAGCGCGGCGGCGACCCACTGCGCCCAGGCGAGAGCGGCGCGGTCCTCGCCGCGCCGGGCGACGATCTGGATGCCGAGCGGCAGCCCGTTCGGGCCGGTGCCGGCCGGCACGGTGACGCAGGGCACGTGCAGGCTGGTCCAGATGAAGTTGAAGGCGGGATCGCCGGTCCAGCCGAGCCCTGCCGGCGCCTCGCCGGGCGCCGCAGGCGTGAGCAGGATGTCGAGCCCCTCCAGCGCCGCGGGAAAGCGCGCCTGCAGGTCGCGGAAGGTCTCCCCGGCGGCGCGGCGCTCGGCCTCGGCGTGGGCGAGCCCGCGATCGAGGATCTCGCGCAGCACCGGCGTGATCGCCTCGCGATGGGTGGCGAGCTCCCAGCCCAGCGCGCGGGCGCTCTCGCCGTTCTGGATCGACGGGATGCGCGGCGATCAGCGCATCGAAGGCAGCGGGCAGCTCGCGCTCCTCGACCGCCGCCCCGGCGCGGGCGACCGCCTCCGCCACGCGCTCGAACAGCGCGATCGTTTCCGGCGCGGCCGCCGGCCAGCTCGGCGAGCGGCAGAGGCCGATCCGTGGCGCGCGCCCGGGCCTCGGCGTCGGGATCGCCGAGATCGCAGCCGGCCGACCGCGCCGGCGAGCAGCGCGCAATCGGCGACCGAGCGCGCCATCACGCCGATCGTGTCGAGCGTGTCGGACATGACCTTGAGCCCGGCGCGGTTGATCAGGCCGTAGCTCGGCTTGAAGCCGACGATGCCGCAGAACGCCGCCGGCCGGATCACGCTGCCCGCCGGTCTGGGTGCCGAAGGCGAGCGGGAAGCAGCCGGCCGCGACGCCGGCGGCGGAGCCGCTGCTCGATCCGCCGGGCGTGTGGCCGGGATGATGCGGGTTGGTGGTCGGGCCCGGGCGAGCGCACCGCGAACTCGGTCGTCACCGTCTTGCCGATCACCACCCCGCCGGCGGCGCGCGCCCAGGCGACCGCGGCGGCATCGGCACGCGGCCGGTGGCCGCGCCAGATCGGCGAGCCGTATTCGGTCGGCATGTCGGCGGTGTCGAGCACGTCCTTCACCCCGATCGGCAGCCCGCGCAGCGGCCCGGTCCGGCCGCCCCCGGCGCGCGGCGGGCGCTGCTCGGGATCGAACCAGGCCATCGCCCGCAGCGTCTTGCTCGCGCGCCGCGAGGCGGGCGAGGCAGGCCTCCATCAGCGCCGCCGGAGTGAGACTCCGCCCCGGATGCGGCGGGCGGCTTCGGTCGCGGTGAGATCGGCGGGATCGGCCATGGTGACTCTCCTGTTCGCCGGCGGTCGGCCCTCGCGCCGACGGGCGGCTCGGTTGCGCGATGGGCAGGCTGGCGCAAGCGCGGAGGGCGGGTCCATCTTGGCGGCGATGCAACCGATCGCCCGCTGGTGCAGGTCGGCGCCCGCGCCGACGGCACCCTGACCTACCTCGTCGACCTGCCGCCCGAGGCGCTGCCGCCGGTGCGCGGGCGCGACATCGCCGCCGCCTGGGATGCCGCCGGCGACGCCGCGCGGGCGACGCTCTGGGGCGCCGGCCGCCTGTTCCGTTTCCGCGCCGAGGACGGCACCGTCACCGATCTGGCGCTCGCCGATCGCGACGCCTGCTGCTGGGCCGGGGCGGTGGAGGACACCGTCGGCATGGGCTCGAGCTACGGGCTCTCGCTCTGCCTTCGCCTGCTCGCCCTCGTCGACCTGCTCGCCCGCGGCGCCCTGGAGCGCCGGCTGGTTCGCGCGCTCGCGCGGCCGCGCCGAGCTGCATCCCGCGCTGCTGCGGGCGGCGGCGGTCGAACCGCTGACCGCGGAGGCGCGGTTCGACGAATCCGGCTTCCGTGCGAGGCTCGCCACGTCCGCTGCCCCCCTGGCCGCCCCCGGAGCCCCCGCATGACAGCGCCCAATGAGCCGCAAGCCCGCCCTTCTTGCCGCGTCCCTCGCCGCCCTTCTGGTCGCGGGCTGCGTCAAGCCGGTGCCGATGTCGCGCGCCGATGCAGCAGGCGTCGGCCGCCTGCCGCACGCGGGCGGACGAGATCTACCTGAAGCAGAACCGCGCCCTGATGTCGGTCCGCGACCAGCGCGACAATCCGTTCGCGGCCACCGGGATTTCCGGCAACACGACCGAAGGTCTCGGCGATCTCTACGGGCGCGACCAGATGCTGGCGGGCTGCCTCAACAGCATCGGCCCGGCCGCCCCCTCCGGCGCCGCGAGCGGCGTCGGGCCCGCCATGACGCCGGGCTCGTCGGAGCCGGACAGCGCGCTCACGCCCCAGTAACTCGGTAGCTTGGTCATGGCTGTCAGCCGGCACGGCCGGCCGACCGCGGCTCTCCCGCACCGGCCGCAAATCCAGTAAGCAACCCGCGCCCACCCTGCGCGACGCCCGGTGTCCGGGACGCCGCGCCCCGCCTGCACCCGATCCAGATGGAGAGCGCGCATGAGCAAGATCATCCGCACCGAGCCGAACAAGATCCTCGCCCAGGCCGTCGAGTTCCACGGCTTCGTCTACTGCGCCGGCGTCACCGCCAAGGACCTCTCGAAGGACGTGCGCGGCCAGACGAAGGAGGTGCTCGACCAGATCGACCACCTCCTGGAGACGCACGGCACCGACAAGACGCGCGCTGCTCCAGGCGCAGATCTGGCTGAAGGACATCCGCGACCGCGACGCCATGAACGGCCTCTGGTCGGCCTGGCTGCCCGAAGGCGGCGCCCCGGCCCGCGCCTGCGTGCAGGCCAACATGGCCGACCCACGGCACCTGGTGGAGATAATGGTTACGGCCTGCAAATGATGCAGGGCTGACCCGACTGCGGCGCATTTGCCACAGGCCACGTGGCGATTGCGCCACAGGCGATTCTGCGTATAATGATGCGCTGCTGCCGATTCCGTGATTAGGATTTCAGTCTTGAAATAGAGGGTTGTCCACACCCTCCGGCGCACAATCTGCTCACGCCCGCGCTGGTTGCGGACACTCCTGAGTTGTCGCGTCACATTGCCGTTGTTACCGCTTCTTCACGACGCGGTGAGGAAAGGTGACGCGATGCAAGCTGGCAAAGCGGGCGACAAGTTCCTGATTCTCGGCACCATTCTGTGTCTCGCTCGTCGCACCGCCCGGCCTATGCCGCGCACGCGCAGGCACGCATGCCCAGCACCCGGCCGCATCGAGGCATGGCATCACGCTCACATGCGCAGGTGGCGGTCACGCCTCCTCTCACCAGGAGGCGCGCCGCGCCGGGCACTCCGCCCGCGGGCAGCCGATCGCGGCGTCCGCTACGCCAGCTATTCCGGCGGGGGCCTATCTGAACTGCGTCGCCTTCGCCCGCGAGGAGACGGGCATGGACCTCTCCGGCAACGCCAGCCAGTGGTGGAACCACGCCGCCGGTCTCTATGAGCGCGGCAATCGCCCCGAGGTCGGGGCCATCATGAGCTTCATGGCCAACGGCCGCATGCCCTCCGGCCATGTCGCCATCGTCGCCGACGTCGTCAGCTCCCGCCAGGTCGAGATCGACCAGGCCAATTGGTGGGGCCCCGGCGGCGGCCGCGGCCGGGTGTCGCGCGGGATTCCGGTGATCGACGTCTCGCCCAACAACGACTGGACCGCGGTGCGCGTCGGCCTCGGCCAGAGCGGCGATTACGGCAGCGTCTATCCGACCAACGGCTTCATCTACGACCGCGCCGATGCCGGCCGGAAGCTGCCGCCGCACCCCACCACCGCCTCGCTGCCGCCGACCAACCCGGCCCCCGCCGACCTGCGCACCCCGCGCCGAGCGCGAGGCCGAGCTGCAGCCGATCACAATTACGACGAGGTCGCCGAAGCCCCGGCGCCAAAGACCCGCTGATATTTCCCTATCGACCGGGTCGTGATTTCGTTTCGGCGAGGTTTGGGCTAGGACTGCACCTTCCGAGAGAAGGAGGGGACAGGATGACCCGCAACTCACGCCACGCCGAGACGATCGCCCTGCACGCCGGCTGGCGCGCCGATCCGACCACCGGCGCCGTCGCGGTGCCGATCTACCAGACCACCTCCTTCCAGTTCCGCGATGCCGAGCACGCCGCGAACCTGTTCGCGCTGAAGGAGCTCGGCAACATCTACACGCGCATCATGAACCCGACCAACGACGCGCTCGAGAAGCGCGTCGCCGCGCTCGAAGGCGGCGTCGCCGCGCTCGCCGTCGCCTCCGGACAGGCCGCCTCGGCGATGAGCGTGCAGAACCTCGCCCGCGCCGGCGACAACATCGTGAGCTCGACCGACCTCTATGGCGGCACCTGGAACCTCTTCGCCAACACGCTGAAGGACCAGGGCATCGAGACGCGCTTCGTCGATCCGTCCGACCCCGAGAATTTCCGCCGCGCGACCGACGACCGCACCCGCGCCTATTACGCCGAGACGCTGCCCAACCCGAAGCTCGAAGTGTTCCCGATCGCCGAGGTCGCGGCGATCGGCCGCTCCCTCGGCATCCCGCTGATCATGGACAACACCGCCGCGCCCCTGCTCTGCCGCCCGTTCGAGCACGGCGCCGCGGTGGTGATGTATTCGCTCACCAAATATCTCGGCGGCCACGGCAGCTCGATCGGCGGCATCATCATCGACGGCGGCAATTTCGACTGGTCGGCGCACGCCGAGCGCCAGCCGGCGCTGAACACGCCCGACCCGACCTATCACGGCGCCGTCTGGGCCGAGGCCGCGAAGCCGCTCGGCCCCATCGCCTACATCCTGAAGGCGCGCGTCACCCTGCTGCGCGACACCGGCTCCGCGCTCTCGCCGTTCAACGCCTTCCTGTTCCTGCAGGGCGTCGAGACGGTGCGCGCTCCGCATGCAGCGCCACTGCGAGAACGCCGCCGCGGTCGCCGACTTCCTCGCCGGGCGCAAGGGCGTCGCCAAGGTGATCTACCCGGGCAAGCAGCAGGGCGCGCCGCGCGCGCGCGCCGACAAATATCTCACCGGCGGCTTCGGCGGCCTGGTCGGCTTCGAGCTCGCCGGCGGCCTCGATGCCGGCCGCCGCTTCATCGACGCGCTGAAGCTCGCTCTATCACGTCGCCAATATCGGCGACGCGCGCAGCCTCGCCATCCATCCCGCCAGCACCACCCATTCGCAGCTCTCGCCCGAGGAGCAGAAGCAGACCGGCGTCACCGACGGCTACGTCCGCCTCTCCATCGGCATCGAACACATCGACGACATCCTCGCCGACCTCGGCCAGGCGCTCGACGCGGCGGTTTGAGGGAGGAAGGCCAGGGGCAGAGCCACCTGGCCTTCCTACTTCTCCCAAAACGCCGCCTCGCGGCGGAACTTGGTCCAGGCTTTCTGGATGCTGGCGCGCAGGTCGCCGCCCTTGGCCACCGTGAAGCCCTGCACGGCGCCGCTCGCGAAGGAGCGGGTGCGGCCGCCGCCGAGCTCGGCGAGCAGTGCCGCGGCGGTGGCGCCGTCGTTCAGATGGCCGAGGCTTTCCTGCAGCTTCGCGAGGCGGCGCAGGGTGCGTTTGGCCGATCTCGGAAAGAGCGGACCGAAGAACTCGCAACCGTAGCGGAATTTCTTGCCACGCTTGCGGAGGCCGTGCAGCACGTCCGGCGGCAGATCGGCGATCACCTTGCCGGCCTTCAGCAGCTTGCGCCGGCGGTGCGTCAGCAGCCCGCGCCGCGAAATCGGTGACGTCTTCGGCGAGCAGCGCGGCGCGCTCGGGATCGGCCTCGCCGGCCCAGAGGCGGAGCGTGGCGAGCCCGGCAAGGCCCACGCCGAGCACCCGGAAACGTGGGCTTTCGAGATAGGCGGCGAGTGCGGCATAGGCGGTCCCGCGCTGACGGGCGGCGGCGCTGCCGAGGCGCGCGAGGCGCCGGTCGCCCGCGAACGCCGCCTGCACCGGCGCCGCGGTATCGGCCAGGAACACGTCCCAGTCGCGCGCGGCGCCGAGCCGTGCGGCGAGCTCGCGCAGCTCCTCGCCGATGCGCTCGGTGGCGCGGCAGGACACGGCGGGCCGGAACAGCGAAAGCGCCGAGCGCAGCCGCCGCACCGCGACGCGGGTCTGGTGCACCGGCTCGGGCGAAGCATCGCCGGCGATCCGCGAGGACCAGTGCCGGATCGCGCCGGCGAGCTGCGCCACCACATGGGCGAACGCCTCCGCGACGGTGCTGCCGCGCGGCACTTCCGGCGCGCCGAGCGGCCGTGTCGGCACCTCGCCGCCTGCCAGGCGGATGGCCACCGCCGCCAGGCTCTCCGTGGGCACCTGCAGGCGCAGATCGGCGGCCAGGCGCTCAGCCAGGCGTCGCGACCGCCTGCGGCGGACCGGTCAGGATTGCACGGTGGCACGGACGTTCCGCCGCGCCGGCCCGCAGCACGCCGCTGCGCAGGACGAGCGTGACCTCGCCCAGCGCGATCCGGCGGTCGCGCCCGACGAAGGTCGCGAGCGCCCGATGCTCGCCTTCCAGGCCAAGCGCCTCCTTGGTCTCCACCTCTCCCACGAGATGGTGCGGCTCCGCCATCGTGAGCCGCTCGAGACGCCAGCCGCTCGCCGTCTCCGCCAGTGCCAGTTCCCGGAGCGCCAGCGCTCCCGCCTCGGTGTCGTGCCACGTCACCGCGCAGACGGCGGCGCGACTCCGACCGGCCGGTCCGGCGCGCAGGGCGGGATGGCGCAGCAGGCGACGGACATCGTCCGCATGGATCTCGAGCTCCAGCGCCGAGCCGCCGGCCACCACCTCCCTCATGCCGCCAGTTCAGGCAGGTCCCGCGGAGCCAGGAAGCGGAGCAGCCGGCCGGTGCCGGCGTCGAGCGACCACCACGGGCCGGCGATCGCGAACTCCGCCAGCGCCGCGGTCGGGTACCCACCGCCAGATGCCGCAGCGCAGCGCCGCCGGCCGCCATCGCATGCGCCCCGGCCAGCGTCATCGCCAGCTCGTGGATGCCGGGGTTGTGCGCGATCATCAGCACGCTCCGCACCGTCTCCGGCACGCCGCGCAGCGCCTGCAGCAGACGCTGGGCGTTGGCGAGATAGAGCTCCGGCATCGCTTCCACCAGCGGCGTCTCGTCCCAGGGCTCGAGCGCATCCAGCGTCTCGATGGTGCGGCGCGCATCGGAGACGAGCACCAGGTCCGGCGCGAGCCCGAGCTCACGCATCGCCTGGCGCATCGCCGCGATCGCACGCCGCCCCTCGCCGTTCAGGCCGCGCTCATGATCGGCGACCTCCTTGTCGCTCCACGACGATTTCGCATGCCGCAAAAGCAGAAGCTGCCGCATCCCCAAACCTTGCCACGCCGGCCCCGCCCTGTCGCGTATCGGGGTCGGTCGAGGAAGGCCAGGGGCGCTGCCCTGGACCCCGCCAGACGCAGAGCCTTGGAAATCCTCGACTTGGTTTGTTGAAGAGGGTGGGCCGACGAGGTGGTTGAGACGTCCGGGTTGGCCACCCTCTTCAACAAACCCAGATGGGTTCTAAGGGCCCGGCCCTTAGCGGGGTCCAGGGGCAGCGCCCCTGGCCTTCCTTATCGACCCCGATCCGGCCAGAAGCTGGTGCGGGAGCGGGCGGGGCCGCCGGCGAGGCCGATGGGGGTGCCGTCGGCCCGCCAGCAGGCCGCACCGGTCATCATGCCGTCTTCGAAGGCGATGGCGTTCATGCCGCCGCCGACATGCGGCGATGCGACGACGCTGTGGCCGCGCGCGGCGAGTGCGGCGTGCAGGGTATCGGGGAAGCCGGCCTCGAGGTCGAGCGCCTGGCCCTGGGTCCAGAGGCGGGGGGCTTCCACGGCGTCCTGGAGCGGCATGCCGTGGTCGATCAGGTTGACCAGCGTCTGCATGACGCAGCCGAAGATGCGCAAGCCCCCCGGCAGGCCGAGTGCGTAGCGCGGGCGACCGTTCCGCAGCGCGATCACCGGGGCCATCGAGGTGGCGACGCGCTTGCCCGGCGCGATCGACAGCGCGTGCCCGGGATGCGGGTCGAAATTGTACATGTAGTTGTTCGCGATCATGCCGGTCCCCGGCACGATGAAGCGGGCGCCGAACAGGCTGTTGATCGTCTGCGTGCTGGCGACGACGGTGCCGTTCGCGTCGGCGACCGTGAGATGGGTGGTATTCGGCGACTCGCCGGGGGCGACGCCGGCGCTCCAGTCCTGCGCGCGGTCGAGGCGGATGCGCGCGCGGCGTTCCGCGGCATAGTCCTTGTCGAGCAGCTTCGCCACCGGCACGGCGACGAAATCGGGATCGGCGGTGCCGGCGGCGCGATCGGCGAAGGCGATCTTCAGCACCTCCGCGAGCAGATGCGCGGCATCCGCGCGAGCCGAAGCCCATCGCGCCGATGTCGTAGCCCTCCAGGATGTTCAGCATCTGGATGACGTGGACGCCGCCCGACGACGGCGGCGGCGGCCCGATGATGGTGAAGCCCCGGTAGAGGCCGCGCACCGGCTCGCGCTCCATCACCCGGTAGGCGGCGAGATCCTCGCGGGTGATGAGGCCGCCGCGCGCCGCCATGCACGCGGCGAGCGCGTCGCCGAGCGTGCCGCGATAGAGCGCGTCCGGCCCCTCCTGCGCGATCAGCCGCAGCGCCGCGGCGTAGTCCGGCTGGGCGAGCAGCGCGCCCGGCGCGAGCGGCGTGCCGCCGGGCAGGAAGCGCGCGGCGATCGCGGGATCGAGGGCAAGGTCGGCGGCGGTCTCGGCGATGCACTCGGGCGAGATAGGCGGTGATGCGGAACCCGTCCTCCGCGAGCCGGATCGCCGGCGCCATCACCGCCGCGAGCGGCAGCGTGCCGTAGCGCGCGAGCGCCGCGCACCAGCCGGCGAGATTGCCGGGCGTCGCCATCGCCTTCGGGCCGATCGTGTTCTCGCGGTCGGCGACCTCCAGACGATCGCGCGGCGCTTCGGAGAGCGGACGGAACATGTCGGGCCGGCCCGCGAGCGGCGCGGTGCTCGTCGCCTCGATCACGGTGTGGCGCCCGTCGGGCAGGCGGATATGCGCGATGCCGCCGCCGAGCAGGCCGACCATCATCGGCTCGACCACGGTGAGCGCGAACTGCGCGGCGACCGCCGCATCGACGGCATTGCCGCCGGCGGCGAGGATTTCGGCGCCCACCGCGGAGGCGAGCGGATGATTGGTGACGACCATCCCGCGATGCGCCGTGGCCGGGTGCTTCTCGCAGGCGAAGGTCACGGTCGAGCCGCGCCGGTCGCCAGTTTGCGGCGCGCATGCGCCAATCGGCTGTCGACATGGCGAAAGCCTTGCACGGGATGCCGACCGCGACCAGACCGGCGACGAAACGCCGTCCCCGTTGCCGCCGGAACAAGGCGGTCTGACGAGGCTAAGGACGACCGGATTGTCGGACAGGAAGCGCCAGCGACGCGGCGCGGTCGCCGCGGACGCTGCGGCGAAGGCGGGCCGACCTGGTCGGCCCGCCTTCGCGCGCGGTGAGTCCCGGCGGACTGGTTACTTGCCGGACTTGTCGCTGGTGCCGCCCGTCGCGTTCGAGCCCGTGGCGCCGCTGCCCATCGGGGTCGAGGCGCCGAGGCGACGGCCATCGAGCCGCCGACCTGTGCCGGTGCCCGGGCCCATCGGCGCGCCGTTCGACGGGGCGCGCGCCGGCGGCGCCGGTCGGGCTGAAGGCCTGGCCGGTCTGCGCGCTCTGCAGGCTCATCTGGTTCAGCCGATCGACCGCTGCATCCTGCGAAGCGCCGGAGGCGCGCGACGAACGCGTCGCCATGTGGCCGCTGGCGCGATGCGTTGACCGGCTCGTGGTCTTGCTCATGGTGTGGTGCATCGGCTTGCTCGCCGTGTTTCGGAGCGGCGGTCGTGCCCCCGGCGGCAGGCGCCGGCGCGGCCGTCGCGGGGGCCGCCGGAGCGGCCGGCGTCGCCGGCGGCGTGGTGGTCTGAGCGAAGGCGGGAGCGGCGAAAGCGGCGGTCGCCGCCACGCAGAGGGAAACCATCAGGCGCGAGGTCATGGAGGACTCACCTGCTCATCAACGCGGGACTCAACGATCCCGAACAGCTTTGCGATCTACACGTCCTGCTTGGCAAAGCAATGACCAATCAATGGTCTCGCGAAATATTTTGCGACATTGATGCGCGGACGCCGCGCCTCCTCCTCATTCCCACAGCACCGGCAGCACCGAAGCCACCAGCAGCGCCGCCATCGCAAGATTGAAGGCGCGCAGCCGCCATCCGGCGCGCAGGAAGCGCCCCGCGCCGCGGCCGAGCGCTGCCCAGAGCAGCACGCTCGGAAACGTCGTGCCAGCAAACAGGGTTGCGATGATCGTCACCTGCGGCAGCACCGGCGCATCCGCCGCGACGTAGGTCGCGGTGCCGCCGAGCACGATCATCCAGGCTTTCGGATTGACCCATTGGAACAGCGCCGCGCCGACGAAGCCGAGCGGGGGACGCAGCCGCCCGCCGTTGCCCGGCGGCGCCGCGAGCGCGATCTGCACCGCGAGCACGAGCAGCCAGGCAACCGAGACCCAGCGGAGAACGGCGTAGATCGCGGGATGCGCGGCAAGCGGCAGGGCGAGGCCGACGCCGACCAGCAATGCCATGGCGCCGAAGCCGACCGAAACCCCGAGCACCTGTGGCAGCGTGCGGGGAATTCCGTGATTGGCCCCCGCGGTGGCCGCCATGATGTTGTTCGGCCCCGGAGTGATCGAGGTGGCGAAGGCGAAGCCGAGGGCGGGAAGCAACTGCATGCGCGGCCCGGGGGCGAGGTTCCGCTACCCTGCGCGCAGCGCGGCGGTTCCGGCAGTGTCGACGCGGCCATCCGCGGTGATCGCCACGCGGTACAGCGTGCGCGCCGCTTCGGCGGAGACGAGCCCGTCGCGCACGTCGCGCATCACGCATTCGGGATCGCGCTCCGTTGCCGGCCCCATGCCGCCGCCGCCCGGCAGATGCAGCATCAGCCGCTCGCCGTCGGGGATGATCTGGAACCCCTTGGTGCGCAGTCGCGCGCCGGATTTCAGCGCGACGATCCCCGGCGCGCCGGCACCGCCGCCCTCGCGTCCCTTCGGCGGATGCAGGACGCGGTCGAACAGCGCGTTGCAGGCGAATTCCAGATCGCCCCGCGTGCCGATCTCCATGATCTGGCCGACGCCGCCGCGCGTCCGTCCGGCGCCGCCGCTGTCCGGGCGGAGTTCCTTCCGCCAGAACACGATGGGGGCGACGTTCTCCGTCGCCTCCACCGCCATGGTGCGCACGCCGGACGGGAAGGCGGTGGCGTTCAGGCCGTCCTTGGAGCGGCGCGCGCCGGTGCCCCCGGAGTTGAAGGTGATGATCTCGAAATCCGGGGTCACGGCGCGGTTGCCGCGCGCCTGGCCGGAGACCGCGCCGCCGCCGCGCAGCGGCGGATTCCACAGCGCCGACGCGCCCTCGGCGGTCACCCGCTCCGGCACCGCCTGATGGAGGCAGCCCATCATCAGGTCGGGCAGCAGATGGCCGATGACGTGCCGCACCGAGACCGGATAGGGCCGCGGGGCGTTGAGGATCGAGCCCTCCGGGATGCTCATCCGGAACGGTGCCAGACTTGCCCAGTTGTTGGGGATCTCCGGCGCGACGACGACCTTGATGCCGAAGCAGGAATAGGCCCGGCAATAGGCGGGCGGCACGTTGATGCCGCGCGAGGACAGCCCCGAGGTGCCGGTATAATCGACCTCGATCGCGTCATCGAGGATGGTCATCGCAGCCCTGAGCGTGACCGGCTCCTCGTAGCCGTCCGAGCCGATCTCGGCGCGATAGGTGCCTTTCGGGAGCTTGGCGATCTCGGCAACCGTCGCGCGCAGGCTCGCCTCGAAGATGAAGCCGGCGAGCGGCTCCAGCGTCTCGAGGCCGAACTCCTCCATCATCTCGACCAGCCGCCGCGCGCCGGCGTCGTTGCAGGCGCAGAGCGAGTAGATGTCGCCTTCAAGTTCGACCGGCAGCCGCGTGCCGGCGCGGATCATGTCGAAGAAGGTCTCGTTCGCGCGTCCCTCGGCGAAGCACTTGACGATCGGGATGTACATCCCCTCCTCGAACACCGAGCGCCCCTCGGGTCCCATGCCGAGCCCGCCGACATCGATGACATGGGCGGTGTTGGCGAACAGCCCGACGATGCGGCCGTGCAGGAAGGCGGGCGTCACCACGGTGAGGTCGTGCAGGTGGCCGGTGCCGAGCCAGGGATCGTTGGTGATGTAGTGATCGCCCGGCCGCATCGTGTCCGCCGGGAACCTGCGGAGGAAGTGCCCGACGCTTTCCGCCATCGAGTTGACATGGCCCGGCGTGCCGGTGACCGCCTGCGCCATCATCCGCCCTTCGAGATCGAAGATGCCGGCGGAAAGATCGCCCGCCTCGCGCACCGTGGTCGAGAAGGCGGTGCGGATCATCACCTGCGCCTGCTCCTCGACCACCGCGATCAGCCGGTTCCACATGATCTGCCGCTGGATCGCGGCGAGGCCTGCGGCCGCGTCGTTCATGCCCGGGTCTCCCGCGTCAGGACGATCGTGCCGGCCGGATCGAGCATCGCCGACCAGCCCGGCCCGACCAGGGTCGAGGTCTCGTCCTCGGCGATGATCGCGGGTCCGGCGAGCGTCGCGCCCGCCGCGAGCGCCGCGCGGTCGTACACCGCCCACTCGCCGACGGCGCCGGTCGCGGTGTCGCGCACGGATTGCCGCCGCTGCGCCGCCGCGGCGACAGCGCCCGGCACCGGCAGCATGGGAGCCGGCGCGTCGGTGAGCGTCGCGACCTGCACGCTGTAGCTCATCACCTCCACCTCGGAGCCCGGCACCGGGCGGTCGTAGAAGCGCGCGTATTCGGCGTCATAGGCGCGCCGGATCGCTGCGACATCGGCGCCCGTCAGCACGCCGTCCGGCAGCGTCACCGGGATCTCGTGGCCCTGGCCGAGATAGCGCATGAAGGCGATCCGCGTGCGCCGCGTCGCCGCGCCGAAACTGCCCGCCGCCACCACGCGCTCCGCCTCCGCCGCCATCTCCGCGAGCAGCGCGTTCACCGCGGCGACGTCGAAGCTGCCGAGCCGCTGATACAGGCTGCGCACCACCTCGTAGCCGATCGGCGCGCGCAGGAAGCCGATCGCGCTGCCGACGCCGGCGCCCTCGGGGATCAGCACGCGGCCGATGCCGAGCTTCTCGGCGACCCGCGCCGCATGCACCGGGCCGCCGCCGCCGAAGGCGATCAGCGTGCGGTCATCGAATCCCTTGCCGCTCTCGATCGCGTGCACGCGCGCCGCATTGGCCATGTTCTCGTCCACCATCTCGACCACGCCGAGCGCCGCCAGCGCGGTGTCGACGCCGAGCGGCCCCGCGACATCGGCCGCCACCGCCGCCGCGGCACGATCCGGCGAGAGCGTCAGCACGCCGCCCGCGAAGCGCGTGGGATCGTAGCGGCCGAGCAGCAGATTGGCGTCGGTCACGGCGGGCCGCGCGCCGCCGCGGGCATAGCAGGCGGGGCCCGGATCGGCGCCGGCGCTCTCCGGCCCGACGGTGATGCGCCCGAGCGGCGTCGAGATGGGCGATCGAGCCGCCGCCGGCGCCGATCTCCACCATCTCGATCACCGGAATCCGGAGCGGCAGCCCGGAGCCCTTCCTGAAGCGCCCGATGCGCGCGACCTCGAAATGCCGCGCGGTCTGCGGAGCGAAATCGTCGATCAGGCAGATCTTCGCCGTGGTGCCGCCCATGTCGAAGGAGAGCACGCGCGGCTCGCCGCTTTCGCGCGCGATCGTCGCCGCGAAGATCGCGCCGCCCGCCGGCCCGCTCTCGACCAGGCGGATCGGGAAGCGGCACGCGGTTTCCACCGTGGTGAGCCCGCCGCCCGACAGCATCAGGAACAGCGGCGCGGCGACGCCCGCATCGCGCAGCCCGCGTTCCAGCCGGCGCAGGTAGCGCGCCATCAGCGGCTGCACATAGGCATTCGCCGCGGTGGTGGAGAAGCGCTCCCATTCCCGCATCTCCGGCGAGATCTCCGACGACAGCGACACCGGCAGATCGGGCAATGCGTCGGCGAGCAGATCGCGCGCGCGCCGCTCGTGCACGGGATTGACGTAGCCGTGCAGGAACCCGATGGCGGCGCTCTCCACCCGCTCGCGTTGCAGGACGGGAACCAGCGCAAGCAGCCCAGGCTCGTCGAGCGGGAGAAGAACGTTGCCGTCCCTGTCGAGCCGCTCCGGCACGGGCAGGCGCAGATGGCGCGGCACCAGCGGCTCCGGCAGCACGATGTCGAGATCGTACTGGTCGTAGCGGCTCTCATTGCCCATCGCCAGCACGTCGCGGAAGCCCTCGGTGGTGATCAGCGCCGTGCGTGCGCCCTTGCGCTCGATGATCGCGTTGGTCGCGAGCGTCGTGCCGTGGATGATGATGCGGATGTCGGCGGGCGTGATGCCGGCGGCCCGGATGATCGCCGCAACGCCGTCCATCACCGCGCGCTCGGGCTCGGTCGGCGTGGTCAGCAGCTTCAGTGTGCTGCGCGTGCCGCGGTGCTCGAGCGCGAGATCGGTGAAGGTGCCGCCGATATCGACGGCAAGACGCGCATCGGCCTGCATCAGTACACCACCAGCTCCGGCATCGGCCGGTTCTCGCGCACGCGGGAATAGCCGAGCGGGGTCAGATCGAGCGTCTCGTAGCGCCCGGAGCGGATCAGCTCCGCGACGCCGCGCCCCGTTGCCGGCGCGTGCTGCACGCCATGGCCGGAGAAGCCGGTCGCGAAGAGCAGATTGCCGAGCTCCGGATGCGGGCCGATCACCCCGTTATGGTCGAGCGTGCAGACCTCGTAATGCCCGGCCCAGGCGCTCGTCACCCGGAGCCGCTCGAAGGCGGGAATGCGATGCGCGAGATGCGGCCACAGCAGCTCCTCGAGCTGCGCCATGTCGGGCTCGAAATCGCCGTCGGCGCGCGGATCGTTCGCCTCATCGGGCGTGGCGCCGGCGATGAACCCACCGCTCTCCGGCCGCACCCAGATGCCCGAGGTGTCGAACACGAGCGGCATGTCCGGCGCCTCCAGCGGCGCGCGGAACACGAACACCGTCCGCTTGCGCGCCTCCACCGGCAGATGGATATCGAGCAGCGCCGCCACCTTCCCGCTCGATGGCCCGGCCGCGATGACCACGTGATCCGCCTCGATGCGCGCGCCCGATGCGCGTACGCACCGAGACGACCCTCTCCCCGGCGACATCGAACCCGGATGCCGCGTCCTTCACGTAGCGCGCGCCGCTCCGGATCGCCTCCGCGCGCACCAGGCGCAGCAGCGCATAGGCGTCGAACCAGCCCTCGTGCCGGAGCCCGAGCGAACCGGCCGCGAGGTCCTCGCAGTTCAGCCACGGGAACCGCGCCGCCAGCGCATTCGCGCCGAGCCAGGCGAGCTCGCGCCCCCTCGCCGGTCTGCATGGCGAAATTCTCCCGCAACCCCGCCTCGCCTGCCGCGGTCGCCAGCACGAGATAGCCGCGATGCACGCGTGACAGCGCGGTCTCCGGCAGCTGCCGCCATCCGCGCGAGGAATTCCGCGCCGAACAGCGACATCCGCACATTGAGCGGCAGGGTGAACTGCGTGCGGATCGCCGAGACCGAGCGCGCCGTGGTGGCGAAGCGGTAGCTCGGATCGGGCTCCAGCACGATGACGTCCCCACCGGCGTCGAGCTCGCGCAGGAACCAGGCGACGCAGCTGCCGATGATGCCACCGCCGACCACGACCGTTCGCTGCGCCATTTCAGCCCGCCCGTTCCGCCGCGAAACGCGTCAGCACCGCGCAGCCGGCGGCGAAATCCTCCATCCGCATCGCCTCGCGCGGATTGTGGCTGCCGTTCTGGTTGCGCACGAAGAGCATGCCCGACGGCACGCCGGCATTGGCGAAGGCCGCCGCATCATGCCCGCCGCCCGACGGCATGCGGCGATGCGGAATGCCGAGCGCGCCCGCCGCCGCGGCCAGCCCCGCCTGCACCGCCTGATCCATCGGGCTCGCCTTGCCCGTGTTCTCCATCCCGAGCGCGAAGTGCACGCCGCGCCGGTGCTCGATCAGCGGCACCAGGCGCTCGACCTCGCGGTGCAGCGCGTCGAGGCTCGCCTGGCTGACGCTGCGCATGTCGAGCTGGAACCGGGCCTCGCCCGGAATCTTCGTGAATCCCGCCTCCTCCGTCGTCGCCAGCACGCAGAAGGTGCAGACCATCTGGTGCCCGAGCGTCTCCAACCGCGCCCATTCCTCGTCGAGGCGATGCGCGAACTCGGCGAGGGCGACCGCCGCATCGCGCCGATAGCGGCGCGGCGTGGCACCCGAATGGTTGTATTCGCCGAGCACCTTCGCCGCGCGATAGCGGCGCGAGCCCGGAATCCCGGTGACGATGCCGAGCGGAATCCCCTCCGCCTCCAGCACCGGCCCCTGCTCGATATGCAGCTCGACATAGGCCGCGACATTGTCCGGCCCCAGCACGCGCACGCCGCGCTGCACCGCCTCCGGGTCGAACCCCTCCTCCGCCATGTGCTCGGCAAGCGATCGCCCGCTGTCGAGCCTGGCGACATCGAGCGCCGCCGCCGGCAGCTTGCCGAGCGCGGCGGAACTGCCGGGATAGCCCAGCGGAAACCAGGCGCCCGCCTCCTCCGCCCGGATCGCCAGCACGGTGATGTCGCGCGCCGGCCGAAACCCCGCCCGCCGCATCCCCGCGACCGCCGCGAGCCCGGCGAGCACGCCCGCGGTGCCGTCGTAATCCCCGCCCTGCCGCACGCTGTCGAGATGGCTGCCGAGCACGAGCCGCTTTGCCTGCCGATCGGTGCCCGCCAGCGTCATGTGCAGGTTGCCGGCATGGTCCGCCCGACATTCGAGCCCGAGCGCCTCGGCCGCCGCGCGCACCAGCGCGTGCGCCGCCCGCTCGCCCGGCCCATAGGCCTCGCGCGTCACGCCGACGCCATCGAACGTCGCTTCCCGGATCGCTCCGAACAGTCGCGCCGCGAGATCGATGTCGGGGGTGAGGTTCGGAAGCATGGGGCGAGCCTGCCAACCCCCCGCCCCTTTCGCAACCATTGGCCACCCGGCACAATGGCGCCAATGCCCGGGAGGTCCAGCATGCCGCATCGTCTCGTCGTCGCGCGTCCCATGACCGACGCCGTGATCGAACGCGCCCGCCGGAGCTACGACGCGATCGTCGCCGGGCAGGAGGACATGAGCCTCGCCGAACTCCTCGACGCCGCACGCCGGCACCAGGCCGAGGCGCTGTTCTTCTCCACCAACATCAAGTTCGACAAGGCGGTCATCGACGCCTTGCCCGACACGATGAAGATCGCCGCCACCTGCAGCGTCGGCTTCGACCATATCGACATCGCGGCCGCCCGCGCCCGCAACCTCGTCGTCACCAACACGCCGGAAGTGCTGACCGAAGGCACCGCCGACCACGCCTTCATGCTCATCATGGCGGTCTGCCGCCGCGCGCGCGAATACGACAGCCTGATGCGCACGTCCTGGACGCGGCATTTCCGCATGAACGAGATGCTCGGCATCGAGGTGACCGGCAAGCGGATCGGCATCTACGGCATGGGCCGCATCGGCCGCGCCCTCGCCCAGCGCGCCCGCGGCTTCGACATGAAGGTCCTGTACCACGACGTCCGCCGGCTCCCGCCCGAACTCGAAGCCGGCGCCACCTACTTCGCCGATTTCCGCGAGATGCTGCCGCAGTGCGACATCCTGACGCTGCACGCGCCGGGCGGACCCGAAACCGACAAGATCATGAACCGCGACACCTTCGGCCTGCTGCCGAAAGGCGCCGTCTTCGTCAACGACGCCCGCGGCACCCTCGTCGACGAGGACGCCCTCGTCGACGCCCTGCGCTCCGGCCACCTGTTCGGCGCCGGCCTCGACGTGTTCCGCAACGAACCCGGCTACGACAAGCGCCTGGCCGAATTACCCAACGTGCTGCTCACCCCGCACATGGGCAGCGCCACCACCGAAACCCGCAACGCCATGGGCTTCCGCGCCCTCGACAACATCGACGCCGTCCTCGCCGGCCGCCCCCCGATCGACCCCCTCTGGCGCTGACATTCGGGCGGGGTGAAGAAGGAAGGCCCGGGGCTCTGCCCGTCGATCCGCTTCGCGTCTCGACCCCCGCTAAGGGCGGAGCCCCCGGCCTTCCTTTTCCTCACTCCTCCCGAACGTCGGCGACAATGGCGCCGGTCATGCGGAGGAGGTCGGGGGCGGTGGTTTGGAAGACGGTGTTGGCGGCGCCAGCGGCGGCCCAGATGGGATTGAGGGCGAGAAGGTCGCGGTCGATCAGCATGCGGGGGGCGCTGATGTGGCCGACGGGCGCGACGCCGCCGATGGCGAAGCCGGTGGTTTCGCGGATGAACCCGGCATCGGCGCGGGAGAGCGGGACGCCGAGGGCGGCGGCGGCACGGGCCGGGTCCACGCGGTTGGTGCCGGAGGCGATCACGACGACGGCTTCGGCTCCGGCGCGGAAGACGATCGATTTGGCGATCTGGGCGACGGTGCAGCCGATGGCGGTGGCGGCTTCCTCGGCGGTGCGGGTGTGCCGGGGGAAGCTGGTGATGGTGTCGGGGTGGCCGAGCCCCGCCAGTGCCGCGCGCACCCGATCGACCGATCCGCCTGCCGCCATTCCGTCCTCCGCCCTATATGCGAGCCAGGATGGACCCGCTCGCCCTCTACATCCACTGGCCGTTCTGCCTCGCCAAGTGCCCGTACTGCGACTTCAACAGCCATGTGCGGGAGGTGATTCCCGAGAAGCGGTTCCGCGCCGCGCTGCGGGCGGAGCTCGAGTGGGAGGCGGCGCGGCTTGGGCGGCGGCCCCTGGCCTCGATCTTCTTCGGCGGCGGGACGCCGAGCCTGATGGGGCCCGAGACGGTCGGCGCGCTGATCGAGAATGCGCTGGGGCTGTTCGATCCGTTGCCCGGCCTCGAGGTCACGCTCGAGGCCAACCCGACCAGCGTCGAGGCGGGCAAGCTCGCGGCGTTCCGGGCGGCGGGGGTCAATCGGCTCTCGCTCGGGGTGCAGAGCCTCGACCCGGCGGCGCTCGCTGCGCTCGGGCGCCGGCACTCGGTCGCGCAGGCGGTCGCCGCGCTGGAGGCCGCGCGCGCGCTGTTCCCCCGGATATCGTTCGACCTGATCTACGCTCGTCCCGGCCAGATGCTCGCCGCCTGGCGGGCCGAGCTGCGGCAGGCGCTGGCGCTCGCCGCCGACCATCTCTCGCTCTACCAACTCACGATCGAGCCCGGCACCGCCTATGAGGGGCTGCATCGGCGCGGCGAGCTGGTGCTGCCCGATCCCGAGCTCGCCGCCGAGCTCTATCTGGCGACGGCGGAGGAGGCGGCGCGCTTCGGCCTGCTGCCCTATGAGGTGTCCAACTATGCGCTTCCGGGCGGCGAGAGCAGGCACAACCTCGCCTACTGGCGCTATGGCGATTACGCCGGCATCGGGCCGGGGGCGCATGGGCGGTTGATGCTGGGCGAGACGCTGCTGGCGACGCGCCGGCATCGCGCGCCCGAGCCCTGGGCGGAGCGCGTGGAGAGACACGGTCACGGCACCGTGGAGGAGGCGCCGGTTCCGGCGGCCGACCGCGCCCGTGAGGCGCTGCTGATGGGGCTGCGCCTGGCCGAGGGGGTGGATGCGGAGCGCTTCCGCCGGCGGACCGGCGTGGCGCTCGAGGCCGCGCTCGATCCAGGGATGCTGGAGCGGGCCGAGAAGGAAGGCTATCTGGCGCGCGGGGACGGACGGGTTGTCGTCACCCCGGAAGGGCGGCTCCGGCTCGATCCGTTGCTTGCGGCGCTGCTCCGCTGAACGCGATCGCGGCCCGCGTGAACAAGATCGTGATTTCCAGCGATTCGTGAGCGGACCGCTCCGGCGGTTAACCTGATTGAATGTGGCTCCCTGCCCCCCGCCGTACTGCTGCGTGACAAGAACGAGGCGGAAGGGATCTTCGCATGGCGCGCGGATTTCATGACGAATTGATTTCCTGGCTTCCGCAGATGCGCATCTGGGCGCTCGCGCTTACCCGCAATCGCAGCGCGGCGGAGGACCTGGTCCAGGACACGGCGACCAAGGCGCTGGTGGCCCAGGACCGCTACATCCCGGACACCAATTTCGGCGCCTGGATTCACCGGATCATGGCCAATCACTTCATCAGCGGCATCCGCAAGCAGCGGGTGACGACGGAGCTCGACGAGACGCACGAGATCCCGGTCGGCCCGGCGCACGAGGACAAGCTGGCGCTGCGCGAGCTTTCCCATGCGGTGAACCGGCTCGGCCCCGAACAGCGCGAGGCGCTGTTCATGATCGTGCTGCACGAGATGTCGTATGAGGAGGCGGCGGGGATCGCCGGCTGCGCGGTGGGGACCATGAAGAGCCGCGTGCATCGCACCCGCGCCATGCTCCGCGACTGGCTGCTCGGGGAAACCGCGGAGAAGCCGGTCGAGCCCGGCAGGGCCCGTCGTGGCCGGCCGCCGCGCCGCTGGTCGCCGGAGCCCATCGGCTTCGATCCGCGCCGGCCCGACTGACAGTTCCGTCGGGAGAATGCGCAGGGCGCTTCTCCCGACGCGCCCGCGCGCAGGTCAGGCAGCCACCGATCGCATGTCGCAGCGCAGCACCCGCCGGGCTAGTCTCGGCGGATGCTCGATGCTTCGTGCCCTCCGGCCATCGATTTCCCGCTCGCGGCGGCGCCCGCCCCCGGGGCGGTCGTGGAGATCGCGCCGGGCGTGCTGTGGCTGCGCCTGGCCCTCCCGTATGCGCTCGATCACGTCAACGCCTACCTGATCGAGGACGAGGGCGGGTGGGTGGTGCTCGATACGGGCATCGACGACGCGCGGACCCGCGCCGCCTGGGAGCAGACGCTCGCGGGCCGGCGCGTGACGCGGGTGATCGCGACGCATTTCCACCCGGACCATGTCGGGCTTGCCGGTTGGCTCGCCGAACGCCACGCCGCGCCGCTGCTGATGAGCCAGACCGAGTATCTGTTCTCGTGGTTCATCCGCGCCACCAGCGGCTTCACTGACCGCGCCGCAGCGCAGGAATTCTACCGGCAGGGCGGCCTCGAAGGCCAAGCCGTCACCGAGTTGCTCGGTCGCGGACACGGATACCTCCGGCAGACGGGCCCGCTGCCGCCCGCCTACACGCGGCTCCGCGCGGGCGATGCGATCACGATCGGCGGCCGCCGCTTCGAGGTGCTGACCGGCGCCGGCCACGCGCCGGAGATGCTGATGCTGTGCTGCCGGGAAGCACGGCTCTTCTTCCCCGCGGACCAGGTGCTGGCCCGCATCTCGCCCAATGTGTCGGTCTGGCCGAGCGAGCCGGAGAGCGATCCGCTCGGCGATTTCCTCGCCTCCCTCGACGCCATCGGCGCGGTGATCCCCGAAGACGCGCTCGTGCTCGCCGCGCACAACCTGCCGTTCCGCGGCCTCCATCCGCGGATCGGCGAGCTCCGTTCGCATCATGCCGAGCGTCTGGTGCGGATCGAGGCCGCGTGCGCCGCCGCGCCGCGCACCATCGCCGACCTGCTGCCAATGGTGTTCAACCGCACGCTTGATCCGCAGCAGACCGGCTTCGCCTTCGGCGAGGTGCTCGCGCATGTGAACCACATGCTGCGCGCGGGCATTCTCTCGGCCGAGGACGATGCGCGCGGCATCCGCCGCTACGCGCGGATGTGAGCCGGTTTCCTGCCATGCGGTGCCGCCGCTTGTGACCTGAGCGGCGGCTTCGTATCGAGGGAGGATGCGCGCATCCCGAACGATCGGGCGGGAGGCGGCCGCGACGCTCGCGCTCGCGACGCCGCTGATCGTCGGCCAGCTCTTCGCCATGGGCACGAACGTCATCGACGTCATGCTCGCGGGGCATCTCGGCGCGCACGTGCTGGGCGCGGTCGCGATCGGCGCCAGCATCTGGTCGCTCGCGCTGATGGCGATGGTGGGGCTGATGACGGCGCTGCCGCCCTCGATCGCACAGCTCGACGGCGCCGGGCGGCGCGACCTGGTGGTGCCGCTGTTCCGCGACGCGCTGCTGATCGCACTCGTCGCCGGCGTCGCGCTCATGCTGGCGCTCCGCTGGTGCGGCCCCGCGCTCGCCGCTTCGATCGGCACGCCGGCGGCGCTGATGGGCGACGTCCGCGGCTTCCTCGACGCGGTCGCCTTCGCCGCACCCGGGACCGCGCTCTATTTCGCCTGCCGCGGCTTCTCCGAGGGATTGTCGGTCACGCGCACCACGATGCTGGTGAGCGGCCTCGGTGCCCTGCTGCTGCTCCCGATCGGCTACCTGCTGATGTATGGCGGGTTCGGTCTCCCCGGCCTCGGCGCACGCGGCAGCGGCATTGCCAATGCGATCATCTTCTGGATGGAGGGCATCGCCTACGCGGCGGTGGTGCGGTTCGCGCCGTTCTATCCGGGCGTCGTCTGGGGCGGACATCGCCGCATCGATCCGCGGGCGATCGCGGCGCTGCTGCGGCTCGGCGTGCCGATGGCGTCGAGCGTGCTCATGGAGGTCGGGCTGTTCGCCGGCGCCGGGCTGATCATCGGCCGCCTCGGCGCCGTCACCGTGGCCGGGCACCAGATCGCGCTCAACATCGCGAGCTTCGCCTTCATGGTGCCGCTCGGCATGTCGACCGCGATCACGGTGCGGGTCGGCAACGCGGTCGGACGCGACGACCGGTCCGGCGTGCGCCGGGCGGGGCTCACCGGGGTCGGGCTCGTGCTCGCGACCCAGCTCTGCTCATGCGTCGTCATGCTGTCGGTGCCCGGGCTGATCGCCGCGCTCTACACCAACGATCCGGCGGTCGCCTCGGTCGCCTCCGGCCTGCTGTTCGTGGCGGCGGTGTTCCAGCTTTCGGACGGCGTGCAGGTGGCGGCAAACGGCGCGCTGCGCGGGATCAAGGACACCCGTCTGCCGATGCTGATCACCGCCTTCGCCTATTGGGGCGTCGGCATGCCGGTCGCCTGGTGGCTCGGCTTTCCCTACGGCATGGGCGCCCGCGGCGTCTGGATCGGCTTCATCGCCGGGCTGACCATCGCGGCGGTGCTGCTGCTCTCTCGCTTCGTCTGGCTGACGCGCCGGCGAACGCGGTTACCTGCCCGGGAGCGGCTTCAGTCGCGGCCGGCCCGCACATAGGCCCGCTCCCCACTCTGTCGGCGAAACCACACCTCCACCATCTCGCCCGCGCGGATCGATGAAGCGTTCGCCGGTGGGCTGCCAGTCCGGGCCGGGCGGCGCATCAAGCGGATGGCGCTTGTAGCCCTTGCCGCGGAACCCGAGCCAGATCAGCACCGGCACGCCGATGAAGACGATCCACAGGAAGGGCAGAACCCTCACGCCGACTCGATGACCACCGCCGTGCCGTAGGCCACGATCTCACTCATCGTCTGGCCGATCTCGGCGCTGTCGAAGCGCATCATCAGGATGGCGTTCGCGCCCATCGCGGTCGCGTTCTGCACCATACGGTCGAGCGCGTGCCGCCGCGCCTCCTCCAGAAGCTGCGTGTATTCCGGGATTTCGCCGCCGGCGAGGGAACGGAGCCCAGCCATGACATTCCCGCCGAGCCCGCGGCTGCGCACCACGACGCCGAAGCATTGCCCGAGCGTGCGCGCCACGCGATGCCCGGCGACATTTTCCGTGGTCACGACGATCATCCGAAGATTGCCTCCGGCAGCAGCGCCGAGACGGTGACATTGGGCAGGTCGACGACGTTGCTGATGCGCAGATCGACCGCGACGCTGCAGATCGCGTAGGCCTGCTCGCGGGTGAAGCCGCGCTCGCCCAGCAGGTCGATCATGGCGAGCAGCGCGTTGCGCGCGGCGAGGTTGAGATCGGCGTTCTCCTGCGTGCCGTCCTCGCGCACCGGCATGCCCATGGTTGCGATGAAATTGCTTGGGCCCGCCCAGTCGGGCGGCAGGAAATGCCCTGGATGGGCGAAGCGCGGCCATCTTATGTTCTTGCGCGCCGCCTCGCCGGCATGGATGCGGAAGCGCACGATCGCGGTCGCGCCCATCTCGATCCCGGTGACGCAGACCTCGCCGTCTCCCTGCGCGAAATGCGCGTCGCCCACCGAGTAGAGCGCGCCCGGCACCGCGACCGGGATGAACAGGCGCGCGCCCTTGGTCAGCTGCTTCGCATCGACATTGCCGCAATTCTCCCGCGGCGGCATGGTGCGCAGCCCCTCGCGCGCGATGGCGCCGCCGGCCGGCACCGCGTCCTGCGGATCGGGCGCCGACGCGGCGCCGCCGCGTCGGCGCAGATCCTCCTCGCGCCGGCTCCAGGCCTCGAGCTGCGCGCGCGAGGGCGCGAGCCCGGCCGTCCCCATGAAGCTGCCGTTCGGGATGCGCACGCCCGGAATCTGCGGCGACGTCGCCCAGCCCCCGCGCAGGTGCCAATGGACGAGATAGGGCGTCGGGAAGGCATCGCGCAGGAAGCCGGCGGTCGGCACGAAGCGGGTCCAGCCATAGTCCTGCGGGATGATGTCGAGGTACTCGATTTCCAGCAGGTCGCCGGGCGTCGCACCCTTCACCGCGATCGGGCCGGTCAGCGGATGGCCGACCTTGCTGTCCAGCTTGCCGAGATCGGCGATCGTCATGCCGTCGCGCACCTGGCCATCGGCGGCGTCGCGCGTCTCCAGCAGGACCTCCTCGCCGGGACCGACCTCGAGGATCGGTGGGATGTCCGGATGCCAGCGATTGTGCCCGGTCTGCGGCGCGTCACGCAGCCTGCCGTTGCGGTCGATCCGGATTTCCTTCATCCGGCGATAGTGCGGGGCGGCCCGCGCGCGATCAACCCGTCGTGCGGCGGCGCCAGATCTCGCCGTAATCGACCACGATCCCGTCCGCATCGGTCATCAGCATGGCGGTGAAGCCGGTGCTCAGGCCGCGATAGCGGACGCGGCCGCCGCCCATCGCGGTGTATTCCTGCTCCACCACCGACACCTCGAACCCGGGCAGGTGAATGTAGGCGACGGGGAAGCACCTCGTCTCCCCCACCGGGATCGCGAGCCGGCGGATCGGCAGGGTGTTGGTGAACGGGGTCAGGCGGATGTCGATATCGACGCAGGCGGCGAGATCGGGCCGCGCCGCACCATCGACTTCCCAGCCATCCGCGCCGCGCAGGATGCGATGCACCGCATCCTCTGTGGTGAGCTCCGCACTGCGGAACCGCCAGTCGGACGCGCAGATCACCACATAGCCGAGCGCGACGACGCGGTTCTCGATCGCGGCAACGATGCGTCCGTCGGCACGGATCGCCGCTCCTCTTGCGTCGAGCCGAAGATGCTCGAGCCCGGGGCGGCCGACCCACTCCGAGACGATGTCGCGGGTCAGATCGCCCGTCCGTGGCAGTGCTTGAACTTCCTCCCCGAACCGCACGGGCAGGGCGCGTTGCGCGGCGTGTTGCGCCAGGTCGCGGGATCGTTCGGATCGATCGCCGCCTCGCGCAGCGGACCCGCGCTCACCTGCACCACCTCCGGCTCGGCGAAGGCAAGCTCACCCGCCATCACCGGCTCCGGATGGCTCTCCATCATCCGCACCGGCGTGGGCGCGAACATCTCGGCGGGCGGGGCCTGCGGCGTCACCTCGACGCGGGCGACGAGGCCGGTCACGCGCTCCTTCAGCTCGTCGAGCATCGCGTTGAACAGCGCGAACGCCTCACTCTTGTACTCGTTGAGCGGATCGCGCTGGCCATAGGCGCGCAGGCCGATGCCCTGGCGCAGATGATCGAGCGCGAGCAGATGCTCCTTCCACACCGCATCGAGTGTCTGGATCAGGATCGACTTCTCGATGAAGCGCATCAGCTCGGGGCCGAGATTGGCCGCCTTCGCCGCGAGGTGCTGTTCCGCCGCGCGCTCGATGCGCTCGCGGATGCCGACCTCGTCCATCCCCTCCTCGCGGCCCCACTCCACCACCGGCAGGTCGAGATTGAGCACGCGCCGGACATCCTCGCCGAGCGCCTCGGTCTCCCACTGCTCGGCGAACGCCTTCTCGGGAATGCGCCGCGCGACCATCACCGCGATCAGCTCGGCGCGCATCTCGTCGATCGTCTCGGAAACATCGGTCGCGCGCATGAACTCCTTGCGCTGCGCATAGACCTCGCGCCGCTGGTCGTTCATCACGTCGTCGTATTTCAGCACGTTCTTGCGCATGTCGAAGTTGCGCGCCTCGACCTTCTTCTGCGCCTTCTCGAGCGCCTTGTTGATCCAGGGATGGACGATCGCCTCGCCCTCCTTGAGCCCGAGCCGCTGCAGCATGCCCGCCCATGCGGTCGGAGCCGAAGATGCGCATCAGATCGTCTTCCAGCGAGAGGAAGAAGCGCGACGCGCCGGGATCGCCCTGGCGGCCGGAGCGGCCGCGCAGCTGATTGTCGATGCGCCGGCTCTCGTGGCGCTCGGTGCCGATGACGAACAGCCCGCCGGCCTGCTTCACCAGCTCATGCGCACGCGCGATCTCGTCGCGGATATCCCCCTCGCGCACCGCACGCAGGCCCTCATCCTCGATCTCGTCGAGCTCCGTCTTGAGCCGCATCTCGAGATTGCCGCCAAGCTTGATGTCGGTGCCGCGGCCGGCCATGTTGGTCGCGATCGTCACCGCGCCCGGCGCGCCGGCCTGCGCCACGATCTCCGCCTCCATCTCGTGGAAGCGCGCGTTCAGCACCGCGTGCGGCACCTTCTTCTTCTTCAGGATGTCCGACAGCACCTCGCTCTTCTCGATCGAGACGGTGCCGACCAGCACCGGTTGCCGGCGCTTGCGGGCCTCGTCGATCAGCGTCGCCACCGCCTCGTATTTCTCGGTCGCCGTGCGATACACCTCGTCATCGTTGTCCTTCCGCGCGACCGCCACGTTGGTCGGGATCTCGACCACTTCGAGCTTGTAGATCTCGGCGAACTCGTCGGCCTCGGTCATCGCCGTGCCGGTCATGCCGGCGAGCTTCGGATAGAGGCGGAAGTAGTTCTGGAAGGTGATCGAGGCGAGCGTCTGGTTCTCCGCCTGCACGGTGACGCCCTCCTTCGCCTCCAGCGCCTGGTGCAGCCCCTCCGAGTAGCGCCGACCTTCCATCATCCGGCCGGTGAACTCGTCGATGATGACGATCTTGTCGTTGCGCACGATGTATTCGGTGTCGCGATGGAACAGCGTGTGCGCTCGCAGCGATTGCTGCACGTGGTGCAGCACCGAGATGTTGAAGATGTCGTAGAGATTGCCTTCGGTGATGATGCCGGCTTCCACCAGCATCTCCTCGACGCGCTCGGAGCCCGCTTCGGTCAGCGTCACCGTGCGGAACTTCTCGTCCTTCTCGAAGGTCTCCTCGTCCTTCACGAGTTCGCGGACGACGGCGTTCACCGAGCGATAGAGGTCGGAACTGTCCTCGGCCGGACCGGAGATGATCAGCGGCGTGCGCGCCTCGTCGATCAGGATGCTGTCCACCTCGTCGACGATCCCGAACGCGAAGTCCCGCTGGGTCATGTCCTCCAGCCGGTATTTCATGTTGTCGCGCAGATAGTCGAAGCCGAACTCGTTGTTGGTGCCGTAAGTGATGTCGCTCGCATAGGCGGCGCGGCGCTGGCCGTCATCGAGCCCATGCACGATGATGCCGGTCGTCATGCCGAGGAAGCCGTAGATCTGCCCCATCCACTCGGCGTCGCGGCGGGCCAGGTAATCGTTCACCGTCACCACATGCACGCCCTTGGCCCCGAGCGCGTTGAGATAGACGGGCAGCGTGGCGACCAGCGTCTTGCCCTCGCCGGTCTTCATCTCGGCGATGCGGCCGTCATGCAGCACCATGCCGCCGATCAGCTGCACATCGAAATGGCGCTGGCCCAGGGTGCGCCGGGCCGCCTCGCGCACCACCGCGAACGCCTCGGGCAGCAGGCCGTCCAGCGTCTCGCCGTTGCCCAGCCGCGCGCGGAACTCGACCGTCTTGGCCGCCAGCGCCGCATCATCGAGCGCCTGCATGGCGGGCTCGAGGGCATTGATCTGCGGCACCCGGCGCTGGTAGGCCTTGAGCGACCGGTCGTTGCTGGTGCCGAAGATGGTGCGGGCGAGGCTGGCGAACATGGCGCGCTTTCCGGATGGTCACGGCCCGCGCCGGCAGGGCGATGGGGCTCGGATGGTGCTCGGGGCCCGGATGAGATAGGGCTGCGCCCGGCCCCGGTCAACGCGCGCGGCCCGGCGGCGTGCGGCTCCAGATTACCAAGCGGTTACGCCGACTTGCCTTGCCGGCTTTGGGCTGGTCGGGCATACACCCCGCGCCTGAGTGAGGTTCTCCCATGACATTTCCCCGGCTTGCCGCCGGCCTGATCGCGGCGACATCCCTGTGCACGCCCGCCCTGGCCCAGACCGCGCCGCAGCGTGCGCCCGCTCCCGGCGCGACCGCCCCGGCGCCGGCTGCGACCGCCGCCGATCCGGTGGTCGCCACGGTGAATGGCAAGCCGATCCACATGAGCGATGTGCGCGGGGCGATGGCGGGGCTGCCGGAGCAGGCGCGCTCGATGCCGCCGCAGATGCTCTACCCGACGCTCCTGAACCAGCTCATCGACCAGCAGGCGCTGGCCGACGAGGCCCGCAAGGAGGGGCTGGAGAAGGACCCGGCGGTGCAGGCGGCGATCGCCCACGCGACCGACCAGGTGCTGCAGAACGCCCTGCTCCGGCGCGAGATCTCGCCCACCATCACCGATGCGGCGCTGCAGGCCAAATACGACCAGGACTACAAGAACAAGCCGGGCGAGCAGGAAGTGCACGCCCGCCACATCCTGGTGAAGACCGAGGACGAGGCGAAGCAGATCATCGGGGAGCTGCAGAAGGGCGGCGACTTCACCGCGATCGCCAAGCAGCACAGCACCGAGCCCGGCGCGGCGCAGAGCGGCGGCGATCTCGGCTGGTTCAAGAAGGACGACATGCTGCCGGAATTCTCGGCCGCCGCCTTCAGCACCAAGCCCGGCACCATCGATCCGAGCCCGGTGCACACCCAATATGGCTGGCACGTGATCCAGGTGCTGGCGTCCCGCACCGCACCACCCGCCTCGTTCGACCAGGCGAAGGACCAGATCCGCCAGCAGATCATCCAGGCGGGGATCCAGAAGGCAGTGCAGCAGGCGCAGGCGAGCGCCAAGATCGAGCGCTTCAACCCCGACGGCTCGCCGCAGCGCGCGACCGACTCGGCAACCCCGCCGCCGCCCGCCGGCAAGTAAACCCGGCAACCGTTCCGCGGTGGCCGCCCCACCCGTGTCCCCGCTCGCGGTCAAACTGCCATCGCTGCCGGTGGTCGCGGGCGTGCGGCTCGGCGCGGCGGCGGCCGGCATCCGCTACGTGGGCCGCACCGACCTGGTGATGGCGGAATTCGCGCCCGGAACCACGGTCGCCGGCGTGTTCACCCGCAACCGCTGCCCGGGCGCGCCGGTCGACTGGTGCCGCGCGGCGCTGAAATCCGGCCGCGCCCGCGCGCTGGTGGTCAATGCCGGCAACGCCAACGTCTTCACCGGCAGGCGCGGCGTCGAGACGGTCAGGGCGACCGCCGGTCGCGCCGCCGAGCTGGTCGGCTGCCCGGCCCGCCAGGTCTTCCTCGCCTCCACCGGCGTGATCGGCGAGGTGCTGCCGCACGACCGCCTCACCGCGGTGCTGCCCGCGTTGCACGCCGGTCTCGAAGCGACGCGCTGGGAGGACGCGGCGCGCGGCATCATGACCACCGACACCTTCCCGAAGGCCACCACCCGCACCGCCCGGATCGGCGAAGCGAGCGTGACCCTCTCCGGCATCGCCAAGGGCAGCGGCATGATCGCGCCCGACATGGCAACGATGCTGTGCTTCGTCGCGACCGACGCGGCGATCCCCGCCGCTCCCCTGCAGGCGCTGCTCGCGCGGGGCGTCGCGCGGAGCTTCAACGCCACCACGGTCGATTCCGACACCTCGACCAGCGACACGCTGCTGCTGTTCGCCACCGGCCAGGCCAGGCACGCGCGCATCCCGGCCGAAGGCGGCCCGCTGCTGCGCGGCTTCCGTGCGGCGCTCGAGGATCTGCTGCTCGATCTCGCGCTGCAGGTGGTGCGCGACGGCGAAGGCGCACAGAAACTGGTCCGGATCGACGTCGCCGGCGCCGTCTCGGCCAGGTCCGCGAAGCGTGTCGCGCTCGCCATCGCCAATTCGCCGCTGGTCAAGACCGCGATCGCCGGGGAAGACGCCAATTGGGGCCGCATCGTGATGGCGGTCGGCAAGGCCGGGGAGCCCGCCGATCGCGACCGGCTTGCGGTCGGCATCGGCGGCACCTGGATGGCGCGCAACGGCAGCGTGGTGCCGGGCTATGACGAGGCGCCTGTCGTCGCGCACATGAAGGGGCGCGAGATCGAGATCGCGGTCGATCTCGGTCTCGGCAACGGCAGCGCCACCGCCTGGACCTGCGACCTCACGCACGGCTACATCGACATCAACGGCAGCTATCGGAGCTGACCGCCCTCCCGATTGAGCACGGGCCGCCGCTCGCCTAGCCTCCGATCGCCCTGATTGGAATCAGTCAGGGCGTGAATTGGCAGGCCAAAAATACAGGGACCCGAATCGCACTGACCACAGTCAGAGCGATTTGGGTCTAGAACCTGCCTCGCCGGGATGAGTGGCCGAGCGGTTGAAGGCACCGGTCTTGAAAACCGGCGAGCCCGCAAGGGTTCCGTGGGTTCGAATCCCACCTCATCCGGCAACCTCCTGCCCACCTTCGATTGCCGACGCCCGGCATTCCGCGGAAACCGCGGACACCTCCATCGTGCACGCATGGAGACAGCAAGCGCCTCGATCCGATCGCCGGCGCGATCAATCCGAGGGCGAGACACGAACCAGACGGTGCTGCTTCCTCCCCGCCGACAGCTTGATCGCACCGCCGCGCAGATCGGTTTGCGAGATGGCGTACGCCTCGTCGCCGATCGCGGCGTCGTTGACGCGCGCGCCGCCGCCGCGGATCAGGCGGCGGGCTTCGCCGTTGCTCTGCCGCGAGCCCGGCCTCGACCAGCAGGCGGAACAGCGGGATGCCGGCGGCGAGCGTCGCCTCGGGCACGAGATGCGTGGGCAGCGTCGCGGCGGCCTCGCCCTGCTCGAAGGTGCGGCGCGCGGTTTCGGCCGCTTCCTCGGCGGCGGCGCTGCCATGCGCGAGCGCGGTCGCCGCGGTCGCGAGCGCCTTCTTCGCCTCGTTGATCTCGGCGCCCCGCAACGCCTCGCAGCCGGGCGATCTCGTCAAGCGGAAGATCGGTGAACAGGCGCAGGAAGCGGCCGACATCCGCATCCTCGGTGTTGCGCCAGAACTGCCAGTAATCATACGGCGCGTAACGGTCGCCGCGCAGCCACACCGCGCCGCTCACGCTCTTGCCCATCTTGGCGCCGGACGCGGTGGTGATCAGCGGCGTGGTCAGCCCGTAGACCTGCGCGCCGTCCGTGCGGCGCACCAGCTCGGCGCCGGAGACGATGTTGCCCCACTGGTCCGACCCGCCCATCTGCAGCGTCACGCCGTGGCGGCGGATGCAGCTCGCGGAAATCGTAGCTCTGCAGGATCATGTAGTTGAATTCGAGGAAGGTGAGCGGCTGCTCGCGCTCGAGGCGAAGCCGCACCGAATCGAAGGTCAGCATGCGGTTGACGGTGAAGTGCCGGCCGACATCGCGCAGCAGCGGGATGTAGCCGAGCGCGTTCAGCCAGTCGGCGTTGTTCGGCATGATGGCGTCGTCCGGCGCTTCGCCGAAGCGGATGAACGGATCGAAGCAGCGCCGGATGCCGGCCATGTTCGCGGCGATCTTCTCGTCGGTGAGCAGCTGGCGCGTCTCGTCCTTGCCGGAGGGATCGCCGATGCGCGTGGTGCCGCCGCCCATCAGCACGACGGGCTTGTGGCCGTGCTTCTGCAGCAGGCGGAGCAGCATGATCGAGACGAGATTGCCGACATGCAGGCTGTCGGCGGTGCAGTCGAAGCCGATATAGGCGGCGACGCGGCCGGCGGCGAATGCCTGGTCGAGCGCGGCCTCGTCGGTGCACTGGAAGACGAAGCCGCGGGCGACGGCTTCCTGCATGAACGGGCTTTTCAATGCGGTCTGAAGCATCTGGACAAACCCGGGTCTTGGTGGCGGGCTCCGCTAGCACGGTACGCGCGTGAACGCGAAGTCGGCGCCGGAGGGTGAGGAATGCTGCGGACCATAGGGCTGATGAGCGGCACGTCGCTGGACGGCGTGGACGCGGCCTATCTCGAGACCGACGGCGAGCGGGTCGGGCGGATCGGCCCCGCGCTCACCCTGCCCTATGACGAGCGGCTGCGCGCCGACCTGCGCCGGCTGCTCGACCTCGCGCCCGAACTCGAGGCCGACGACCCGCGCGTGCTCGACGCCGAGGCGCGGCTGACGCGAGCGGCATGTCGAGGCGGTGCGTGCGCTCGGCGAGCCGGCCGACCTGATCGGTTTCCACGGCCAGACCATCCTGCACGCGCCGCAGCAGCGCCGGACCTGGCAGATCGGGGACGCCGCGACGCTCGCGCGCGAGACCGGCGACGGCCGTCGCCTTCGACTTCCGCAGCGCCGACATCGCCGCCGGCGGCGAGGGCGCGCCGCTCGTCCCGGTGTTCCACGCCGCCCTCGCTGCCGGCATGGAGACGCCGCTCGCGGTGCTCAATATCGGCGGCGTCGCCAACGTCACCTGGATCGGGCAGCGACGGCACGCTGGTCGCCTTCGATACCGGCCCGGGCAATGGGCCGCTCGATGACTGGGCCTGGCAGCATAGCGGCGAGCGCTTCGACCGCGATGGCGGGCTGGCGCTCGCGGGGGCGGCCGACGAGACGCTGCTCGAGCGCCTGCTCGCCCATCCTTTCTTCGCCCGGACCGGACCGAAATCGCTCGACCGGCTGGATTTCGCGGGCGTGCTGCGCGGCGTGAACGCGCTCTCCGCGGCGGATGGCGCGGCGACGCTCGCCGCCTTCACCGCCCGCGCCGTCGCCCGCGCGGCGCTGCCGGCGCCGCCGCTCCGCTGGCTCGTCTGCGGCGGCGGGCGGCACAATCCGGCGATCATGCGGGCGCTGCGCGACGGCGCTCGCCGCGCCGGTCGATCCGGTCGATGCGGTCGGCTGGAACGGCGACGCGCTGGAGGCGCAGTGCTTCGGCTTCCTCGCCGCCCGCGTGCGCGCGGCCTGCCGATCACCTTTCCGGGGACCACCGGCGCGCCGCGCCCGCTCCCCGGCGGCCGGCTGGTGGCACCCGACGGCGAGGGCCGGCCGTGATAGGCTCGCGCCATGCAGCAGCGCGTTCCCGACGAGAGCCCGCGATGGAGCCGGCTGGTGCCGCGGCCGGGCGATCGAGCGCATCCGCCGGCTCGGCCTGACCCGCAACCCCTTCGAGGACCTCTACCACAAGGCGCTGGAAATCCCCTGGTGGGCGTTCCTGGCGGCGACCTCGGCGACCTATCTCGGCGGCAACGTCGTCTTCGCGGCGCTCTACCTGCTGCAACCGGGCGCGATCGACAAGGCGCGTCCCGGCAGCCTCGCCGACGCGTTCTTCTTCAGCGTGCAGACCATGGCGACGATCGGCTACGGCCAGATGGCGCCGGCGACCGCCTTCGCGAACTCCGTCGTCACGCTCGAAACGCTGTTCGGCATGATCCTGCTTGCGGTGGTGACCGGGCTGTTCTTCACCCGCTTCTCGCGCCCCACCGCGCGCGTGCTGTTCAGCAACGTCGCCGTGGTGGCGCCGTTCAACGGCCAGATGATGCTGATGCTGCGGATGGGAAATCAGCGCAGCAACCAGATCCTGCAGGCCGAGGTGTCGCTCGCGGTGCTGCGCGACGAGGTCACGGCCGAGGGCATCTTCATGCGCCGCTTCCACGATCTCGCGCTGGTGCGGCGAGCGCACACCCGCCTTCGCGCTCACCTTCCACGTCATGCACCCGCTCGACGCAGCGGAGTCCGCTGGCCGGGCTGTCGCATGACGATCTGATGGCGGAGCGGGCGGAGATCGTGGTGACCGTCACCGGTCTCGACGAGACGCTGTCGCAAGTGGTGCACGCGCGACATTCCTATCTCGCCGAGGAAATCCTGTTCGGCCATCGCTTCGTCGACATCATCGAGACCCGAGCCGGACGGCGTCGCGCACGATCGACTTCGCGCGCTTCCACACAACCGAGGCGCTGGCCGGCTGAGGTGGAGCGCTCCTACTCCGCCGCGGCGCGGAGCCGCCCCGCCTCCTGGTCGGCCTCGAACAGGCCGGCGAGCTCGTCGGCCGCCTGGCGCGAGCTCTGGATGAGCTGGCGCTCGTCCTCGTAGATAGGCGTGCGTCTCGACCAGATTGCGCTCGTCGTATTCGGCGAAGAAAGCGACCGCCGCCTTGGCCGCCTCCTCGCCGGATGCCGAGCTCCTCGAGCGCCATCTCGCCGAGACGCAGGCTCGAATGGAAGGTCTCGCGCACGATCCCGGCGAGGCCGCGATCCATCAGCAGATGCGCGTGCCGGCGATTCCGGGCGCGCGCCAGGATGCGGAGGTTGGGGAAATTGCGCCGCGCTCATGTCGACGACCTCGAGCACCTCCTCCATGTCGTCGAGCGTCACCACGAGCAGCTTCGCGTGCTCGGCGCCGGCGGCGCGCAGCAGGTCGGGCCGGCTCGGATTGCCGTAATAGACCTTGCTGCCGAAGCGCCGGACCACCTCGACCTGCGCGCTGTCCTGCTCGAGCGCGGTGAAGCCGATGCCGCGCATGCGCAGGATGCGGCCGACGATCTGCCCCATCCGCCCGAAGCCGCAGATGATGACCGGGCGCGCCATCGTCCTCGATCGCGTCATAGGCCGGCGGCGCCTTCTGCCTGGCCAGTCGCGGCACGAGCAGCGCTCGGAGGCGGCGAAGACGAGCGGCGTCAGCGCCATCGAGAAGCGCGATCGCGAGCGTCGCCCGGTCGGAGGCGGCCTGGCTCAGCGCGCCGACGCCGACGGCGACGCCGAACAGCACGAAGCTGAACTCGCTCCCCTGCGGCAGCGCGAGGGCGAAGCGCAGCGCGGTCCGGCTCGACTGCCCGCCGATCCGCCCGAGAACGAAGCCGGCGACCGCTTTCGCCAGCATGAAGCCGGGCACGGCGGCGGCGAAGAACGAGGGGTCGTCGAGGGCGAGGCCGAGATTGGCGGACATCCCGACCGAGAGGAAGAAGAAGCCGAGCAGCAGCCCCTCGAAGGGCTGCACGTCGGCCTCGCACCTCGTGGCGGTATTCGGAATCCGAGATCAGCACGCCGGCGAGGAAGGCGCCGAGCGACATCGAGAGCCCGGCCGCGGATCGCGATCGAGGCCGCAGCCAGCGACGATCAGCAGGGCGAGCGCGGTGAACACCTCGGGCGTGCGCGCGCCGCCGATCGCGCGGAAGGCCGGCGGGATCAGGAAGCGCCCGCCCACCAGGATCACGGCGACCGCGCCGACCGCCATCCCGACCTCCCGCCACGGCACGGTTGCCCGGCGACCGCGCCGCCGGCGAAGAGCGGCACGGCGGCGACCAGGGGAATGAAGGCGAGGTCCTGGAACAGCAGCACCGCGAAGCTGTCGCGCCCCGACGGCGTCGCCGAGCAGGCTGCGCTCGCCCAGCATCGGCAGCACGATCGCGGTGGAGGAGAGCGCGAGCCCGGCGCCGAGGATTGCGGCGGCGGGCCAGGCGGTGCCGAACAGGTGCAGGCCGAGCGCGAGCAGGGCGGCGGTGCCGACGACCTGCGCGGTGCCGAGCCCGAACACCGCGCGCCGCATGACCCAGAGGCGGCTGCGGCCGCACCTCGAGGCCGATCAGGAACAGCAGCATGATGACGCCGAGCTCGGAGACCGCGGAGATCGCGCTGAAATCGGTGATCAGCCGCAGGCCGGAGGGCCCGATCAGCGCGCCGCCGACGAGATAGCCGAGCACGCTGCCGAGCCCGAGCCGGCGCGAGACCGAGACCAGGGCGACCGAGGTCGCGAGCAGGATGGTGATCGTCAGAAGCATGCCTGGCGCCGTCCGAGTGGTGATCCGCTTCGCCTACCGCATCCCGGGCGGGCCCGGGCGTGGCGGAACGAAAAACGGCGGGCCGCGGCCCGCCGCTTTTCGGCAGTGGGCTGGAAGCGCGTTCAGTCGGCGGCGAGCGCCATCTGGCGGCGGGCCACCGCCTTGCCGACGTAATCCTCGATCGCCTCGGCGACGTGGTCGGCATGGCGCGGCGAAGACATGGTCGGCGCCGGCGAAGATGCGGTAATCGACCTGCACGCCCTTCTGCGTGTTGAGCTTGTCCACGAGCTTGCGCACCGCGGGCTCCGGCACCAGCTCGTCGGTGTCGCCATGCAGCATCAGCCCGCCGCACGGGCACGGGGCGAGGAAGCCGAAATCGTAGTGGTTGGCCGGCGGCGCGACGCTGACCCAGCCGGAGATTTCCGGCCGGCGCATCAGCAGCTGCATGCCGACGAAGGCGCCGAAGGAGTAGCCCGAGATCCAGAGGCCGCCCGAATTCGGGTTGACCATCTGCATCCAGTCGAGCGCCGCCGCGGCATCGCCGATCTCGCCGATGCCGCCGTCATAGCGGCCCTGGCTGCGGCCGACGCCCCGGAAATTGAAGCGCATCACCGAGAAGCCCAGCCGCTGGAAGGACTGGTACATCGTGTAGCTGATGCGGTTGTTCATCGTCCCGCCATGCAGCGGGTGCGGATGCAGGATCAGCGCGAGCGGCGCGCCGGATTCCTTGGAGTGGTGATAACGGCCCTCCAGCCGGCCGTCCGGGCCGGCAAACATCACCTCAGGCATGATCTCGCTTTTCTTTCCCTTTGCTCCGACCCGATGGATCGGAGGTCCTGTTCCCCTGGCAACCCGGCGCCGCGTCGCTGATCTTGCCGATCGGATGCCGCGACCGAAATCAGACTGGCGCGCCTCGCCGCTTTCCGCCTGTCCGCACGGCCGCGTCGCGACTCCGGCGTGCCCGCGCAATTCTTGACCGCCGCGAGTCGGGTTACCATAGTCTCCCGCGAAACCGATGCCGAGACGCGCGGAATTCTGCCTGTCGTCCCTCTCCCTGGCGGCTCCCGCGACACCGTGTCGGCCCCGGCGCGGGATTCCGCTCGCCGGGACGGAGCGCAATATAGGTCCGCGACCCGGGCATTCATAACGGAAATGTCGCATGGCCTTCATGTCTCTTCGTGAGACCATCCGGGCCTATCGGGAGCGCGACCCCGCGGCGCGCTCCGCCGCTCGAAGTGCTGCTCTGCTATCCCGGCCTGCATGCGATCATGTGGCATCGGGTCGCGCATTTCCTCTGGCGGCGCGGATTCCGGCTGGCGGCGCGGTTCCTCTCCCATGTCAGCCGCTGGCTGACCGGGATCGAAATCCATCCCGGCGCCCGCATCGGTCGCCGCCTTGTGATCGACCACGGCATGGGCGTGGTGATCGGCGAGACCGCCGAGATCGGCGACGACGTGCACCTCTACCACCAGGTCACGCTCGGCACGACGAGCTTCGACCGCGTCAAGCGCCATCCGACGCTCGGCAACGGCGTGATCGTCGGCGCCGGCGCCAAGATCCTCGGCGCCTTCACCGTCGGCGACCATGCCCGCGTCGGCGCCAATGCGGTGGTGCTGGAGCCGGTGCCGCCGCACACCACCGTGGTCGGCATCCCGGCCCGCCCGGTCGACCGGCAGCGCCACGCGCCCTGCTTCGACGCCTACGGCACGCCGGTCGAGGGCCTGCTCGACCCGCTGCTGCGCGAGATCGAGCAGCTCCGCGCCGAGGTGATCGCGCTCGAAGTCGCGGATCGGCCGAGCCGGAGCGCGGCACCCGGCGGCGGAGTAGCCGATGGAGCTCTCCACCCGCGGCCGCTACGCGGTGATGGCGATGGTGCAGCTCGCCGGCACGCGAGGGCGACGCGCCGGTGAGCCTGGCCGAGATCGCCGCCTGCCAGTGCCTGAGCCAGTGCTATCTGGAGCAGCTGTTCGGCAAGCTGCGCCGCGCCGGGCTGGTCGCCTCCGCCCGCGGCCCGGCCGGCGGCTACCGCCTGGCGCGGCCGGCCGGCGAGGTCACCATCGCCGAGATCATGCTGGCGGTGGACGAGAACCTGCACGCCACGCGCTGCACCGCCGGGCAGCGGCGGCTGCCTCGCCGGGCCGGACGGCCCGCGCCGCTGCCGCACCCATGATCTCTGGGACGAGCTCGGCCGCCAGATCCGCTCGCTTCCTCGACGGGGTGACGCTCGAGGATGTCGCGGCGGATCGCGTCGTGCACGGACCGGGCGTCGCGGGAGCCGGCGTGACCTATCTCGACGCCAACGCGTCCGAGCCGCTGCGCCCGGCGGCCCGGCGGCGATGCTGGCGGCGCTGGACGCGGCGGGCAACCCGGCCTCGGTCCATGCCGCCGGCCGGGCCGCGCGGCGCATCCTGGAGGACGCGCGCGAGGCGATCGCCGCCCGCTTCGGCGGCGCGCCCGGCGGACCTCGTGTTCACCTCCGGCGGCACCGAGGCCGATGCGCTGGCGATCCACGCGCTCGGGCGCCGGCCGCCGCGGATCGTGATCGGCGCGACCGAGCACGACGCGATCCGCGCCGCCGCGCCCGGACGCCACCATCCTGCCGGTGGACGGCGACGGCGTCGCCGATCTCGCCGCGCTCGAGGCGATCCTGGCCGACGGCGCCGCCCGCCCTGGTCTGCCTGATGCTCGCCAACAACGAGACCGGCACGATCCAGCCGGTCGCCGAGGCCGCGGCGCTCTGCCGGCGGCACGGCGCGCTGCTGCACGTGGATGCGGTGCAGGCGGCCGGGCGCATGCCGGTCGACCTCGCCGCGCTCGGCGCGCACTGCCCTCGCGCTCTCCTCGCACAAGCTCGGCGGCCCGATGGGCGCCGGCGCGCTGCTGCTCGCCCCCGATCTGCGCCTGCCCGCCGCTGATCGCCGGCGGCGGCCAGGAGCGCGGGCGCCGCGGCGGCACGCCCGCCCTCGCCGCCATCGCCGGCTTCGCCGCCGCCGCGAGCCTGCGCCGCGCCCGACCTCGACGCCGCTGCGCGACGCCGCCGAGGCCGCTGCCGTCGCGCTGCGGCGCCCGCATCGTCGGCGCCGGCGCGCCGCGGCTCGGCAACACCACCTGCCTCGCCTTGCCCGGGGTGAAGGCGGAGACGCAGGTGATCGCGCTCGACCTCGCCGGCATCTGCGTCTCCGCCGGCGCCGCGTGCAGTTCGGGCAAGGTCGCCGCCAGCCACGTGCTCGCCGCGATGGGGCTCGGCCCGCTCGCCGGCCAGGCGATCCGCGTCTCCTTCCCGTGGAACGCGACCGCGGCCGACCTCGCGCGCGCTTCGCCACCGCCTATGCCGCGATGGCGGAGCGGCTTCGTCCGCCGGGCCGCCTGACCCCGCATCCGCATGACGCCGAACCGGCCCGATCTATCTCGACAACCAGGCGACCACGCCCTGCGACCCGCGCGTGGTGGAGGCGATGCTGCCCTGGTTCACCGAGCGCTTCGGCAACCCGCACAGCGCCGAGCACGCGCTCGGCCGCGAGGCCGAGGCGGCGGTGGAGGCGGCCCGCGCCGAGGTCGCGGCGCTGATCGGCGCCGATCCGCGCGAGATCATCCTCACCTCCGGCGCCACCGAGGCGAACAACCTCGCCATCAAGGGCGCCGCCCGCCACGCGCTCGCGCACGCGGCGATCCGCGCCGCCGCATCGTCACCGTCGCGACCGAGCATAAATGCGTGCTGGAGAGCGTCGCCGACCTCGCCGCGGAAGGGTTCGAGCCGGTCTTCCTGCCGGTCCGCCCGGACGGGCTGCTCGACCCGCAGACGCTCGCGCGACGCGCTCGCCGTGCCGACGCTGCTGGTCAGCATCATGGCGGTGAACAACGAGATCGGCGTCATCCAGGACCTGCCGACCCTCGCCCGCATCGCCAAGGAGGCCGGCGCGCTGGTCCATTCCGACGCCGCGCAGGCCGCGGGGAAGATCGCCGCTCGACGTGCGCGCGCTCGGGCTCGACCTCGCCTCGCTGAGCGCCCACAAGCTCTACGGCCCGAAAGGGGTCGGCGCCCTCTATGTCCGCCGCCGCCCGCGCGTGCGGCTGGCGCCGCTGTTCTCCGGCGGCGGCCAGGAGCGCGGGCTGCGCTCCGGCACGCTGCCGACGCCGCTGGTCGTCGGGCTTCGGCGAGGCCTGCCGGATCGCCGCGCGCCGAGATGGCGGAGGAGGCCGCGCGCATCGCCGCGCTGCGCGACCGGCTGCTCGCGGCGCTCCGGCGCGCCATCCCCGGCCTGCGCCTCAACGGCGACCCCGCGGCGCGCATCCCCGGCAACCTCAACCTCACCTTCCCCGCGACCGTCCGCCGCCGCGCTGATGGCGGCCTGCCCGGAGCTCTGCGTCTCCACCGGCTCCGCCTGCTCCTCCGCCGCGATCGAGCCCTCCTACGTGCTGCGCGCCCTCGGCCTTCGACGCCGACGCGGCGGCCCGCAGCTTGCGTCTCGGGATCGGACGCTTTACCTCGGCCGCCGACATCGACGCCGCGGCGCGCCTGCTCGCCGCCGCGCATCACCGCGAGACGATCGAGGCCTGATCCAGCAGACATGCCCAGGATGGTCTTCATCGAGCGCGACGGCACGCGCCGCGAGGTGGACGCCCCGCTCGGCCTCTCCGTGCTCGAGATCGCGCACAAGCACGGCGTCGACATCGAGGGCGCCTGCGAGGGCTCGCTCGCCTGCTCCACCTGCCACGTGATCGTCGATCCGGCCTGGTACAGGAAGCTCGCGACGCCGACCGAGGACGAGGAGGACATGCTCGACCTCGCCTTCGGGCTGGAGGCGACCTCGCGCCTCGGCTGCCAGATCGTGATGACCGAGGCGCTCGACGGCCTGGTCGTCCGCCTGCCCGCCGGCACGCGCAACATGATGGACGGGTAGATTTGCGCGTCCTCGCCGCCATGTCCGGGGGCGTGGACAGCAGCGTGGTGGCCGGGCTGCTCGCCGAGGCCGGCCACGAGGTGATCGGCGCCACGCTGCAGCTCTACGACCACGGCGCGGCGACCGGCCGCCAGCGGCGCCTGCTGCGCCGGGCAGGACATCCACGACGCCCGCCGCGTCGCCGATCATCTCGGCATCCCGCATTACGTGATCGACGCCGAAGCGCGCTTCCGCGACGCGGTGATCGCGCCCTTCGCCGACGCCTATGCCGCGGGCGAGACGCCGGTGCCCTGCATCGCCTGCAACCAGAGCGTGAAGTTCGGCGACCTGCTCGACCTCGCCGCCGATCTCGGCGCCGAGGCGATGGCGACCGGCCACTACGTCCGCCGCATCGACGGCCCGGACGGGCCCGAGCTGCACCGCGCCGCCGATCCCGCGCGCGACCAGAGCTGGTTCCTGTTCGCGACCACGCGCGACCAGCTCGCCCGCTCCCGCTTCCCGCTCGGCACGATGCCGGACAAGGACGGCGTGCGCGCCGAGGCCGCCCGCATGGGCCTGCCGGTCGCGCGCAAGCCGGACAGCCAGGACATCTGCTTCGTGCCCGCCGGCTCCTACGCCGATCTGGTCGCCAAGCTGCGCCCCGACGCCGCCGAGCCCGGCGAGATCGTGGACGAAGCGCGGCACGGTGCGCGGCCGCCATGACGGCATCGCGCGCTACACGGTCGGCCAGTCGAAGGGCCTCGGCCCGGCCGCGATGCGCGACGGCACCCGCCAGGCGGTGGTGGCGCTCGACGCCACGCACCCGCCGCGTGGTGATCGGCCCCCGCAGCACCGGCACGCGCCTCGTGCGTCTGCGCGACGTGAACTGGCTGGCTGACGCCCGCGCGAGCTCCGCTGCACCGTCAAGCTCCGCGCCCGCGAAACCCCGCAGCCCGCCACTCGTGACGCCGACGGAGACCGGCGCCGAAGTGCTCGCTCGACACCCCCGCCCTCGCCGCCCCCGGCCAGGCCTGCGTGTTCTACGCCGGCGAGCGCGTGCTCGGCGGCGGGTTCATCACGCGGTGCACCTGATTCCGCTCACCCGCTGCTGAGCGGAATCAGCGGTGGGCCTTCGCTCACGGCGTAGGTTGAGCTTCCCGTGGCGAGCCGATCCGACGCCTCGTTCGCGCCCGTGGAGTAGCCGATATCCGTCCCCCCGCGCGGATCGGGATAGAGCGAGAAATTCGCAGCGGTGTAATTGCCCTTGAAAACGAATTGATCAACGGCCGCGCCATTCTCCTTCAGCGTGAGCGTGCCGGATAGGAAGCTCAGCCCGTTCGCCTTAATGCCGAGGACGTCGATCGTGTCGCCGGAAGAGAAACTCGCGATCTTCGCCGTCATGGTGGCGCCGTTCTCGATCAGCAGCGTCTCCCCGCCACCGGGCCCGAACCGCACCGAGGAGACGGTGAGGGACCTGTTCACCTGCATCGTGCTGCCGGCATTCAGTGTGGCGACGCCCGGCCCGCTCACCGCATCGGCCAGCACGAGCGTGCCTCCGCGCGCAAGCACCGCGCCGTTGTCGAGCACGGGCCCGACCACCGAACCCAATCCCGAGATCGTGCCCCCCGAATTGATGACGATCGTGCCCGCCTTCCCGCCCGCGGAGCTCGGACCGACCACGATCTGCCCCTGGCCCTGATCCGAGACCGTCCCGCCCTGCAGGATGAAGGTCGAGATCGCCGCCTGGCCGGACCCGCTGACGAGCAGTGTGCCGCCGGTGAAGATCTCCGCCGTGCCGTTTATGTCGAGCGTGCCGAGATCGGTGAAGAGCTCATTCACCGTGTTGGTGCCGGTGAGCAGCCAGTTGGCCCCGCTCGCGACCGAGATCGTGCTGAACCCGGTGAATTGCGTGCCGATCCCGGCAAGCGTCCCGGCAGCGCTACCGGCAAGCTGCAGCGTCGTGACCGCCGGGGGAGAGGCGACAACATTCCCCAGGAACACCGCCCCCGGATCGACCACCAGCGTGCCGCCGAGCGAATCGAACTGCACGGCATTGGCCTCGGTCGTCCGTCCCCCGCGCCCGCCAACGATCCGCGGGCTCCGCAGCCCGTCCCCGCTTTGCTCAGGGTGGCCCGGCATCGCAGTGACGCAGAAAGCCAGGCGCAGCTCGGACGAGCAAGCCTCGCTCAGCGCCGCTGATCGCTGCGAGCGCTGGTGCGGCCTGGCATACGCGGACAACTGACGCACGTGAGTCGCAAGATCAGATCAGCGGAATCGCCTCGCCTGGTTGCCCCAGGCTGGTTTGTTAGGATCGTGGAATTGTCAGCCGCGCGAGTCAAACCCCTCCGCGGCGCCCCTCACCCCCGCTACTCGACCTGGCTCACATCCCGCACCGCGCCGCGCGCGGCGCTCGTCGTCAGCGCCGCATAGGCCCGCAGCGCCTGCGACACATGCCGCTCGCGCGTCGCCGGCTTCCAGGCTTTCACGCCGCGCGCCACCATCGCCGCCCGCCGCGCTTCGAGCGCGCCATCGCTCAGCGCGACGCGGATCGAGCGCGCCGGAATGTCGATCTCGATCAGGTCGCCTTCCTCCACCAGCCCGATCGCGCCGCCCTCCGCCGCTTCCGGCGAGATGTGCCCGATCGACAGGCCCGAACTGCCGCCGGAGAACCGCCCGTCGGTGACCAGCGCACAGACCTTCCCGAGCCCCTTCGACTTCAGGTAGCTCGTCGGATACAGCATCTCCTGCATGCCGGGCCCGCCCTTCGGCCCCTCGTAGCGGATCAGCACCACATCGCCCGGCTTCACCCGATCGCCGAGAATGCCGGAGACCGCGTCCTCCTGGCTCTCGAAGATGCGCGCCGGTCCGGAGAACACGAGCGACGCCGGATCGACGCCCGCCGTCTTCACGATCGCGCCGTCCACGCGCGATGTTGCCGTAGAGCACCGCAAGCCCGCCATCCCGGCTGTAGGCGTGCGCGACATCGCGGATCACGCCGCGCTCGCGATCGAGATCGAGCGCCTCGTAGCGCTTCTCCTGGCTGAACGCCTCGGTGGTGCGCACGCCGCCCGGCGCCGCGCGGTAGAACTCCGCCGCCCTGCCCTCATTGTTCGCCGCCACATCCCACTGCGCGAGCGCCTGGCCGATCGAGGCCGCGTGCACGGTCGCGCAGTCGCGATGGATCAGCCCGCCGCGGTCGAGCTCGCCCAGGATCGCCATGATCCCGCCGGCGCGATGCACGTCCTCCATGTGGACGTCCGGCACCGACGGCGCGACCTTGCAGAGGTTCGGCACGCGCCGCGACAGCCGGTCGATATCCGCCATGGTGAACGGCACCTCGCCTTCCTGCGCGGCGGCGAGCAAGTGCAGCACCGTGTTGGTCGAGCCGCCCATCGCGATGTCGAGCGACATCGCATTCTCGAACGCCGTCGAAATTCGCGATCCCGCGCGGCAGCGCCGTCGCGTCCTCCTGCTCGTACCAGCGCCGCGCCAGGTCGACGACGAGCCAGCCCGCCTCGACGAACAGCTTGCGCCGATCGGCATGCGTCGCGAGCGCGCTGCCATTGCCCGGCAGCGCCAGGCCGAGCGCCTCGGTCAGGCAGTTCATCGAATTGGCCGTGAACATCCCCGAGCACGAGCCACAGGTCGGGCAGGCCGAGCGCTCCTGCTCCTCGGCCTCCGCGTCGGTGACGTCGGGATTGGCCGCGGCGACCATCGCGCTGATCAGGTCGGTCCGCTGCACCGTCGCACCCGACCCGGATCTTCCCGGCCTCCATCGGCCCGCCGGAGACGAACACGGTCGGGATGTTGAGCCGCATCGCCGCCATCAGCATGCCGGGCGTGATCTTGTCGCAATTCGAGATGCAGACCAGCGCGTCGGCGCAATGCGCGTTCACCATGTACTCGACCGCATCGGCGATCAGCTCGCGCGAGGGCAGGCTGTAGAGCATGCCCTGATGCCCCATCGCGATCCCGTCATCGACGGCGATCGTGTTGAACTCCTTGGCGACCCCGCCCGCCGCCTGCACCTCGCGGGCGACGAGCTGGCCGAGATCCTTGAGATGCACGTGGCCCGGCACGAACTGGGTGAAGGAGTTGGCGATCGCGACGATCGGCTTGCCGAAATCCGCGTCGGTCATGCCGGTGGCGCGCCAGAGGCTGCGGGCGCCGGCCATGTTGCGGCCGTGCGTGCTGGTTCGGGAACGATAGGCGGGCATCCTGGCGACCCCTGGGCTGGTGAATGCAGCGGCCGGTATAGCTCCCGGCGGTGACCGCAGGAAGCGCCGCGGCGCATGGGCGGCGCGACCGGCGCGCGGGGTGTCTGCCCCGGAGGGTCAGGCGATCTGCCGGCCCTCGAAGAAGCCCCAGCCGAGATAATGCTGCTTGGCATCGGCGCCGTTCGCCGCCACGTCGGGGTTGGCGCGGAGATAGGCCTGATCCGAGAAACCCTCCGGCAGGCGAGGGATCTTCGCCAGGACGACGACGTCGTGTGGATGGTGGCCGCCGCGCATGCCCGGCGGCAGGATCGCATCGCGTGTGCCGAAATTGATCCGCACCACACGGAAACCTGCCTCGGCCGCCAGGGCGATGAACCGGTCCGTGCCGAACAGCGTGAAATTGAAAGGGAGGCCCGGATCGCAGTCGCGGAATCCCCGGTCCTCCGGCCGGAGACAATGATTTTCCGGCCGCCACGGACAGTCCAGAAAGGCAGTGAGCAGTACCCAGCCGCGCGGCCGCGTGACGGTGTAGAGGAAGGCAAGATACCGCCTCGCCATTGCTGGATCGAAATGGGTGAACACCGAAAAAGCGATCGCGCCGTCGAAGTGTCTTGCGTAGCGGCTCGCCAATTCCACGGCATCAGCGGGCGCCGGACCGGCGGCGACGCTGGCATCTCCGTTGTGCCGGTCGTAGAGAGGGTTGCTCCCATCCAGCAGATGAAAGCGCGTGTTGCGCATCACCGGTGCGATGTGCTGCACGCAGAAACCGATGGCGTCCCGCATGATGTCGATGCCGACGACTTCCCCGGACGGGACCGCGTTTGCGAGGATCGCTGCGGTCCGGCCGATTCCGCAGCCGAAATCGAGCAGCCGCGAATTCGGCTGCAGCGGCACGTTCGCCGCGACAACCTCGAGATTGCCGGTCGCGATGCCCCGAACCGGACCGCCGCCCACCAGACGGTTCACCGGCGATTGCTGCTGCAACTCGAAAATGCGGAGAAGGTGGTCGGGGAGCGCTTCAGCCGGCATTGCGCGATCACCCGTTCCGCGGCACCTGCCCCGGCGCGGCGCCCGCGATCAGCGGAGGGACCGGTTGAGCGCGCTGAGCGCCGCATTCCCCGGGCAGAGCGCGGCATCGTCAAGCCGGTTGAGCGGCGCCGCTGCGGTGCCGAGATGGGCATGCAGGTCCTCGGCGTCGGGATCGACATAAAGCAGCCCGGTCACGATCTCGCCCGCCGCCTGCCGCTCCTGCAGCCAGGCCTGCGCCGCGACGCGGTCATGGATGTCGTATTCGGTCGCGAGCTTGCGCAGCCGGAGAGTCGAGCCGTCATGCTGCTCGCACGGTCTCCACGGTGCCCGGCGCGTACGCCGCGCGTGATCGGCGCGCGCCCGGTGATGAATTCGAGCTGGTTCACCGCCTCGTTGTGCTCGCGCACGAAGTCGAAGCTCTTGGTCGAGCCGTCATGGTTGTTGAACGCGACACAGGGGGAAATGCAATCGATGAAGGCGGCACCGCGGTGGCGGATCGCCGCCTCGATCAGCGGCACCAGCTGGTCCTTGTCGCCGGAGAAGCTGCGCGCGACGAAGCTGGCGCCGAGCTGCAGCGCCATCGCCGCGAGGTCGATCGCCGAATCGGTGTTGGCGACGCCGCGCTTGTTCTTCGCGCCCTTGTCCGAGGTCGCGGAGAACTGGCCCTTGGTCAGCCCGTACACGCCGTTGTTCTCGACGATATAGACCATGTTGACGCCGCGCCGCATCGCATGGGCGAACTGGCCGAGCCCGATCGAGGCGCTGTCGCCGTCGCCGGACACGCCGAGATAGACGAGATCGCGATTGGCGAGATTGGCGCCGGTCAGCACCGACGGCATGCGGCCATGCACGCTGTTGAACCCGTGCGACTTGCCGAGGAAATAGGTCGGCGTCTTGGACGAGCAGCCGATTCCCGACAGCTTGGCGATGCGGTGCGGCTCGAGATCCTGCTCGAAGCAGGCGCGGATGATCGCCGCGCTGATCGAATCATGCCCGCACCCGGCGCAGAGCGTCGAGATCGCGCCCTCGTAGTCGCGCCTGGTGTAGCCGAGGCTGTTGGTCGGCAGCTTCGGATGATGCAGCTTCGGCTTCGGCAGATAGGTCATGGCGCCGCCTTTCGGAGCGGAACGATTTTCCCGGCATCGACGTGATCGCCGATCGCGTCGGCGATGAACCGCGCGGTGATCGGCGTGCCGTCATAGTGCAGCACGCGGATGAGCTTGGCCGGATCGATCTCGCCCTCGGCGACCAGCAGCGTGCGGAGCTGCGCATCGCGGTTCTGCTCGACCACGAACACCCGGTCATGCGCCGCGATCCAGGCGAGCACCTCGTCGCTGAACGGGAAGGCGCGGATGCGCAGCAGGTCGAGCGCGACGCCGCGCGCCTCCAGCAGCTCGATCGCCTCCGCCATCGCGGGGCTGGTCGAGCCGTAATGGATCACGCCGAGCCGGGTCGGTTCCGCCGCGTCGCGGCGCACCGGCGCCGGCACCAGGCGCTTCGCGGTGTCGAACTTGCGCAGCAGGCGCTGCATGTTGTCGACATAGGCGGCGCCTTCCTCGGAGTATTGCGCGCGCGCGATCCTTGCTGGTGCCGCGGGTGAAGAACGCGCCGCGCTCGCGATGCGTGCCGGGAAAGGTGCGATACGGAATGCCGTCGCCATCCACGTCGAGATAGCGGCCGAAATCGCGTCCGGCGTCCAGCTCCTCCGCCGTCATCACCTTGCCGCGATCCATCCGCCGTGTGTCGTCCCAGGCGAATGGCGCGCAGAGCCGCTCGTTCATGCCGATATCGAGATCGAGCAGCACGAAAACCGGCGTCTGCAGGCGCTCCGCGAGATCGAGCGCGGCGACCGCCATCTCGAAGCACTCGTGCGGGTCCTCGGGAAACAGCAGCACGTGCTTGGTGTCGCCGTGCGAGGCATAGGCGCAGGAGAGCACGTCGGATTGCTGCGTGCGCGTCGGCATGCCGGTGGACGGGCCGCCGCGCTGCACGTCGAAGATCACCGCCGGGATCTCGGCGAAATAGCCGAGGCCGATGAATTCCTGCATCAGCGAGATGCCGGGCCCCGAGGTCGCGGTGAAGGCGCGCGCGCCGTTCCAGCCGGCGCCGATCACCATGCCGATCGAGGCGAGCTCGTCCTCCGCCTGGATGATTGCGTAGCGATGCTCGCCGGTCGCCGGATCGACGCGGTATCTGCGCGCAGTAGCGCGCGAACGCCTCCGCCATCGAGGAGGACGGCGTGATCGGATACCAGGCGGCGACCGTCGCGCCGCCATAGACGCAGCCGAGCGCGGCGGCGCTGTTGCCGTCGATGAAGATGCGGTCGCCACCCCGTCGCTGCGCGCCACGCGCAGCCCGATCGGGCATTGATGCGTCTCGCGCGCGCTGCGCATGGCCGAGATGGAGCGCGTGCAGATTGGCCTCGATCAGCTTGTCGCGGCCGCTTGAACTGCTCGCGCAGCAGCTGCTCGACCACCGACAGCTCGATGTCGAGCAGGGCGGCGAGCGCGCCGACATAGATGATGTTCTTGAACAGCTGGCGCTGCCGCGGATCGGTGTATTCGGCATTGCAGATCGCGGTGAGCGGCATGCCGATCGCGGTGACGTCGGCGCGGAACCGTTCCGCCGGCAGCGGCCGCGTCGAGTCGTAGAACAGGTAGCCGCCCGGCTCGATGCCGGCGACGTCCTTGTCCCAGGTCTGCGGGTTCATCGCCACCATGAGGTCGGTGCCGCCGCGCGCGCCGAGCCAGCCCTGCGCCGGAGACGCGCACCTCGTACCAGGTCGGCAGTCCCTGGATGTTGGAGGGGAAGATGTTGCGCGGCGCCACCGGCACGCCCATGCGCAGGATCGATTTCGCGAACAGCCGGTTGGCACTCGCCGAGCCCGACCCGTTGACGTTCGCGAATTTGACGACGAAATCGTTGACCGCGCTCAGGCCGCGCATGCGTGCGCCTCCGTCCGCGCGCCCACCTGCGCGATGTCGAGTCGGAAGCGCTGCATGTCCCAGGCGCCGGTCGGGCAGCGCTCGGCGCAGAAGCCGCAATGCAGGCAGAGATCCTCGTCCTTGACCATGACGCGGCCGGTGCGCAGCCCGTCCGCCACGTAGAGCGGCTGCGCGAGGTTGAGCGCCGGCGCGCTCAGCCGCTCGCGCAGCTCGCCCTCCTCGCCGTTCGCGGTGAAGGTGATGCAATCCTCCGGGCAGATATCGACGCAGGCATCGCACTCGATGCAGAGCCGCGGCGTGAACACCGTCTCGACATCGCAGTTGAGGCAGCGCTGCGCCTCGGCGAAGGCGAGCTTCTCGTCGTAGCCGAGCTCCACCTCGGCGCGGATGTCGCGCAGCGCGACCGCCTTCTCCTTCAGCGGCACGCGGTAGCGGAGATCGTTGGAGATGTCGTTGTCGTAGCTCCACTCGTGAATGCCCATTTTCTGGCTGACGAGGTTGACCGTGCGGCGGCGGCCGGTCGCGCACGTCCTCGCCGCGGCAGAAGCAGATCGATCGAGATCGCCGCCTGGTGGCCATGCGCGACGGCCCAGATGATGTTCTTCGGCCCGAACGCCGCATCGCCGCCGAAGAACACGCGCGGCTCGCTCGACTGCATGGTGAGCGGATCGACCACCGGCATGCCCCAGCGGTCGAATTCGATGCCGATGTCGCGCTCGATCCAGGGAAACGCGTTCTCCTGCCCGATCGCGACCAGCACGTCGTCGCACGGGATGTGCTGGTCGGGCTCGCCGCTCGGCACGCAGCCGGCGCCGGCCGCGCTCGTCCTGCTCGGCGCGCACATGCTCGAACAGCACGCCGGTCAGCCTGCCGCCGTCATGGGTGAATTCCTTCGGCACGAGATAGTTGAGGATCGGGATGTCCTCGTGCATCGCGTCCTCCTTCTCCCAGGGCGACGCCTTCATCTCCTCGAAGCCGCTGCGCACGACGACCTTCACGTCCTCGCCGCCGAGCCGGCGCGAGGAGCGGCAGCAATCCATCGCCGTGTTGCCGCCGCCGAGCACGATCACCCGCCGGCCGATCCGCTCGATATGGCCGAACGAGACCGAGGACAGCCAGTCGATGCCGATATGGATGTTGGCCGCCGCCTCCCGGCGCCCGGGAATGTCGAGATCGCGCCCGCGCGGCGCGCCGCAGCCGACGAACACCGCGTCGTAGCCCTCCGCGAGCAGCGATTTCAGGCTGTCCGACCCGCTCGCCGAAGCGCGGGGTGACGCCGAGATCGAGGATGTAGCCGACCTCCTCGTCGATCACGCTCTCCGGCAGGCGGAAGCGCGGGATCTGGCTGCGGATCATGCCGCCCGCGCGGGCCGCGTCGTCGAACAGCACCAGCTCATAGCCTGCCGGCGCGAGATCGCGCGCGACGGTGAGCGAGGCCGGCCCGGCGCCGATCAGGGCGATGCGCTTGCCGTTGCGCAAAGCGGGCGCGCGCGGCAGCCGCGCGGAGACATCGCCCTTGTAATCGGCGGCGACGCGCTTCAGGCGGCAGATCGCGACCGGCTCCGCCTCGACCCGTCCGCGCCGGCAGGCGGGCTCGCAGGGCCGGTCGCAGGTGCGGCCGAGAATGCCCGGGAAAGACGTTCGATTCCCAGTTCAGCATATAGGCGTCGGCATAGCGCCGCGCGGCAATCAGACGGATGTATTCGGGGACCGGCGTATGCGCCGGACAGGCCCACTGACAATCAACGACGCGATGGAAATAGTCGGGATTGCCGATATCGGTCGGTTGCAAATGGTCGTCCTTCCCTAAACTCCGCCCGGTTGTTCGGGTCTTGATGCGAAACTATGCCACTCTTGCCGGCGTCTCGGAAGCAGTCCACGGCAACCTTGCCCCGCTTTCCACGCATGTTCGCCCTGCCTGGCCTCGGCCACGCGGACGGAGGAGTATCGGCGCGTGTCGACCCCGCCGCAAACCGCGCGCGCCGCCATCGAGCAGCTGATCGCGCGCGACCCCGACCTCGCCCGCATCGAGCCTGCCGCCGGCCCGCTCCCCTGGCGCACGCGCCAGCCCGGCTTTCCCGGCCTCCTGCAGGCGATCGTCGGCCAGCAGATCAGCAACCAGGCCGCAGCGGCGATCTGGCGCCGCCTCGCCGCGGTGCCCGGCGCGCTGGAGCCCGCGTCCCTGCTCGCGCTGAGCGACGACGCGCTGCGCGGCGCCGGCCTCTCCCGCCCCAAGGTCGCGTCCGCCCGCGCCCTCGCCGAGGCGTTCGGGGACGGCCGGCTCGCCGCGGCAACCCTGGCGCGGCTCGACGACCGGGAAGCCGTCGCGGCCATCGCCGCCGTGCGCGGGCTGGGGCCCTGGACCGCCGAGGTCTACCTGCTCTTCGCGCTGCAACGGGAGGACATCTTCCCCGCCGGCGATCTCGCCCTGCAAGCCGCCGCCGCCGATCTGAAACGCCTCGATGCCCGTCCCAACGCCGCGTCGCTCCGCCTGCTCGCGGAGCCGTGGCAGCCCTACCGCAGCCTCGCCGCACGCCTGCTGTGGCACCATTGGCGCTTCACGACCGGCCGGCCGACCATGGACGACCCGCTGCCCGCCGCTTCCGGCTCGTGCTGCGACCCGGACGGCTCGGGACCCCAACGTCAGGTGAATCGCTCCACCAAATCACGGGTCGGTAGATAGAATCCGACGGTTCTTTCGTCGGATTCTATCTACTGACCTCCGATGGGGTCCTGACTGGAACCAGTCGAGGGCGTGAATCGGCAGGCGAAAGATGCGTTGACCCAGATCGCGCTGACGTCAGTCAGAGCGATCTGGGTCTAGAACAGCCGCTGGCCCGGCGGATAGGGCACCACGATCTCGTTCGGATCGGCGAGGTTCAGCATTGCCCGTGCCCGCTCGTCCAGCGTGTCGAGGTCGAGATGCGTGCTGCGCAGTCCCGCGACGCGGTGGGCCCAGGCGGCCTGCTCGGCTTCCGCCGCGGTGAGGCTCGCCTGGGCGAGCACCAGATCCTGCTGGCGTGCGGCGTAGGCCTTCAGCCCGTGATCGCCCTGGGTGGTGCTCCAGGCGAAATAGCCGGTCAGCGCCAGGAACACGAGCGGCGCCACCGCCGCCTTGGCCTTGCGCCTGACGTTCCGCATCAACGACATCGCCGAACCCCCCGTCCCGCGCAGGAACAATCGCATTCTCGTGACCGCGCCGCCAAGGGTTTGCCCGCGGTTTGCCACGATCGCCGCGTTGTTTTTCCCGTCATGCGGCATCGATGCCGCAGGGGCGCGCGGGTTGGCGGGCGGCGGGCGCCGAACCTGCAGGAGAGTGATCCGCGCGCCGAGGTGATCCATCCGGCGACTCAGTCGTTGAGCGCGCGGGCATGAGGGAGACGATGATGCGAGGAGCTTCGATTCTGGTCGCCGCCGCAGGCGCGATACGATGCTCGTGGGCACCATCAGCCCCGCGAAGGCCTGGTACGACCGCTGGGGCCGCTGGCACCCGAACCGCCCGCCACCGCCGCCGGCCGCCTACTACTATCGGCCGCCGCCGCCGGTCTATTACGCGCCGCCGGCCTATTATCGCCCGCCGCCGCCGGTCTACGGCTACGGACCGGGCGTCTCGATCGGCGTGCGGATCCCGTAGCTCGCCTCCGAGCGCCCGAGCCCCGGCGAGGGCGTGAATCGGCGGGCCGGAATTACCGGCCAATCCGGGGCGGAGGATGGTCCGGCCGGCGTAGCGCGCGGCCGGGCCAAGCTCCGCCTCGATCCGGATCAGCTGGTTGTATTTCGCCGTGCGGTCGCTGCGGGCGAGGCTGCCGGTCTTGATCTGGCCGGCATTGGTGGCGACCGCGAGATCGGCGATGGTCGCATCCTCGGTCTCGCCGGAGCGGTGGCTCATCACCGTGGTGAAGCCGGCGCGATGGGCCAGTCTCCATGGTCTCCAGCGTCTCGGTCAGCGTGCCGATCTGGTTCACCTTGACCAGGATGGAATTGGCGCTCGCTTCGGCGATGCCGCGGCGCAGGCGCCCGGAATTGGTGACGAAGAGATCGTCGCCGACGATCTGCACGCGGCTGCCGAGGCGCGCGGTGAGCGCGGCCCAGCCCTCCCAGTCATCCTCGGCGGCACCGTCTTCGATCGAGGCGATCGGATAGCGGCCGCAGAGCTCCGCCAGGTAATCCGCCATCCCGCCGGCATCGAGCGTCCTGCCCTCGCCCTCGAGATGATATCTGCCGTCGCGGTAGAACTCGGTCGCGGCGCAGTCGATCGCGAAGGTGACCTCCTCGCCCGGCCGGTAGCCGGCCGCCTCGCAGGCGCGGGCGATGAAGCCGAGCGCCTCGTCGGCCGATTTCAGGTTGGGCGCGAACCCGCCCTCGTCGCCGACATTGGTGCTGTGCCCGGCCTCGTGCAGCGCGCGCTTGAGCGCCGCGAAAATCTCCGCCCCCATCCGCACCGCGTCGGCGATCGTGCCGCCGGCGACCGGCTGGATCATGAATTCCTGGATGTCGATCGGGTTGTCGGCGTGCTTGCCGCCATTGACGATGTTCATCATCGGCACCGGCAGCGTGCGCGCATAGACGCCGCCGACATAGCGGTAGAGCGGCACGTCCTCTGCCGCTGCGGCGGCCTTGGCGCAGGCGAGCGAGACGCCGAGGATCGCGTTCGCGCCCAGCCGCCCCTTGTTCGGCGTGCCGTCGAGATCGATCAGGATGTCGTCGATCCGGATCTGCTCGGACGGGTCCATCCCGCTCAGCGCGTCGAAAATCTCGCCCTCGACATTGCGCGATCGCCTGCCGCACGCCCTTGCCGCCGAAGCGCGCCTTGTCGCCGTCGCGCAGCTCGACCGCCTCATGCGCGCCGGTCGAGGCGCCGGAGGGAACCGCGGCGCGGCCGAGCTCGCCGCTGTCCAGCACCACATCGACCTCGATCGTCGGATTGCCGCGGCTGTCCAGGATCTCGCGAGCGATGATGTCGGCGATGGCGGCCATGGCGGCTCCCCCTTGCTGGACTCTGACGATGCGGGGCGCGGATAGGCGCTCGCCCGGATCACGGCAAGGGCCGGTTCTTAACCTGCCGGCAAGGTTCAATGGCCAGACTGCCGTGTCATGCTCGACCAGCGCCTCCAGGCGGAGCTCGACCGGGCCGCCCTGCTCGAAGCCTCCGGCCGCCGCGCCGAGGCGGAAGCGGCGTGGCGGGGCGTGGTCGCCCTCGATCCGTCCCGCGCCGAGTCGCATTTCCGGCTCGGCCTGGTCCTGCAGGCCGGCCGCAAGCCCGATCCGGCGATCGCCGCCTTCCATGCCGTGATCGCACTGCTGCCCGGATCATGGCGCCGCCTACCATCATCTCGGCCTCGCCCTGCTCGACCGCGGCCGCATCGCCGAGGCGATCGCCGCGCATCGCAATGCGGCGCGGCTGCGGCCGGACGACCCTGCTGCGATGCTCGCCCTCGGCAACGCGCTGCGCATTGCGGGCCGGGCGCAGGAGGCGGTCGCGTGCTACGAGGACGTGCTCGCGCGCCGGCCCGAGGACGCCGAGGCGCAGTTCCAGCTCGGCAACGCGCTCACGATGCTGGGCCGCGCCGATGAGGCGGTGATCGCCTATTGCGCCGCGATCCGCCTGCGGCCGGACCATGCCCAGTCCCAGTACAATCTGGCCGAGCTGCTGCAGCGCGCCGGGATGCTCGAGATGGCCGTGCGCTCGTACGCCGCCGCCGCCGCGCTGCGGCCGGATTTCGCCGAGGCGCATGTCAATCGCGGCAACTGCCTGCTGGGGCTCGGCCGGCCGGACCTCGCCGTCGCCGCCTACGAGGCGGCGCTGCACATCTGGCCGGGCTACGCGATCGCGCACGCCAATCTCGGCTGCGCGCTGGAGCGGCTCGGCCGCTTCGAGGACGCGGCGGCGCGCCAGGAAGCGGCGCTGCGGCTCAAGCCGGACTATGCCGAGGCGCATTCCAATCTCGGTAACGCGCTGCTGACGCTCAGGGCCGCTTCGAGGAGGCGATCGCCGCCTTCCGGGCCGCGCTGCGGCTCAGGCCGGATTACGCCGAGGCGCATGCCAATCTCGGCGCCGCGCTGCGCGATGTGGGCGACGTTTCCGGCGCGCTGCTCGCCTGCGAGGCGGCGATCGAGCTGCAGCCTGGCCGGCCGGAGCCGCAATTCAATCACGCGCTCGCCCTGCTCACCGCCGGCCGCTACGCGGAGGGCTGGGCCGCGCATGAGTGCCGGCTTGCGCTGCCGAGCTACCCGAAGCGCGACCTCGGCCGCCCGCAATGGAAGGGGGAGCCGCTCGCCGGAAAACGCATCCTGCTGCATGCCGAGCAGGGCCTCGGCGACACGCTGCAATTCGTTCGCTACGCGCCAATGGTGGCGGCGCGCGGCGGGCGGGTGATCCTGGAAGTGCAGGCGCCGCTGGTCCGGCTGCTGTCACGCATGCCAGGCGTCGAGCGCGTGATCGCCTGCGGCGAGGCGCTGCCGGATTTCGACCTGCACTGCCCGCTGATGAGCCTGCCCCACGCCTTCGGCACGCGGCTCGACACGGTCCCGGCGAAGACGCCCTATCTGCACCCCGATCCGGCGCTGGTCGCGGAATGGGCGACGCGCCTGCCGGCCGGTTGGGAGAAGCGCGTCGGCCTGGTCTGGGCCGGCAGCCCGCGCGTCAACGAACCGCGCAACCAGCACGCCGACCGCCGCCGCTCGCTCAAGCTGCGCACACTGGCGCCGCTCGGGGCCGTTCCGGGCGTGCAGTTCGTCAGCCTGCAACTCGGCCCGCCGGCGGCGGAAGCCGCGTCGTCCGCCCTGCGGCCTCTCCCTGCTCGACCTCACGCCGGCGATCCGCGATTTCGACGACACCGCCGCGCTGGTCGCCAATCTCGACCTGATCATCGCGGTGGACACTTCGGTCGCGCATCTCGCCGGCGCGCTCGGCAAGCCGGTCTGGCTGCTCTCCCGCTCCGACGCCTGCTGGCGCTGGCTCACGGTCCGCGACGACAGCCCGTGGTATCCGACAATGCGACTCTATCGGCAGGAGCAGGCGGGGAATTGGCAACCGGTCATCGCCCGTGTCGAGGCCGATCTCGCGCGCTTTGCCTGAAGCTGACGGGCCAGACCCCAGAGGCCGCTTCACCACCTGCACAGAGCGTTGGCGGACGCGCACGCGACGTTGCTCCAGCGAAGATTCGTGCTCAATGCACGCTGCTCTCACCGTCATAGGCACTGGCGTCTCTCGCCCTTACTCTCCCGCAGGAGCTCTTGGCCGTCGATCCGCTCCAGCACAACGGCGAGAAGGCTGTCCCTGCCGACAAGCGAGCGTGGACGAACGCGGAAGGCGCCTATGTATTGCTCGAATTTTCGGGAACCATCTGCCGGTCCCTTGACTACGGCAACGAGGAAGGGTTCGTCTTCTTGCAGAAGGCGTTCGCGCTCAATTTCTTCCCTAAAGTAAACTTCGACATGTTTTTCATCGCCGACACGTTTGAACTCGGCCCAGGTCACCGGCACGCGCCGTTCGTCCATGCCCACGGCCTTGAGGAAGCCATGCCAACTCGTCCGGCCATCATAACGGAACGTAATGCCGTCGGATTCGTGTGCGTCCACGGGTGCGCCTCCTTTTCCGCGAGCCCTCACTTCAATCCGGCCTCTGAACGTCGAACATCGTCGGCGGACGCGCGCCTCCCGCTTCTACGCCCCGGGCCGAACTTCAGCGACAAGTCGAACGCCACGAGTGACGCGATCACCGCCGGCATCTCGCGAAGCGGAATCATGTTCGGCCCGTCGCTTGGCGCGTGGTCCGGGTCCGGATGGGTCTCGATGAACACCGCCGCCACGCCGACCGCGACCGCGGCGCGCGCCAGCACCGGCGCGAACTCCCGCTGCCCGCCGGAACTCGTGCCGAGCCCACCCGGCTGCTGCACCGAGTGCGTGGCGTCGAACACCACCGGATAGCCTGTCCGCGCCATGATCGGCAGCGCGCGGAAATCGTTGACGAGCGTGTTGTAGCCGAAGCTCGCGCCGCGTTCGGTGAGCAGGATGCGCTCGTTGCCGGTGGCGGCGATCTTGGCGGCGACATTCGCCATGTCCCAGGGGGCGAGGAACTGGCCCTTCTTCACGTTGATCGCGCGCCCGGTCTCGCCGGCGGCGATCAGCAGGTCGGTCTGCCGGCAGAGGAAGGCCGGGATCTGCAGCACGTCCACCGCTTCGGCGGCCATCGCGCACTGCTCGCGCTCGTGCACGTCCGTCAGCACGGGGATGCCGAAGCGCGCGCGGATGTCGGCCAGTATCTGCAAGCCGGAGGCGATGCCGACGCCGCGCGCGGCGTTGGCGCTGGTGCGGTTCGCCTTGTCGAAGCTGCTCTTGTAGATCAGCCCGATGCCCGCCTGCCGCGTCATCGCGACCAGCGCGTCCGCCACTTCCGTCGCATGCGACGCCGAACTCGATCTGGCAGGGACCCGCGATCAGCACGAACGGAAGATGGTTCCCGATCGCGAGGTCGCCGACGCGAACGATCCGCTGCTCAGACAAGCCGCGCCTGCCTCACCGCCGCCTCGATGAAGCCGGCGAACAGCGGATGCGGCGCGAACGGCTTCGACTTCAGCTCCGGATGATACTGCACGCCGACGAACCACGGATGATCCGCGTACTCGATGGTCTCCGGCAGCACGCCGTCGGGCGAGAGGCCGGAGAACACCATCCCGGCACCCTCCAGCCGCTCGCGGTAATGGATGTTCACCTCGTAGCGGTGCCGATGCCGCTCGGAAATCGCGCCGGCGTCGTCGTAGAGGCCGCGGATCAGCGTCTCCTCCGCGAGAATCGCCGGATAGGCGCCGAGCCGCATCGTGCCGCCGAGATCGCCGTTCTCGGCGCGCCGCTCGATCTCGTTCCCCCGCGCCCATTCGGTCAGCAGCCCGACCACCGGGGTCGAGCACGGGCCGAACTCGGTGCTCGACGCCTCGCACAAGCCGGCGAGATTGCGGGCGCATTCGATCACCGCCATCTGCATGCCGAAGCAGATGCCGAAGAACGGCACCTTGCGCTCGCGCGCGAACTGCACCGCGGCGATCTTGCCCTCCGTCCCCCGCTCGCCGAAGCCGCCCGCGACCAGAATGCCGTGCACGTTCTCGAGCCGCTGCACCGCGCCCGGCTGCTCGAAGATCTCGCTGTCCACCCAGTCGAGCCGCACCCGCACCTTGTTGGCGATCCCGCCATGCGCCAGCGCCTCGCCGAGCGATTTGTAGCTGTCGAGCAGCTTCGTGTACTTGCCGACCACGGCGATGCTGACTTCGCCCTCCGGCGCGCGCACGCACTCGACGATCCGGTGCCAGCGCGAAAGATCGGGCTCGCGCTCGTGCGGCAGGCCGAAATGGCGCAGCACCTCGCGGTCCATCCCCTCCTCGTGGTAATGGATCGGCACGGCGTAGATCGTGTCGACATCGAGTGCGGCGATCACCGCCTCCGGGCGCACATTGCAGAAATTGGCGATCTTGCGCCGCTCGGTCGGCGGAATCGGGCGGTCGCAGCGGCAGAGCAGCATGTGCGGCTGGATGCCGACATTCAGCAGCTCCTTGACCGAATGCTGCGTCGGCTTGGTCTTCAGCTCGCCGGCCGATGGAATGTAGGGCACCAGCGTCAGATGCACGAACATCGTGCGCTCCGGCCCGAGATCGTTGCTCATCTGCCGCATCGCCTCGAGGAACGGCAGGCTCTCGATGTCGCCCACCGTGCCGCCGATCTCGATCAGCGCGAAATCGACCGGCCGCCCCTCCTCGTCGGCGAGGTCGCGCAGCACCGCTTCCTTGATCGCATCGGTGATGTGCGGAATGACCTGCACGGTCGCGCCGAGGTAGTCGCCGCGCCGCTCCTTGGCGATCACCTCGGAATAGATGCGCCCGGTGGTCGCGTTGTCGCTCTGCTTGGCATTGACGCCGGTGAAGCGCTCGTAATGGCCGAGATCGAGATCGGTCTCGGCGCCGTCATCGGTGACGAACACCTCGCCATGCTGATAGGGCGACATCGTGCCCGGATCGACGTTGAGGTACGGATCGAGCTTGCGCAACCGCACGGAAAAGCCGCGCGCCTGCAACAGCGCGCCGAGCGCTGCGGAAGCGATGCCTTTTCCAAGCGAGGAAACCACGCCGCCGGTGATGAAGACGAACCGCGTCATGGGCGTCCGTCATACAACGGGGCGGGGGAAGAAGGCCAGGGCTCATCCCGGCCCACTTGCTCAGTTCGTTGGCACCGACGGTCCTGCCGGCTTGGCGGGTGCGGGGCCGGTCGGGTGCGTTTGCGGCGTGGCGGGCGCTGGCGCAGTGCTGCTCTGCGCGGGCGGCACGTCCAGGATCGAGCCGCCGACGCCGGAGGTGCCGCGGTTCAAGAGTGCGAGGGTGAGCGACAGCACCATGAAGATGGTGGCGAGAACCGCGGTGGTGCGCGTCAGCAGGTTCGCCGTGCCGCGCCCGGACATGAAGCTGCCCATCCCCTGCGAGGTGCCGATCCCGAGGCCGCCGCCTTCGCTGCGCTGGATCAGCACCACCCCGATCAAGGCGAGCGTCACGAACACGTGGATGATGAGAAGGACGTTGATCATCGAGGCCTTGGGCGGGAGCGGACGGCGCGGCTTCTACCCGGAGATCGACGGCAAGGCAAAACCGCGCGCGCTCAGGGGCGGGCCGCCCGGGCAATCGCCAGGAAATCGCCCGCCTGCAGGCTCGCGCCGCCCACCAGCGCGCCGCCGACCTCGGGGACGGCGAGGATCGCGGCGGCGTTGTCGGGCTTCACCGAACCGCCATAGAGAACCGGAAACCGCCGCCCCTGCTCCGGAAACTGGCGCACGAGCTCCTCGCGGATGAAAGCGTGCATGGTGGCGACATCGGCCTCGGTGGCGCTCCTGCCGGTGCCGATCGCCCAGACCGGCTCGTAGGCGAGAACGCCCTCGAATGCCTCCGGCAGGCTGCCGGAGATCTGCCAGCCGACCACCTCGGTCTCGCGGCCGGCGCTCCGGTGCTCCTCGGTCTCGCCGACGCAGACGATCGGGGTGAGGCCGGCGGCGCGGGCGGCGAGGACCTTCTCGCGCACGAGCTCGTCGGTCTCCCCGTGATCCTGCCGCCGCTCGGAATGGCCGAGGATGACGAAGCGCGCGCCGGCAGCGCGCAGCATCGGCGCCGAAATGTCGCCGGTATGGGGGCCGTTCGCGGCCTGGTGGCAGTCCTGCCCGCCGACCGCGATCGCGGAGCCCTGGAGCGCGGCGGCGACGGCGGCGAGACAGGTGAAGGGCGGGCAGACCAGCAGGTCGCAGCCGAGCCCGCCCGCGCCGTCCCTGATCGTCTGCGCGAGCGGACCGGCTTCCGCCGCGAGCCCGTTCATTTTCCAGTTGCCCGCGATCAGCTGCCGCATGTCACCCCCGTCGGGCGGCTCTAGCATTCCCGGCCCCGCTGGCAAACCGCGGCGAGCCTGCCTATAGCTCTGCGCCACCCACCCGGAACCCTGCGATGCTTGCCCTCTTCCGACGCTTCCTCAACACCTGGGCCGCGCGCGGCTTCTTCCTGATCCTGGTCGCGGCGTTCGGCGTCTGGGGCGTGGGCGACGTCATCCGCAATCTCGGCGCCGGCAGCACCGCGGTCGCGACGGTCGCCGGGCAGCGGATCGAGATGCCGCAGGTCCAGGAGGCCTACCAGCAGCAGATGAACCAGCTCAGCCGCATGCTCGCCGGACGGATGCAGCCGACCGACGAGATGCGGCGGATGGCGGCGCAGCAGGCGGTGGACCAGCTGATCACCGAGGCGGCGATCGACGAAGAGCTGCGCCGGCTCGGCCTCGTCGTGCCGGACGAGGCGGTCCGCCAGGCGGTCTATGCGATCCCCGGCTTCCACGGGCAGGACGGCAAGTTCAGCCCCCAGCTCTTCCACCAGCTGCTGCAGCAGAACAGCATGACGGAGAACCGCTTCGTCGCCATGATGCGCGGCGATCTCGCCCAGCGCGAGGTGCTGGAGGCGGTCGCGGCGGGCGGCGGCGCGCCCGGGGATCTGGTCCGCCGCCTGTTCGAGTACCGCGAGGAGAAGCGCCAGGCCTCGATGGTGAGCTTTCCGTTCGCCGCCGCGCCCGCCCCGCCGGCGCCCACCGACGCCGCGCTGCATCGCTGGTACGACAACCACCCCGACCTCTACAGCGCGCCGGAATATCGCCGCATCCGGGCGGTGATCCTGACGCCCGCGCTGGTCGCCAAGGACATCCCGGTCTCGGACGCCGATATCCAGGCCTATTACGACGCGCACAAGGCCGATTACGTGACGGCGGAGAAGCGCTCGGCCGAGGTGCTGGTCGCGCAGGGCCAGGCGGCGGCGCAGAAGCTCGCCGAGCAGTGGAAGGCGGGCGCCGACTGGAAGACGATGCAGGACGCCGCGAAATCCGCGGGCGCCTCCAGCGCCGAGCTCGATGCCGCGACCGCTTCCGACTTCCCCTCGCCGGGTCTCGCGAATGCCGTCTTTGCCGCCGCGCCGGGCACGGTGACCGGGCCGGTGCAGACCGAATCGGGCTGGGACGTGCTGCTGGTGCCGAAGATCGTGCCGGGGAGCAGCCGGACCCTCGACCAGGTCCGCGCCGAGATCCGCAACCATCTGGCCGCCGATCGCGCCGGCGACCTGATCTACGATCGCGCCAACAAGCTGCAGGACCTGCTCGGCGCCGGCACGACGCTCGACAGCCTGCCCGGCGATCTCGGCCTCGCCGCCGTCACCGGCACGCTCGATGCCCAGGGCAACACGCCGCAGGGCCAGCCCGCGCCGATCCCCGGCCCGCCCGACGTGAAGGCGGCGGTGATCACCGCCGCCTTCCAGCTCAAGAAGGGCGATCCCCCGACGCTCAGCGAGGTGCCGGGGCAGCAGGGGAGCGTTTCCTCCTATTACGCGGTGAGCGTCGAGGACGTGATTCCGCCGGCGAGGAAGCCGTATGACGCGGTGCAGAACGAGGTCCGAGCGGACTGGGTGGCCGATGCCGAGCAGCACGCGCAGAACGCGGCGGCGACGCAGCTCTACGTCGCGGCGAAGAGCGGCGGCAGCCTGCGGACCGCCGCCACCGCCGAGGGGCTGAAGGTGACCGAGACGCCGCCGGTCGCGCGCGGCGGCTCGACGCCGGGCGTTCCCCCGCAGCTCGCGCAGATCATGTTCGGGCTGAAGCAGGGCGAGGCGACGATGGTGCAGACGGCGGACGGCTTCGTCGTCGCCGTGCTCGACACGATCGAGGTGCCCGACCCCAAATCGGACCCGGCGGGCTACAGCCAGACCCGCGACGCGCTGAACCGGCAGATGGGCGGCGACATCACCGAGACGTTCACCACCGCGCTCCGCGCCCGCGCGCATCCCCGCATCAACCAATCCCTGCTGGACACGGTCGCCGCGCAATGAACATCGCCACCCCGCCCGACCTCGCGAATTTCCGCGCCGATTACGATGCGGGCCGCGGCGCGCTGGTGTGGACGAGCTGGGTGGCCGATCTGGAGACGCCGGTCGCCGCCTTCCTGAAGCTCGCCGAGGGCAAGCCGAACGCGTTCCTGCTCGAGAGCGTGGAGGGCGGCTCGGCGCGCGGGCGCTACTCGATCATCGGCATGGAGCCCGACCTGATCTGGCGCTGCCGCGGCGGCGCGGCCGAGATCAACCGCCACGCGCGGTCCGCTCCGCACGCCTTCGTCGCCGATGATCGTCCGCCGCTCGACAGCCTGCGCGCGCTGATCGCGGAAGCGCGGCTCCACGTGCCCGCGCATCTGCCGCCGATGGCGGGCGGGCTGGTCGGCTATCTCGGCTACGACATGGTAAGGCAGATGGAGCGCCTGCCGGAGAAGAACCGCGACGAGATCGGCCTGCCGGAGGCGATCCTGATCCGCCCCACGCTGTTCGCGATCTTCGACAATGTGCGCGACGAGCTCACGCTGGCGGCGCCGGTCTATCCGCAGGAGGGCGTCTCCGCGTCGCTCGCCTTCGAGCACGCGAAGGCGCGGCTCGCCGAGGCGGAGAGCGCGCTGGAACGGCCGCTGCCGCATGCGGCGCCGCCGGTCGCCCTGCCGCCGCCCCGCGAGCCGGTGTCCAATCTCTCGAAGCAGCAATTCATGGACATCGTCGCGCGGATGAAGGAGTACATCACGGCGGGAGATGCGTTCCAGATCGTGCCGAGCCAGCGCTTCTCCGCGCCCTTCGCGCTGCCGCCCTTCGCGCTCTACCGCGCGCTGCGGCGGATCAACCCGGCGCCGTTCCTCGTCTATCTCGATTTCGGCGGCTTCTCGATCGTGTGCAGCAGTCCGGAAATCCTGGTGCGGCTGCGCGACGGGATGGTGACCATCCGCCCGCTCGCCGGCACCCGTCCGCGCGGCGTCACGCACGAGGAGGACCAGGCGCTCGAGGCCGAGCTGCTGTCCGACCCCAAGGAGCGCGCCGAGCACCTGATGCTGCTCGATCTCGGCCGCAACGATGTCGGCCGCGTCGCCGAGCTCGGCTCGGTCGCGGTGACGGAGAGTTTCGCCATCGAGCGGTTCAGCCATGTCATGCACATCGTCTCCAACGTGCAGGGAAGGCTGCGCGACGGGCTCGACGCCTTGGACGCTCTGATCGCCGGCTTCCCCGCCGGCACCTTGACCGGCGCACCGAAGGTGCGGGCGATGCAGATCATCGAGGAGCTCGAGCCGACGCGCCGCGGCATCTATGCCGGCTGCATCGGCTATTTCGCCGCCAACGGCACGATGGACACCTGCATCGGCCTGCGCACCGCTTTGGTGAAGGACGGCACGATGTACGTGCAGGCCGGCGGCGGCGTGGTCGCCAATTCGACGCCGGAGGGGGAGTACGAGGAGACGCGGCAGAAGGCGCGCGCACTGTTCCGCGCGGCGGAGGAGGCAGTCAGGTTCGCGGGGCGGAAGGGTTAGAGCAACATCCGATCAGGTGGATGAAGTTGCTCGCCAGCAGACAAAGCCAGAGCGGTTTCCGATCCGCTCTGATCGGAAGCCGCTCTGGACGCAAGCTCCTCGCAAGGTGGCACGAGGAACGTCCCGGAACCCGATGAGTTACTCCCAGGACGGAAGGGCGGCGGCGAGCCAGCGATCGGAGAATTCGTGGTCGAGGGAAAATCGATACCGCTTGGCATCAGACGCGGTCTGCGGCGTCGCTGTCCCAATTGCGGGGAAGGTCGGCTTTTCACTCGCTACCTCACCCTCCGCTCCCCGTGCGAGGTCTGCGGCGCAGACAACACGATCTATCCGTCGGACGATTTCCCGCCCTACCTGACGATCCTCGTCGTCGGCCATATCGTGGTGCCGCTTTTCGTGTGGTCGGATCGCTACGAGCCACCGCTCTGGCTGCAGGCCACGATTTGGCTCCCGTTGGCGGTCATCCTGTGCCTGGCGCTGCTGCCGATCATGAAGGGCGCTACGGTCGGATTGTGCTGGGCGACCGACTTCGTTCGACCGCAGTCGGTGACCTGATGGACGTGCGTGAGGCATTGTCGCTCCAGGAGTACCAGGAGATCAACGCCCACTTGCGTGTGAACACCAGCCAGTTCGTCAATTGGTTCAGTTTCTTCCTGGTGCTCAGCCTGCTCACAGCGGGGCTCTTCGCCACGATTCCCGAGTACCGGCCAACGTTCGGCGGGTTCGCGCGGCACTACGGCGTGCAGCTGTTGGTCCTGCTGATGCACATCCCGGCCTTTCTTGGGATCCTGATATTCCGCCGCTACATCGCCGCCGCTCACCAGGCGATCGGAGCAATCGCCTTGCAGCTTGGCTGCACCGGCAATTCGCCGATCCCGGCGCGATTCTGTCGGTGGATGATCGACCTCATGGCCGCGGCATATCTGGTGTCCTACTTCCTCTGGTTCTGCCTGCTGTTCCTGACCTGATGCGACCCGAAGCTCCGTGGTTGGCGGGCTGAAGCCCACCCGATACTCCGCCACGGCACCGGCCCGATTTGCTTACGCCCGGATCACCACCTTTCCGAGATGCGCGGCGCTTTCGAGATGCCGATACGCCGCCCGCGCCTCGGCGAACGGGAACACTTTGTCGATCACCGGGCGCAATTCGTGTTGCGCAATCGCGCGGTTCATCGCTTCGAACATCTCGCGGGAGCCGACGAAGATGCCGCGCACCGTCACGTTGCGGCGCATGATCGGGGCCGGGTCGATCTGGCCGCCGGTCAGCACGCCGATCAGCCCGACCTGACCACCCACGCGCGCCGCGGCGATCGAGCGCTGCAATGTGCCGGCGCCGCCGACCTCCACCACGTGATCGACGCCACGACCGCCGGTCAGTTCGCGCACGCGCTCCTGCCATTCCGGCGTCTCGCGGTAATTGATCCCGTCGCTGGCGCCGAGCGATTTTGCGCGCGCGAGCTTGTCCGCGCTCGACGAGGTGGCGATCACCCGCGCGCCCGCGAGATGCGCGAATTGCAGCGCGAAGATGGAGACGCCGCCGGTGCCGAGCACCAGCACCGTCTCCCCCGGCTGCAAGCGCACGCCGCCATGGAGCGCGTTCCAGGCAGTCACCGCCGCGCAGGGCAGCGTCGCCGCCTCCTCGTACGAAAGATGCGCGGGCAGGTGGACGAGATCGGCCTGATCGACCAGCACAAGTTCGGCGAGCACGCCGTCGATGCCGCCGCCGAGCGCGCGCTGCCGCGCCTCCGGGATCACCTCGCCGCCGAGCCAGCCCTGCATGAAGGTCGGGCAGACGCGATCGCCCGGTTTCGCGCGAAACACCTCCGGCCCCACCGCCACCACCTCGCCGGCGCCGTCCGAAAGCGGCACCAGGCCGGGCTTGGTGCCGCCGACGCCGTAGCGTCCGGTCGCCACCATCAGGTCGCGGTAGTTGAGCGACCACGCCTTCATGCGGACCAGCACCTGGCCGCGCGCGGGCGCGGGATCGGGCGCCTCCCCGAGCGTCAGGTCGTCGATCGTCTCCGCCTTCGGCAAGCGATAGAGCCGCATCATTCAGTCCTCCGCCGGAACCAGCAGATCGGCCACGCGCCGCGCGAGCTCGTCGCGCTTGAACGGCTTGGTGATGAGCTGCACGCCCTCGTCGAGCCGGCCCTGATGCACGATCGAGTTCTCGGTGTAGCCCGACATGTAGAGCACGCGCACCTCCGGCCTGATCGCGGCCATGCGCGCCGCCATCGCCTGGCCGCGCAGCGTGCCCGGCAGCACCACATCGGTGAGCACGAGCGCGATCTCGGCGGCGTGCGCCTCGAAGGCGGCGAGCCCCGCCTCGCCATCCGCCGCCCCGATCACCCGGTAGCCGAGGTCGCGCAGGATCGCGACCGCCACTTCGCGCACCGCCGCATCGTCCTCCACCACCAGGATCGTCGCCGAACCGCGCGGCAGCTGCATCGGCGCCGCGCCGCGCGGACCTGCCGCCGCGGCCGATGCACGCGGCAGATAGAGGCGGACCGTCGTGCCCTCGCCCGGCTCGGAATAGACCTTCACATGCCCGCCCGACTGCTTGACGAAGCCGAACACCATCGCGAGCCCGAGTCCGGTCCCCTTGCCGTCGAGCTTGGTCGTGAAGAACGGCTCGAAGGCGCGCGCCGCCACCTCCGGCGTCATGCCGTGGCCGGTATCGGACACCGCCAGCATCGCATAGTCGCCCGGCGCCACTTCGGCGTGGCGCCGGGCGTAATCCGCGTCGAGCACCTTGTTCGCGAGCTCGATGGTGAGCCGGCCGCCGCCGGGCATCGCGTCGCGCGCGTTGAGCGCGAGATTAAGCACCGCGGCCTCGAGCTGCGCCGCGTCCGCCATCGCCGGCCACAGCCCGGCGGTCTCGACATAGCGCACGTCGATGTACTCGCCGAGCGTGCGCCGCAGCAGCGGGATCAGCTCCGGCATGGTGGCGGCGAGGTCGATCGGCGCCGGCGCAAGCGGCTGGCGGCGGGCGAAAGCGAGAAGCTGGCCGGTCAGTGTGGCGCCGCGCTGCGCCGCGTTCACCGCGCGCTCGATCCGCCGCTGCAGGCCGGCATCGCCGTCCAGGCGGGAGCGCACCAGCTCCAGATTGCCGAGGATCACCGTCAGCAGGTTGTTGAAGTCATGCGCGATGCCGCCGGTGAGCTGCCCGATCGCCTGCATCTTCTGCGCTTCGCGCAGCACGTTCTCGGCTTTCACGCGCCTGGTCATGTCGCTCACGGTGAGCACGAAGCCGCCATCCGGCATCGGCGTGCGGCGGAGCTCGAGCTCGTGCGCGTGCGGCCCCGTCCGTTCGTACACCACCGGCACCCCGGCCACGCGCGGCGCGTGGCGGATCTCGTCCTCGCTCTCCAGCAATGGCCGGATGCGGTCATGGAACGCCGCATAGGGGGTGCCGGCGTGCAGGAGATCGGGCGGGACGTCGAGCAGCACCTCGAAGCAGTGGTTCCAGTGCAGCAGGCGGAAATCGGCGCCGAACACCGCGACGCCCTGGCTCAGACTGTCGAGCGAGGTGCGCAGGCGGAGCGCGAGCGCGCGCTGCTCCGCCTCGAACCGGTAGGATTGCGACCAGGCCTGGTTGAGCAGCCGCGCCGCCCAGAGCAGCGCCAGGGCGGCGATCGCCGCGCCCCCGAACGCGAGCCACCGCACCAGGCCGGCGCGGCGGGCCAGCTCGCGGAGCTGGCCGTCGAGCGTCGCCGTCTCCTCCTCCGTCATCTGATCGACGACGTTCTGGATGCGCTGCATGGCGTCCTTGCCCTTGCCCGCATTCACGATCCGCATCGCGGCATCGAGGCCGTAGGTGCGGCGGAGTTCGATCGTCTGCGCGAGCTCTTCGAGCTTGCGCTGCACCAGCGGCCCGAGGGCGCGCAGGTGATCCTGCTCGGCCGGGTTGTCGGCGGCCAGGCGTTGCAGCGTGCCTTCGAGGAAGCCGATCTGGCCGAGCGCGGTCTGGTAGGGGCGGAGATACTCGTCGTTGCCGGTGAGCAGGTATCCGCGCTGCCCGCTCTCCGCCTCGCGCACGACGAGGTTCAGGTCCTTGAGGGCGTTGAGCACTTCGTAGCCGCGCTGCGTCCACATGCGGGTCGCGTTGGCGGCGGTCAGTCGATCCCAGGTGATCCCGGCGACCAGCGCGAACAGCACCATGAGGACGGCGAAGACGAGCAGGTTGGCGCGGGCGACGAGCGCGCGCGTCATGCGCTCGGACTCATCGTTCGCGGCCTGCCATCGTCATCATCGGGTTGCGCAACGCGCTTATGGCCCGGCTCCCCGCGCGCCGCAATGGCGCGGACGTGCAGGTCGCGCCATCGGCACCCAGTCGAGCCCGGTGAACAGCAGGTCCTTCAGCAGCGCCGCGATCACCATGGTGGCGAAGAACACCAGCGCGATGTGCGCCGCCATCCGCCATCCGCAGGTGCGGGGCGATGGACATCGAGCAGCGGCAGCACGACCGGAGGACGGCGAGCACGCCGGGAAGGCCGAGCCCGCTCGACCACAGCACCGCCACCATCAACACCTTGCCGATCGGTGCCCGCCGCCGGCCTCGGGATGGCATGTGCTCGCGCGACAGCACCGCCTGCAGCAGGCCGGAGAGGGTGAAGCCGAGCCCGGGCTCCACCGCCGACCAGGCCTTGCCCGCCGCTCTCGGCAGGGCCCCGCCACGCCTTCCCACGACCTCCATTTCACAGCCGCTTGAGCACTGCTGCGACGCACAAAAAAGAGCTTGCACTTCGCACTGGAGGCCGTCACTCTCGCACCTGCAGCAACGCCTCGGCGGAGCTGCTTTCTTGGACGTTTCCTCCCTAAACTTGGCGGTGCCCGCAAGGCACCGCCATTTCTTTCCCCGGTCAGGCCATCCAGGGCGGCCGGGCCGCGGCGATGCGCGCCGCGACCGGGCAATCCTCGGCATGGGCACCGGGCAGATAGCCCGTGCTCAGCAGGAACTCGCGCACGACTTCCGGCCCGGTGAAGCGGAACGTCCTGCGGAACAGCTTGATCCACTCCGCCAGGGCGCGCGGATGGTGGGCGTCGAGCCAGGCCGCGAAGCCGCCGCTCGACGCGCGCAACTCCTGCACCACCCGCGCATTGGCGATCATCGCCTCGACCTTGGCGCGATTGCGGATGATGGCGGGATTGGCGAGCAGCGCCGCGATCTCCCCGGGACCGAACGCCGCGACGCGATCGACCGCGAATCCGGCGAACGCGAGGACCAGTCCTGGCCGGCGCTTGAGGATCAGCTCCCACGACAATCCGGCCTGGAAGATCTCGAGGCCGAGCCGCTCGAACAGCACGGTCTCGTCGCGCTGGGGAAAGCCATATTCCGTGTCGTGATACGGACCGTGGATGGGATGGCCCGGCGCGATCAGGCAATAGGTGCTCATGGGCCGAACGTAACGCGGGCCGGGTCATGTCGCCATGACCCGGCCCGCAACCGTTTCACGAGGACCGCAGGCGCGCCCTTCAGCGCGGCGGGAAGCCGATCCAGGGCCGGCCGGCCTCGAACTCCCCCTGCGCGCGCGAGATGCCGAGATCGGCCAGCGTGCGCGGATCCTCCTGCGACAGCCGGCGCAGTGCCGCCGCTTCGCGCCGCCGCGCCAGGAACCGCTGCCATGCGAGTCGCAGCCGGCCGCCGTCGCGGTGCAGCGAAAATCCCGGCAGCAGGACGAAATTGCGGGTCAGGGTGGCCATGTCCGCCTCCTTCAACAACGGGCCATGGCGCGCAGATGGGTTCCCATCTCCATCAGGGAAACGAATTGATTTGATGCCCGGCATCACCAATATTGATCGCGAGGAGAGCGCCATGACGCTGCCCGCCGGCATCGATCCCGACCTGCTCCGCACCTTCAGCCTGATCGCCGAGGAGGGCAGCTTCACCCGCGTCGCACGGCAGGTCGGGCGCACGCAATCCGCCGTCTCGATGCAGGTGCAGCGGCTGGAGGCGCTGCTCGGGCGCACGCTGCTGCTGCGCGCCAGGGGCGGCTCGGTCCAGCTCACCGCGCATGGCCGGTTCCTGCTGAGCCGGGCCCGCGAGGTGCTGGCGCTGAACGACGACATCTGGAGGACCTTCCGCGAGCCTTCGGTCGCCGGCAGGGTGCGGCTCGGCACGCCGGACGACTACGCGCTGCGCTATTTGCCGACGATCCTCATGCGCTTCGCCGAGACCCACCCGGCGGTGGAGGTGGACGTGATCTCGGCATCCTCGGGCGAGCTCGTCGAGCTCATGCGCGCGGGCGAGCTCGACCTGACCCTCTGCTCCGAAGGCAGCGAGCCGCCCCGCGCCGCCGCGGTGCCGCTCTGGCGCGGGCCGCTCGTCTGGGTGACGTCGGAGCGGAACTCGCCGCATCGGCAGGACCCGCTGCCGCTGGCGCTCGGGCACCCCGGCTGCTTCTGGCGCCGGGCGGCGCTGCTGTCGCTGGAGCGGGCGGGGCGGCGCTACCGCATCGCCTACACGTCGAGCTCGCAGGTGGGCACGCATGCGCCGGTGATGGCGGGGCTCGCGGTCACCGTCTCCACCATCTCCTGGCTGCCCGAGGGGCTGCGGCCGCTTGCGGCCGGACGAGAACCTGCCCGCGCTGCCGCAATACGGGATCCTGCTCCTGAAGGGCCAGAATGCGGCGCAGCCGGTCATCGACGTCCTCGTCCGCACCCTCACCGACACCTTCGCGCTGGAGGCCGAGCAGGCCGGGCGCGGCCGGGCGACCGCGGCCTGAACGGCATCGCGGGCGCCGCACGTGGGGCCGCCGGGGCGGGCGGCCAGGGTGCATCACCCTTGTTCGCGACCTCGTTCGCGACGGCCCGTGAAGCGGGCCGCCTGCGCCCCGGCGCGGTGCTCGGATCGTCCTCCGGGATTGCTGCTTCCGGTGAGCCGGTATCGACCTACATGTCGGGCATGAGCACCACCGAAGCCCGGCCCGCCGGGCCGCATGCCGATCATCCTTCGACCGCGCCGATCTCCATCGCCGGCGTCGCTCTCACCGTGCGCGACCTGGCCGGGGTGGAACAATTCTACCGGACGGTGCTCGGCCTCGCGCCGATCGCCCGCGGGGCCGGGCGGGTGGCGCTCGGCGCCGGCGGCGCGGCGTTCCTGCACCTCGTCGAGGACCGATCGGCGCTGCCCGATGACCCGGCCGAGGCCGGCCTGTTCCACACCGCCTTCCTGATGCCGGCCCGCGCCGATCTCGCGCGCTGGCTCGCCCATGCCGGCCGGCTTGGCGTGCCGATCGACGGCGCCTCCGACCACGGCGTCAGCGAGGCGATCTATCTGAGCGACCCCGAGGGCAACGGCATCGAGGTCTATGCCGACCGCCCGCGCGCGTCCTGGCAGTGGCAGGACGGCCAGGTGTCGATGACCACGCGCCGGCTCGCGACCGACGACCTGCTGGGTGCGGCCGAGGGTGGCGAATGGGCGGGCGCACCGGCGGGGGCACGGATCGGGCATGTGCACCTGCGCGTGGGCGACATCGGCGCGGCGCTCGGCTTCTATCGCGACCGGCTCGGGCTCGACCTGGTGCGCGCCGCGCCGTCGGCCGCCTTCCTCTCGACCGGGAGCTACCACCACCATATCGCCGTCAACACCTGGCACAGCCGGGGCGCCGGCCCGCGCGATCCGCGCCGCGCCGGACTTGCCGAACTCACCCTCGCGGTCCGGCCGGGCGCCCTGCCCGACCCGGATGCGGCGATGCGCGACCCCTGGGGCACCGAACTTCGCCTCGCCCGAGCCTGAACCGAAACGACGAGAGAGCCGACATGGAATACGACGACGATTTCGCTGCCGCCTGGGCGCCGCGCGCGATCGCGCTGCTGCGCATCATCGCCGGCCTGCTCTTCATGTGCCACGGGCTGGAGAAGCTGATCGGCTTCCCGGCAGCGGCGGCCGGGGGCCTGCCCCACCCCCTCTCGCTGCTGTGGTTCGCCGGGGTGATCGAGACGTTCGGCGGCCTGCTGCTCGTGCTCGGCCTGCTGGCCCGTCCGATCGCGTTCCTGCTGTCGGGCGAGATGGCCGTCGCCTACTGGACGGCGCATGCCCCGCACGGCTTCTTCCCGATCGTCAACCATGGCGAGGCGGCGGTGCTCTACTGCTTCATCTTCCTGACGCTGTTTGCGACCGGCCCCGGCGCCTGGAGCCTGCAATCGGCCTTCGGGCGCAGTTCCTCGCCCGTCAGGACCGCCTGACCGCCGAGCGGCGGCGGTCGATCAGAGCGCCGCCAGCACGCTTTCGGCCTTGCTCACGTCGAAGCCGCCGGGCGGCTCGACCGCGAGATGCGTCACCTTGCGGTCCTCCGCGATCAGCGCGAAGCGCTGGCTGCGCATCCCCATGCCGCGGCCCATCAGGTCGAGCTCGAGCCCCATCGCCCGGATGAAGCTGCCGGAGCCGTCGGCGAGCAGCACCACCTTGCCGTCGACGCCCTGCTGCTTGCCCCAGGCATTCATCACGAAGGCGTCATTGACCGCGACGCAGGCGACCGTATCGACCCCCTTGCCGCGGATCGTTTCCGCATTGTCCACGAACCCCGGGAGATGTCGCGCGCTGCATGTCGGCGTGAAAGCGCCGGGAACGCCGAACAGCACGACCTTCTTGCCGCCGAACAGCGCGTCGGTCGAGACCTCCTTCGGTCCGTCCTCGGTCGCCATCATGAGCTTCATCGACGGGATGGTGTCGCCGACCTTGATCGTCATCGAGAATTGTCCCCCCTGGGTTAGGCTGGAATGAGAAATTGGTAACGATCCGCTGCGACGCTGTCATCCCGGGTAGTGTTTCAACTTCGGATCATTGCCCGTGCTTGCGCCACTCCGGACTTGCCCCAAGATTGGATCACCATGAGCTCCCCTGACCGCCCCGAAAAGCGCAGATCCGCCAGGAAGGGCGTCGCGCCCGACCCGGGAACCGAGACGCCCCCCCGCAAGCGGACGACGAAGCCTCGCACCGCGGCGCGCGAGGCCGCCCCGGAAGGTTTTCTCACCGGCAAGCTGCTGATCGCGATGCCCGGCCTGGCCGGCTCGGCATTCTCGCAGAGCGTCATCTATGTCTGCGCCCACACGGCGGAAGGGGCGATGGGCATCATCGTCAACCGCCCGCTGGAAAGCCCGAGCTTCGACGATCTGCTGCGCCAGCTCGACATCGCGCCGGTGCCCCCGGCACGGCGCATCCGGCTCTGCCAGGGCGGCCCGGTCGACAATGCGCGCGGCTTCGTCCTGCACACCGCCGACTGGACCGGAGACGGCAGCCTGCGGGTCGATGAGGGTCTGGCCCTGACCGCGAGCCTCGACATCCTGAAGGCGATCGCGACCGGCGGCGGACCGCGCGAGTGCCTGCTCGCCCTCGGCTATGCCGGTTGGGGACCCGGCCAGCTCGACGAGGAGTTCACCCAGAACGCCTGGCTGTCGGTGCCGGCCAACGAGGGGCTGGTGTTCGATGCCGAACACGACACCAAGTGGCGCCGTGCCCTCGGCACGCTGCGGATCGACCCGCTGCTTCTCTCCGGCAACGCCGGCCACGCCTGACAACAGCCGCCGGCGGCTGAATGGTAGCGGCGGGCGGATTTGAACCACCGACCAAGGGATTATGATTCCCCTGCTCTACCGCTGAGCTACGCCGCCACCGTCACGCCACGGGCCCAGGCCGGGCCCGTTCGGGGAGAGCGGGATAGCCCCGCGGCGCCGCCCAAGTCAATCGCCGCGCAGCTTCGCTTCCAGCATCGCACGCAGTTCGGGCGTGACGCTCGGCCGCACCCCGAACCAGGCCTCGAAGGCCGGCACCCCCTGGTGCATCAGCATGCCGAGCCCGTCCACCGCCTGGTGGCCGCGGGCGCGTGCGGCCACCAGCAGCGCCGTCTCCAGCGGCGTGTAGACGAGGTCGGCGACCAATGCCGCGCCCGGCAAGGCATCGAGTGCGAGATCGAGCGGCGGCTCGCCCCGCATGCCCTGGCTCGTGGTGTTGACGACCAGCGCCGCGCCGTCGAGGGCGGCATGGCGCTCGCGCCAGTCGAGCGGCCGCACCGCCTGTCCCATCTCGTCGGCGAGCACCGCCGCCCGCAACTGGCTGCGGTTCAGCAGCCGGATTTCCGGCGCGCCCTCCCCCAGCAGGATCGCGACCACCGCCCGCGCGGCGCCGCCCGCCCCGAGCACCACCGCCGGCCCGGCATCGGCCCGCCAGGCGGGGGTCGCCTCGCGCAGGCTGGCGAGGAAGCCCGCCGCATCCTCGTTGAAGCCCGAGAGCGATCCATCCGCCCCGACCACGACCAGGTTGACGGCGCCGATCCGCCGCGCCAGCGGGTCCACGTGATCCACCGCGCGCAGCGCCGCCTCCTTGTGCGGCAGGGTGACGTTGCAGCCGGCGAAGCCGAGCGCACCGAGGCCCCGGAGCGCCGTCTCGACCCGCTCCGGCCGCACCGACATCGGCACATAGGCCCCCGCGATGTCGTGCCGCTCCAGCCAGTGACCGTGCATGCGACGGTGAAAGCGAGTGATGGAGCGGCCAGCCGATGATGCCGGCCAGCCCGAAACACTGGACTCTGCTCATGCTATGAGATTACACCCGCGCAACGATATAAGGAAGCGTTAAAGTCAGGCCGCGTCGCGGCTCCAGCCGACCGCGGAGAGATCCGATGCCTGAATCCACGCCCTGGCGACGGCCTCCGCCCCCGCCTGATCCTCGGGTTCGAACCGCCCGCGATCCGGACTGTCGAGGTCGAGCACGCCGAACAGCCAGCCGGCCGACACCAGCGGCACCACCAGCTCGGCGTTGGAGGCCGAATCGCAGGCGATGTGGTCCGCGAAGGCATGCACGTCGGGGACCAGGATGGTCTCCCGCCGCACCGCCGCCGCACCGCACACGCCACGGCCCAGCGGAATGCGGACGCAGGCCGGCAGCCCCTGGAACGGCCCCAGGACCAGCTCCCCGCCGTGCAGGAAGTAGAAACCGGCCCAGTTCACGCGCGGCACGCGCGCGAAGATCAGCGCGGCGGTGTTGGCGGCGTTGGCGATCGGGTCGCGCTCGCCGGCCAGCAGGCCGGAGAGCTCGCCCAGCAGCTCCGCCCAGCTCACGCCTTCGGCTCGAAGGCGAGGGCGGCGCCGTTGGTGCAGTAGCGCAGGCCGGTCGGACGCGGCCCGTCCTCGAACACATGGCCGAGATGGCCGCCGCAGCGCGCGCAGTGCATCTCGACCCGGGTCATGCCGTGGCTGCGGTCCGTGGTGGTCGCGACCGCCCCTCCGCGGGCGGTGTAGAAGCTCGGCCAGCCCGACCCGCTCTCGAATTTGGTGGAGGCGTCGAACAGCTCGGTGCCGCAGCCGGCGCAGCGGAACACGCCCTCGCGGTGCTCCTCGAGCAGCGGACTGGTGCCGGGACGCTCGGTGCCGTGCTGGCGCAGGACGCGGAACTGCTCCGGCGTCAGCACCCGGCGCCACTCGGCGTCGCTCCGCTCGACCTTGTCGGCGGTGGCCTGCGATCCGTCCATCCAACACCTCCCTCGTTCCGGCCGCATGTGGTCGCGGGCCGGCGGCCTGTCCAGGGCGGGTTGCGGCGCGCGGCCCCGGCGGCAAGGATCGGGCGCCGAACGGAGGATGCCCGCCCACATGCCGGTCAACACCAAGCGCGCCTTCTACGTGCGCACCATCGCCCATCCGGTGTTCGCCGACGATCCTCGCGGCGCGGCCCGACATCCGCCTCGACCGGCTTGAGAACGACAGCCCGGACGACGTGGTTTCGCCGGTGCTCGCCGCCGCGCACGCCTACCAGATCGGCGCCGCGCGGGACGAGATCGCGTCGCGGTTCCACGCCACCGACGCGCTGCTCGCGCGCATGCCCGACCTGCTCGCCGTATCCTCGAACGGCGCCGGCTACGACACGGTCGACGTCGATGCCTGCACGCGCGCCGGCGTGCTCGCCGTCAACCAGGCCGGCGGCAACCGGGAGGCGGTCGCCGAGCACGTGCTCGGCATGATGCTGACGCTCTCGAAGCGCATGATCCAGGCCGACCGGTTCATGCGCCGCTGCCCGGGGATCGACCGCAACGCCTTCATCGGCAACGACATCCGCGGCAGGACGATCGGCATCGTCGGACTAGGCCAGGTCGGCTCGCGCGTCGCCGAGCTGTGCCGCGGGTTGTTCGGCATGCGCGTGCTCGCCTGCGACCCCTATCTCGACGACGCCACGATCCGCGCCCGCGGCGCCGAGAAGGCGACGCTCGAGGAGGTGCTGCGGCAGTCCGACTTCGTCTCCATCAACTGCCCGCGCAGCGCGGAGACGAGAGGCATGATCGGCGCCGCACAATACGCCATGATGCGGCCGGGCGCCTAGTTCATCACCACGGCGCGTGGCGGCATCCATGACGAGATGGCGCTCGCCGAGGCGCTTGCCGCCGGCCGGATCGCCGGCGCCGGGCTCGACGTGTGGGACCCCGAGCCGCCGCCGCCCGAGCATCCGCTGCTCGCTTTCGACAACGTGCTGGTGAGCCCGCACACCGCGGGCGTGACCCAGGAGGCGCGCGAGAACATCGCCCGCATCGCCGCCGAGCAGCTCATCGACATCCTCGACGGCCAGCGTCCGGAACGCCTGCTGAACCCGGAGGTATGGCCCGCCTATTCCGCGCGGTTCGCGCGCCTGTTCGGCGTCCCGCCCGCGGCCTGATGCCGGTGCCGCCGGGCGGACGGTCACGACGGGCGAGCCTCGGCCTGCATCTGCGCGCCGCAGGAAGCGGTCGGCGAGCGCGCCGTAGATCGGCTGCGGGCAGACCAGCCGCGAGACGCCGAACGCGACCATCGCGGTCGCCATCACCGGCACGATCATCGACTGGTTGTTGGTCATCTCCATGACGATGATGATCGCGGTGATCGGCGCCTGCACGACGCCGGTGAAATACCCGACCATGGCGAGCAGCACGACCGCGCTCTCCGGCGCCGACGGCATCAGCCCGGACAGCCACTCCCCGAGCCCCGCGCCCACCGCGAGCGCCGGCGCGAAGATGCCGCCCGGGATCCCGCTCACATAGGAGACGATGTTGGCGAGGAATTTCAGCACGAAGAACGAGGCCGGCATGTGCGCGCTGCCCTCGATGATCGCGCGCGCCTGGGCATAGCCGGTGCCGTAGGTCGTGCCGTGCGCGAGCGTGCCGATGGCGGCGATCGCGAGCCCGCAGAGCGCCGCGAACGCCACCGGATGGCGCGATCACCCAGCGTCCCGCCCGCCCCGGCAGGGCGGACGCGGCGCGCACCAGGATGGTGCTGAACAGCCCTCCCGCGAGGCCGCCGCACACGCCGCAGACCAGCACCGCGACCCACCGCGTGCCGAAGGCGAGCTCGGCCGAGCTGGTGCCGAAATAGGTGTAGTTGCCGGCGATCGCGACCGTCACGATGCCGGCGATGATCACCGCGGCGAGCACGGTGCCGGAGGTGCGCGCCTGGAAGGAATGGCTCAGCTCCTCGATCGCGAACACGATCCCGGCGAGCGGCGTGTTGAACGCCGCCGCGATGCCCGCCGCGCCGCCGGCGAGCACGAGCCCGCGCTGCAGCTCGCGGCGCGGCAGGTGCATGGTAGCGGCCGAACGCATTCATCAGGGTGGCGCCGATCTGCACGGTCGGCCCCTCGCGCCCGATCGAGGCCCCGCAGGCGAGGCCGAGCAGCGTCAGCAGGATCTTGCCGAAGGCGATCCGGAGCGACAGCATCCGGTCGACCTTGTCGCCGATCGGCGATGTGCAGCGCGGCGATCACCTGCGGGATGCCGCTCCCCTGCGCGCCCGGGAAGAAGCGCCTGGTCAGCAGCACCGAGCCGGCGAGCCCGAGCGGCGAGATCACGAAGGCCAGCCAGGGGCTGGAACGCGATCGCCAGCCCGAACAGCGCCACCGCGCGATTGGCCAGGTTCGCGAACAGGATCGCGATCACCGCGACCAAAATCGCGCCGGTCCAGAACACCGTCTGGCTGATCCAGTTCCGCGGCGACAGCACGCGCGATCGCCGGATCCGGCGCAGTGGAACGAAGCGCACGGTCCCGGCCGGGAGCCGCGGCAGGCGGGCTTTGCGATTGCTCGGTCACCCTCCCGCTTAGCTCCCGGCGGCCCCGGCACGCCAGCCGCGGCTTACGTTCCCATTTCGTTCTTGACCGGGCTCCCGGTCTGCGGCATCTTCCGTTCTGGAACACAACGGGAACATGGATGCGATGCGAGGAGCGGATGCGCGACGCGGATCCGGGCCTCTCCGACCCTCCCGGCCGCGAGGCCGCTGCCGGCTTCGGCTGGGACGAGCCGGCGCCCTGCCGGTCGCGGCAGGTCCGCAAGGGCCGCGGCGCCGTCACCAACCCGCCGAACCGCTATGATCGCAGAGTCGGCCAGCCCTTCGACGATGGCTGGGGCACGCTCGAGGCGGAATTCGCCGAGCTGCCGCCGCTGCCGACCACGCTGACGCCCGATGCCAGCCGCTCCGTCATCGCCTGGAACCAGAGCCCGGATATCGGCTTCGACCGCGCGGTGAACCCGTATCGCGGCTGCGAGCATGGCTGCATCTACTGCTATGCCCGACCGACCCACGCCTATCTCGGCTACTCCCCCGGCCTCGATTTCGAGACCCGGCTGATCTACAAGCCGGAGGTCGCCGAGCATCTCGAGCGCGAGCTGCGGAAGCCCGGCTACGTCGCCCGCCCGCTGGCGCTCGGCTCCAACACCGATCCCTACCAGCCGGTCGAGCGCACGCTGAAGCTCACCCGCTCGGTGCTCGAGGTGCTGGAGCGCTTCGGCCATCCGCTCACCATCGTCACCAAATCGGCCGGCGTGGTGCGCGACCTCGACATCCTGAAGCGCCTGGCGGAGCGGCAGGCTGGCGCGCGTCTATCTCTCCGTCACGACGCTCGACGCGCAATCTCGCCCGCCGCATGGAGCCGCGCGCCGCGACGCCGTCGCGCCGGCTGCAGGCGGTCGAGATCCTCGCGCAGGCGGGCGTGCCGGTGGGCGTGCTGGCCGCGCCGATGATCCCCGGCCTCAACGATGCCGAGCTCGAGCGCATCCTCGAAGCCGCCGCCCGCGCCGGAGCGCAGACCGCCGGCTACGTGCTGCTGCGCCTGCCGCTCGAGATCAAGCAGATGTTCCAGGACTGGCTGCACGGAGCACTTCCCCGACCGCGCGAAGCACGTGCTCTCGCTGGTGCGCGAGACGCGCGGCGGCATGCTGAACGACAGCCGCTTCCACCACCGCTTCGCCGGCCAGGGCCCGTATGCCGACCTGCTCGCCCGCCGCTTCTCCCGCGCGGCGCGGCAATGGGGGTTCGGCGACGGCCGGCCGCTCGACTGCACGCAATTCGCGCCGCCCGCCGATCCCGACGCCAAGCGGGAGGCGCAGCTCTCGCTGTTCTAGCCTCCGATCGTTCGAGCCGGAATCGGCGCGGCGTGAATCGGCAGGCCGGAGACAGCCTCCGATCGTCCGAGCCGGAATCGGCACGGGCGTGAAGCGGCAGGCCGATCAGGACGGAATCCGAAGCGCGGCTCTCCCCCTCCGCGCGCGGATAGCGGCCGCCGACTGGGCATGGTCGGCGGCCGCACCTTCATTGCCGGCCACTGGCGCGATTCCGGAGCATCCTGCTATCGGGGACGCATGCCGCATTTCAGGCTGGAGTCGCAGCATGGCGGGCGCGTTGCCGGGGTCGATGAGGTCGGCCGCGGGCCGCTCGCCGGCCCGGTGGTCGCCGCGGCCGTGGTGTTCCCCGCCGGCGTTCCCCGCCGCCTCGCCCGCCTGATCGACAATTCCAAGAAGCTCACCGCCGAGGAGCGCCTCGCCGCCTACCTGGCGATCCGCGCCTCCGGCCGCGCCGAGATCGCGATCGGCGCCGCCTCCGTCACCGAGATCGAGCGCATCAACATCCTGCATGCCGCGATGCTCGCCATGCGCCGCGCCGTCACCCGCCTCGGCAGCCCGCCCGACCTCGTCCTCGTCGACGGCAACCGCCCGCCCGCCCTCCCCCACCCGGTCCGCTGCGTCGTCGGCGGCGACGCGCTCTGCCTCTCGATCGCCGCCGCCTCGATCGTCGCCAAGGTGGTGCGCGACCGCGCCATGACCCGCCTCGCCCAGCGCTTCCCCGGCTATGGCTGGGAGACCAATGCCGGCTACGCGACCGAGCACCACCGGGCGGCCTTGCTGCGCCTGGGCCCGACGCGGCACCACCGCGCCGGCTTCGCCTCCGTCCGCCAGCTCGGTCTCGGAGCTCGAGGCGCCGATCGCTGGTTGACGCCAGCCTGCCGGCCTCCGCAGTCTAGCTGGTCACCGCGGAGCGCCATCAAGCTGGTCGAGATCATCCGCGAACTGCCGCTGGATCAGGTCCTGCGCGGCGATTGCGTGCAGATGATGCGCATGCTGCCGCCGGCCTCGGTGCACTGCATCTTCGCCGATCCGCCCTACAATCTTCAGCTCCGCGGCGAGCTGCGCCGGCCCGATGACAGCCTGGTCGACGGGGTCGACGAGGAATGGGACCGCTTCGACGATTTCGCCGCCTATGACGCGTTCACGCGCGAGTGGCTGGGCGAGTGCCGCCGGCTGCTGCGCAAGGACGGCACGATCTGGGTGATCGGCGCCTACCACAACATCTTCCGCCTCGGCGCGATCCTGCAGGATCTCGGGTTCTGGATCCTGAACGACGTGATCTGGCGGAAATCGAACCCGATGCCGAATTTCCGCGGCCGCCGCTTCACCAACGCGCATGAGACGCTGATCTGGGCCGCGCGCGGGCGCGATTCACGCTACCGCTTCAACTACCAGGCGATGAAGGCGCTGAACGACGATCTGCAGATGCGCAGCGACTGGACGCTGCCGCTCTGCACCGGCCCCGAGCGGCTGCGCAACGCGCACGGGCTCAAGCTGCATCCGACGCAGAAACCCGAGGCACTGCTGCACCGCGTGCTGCTCGCGAGCACCGCGCCCGACGACATCGTGCTCGACCCGTTCCTCGGCACCGGCACGACGGCGGTGGTGGCAAGCGGCTGCACCGGCATTTCATCGGCATCGAGCGCCACCCGGCCTATGCCGAGGCGGCGATGGCGCGCCTGCTGCGCGAGCGCCGGGCGCCGCTCGCCGGCATCAGCACGACGCCGTCGAGGCGCGAGGCGCCGCGCATGCCGTTCGGCAGCCTGGTCGAGCAAGGGATCGTGCCGCCGGGCACGGTGCTGCAGGACCGGCAGGGCCGGGTGGCGGCAACGGTGGCCGCGGACGGCACGCTGGTCGCCGGCAGCCTCCGCGGCTCGATCCACCAGGTCGGCGCCGCGGCTGCAGAACGCGCCGAGCTGCAACGGCTGGACCTTCTGGCATGTCGAGCGCGGAGGGAAACGGGTGCCGCTCGATGTGCTGCGGCAGGAAATGCTGCAGGGCTAGCCTCCGATCGTCCTGACTGGAATCA
>CAWGJC010000005.1:0-795000 GCA_963822815.1 uncultured Alphaproteobacteria bacterium
GGCTTTCATGTGTTTACTCCCGAATGAGTTGACGAATGCGATCTTGGTATTCGTTCTCGTCGCCGGGCTTGTAGCCGCGGTGAATGTAGCGGATCTGGCCCTTGCGGTCGATGATGACCGAGCTCGGCATTTCATCGACGTGGTAAGCCTTGCTCACCTGATTGGCCGGATCCAGCAGCACGGGAAAACTGACGGGCTTGCGCTCCAGCAGTTGCTTGACCGGCGGTGTTTCCTTGTCGACATTGACGCCGATCAGAGTGAAGCCCGCCGGCTTGTACTTCTTGTACATCTGATCGAGCAGCGGCATTTCCTGTTGACAGGGTCCGCACCAGGTGGCCCAGAAATTGACCATCACGACCTGGCCCTTGTATGCGCTCAGGCCGCTCGGCTGGCCGGCAAGCGTGGTCAAGGTAAACGAAGGCGCGGGACCGGAGGCATCGCCGCCGGCCGCGAACGCGGCGGAGGCGACGACGATCGCCGCCATCGCGCAGCGTTTCAATAAAATTCTAGTACTAAACATGGATTTGTACTCCTGCAATCAGTAGAAAACGGTTAAACCGATGGTGGCTTCGATGTTGTGCGACATTCTTGGTGCGTCCGGTCAGAGCTGGTTTCGAAAATGTGGTCTCTTACATCGAGATGCAGAGCCAGCCAGTCGGTTATCAGAAGCCGCTCACCCACTCCAAAGTTCAGCGCGAATTGGTCCTTGTCGGCAAATTTCACATCGCCCATGCCGACCGTCACATACAGGGCCGAATTGAACGCGCGTCCGCGTCCGAGAAAAATCTCGCCGGGAAGCACGTTGTAGCCTACGTCCAGGTCGTAATACGTGAAGTGTCTCCCAGAGTCGCTCACCACCGTAATATCCGGGAAAACATCCTCAAGACTGGTGGTGCCCGCCTTGGAGCGGCGCCAAAAAGCCTTCCAAGAAGATGTCCTCGGACACGTGGTATGCGGCGCGCACGCCGTACAGCGGATTGGTGCCGAAATCCTGAATGCTCAGCGCACCGTAAGTAGGCGCCCAATTCGAAGTCTTTGGCCTTGATATGCGGCGTTTTGACCACGCGGCGCGGTGACCTGAGGCTCGACGATGGACGGTTCGCCCTGCGGTTCTTCGGCAACGACCTCGGTCGGCGCCTTGTGGCCGCGGTGGAACCAGCTACAGCCGGACAGCAGCGCGACGGCTAGAAGAACACAGCTAAGCCGAATTTCCATTCTTCTAAATCCTCATACACATTCAGGTCGTTGAAGACGACGTAATGGCGCCAGTCGACGCGCCACAAAAATCGCCGGGTGATGAATCCGCGCGCCCCCAAGCGAAACGTACGCCATTTCGTTGCTCTTCTGCAGCGGAGCGGGTGGCACTTTGTCCTGGATATACTGATAAGCCAGTGCCGATTCCGGCGGTCGGCGAAAACCATTTCCACTCCGGAATGAAGGTGTGGCGCATGCCGATAGTCGCCATATAGCGGTTGTCGAGCGTGCCGAAGGCTTGCTGAACCGCGAATTCGACGTCGAGGCTGGTGGTGAGACAGAAATCTCCATAAGTCGTCACGAGATTCTCGCGGTTATAAACGCCGTAGCCTGCGCCGAGCTCCCAGCGGTGCGTGGCGAATTCCGGGTAGGGCGGTATCGGCGCCGGCTCGCCGGACTCGAGCAGGGTTCGCGCCAGGTCGTCGCGGCGCACCCATCCTTCTTGCCGTGCGGCGCGCGCACCTGAACCAGTCGGTGCGGCTGTAGAGCACCGTGACCACTTCGTCGCGCTCGACCACATAGACCACCGGAAACCCGCGCCCCGGGCCCGAGTGCATTTCCAGGAACGGGTCGGTGACCACCAGCTACCAGGCTCTTTGCCGCCGCATTTGCCAACCCAGATGTAACGCCTGCACCAACAGCACCAGCGCGAGCAGACGACGCATCAGGTCAGTTCGCTACGGGCGCAACAAACGGATCGTTGTAGAACTGCGCGCCGATATCCAACCATTCGGCGATCAATCGCAACTCCGCGGGCGACAAATAACCGGTGTGATCGAGTACAGGGTCATGAAAACTACCGTCAAACATCCTAAAGAAAGCCGTCGAACCCGCGGCGCTGCCGGCAGCCATCGGCGGCGCCAATGAGACAGGCACCATGATGGTCGTCGGCAGACCGGTCACCGGGTCCGGAGGCCCGGGCACCGGTCACCAGCAGGTCCTGCAGCACGCCCATATTAAGCGTCTGTGCATTATGTGCAAACAGAAGTTGCTCATAGGAGGTCACAACCGTGGTGTCGACATTCGATGCGGGCCGAGGTCAGATCGAGTTGACCCTGCAGGCACTTGCACCATCGCCATTGGCGTTCACCGGGTCGTGGCAGAACCGTGCAGGTCACATGGTCGCACACCATTCACCATGTTGGTGCGGCTGGCAAGACTCCACATCGACTGCAGGAAAGAGCTGGTTTCACTGGAGGCCGCATTGGCGTAATGGATGGTGATGCGACATTGCGCGCTCCACGGCACGCAATTCGCATTGGTCGGCGGCGATTCGTTGAGCCCGGCGACGCCGGCATAGGTTAGCGAAATGGCGTATCAGGCTGCGGCGGCGTGTGATGCCGACTGGTCCAGATGCCGGTCGTAGAACACGTCGGTGCTCAAGAGCTGCGAGCAGGGCGTGGCGGCGCCGTTCGGGGTCGTACCATTGCGCAGCTGAGGTGCGCGCCAGGGTCTGCGCCATGGTCGCGCCGGCGTTGGTCAGGGCGATGCCGGATTGGTGTTCGGGGAATGGCAGTCCGGTGGTGGGCGCGCCCGCATTGACCGGCATCGGTCAGCCCGGCGCGGCCATGCGAGGTCATGTTGGCGGTGGAGTGGCAGCCGTTGCAGTTCTTGATCTCGCCGGGCAGCAGCTGCAGCCAGCTGGTGTGCTGCGCCTGATGCGGCTTGGCGTTCATATCGAGCATGTCGATGGTGAAAGGCACATTGGCCGGTACCTGGATCTGCACCGAGCCGTCCGGTTGGACGGGCGCGTAGCCCAAGATTTCGCGCATGCCCATGCCGGCCGGGCCGAAGGCGGAATTGTTGATCTTGCGCACCGTCTTGCCGGGAATCTCCACGGCCTTTTCGATACTGCATGAAGCGGTGAGGGCCGGGTATAAAAGGACGCTTGGCTGGGATCGGCATGCCCGCGATGTTCGGCTTGGCGGTATCGATGCCGTCGAAGTCGTAGACGCTGCTGATATCGAGAAGCCCGACCCCGGCGTTGACCATGGTTCGCTTGGCCGCGGCGCGGGGCGGCGTCGGCCAGGAAGGACGGCGCCGGTTTTCGGGCTGCATGATAACCGGTTCGACCACCATCGTGCCCATGTTCGGCGCTCAGCACCGGGCCCAAGGTGCCGGCACGAAGTCATAGATCCACAGCGTGTATTGCGGCGGGGCCAGCGTCACATTGGTGCCGGCGGTGTTCGGTGCGGTGCAAATCTGTGGTGGCGTCCCGCCGGTATCGAGCACCATGCAAGGCGACCAGCTCACCAGCATGCGGTTGGTGCCGTCGTACAGCGGGTAAGCGGAGTAGAAGCGGCCGCCCAGCGAAGGCATGCTCGCATCCGTGGTCACGCCGAGGTGGTGGTCGAAGCTGGTCTGCTGCCGGTGCCCGGCGGCGCCGGCCGGTGTAGGAACGGCTGATGGATATCGACGAAGTGGCCTGGGCGTTGATCTGACAGGATGTCGCCGCCGAGCTGCGTGCCTAGCAACGGCCGGTCGATGGCGACGAGCTTGCCGTTGGCGAGTTCGCGCGCATTCAGGAATTGAATGACGTTGTTGTTGGTGCCGGCAATATTCGCGCCGGTGGCATGGCTGTTGGCGCCGTAAAGAAGCTGCAACCCGGTGCCGTCGGCATTGGCGCGTGTACAGGCTGATCTGGTCGCCGTTGGTGGCTTCCCAGCGCAGAACACGATATGACCGTTCGCCAGAAGCGAAGGCGCGAAATCATGGTTGGTGTTGAAGCTGATCTGATGCATGTCGGTGCCGTCGGCATTCATCACATGCAAGAGAAAGATGAATTGCTGGCGGTCGTCGGTATCGCCTGGTACTGCGGCCGTCCTTCATCGAGCAGGATCGACTGGGTTGCGAGCTGCCGGGTGGAGGCGAACACGATCTTGCCGTCCGGCAGGTAGTGCGGCGCAACATCATGTCCCGAGGTGATGTTGTCGTAGGTCAGCTGCGTGACCACTTTGGCCTGGGCATCGTACTGGTAGATCTTCCATTTAGGCTGCTTCGGATCGGTGTTCTTTAGGTTGGGGTTCAGGGGCAGGCGTAGCGAGAAGATCAGTTTCTTGCCGTCCGGCGACACGTCGAGATCGCGCACGTCGCCCTGGCCGGTGGTGATGGCGCCGGTGACATTGGTTTCCAGCCCTCCGGCGCTCGCCTGCGCGCGCACGTACAGGTCGCCGCCGGTGATCGAGGTGATCAGATCGCGTACGTCGATGTCCTTTTTGAGGCACGGGCTTCTTGATGTATGCCAGGGGATAATTGGTGACCCCCGGCGTCAGCGACTCGCCGCCGGCGAGGCCCGGCGCATGTCCGGTCGGGGCGGAGTTGCAGCCGTACAGAATCGCCCCGAGCGGCGAGCAGGGCGAGCGCTCGCAATCTGCGACGCATGTCACGTCTCAATCCGGTCGTAGTATTTTTGCATCGTGCTACCCATTATTCGGTTACGCGGCGAAGTTCAGTTCGCACGTCGGACAAAAGCGCCCCGATGCCATCCTATTGAACTTAATGGTCCCATAATCACATCATCGTTCGAGGCTGCAGACGCATACTGTTAACGCACTCACAGAAGAACTTCGCTGCATATCGATTCTCTGTGCATCGGTCGCGCGCGGTGTGCGGAACGAGGTTGCAGGATACGAGTGCAAAACGGGCTTTCGGTACTGTCGCGAAACGCCGACGTCGTGCCTCATGAGACATTACTGCACGAGTTTTTACCTGCGTATATTCGCGCCACAAGTCGAAACCACAACTCACGAGAGTGGACGTGAACATGAAGCACGGGATGGAGAAACCAATGACGCAATTACGACGCCGCAGCCGCGAGTGATCTGGTGCGCTGACGTCGCCGCGTGGTGCAGGCGCCCGGCGCTGGTTGGCGCAAACGCGCTGGCCAACCCACCGCCGACCAAGCGACGCGCATGTACAACCGCATCGCCGGCGTACCGCCGACCGCGCGCAGCTGTCGAGCATGATGGCGAGTTCGGACCTGGTGAGTGCCGCGCTGATCGCCACCCAGGATCCTTCGTTTTACAACAACACGATCCGCAACATGGCCGCGCCATGGACCAACCGCGACCAATCGGTGTTCGGCCGCTTCAACGATTACACCGCCACGGTGGTCGGGATGGTGCGCGACGACGTTCCTTTCAATACGCTTCTCAGCGCCGACTTGGTTTACATCGCCGACGCCGCGGCCGGTGTGCCGGCCTACTCGGCCTCGAACAACGCGATGTACGACGCGATGGACGCCAACAACGTCGACCTGAAGGCGCACTGCAGTCATCCAACACCCAGTCGTCGCTGCAGGGTATCCCCCCGACCGCGACCGCGGGCATCATGACCACCCGCGGTGCGGCCAGCGCCTTCTTCATCAACGGCACCAACCGCGCGATGTTCCGCTTCACGATGATGAATCATCTATGCAATGACATGCAGACTGGTCATGGACATCACCCGTCCTCCCGATCGGATCCGTCAGGACGTGACCCGCAGCCCCGGCGGCGTCAGCACGCTGTTCTTGAATAACTGCGTCGGCTGCCACAGCGGCATGGATCCGATGGCGCAGGCCTTTGCCTACTACAATTTCACCGCCACCGACCCGGCCATGACCGACACCACCGGGCAGATCGTCTACACGGCCGGCCAGACGCAGCCGAAGTATCCATCAACAACATCAACTTCCCGCAGGGTTTCGTCACGCCGGACGACTGCTGGAGCAACCGCTGGCGCGCGGGCCCCAATCAGCTGTTGGGCTGGAGTTCGAGCCTGCCCGGCAGCGGCAACGGCGCCAAGTCCCTGGGCACCGGAGTTGGAGAACATCGCAGGCATTCGCCATCTTGTCAGGTCACCCGCGTGTTCAAACAAGTGTGCCTGCGCGCTCCGAAAGCTCGCAGGACATTTCTCAAGTTCCACCATGACCCGTCGTTCCAGTCAGGCTATTGTTGCGGCAGGTGTTCGCTGAAGGCGCCGCCTACTGCGGAGGTCGGCAGGAACGTGAACATGAACATCACACGAGCACTAGACACATGATGAGCCAAATGAAGTTCTCAAGGATCGGAGCGCTGCTCGCGCTGGCAAGCACCCTGGTACTCAGCGCTTGCGGCGGCGGGCGGCGCGCCGACGACCGCCAACAAGTTGCCGGCGCCGGCACCAGCTCGGGTGAACGCCTATACCGGACCCGCGCCCGCCACGGCGGATGTCAGGCCTTCGAGATCAATCTGTGGCAGAACATCCGCGGCCAGAACCGCTGCGGCAGCTGCCACAACGCGACCTCGCCCGCGCAGATGCCGAACTTCGCGCGCAGCGACGATGTGAACCTTGCCTACGCGCAGGCCAACACCGTGGTCAATCTGCGAGAATCCCTCGACCTCATTGATGGTCACCAAGGTGGCCGGCGGTCACAACTGCTGGCTCGCGGACCCCTGCGCCTGCGGCCAGATCTTGACCACGTGGATCAGCAATTGGGCGGGCGCCGCGGGCGCCACGCTCCGCGACCACCGTGCAGCTGCAGGCGCCGCCCGATGCAGACCGTCGGCCAGAGCTTGAACTTCCCCGGCGATCAACGGCGGCGCTTTACGGCAGCACTATATATATGCTCACCAGCCAAGTACTGCGTCGGCTGCCATTCGCCCGACGGCCGACCGGCCGCGACAGTCGCCGTACTTCGCGGATCGCCCGATCTTGCCATTGCCTATCCGGCGGCGATCCCGAAGATCGACTTCACCGGGCTGCGTGGCGCCGCGCAAAATGGCGACTACCTGCGGCACCAACTCGCGCTTCTATCAGCGCCTGCTCATCGACAACCACAACTGCTGGGACAACTGCGCGCTCGGATGCCGCCAAATGCTCGCGCAGATCCAGAGCGTTCGCCACGACGCTGACGCCGGCGAACATCGATCCGGCGCTGGTGGTTAGCAAGGCCACTGTCCCTGACGCCAGGGCACGATCGCGAGCGGCGCGAGCCGCTACGATGCCGACACCATCGCCAAGTACGAGTTCCAGGATCGGTCGTCAACAACACGACCTTCGACACCAGCGGCATCGATCCTTCCGCGGACTTGACCATCTCGGGCAACGTCACGCTGGCGGGCGGCTGGGGCATTAACGTCGGCGCCGGCGGCAAGGCGCAGGCGACGACCCAGTCGAGCCAAAGATCTACAACATGATCCAGGCAACCGGCGAGTTCTCGATCGAGGCCTGGGTGGCGCCCGCCCTGGTCGCGGCCGACAAGTCCTACATGGTCAGCTACTCGGGCGGCGACACCACGCGAAATTTCACCCTGGGTCAGACCAACCAGGACTATGACTTCATGCTGCGCAGCTTCGAACTCCGACGCTGACCGGCATGCCGCAGCTGCAGACCCCGAATGCGGCGATGGCGCTGCAGGCCTCCTTGCAGCACGTCGTGCTCACCTACGATCCGTCAACGGCCGCCAGATCTTCGTCAACGGCGTCTGGTACCGGTGTCGCAGACCCGCAGAAGGGCGGCACCATCTCGAACTGGGACAGCACCTTCGCGCTGGTCCTCGGCAACGAAGTGTCGGGCGACCGGTCCTGGCAGGGTCTGATCAAGTTCGTGGCCATCCACAGCCGCGCGATGACGCCGGCGCAGGTGACTGCAGAATTTCAACGCCGGCGTCGGCGAGCGCTACTACCTGCTGTTCGATGTGTCGAGCGGTGACCGGCGTATCGCAGGCTTACATCATGTTCACGGTCAGCCAGTACGACAGCTACAGCTACATGTTCGACCAGCCGACCTTCATCTCGCTGGATCCGGCGGTTACCGCGAGCAACTTGCCCAGCATTCCGGTCCAGGGCATCCGCATCGGCATCAACGGCGCCGATTCCGCAGGTCGGCCAGGCCTACATCCCCTCAATACGACCATCACGGGCGGCTAACTACACTCGCAGGGTGAAGTGCTGTCGCAATATCGGTACGGTCATCGGCTTGCAGAGCGGCCGGCGACCGACCAGTTCTTCCTGACCTTCGACCAGCTCGGCAGCCAGACCGACGTGGTGGTCGAGGCGATGCCGGCGCCTGCCGGCGCCGGCGCCGGGTCCGGTGGTGGCCGACATCGGGGTACGACCTTCGCCCAGATCAACTCGACGCTGTCGACGCTGACGGGTGTGCCGACGACCGACCCGAACGGTCGGTCGCGACCTATCAGGCCGTGCAGCAGCAGCTGCCGCGCGACCCGACGCTGGAGGGATTCTCCTCGTCGAACCAGGTCGGCGTCGCGCAGCTGGCCGATCCAGTACTGCAACGTAGATGGTGAACAACCCGGCCTACGCTGCGCGCTGATGTTGCCGGGCGTGACCTTGAGCGGCCGGACTGTTCGCGACGCAGGGCGGCATCGACCGGTCACCAGCGCGCTCGCGGCCCGGGTGCTGGGTAATCAGCGGCAGCACAGCAGCCTGCGGCATCGACCATGACCGGCGCGCACGGCGAACTCGACAAGCTGATCGGCAAGCTTTGCACCGACCACGGCGTGCGCGCAACAACACAGCCCGCGTACAGGCGGTGACCGCCGCGGCCTGCGCCGACGGCCTTCGGCAGCGCCAACATGTTGATCAACTAAGTAAGAGGAATCGGAGAGGTTCTTATACTTATGAGCAAGAAACCAAAGGCTCTGGGACTAACGAGCCGATCTGCCACTGCAGGACACCCCGGCCGCGCACGCGGCGCGAGTTCGTCGCCCAGGGCTTCTGGACCGGCGCCGCCACGGTGGTCGCTCCGACGCTCGCTGGGATGCTTGGCGTATCCGCGCGCGGCGCGCGCCGCGCTTGGCCGGCGATATTCAGATCGCTGTGACCGCCTGCGGGATCACCACCGGCGCGGGCAAGATCCCGTTCATCTGCTTCGACCTCGCCGGCGGCGGCAACATCGCCGGTTCCAACGTACTGGTCGGCGGTCCCAAGGGGCAGCTCGATTTCCTCTCGGTCGCCGGCTACAGCAAGCTCGGTCTGCCCGGCATCCATGGTGCCGAACGCCAGCACCACAGGAAGTTTCGTCGACTCGAGCTTCGGGCTGCGCTACCACTCGGACAGCGCGCACTTGCGCGGCATGAAGCTGCGCGCCAGTGCTGCGGCCATGGCCGGCACGACCGGCACGATCATTCCGGCGCTGTCGCAGAACGATACCAATACCAATCCGCACAATCCGATGTACGGCATTTATCAAGTCGGCGCGCGCGGCGGATTGCTCGAACCTGATCGGCTCGGACAGCTCCGCAGTCGGGCGGCAATTCCATGTCGCCGCCCACCATGGTCATCGCCGCGGCGCAGCCGACCAAGGTCGTCAGCTCGGCGGACAGCAAGGGTCTGGTCAGCACCGGACAGCTCAGCACGCTGCTGCCCAATCCCTCGGACGTCACCAACGTGCTGGAATCCATGAAGCGCATCAGCGATGCCAAGTATGCACGGCGCCGGCTCGTGCAACGCGTACCCGGCAATGCGGCCTTGAATGCGGCGGCCCTCGGCGCCACGGGCATCGCAGGCCTGCGGCTATACCAAGGCGGCGTACATCGTCGACCGGTACAACAATCCCGCGGCGGTGAATCCGGACGTGGATCCGAACATCGTCGGCGCGAGCGGCATCTTTCAGCACCGCGGAATATCAGGCCAATTCGCGATTATCAGAAAACCGCTGCGATCATGAAGCTCGTCATCGACGGCAATGCCGCCGCCGGCACCATCGAGATGGGCGGGTTCGACTATCACTCGGGCGACCGCATGGACGGCGAGGCGCGCGACTTCAATCTCGGCAATTGCATCGGCGCCGTGCTTGGAGTACGCCAAGCGCGTCGGCAAGCCCGTCATGATCTATGTCTTCAGCGACGGCTCGCTGGCCAGCAGCGGCATGATCGACAACTCGGTCGGCGGACGCGGCAAGGGCGTGTGGACGGCGGACAACCAAAGCGTCGCGGCGACTTATTTCCTGGTCTTCAACCCGGCAGGCAAGGCGCAGTCCCGCGCAGGCCAATCCGGAGATGAGTTTGCAGATCGGCAACTTCAATCCCGACGGTTCGCAAAACACGACCGGCAGCCCGGCGGGCAACAACGTGCCCAATTTGGTGCAGATGGTGGTGCTCAACTACATGGCGCTGCACAGTGCCAACGCCAGCTGCGCATTGGCCCACTCTGTGGCCCGCGCCAAACTTGAACAACACGCTCGGCTCGGGCGCTGCGCTCGAGCCGTTGATCGCCTGGCAACCGCTCGCGGGCCTGGTGAACGGCAAGGTTGCCTAAGTTCGACTCGAACGAAGGGCCTGACGGTGGCGTCAGACGCGCATTTAGTGCTGTCTCATTCCGGAGACACAGACTTGTTTCGTCGGCTGTGAGTCCGCACGAGCCGCACGTGTGCAACGAAAACTCGCTGCGCAATGCCTACGAATGAAATTGCACGAATGTGCGCCAAGTCATATAGAAATCCTGTGAAAACGCAGCCGCTGCGTTGACACTGCGGCTCGCATTGTGCGATTTTGCATAAGGTCTGATCAGGGCAAACTCGCTGAAAGGCGAGGGCGCAAAGCTTCCGGTCTACGGGGCTCTTCAAGAGAGTCTAGCACAGCGGGGTTACCAGCGTGATTGATGAGCTCGCGGCGCTTCGGCGTCAGTTTTAAGCGTTGCAGCGCATGCGTGAGAGCATTGCTCGCCGGCGGCCTGATTCTGCTGGCGTCTGCGATGGGCGCGCGTCGATTGCGGCTGCGCCCACGCATTGTCGGCAAGGAGGCGCCGGATTTCGTGTTGCGCGGTTTGGACGGCCGCAATCTGCGCTTGTCGGAATTTCGCGGCCAGGTGGTGCTGGTGAATTTCTGGACGCGCTCGGACGGTGACTCGCGCCAGCAGATGCCGGCGCTCGATCGCATCAACATCACCTATCAGCGTGCAGGTCTCGTGGTGCTCGGCGTATCGGTCGATGAGGATCTGCGGCGTGCACAGGAGTTCGCGGACGTCGATGGCGTGTCCTATCCCATCTTGTTCGATACCGGCACCGAGATCGGCAAGGATTACTGCTTGCAGAAGATGCCCATGACGATCCTGGTGGATCGCTCGGGCGTCGTGCGTTATTCGGCCGTCGGCTTCAAGCGCGGCGACGAGCGCGCTTATCTCGATCACATCCGCGAATTGCTGCGCGAATAAACGATAGGTCAGTTATGAATCTCAAGTATCGAGTCTGATCTGCGTGCGCTTTGCTGCAGCGCCTGTCTGGCGCTGCAATGCCGCCGCCGCAAGCAGCCCGGCACCAGCGCCACGCCGCCGCCGCCCGGCGACCCGCAGGCGCGCCGCGCAGGCGCCGGCCCCCGACAGCGCAGGCCGGCGCCTGGCCCCGCGACGCCGCCGATGCGCCGCCGCCGCCGCCGAGCGCCGACCGGAGACTCAAGACGCTCGATCAGGAAGTACAGGGTCTGAAGAAGGACGTCGTCGATCTGAATAAGGATCTGTTCGTGCTGCAGGAGGAACTGCTGTTCCCCGCCAACACCCAGGTTGCCGCTCTACGTGTCCATGGACGTCGGCACATTCTTCGCGCTGGACTCGGTGACCGTCAAGATCGACAACAAGGAAGTGAAGAATTACCTGTATACCGCGCGCGAGGCCGATGCGCTGCTCAAGGGCGGCGTGCAGCAGATTTACCTGGGCAACCTCAAGGTCGGCAAGCACGAACTGGTGGCGTTTTTCACCGGCAAAGGTCCGGTCGAGCGCGATTACAAGCGCGGCGCCACCATTAACTTCGACAAGGGCGTCGGCGCCAAGTATCTGGAACTTAAGATCACGGATCGTGTTCCCAAGCATCAGCCCGAGTTCATGATCAAAGACTGGGAATGATGCGTGTAACGGCGTGACTAACACGCTTCGGCCGCTGCTTCTGGGTGGATTGCTGCTGGCGCTGCCCGTTGCGGCGTCGCAGGCGAAGAACGTCAAGCCGGATCCCAACGGGCTGGCGCCGCATGAGGTGCAGGATCTGCGCGTACGGCGACGTGCTGTTCTATTTCTACCAAGACGATTATTTCGACTCGATCACGCGCCTGCTCGCCGCGCAGGCAGCTGGAGCGCGTTCCGCACACCGAGGAGGAAGCTGAGCTGCTGCTCGGCGGCCTGTACCTGTCTCTCGGCGAGCACGTCGAGGCGGGCAGGATTTTCGAGGCATTGCTTGAAAAGAGCACGACTCCGAGGCCGTGCGCAACCGCGCCTGGTTCTATCTCGGCAAGGTCTGGTATCAGCGCGGCTACCTCGAGGAGTCCGAGCGGGCGCTGCGCCAGGTGTCGGACAAGATCGATCCGCGCATCAATGCCGAACGCTACATGCTGCTGGCGCAGCTCATGATGCGCCAGGGGCGCTACGACGATGCCATCGCGGCGCTTCAGCAACTGGCAGGGCGCGCCCGATTGGACCGCTTACGCGCAGTTCAATCTGGGCGTGGCGCTGGTGCGCAAGGACCGGTTGCCCGAGGCGATTGCGCTATCTCGACCGCGTCGGCAGGATCCAGACGCGCAGCGAGGAGCTCCTGGCGCTTGCGCGACAAGGCCAATCTCGCGCTCGGCTTCGCCTGCTGCAGGCGCAGCGCCCCGCGGAAGCGCAAGCCCATACTTGAGCGGGTGCGGCTCGAGGGGCCGTACTCCAGCAAGGCGCTGCTCGGGCGTCGGCTGGGCGGATGCCGGCATGGGCGAGTTCAAGCGCGCGCTGGTGCCGTGGCTCGCGTTGCGCAAGCGCAGTCTGCTCGACTCCGCGGTCCAGGAGTCTTTTCTCACGGTGCCCTATGCGTACATCCAGCTTGGCGCACCGGGCCAGGCGGCCGAGTACTACAACTCGGCCATCGATTCGTTCGATGCCGAATTGAAGAGCATCGACGACTCGATCGAGGGATCCGCGACGGCAAGCTGCTCGACCGGTTGCTGAAAGACGACAAGAAAGACACGCTTACCTGGTACTGGCAGCTCAAGACGCTGCCCGACGCGCCGGAGTCGCGCTACCTGTATCAGCTGCTTGCCGAGCAACGAATTCCAGGAGGGCCTGAAGAATTACCGCGAGCTCAATTTCATGAGCCGCAACATTGATGACTGGCGCGAGACGTCGTCGGCCTACAACGACATGCTCGATACCCGGCAAGAAAGCCTACAACGAGCGCGTGCCGAAGGCGGATGCGGTGATGGCGGCGACCGATCTGGATGCGCTCACCAAAAGCGCGTCGACTTCGAGTCGCGCATCAACGAGATCGAAAAATCAACGATGTCGCGGCGCTGGGCACGCCGGACGAGCAGCGCACCTGGGCGCGTCTCAAGCAAGATCGAGGACTTCTTGCAACGCGCATCCGGACGATCCGGACTTGGCCGACATGCGCGAAAGACTGCGGCTGCATGAAGGGCGTCATGTACTGGCGCTTGTCGGAGAGCTTCAAGGCGCGGCTGTGGAATGAGCGGCGCGCGGTGCAACGAGCTCGAGGCCAGCATCAAAGAGACGCAGAAGCAGTCGGTGCTGGTGCGTCAGGCGCGCGATACGCGTGCCGACCAACAGCGGCGGATTCGGCGAGAGTCGCCGCGATCCGCGAGCGCATCGACAGGCTTCTGGAAAGGCTCGCCGCGCCTCGGAGAAGCAGAATCGCTATCTGCAGGTGCTCGCCATACGCGAGCTGAGGCGGCCAGAAGCGAGCGAATCGAGACTTATCAGATTCAGGCGCGCTACGAGCTGGCCGCCATCTACGACCGCGCGTCGGATCAGGCCGCCAAGCCGCAAGCCGAAGGTGAACCCGTGAGGCGGCCGCTCTCTCGCATGCTGGCTGCTCGGCTTGCCGCTGCTCGCTGCAGCGGGCGGCACCGCAGGAAGCGAGCCGGCCACCATCAAGGATCTCGAAAGTCAGCAGCCGGTCGAAGTCAGCACCGATCCGCCGAAGAACGTCGACAGCCAAAAGACCATGCAGAGCTACAAGCGCTTCTTGGATCTGAACGCCGGCGATGCTTCGCTGCGCGCCGAGGCCTTGCGACGCCTGGGTGATCTGAATCTTGAGAGCGCGGAAGGAGCGCATCGAGAGAGAGCTCGTCACCAACGAAGGACTGCGCGCCAATGAGGCGATCATGGCTGTACCGAAGCTGCTGAAGGCCTATCCGAAGTATGAGCGCAACGATTCGGTGCTATACCAGCTCGCGCGCGCCTATGAACTCAACGCACAGCCCGACAAAGCGCTCGCCACCCTTGATCAGCTGGTGGCGCAATATCCGATCAGCCGCTACATCGATGAGGCGCAGTTCCGCCGCGGCGAGATCCTGTTCTCGCAGAAGGCCTACGCAAATCGCAGACGGCTTACGAAGCGGTCATCAAGGTTGGCTCCAGTTCGCCCTTCTACAATCAGAGTCTCTACAAGCACGGCTGGTCGTTGTTCAAGCAGGGCGAGAACGAGAAGAGTCTCGGTTCCTTCCAGAGCGTGCTTGATTCGGTGCTCATCTCCAAGCGCGACCCGAACAAGATGGTGCAGTTGGATACCTTGAGCCGACCCAATCGCGAGCTCGTTGAGGACACCTTCCGGGTGATGTCGATCACCTTTTCCTATCTCGAAGGCCCGAAATCGGTGGCCGACTTCGTCAAGCATCGCAAGCAGCGTCCTTATTCCTATCTGCTATACGCGCGCCTCGGCGACCTGTACATGGAGAAGGAACGCTATACGGATGCGGCCGACGCCTACCGCGCGTTCGTAACGTTGGATCCCAACAACGAGAACGCCCCGCTGCTCGAAATGCAGGCGATCGAAGCTTATGCCAAGGGCGGTTTCCCGCAGCTGGTCCTGCAGGGCAAGAAGGAATTCGTCGAGAACTACAGCTTTGGCACTTCCTACTGGAACGGTCGCGAACCGAAGGGCGAGCCCAAGGTCGTGGCCGTGCTCAAGACCAATCTGAAGGATGTGGCGCAGTACTATCACGCGACTGCACAGAAGACCAAGGACGTGGCGGATTATCAGGAGGCGGCCAAGTGGTACCGCAGCTACCTGCATTCCTTTCCGGACGACAAGGATTCGGCGGTAACCAACTACCTGCTGGCCGACACGCTCTTCGAGAGCAAACAGTACGCGGAAGCCGCGCAGGAATACGAGAACACGGCCTATCACTACGGCAATAGCGACAAGGCGGCAGCCGCAGGCTATGCCGCGCTGGTCGCCTACAGCAAGCAGGAAGAGACCTTAAGCGGTGATGCCAAGGCGCAATTGCATGCCAAGAGCATGGACAGCGCGCTGAAATTTGCGCAGACCTTCCCCGCCCATCCCGAGACGCCGCAGGTTTTGACGCGTGCCACCACCGAGCTGTACGCCGCCAAGGACTATCCTCGCGCCACGGGGGCCGCCGAGGCGCTGCTCGCGAGGCAGCCGCCCGTCGAACCCGACAAGCAGCGCATCGCCTGGACGGTGATCGGCAATTCAAACTTCGATCAAGGGGTGTTCGACAAGGCGGAAAACGCCTACACCCACGCGCAGGCGCTGATGCCGGCCAACGATCCGGAGCGCCCGGTGATCGTCGAACGTCTCGCGGCCTCCATCTATAAGCAGGGGGAGCAGAAGAGCAAGGCAGGCGACAGCGATGCCGCGGTGAACGACTTCCTGCGAGTCGCGACCCTCGCGCCTGGTTCCAAAGTGCGCGCCAATGCCGACTTCGATGCCGCGATGTTGTTGGTGAAGGAAAAGAAGTGGGACAGGGCGATCGGCGTTTTGGAGAGCTTCCGCAAGAATTTCCCGCAAAGCCCGCTGCAGGCAGATGTCACCCGCAATCTTGCCGTGGCGTATTCTGAGTCGGGCCACCCGGGCGAAGCAGCCGGAGAATTCGAATTGATCGCCGCCTCGCCCAAGGAAACTCCGGAAGTGCAGCGCGAGGCCACCTTATCGGCTGCGGATCTGTACGACAAAGCGGGCAATACCGCCAAGTCCAAGACCATGCTCGAAGCGTTCGTGAAGCATTTCCCGCAGCCTTTGAATCCTGCGATGGAAGCGCGCGACCGGCTGAGCAAGATCGCTGCGAAGCAGGGCGACTTGGGCGCGCGCGATACCTGGTTGCGCGACATCATCGCCGCCGACCGCACCGCCGGCGCGCAGCGCACCGACCGGAGCCGGAGCCTGGCCGCCCACGCGACGCTCACCCTGGCAGCGCCTGTCCGCGAGGAATTCAACCGCATCAAACTGGTCATACCGCTCAAGAAGTCGCTGGCGGAGAAACGCAGGGCCATGGAGGCGGCGCTCAAGGCCTATGAAGGTGCGGCCGACTACCAGGTGGCCGACGTCACTACCGCGGCCACCTTCGAAAGCGCTGAACTCTATCGACAGCTGGCCAAGGATCTGATCGCCTCGGAGCGGCCGAAGAATCTGAAGAAGGACGAGTTGGAGCAGTACGACGTGCTGCTCGAAGAGCAGGCGTTTCCGTTTGAGGAGAAGGCCATCAAGCTGCATGAGGTGAATACCGCGCGCGTGAAGGACGGGACGTACGACGAATGGGTGCAGAAGAGCTTTGCGGCACTCGCGCAGCTCAATCCGGGACGCTATGCCAAGGTGGAAATCGGTGAGCAACAAGTCGAATCAATCCGCTAGTGCGTTGGTAAGCGCTGCGCTGCTGGCACTCCTGGCCGGCTGCGGCAGTGCGCCGCCGAAGGCAAAGCCCGCCCCGCCAGCGGCCGAATCGCCGCCGGTGCCGGCTGCGCCCGCCGCGCCACCCGCAGCCGGCACCCCCGCCGCCGTGGCGGCGCCGCAGATACCGGTGCCGGATCGGGCGGCGCAGCAGTACAGCCAGGCGCTCCAGATGATGAAGGCTGGACGTAAGACCGATGCGGAGTTGGAATTCAAACAGCTGGCGGTGACTTATCCGCAGTTCGCAGGTCCTCAGTTGAATCTGGGGCTGCTGTACTTGAACGATGCGCGCCTGGCCGACGCGGAAGGCGCCTTCAAGGCGGCGCTCTCCATCAATCCGGCCAACCCGGTGGCGGGCGACGAGCTTGGTATCGTTGAGCGGCGACTCGGCAAGTTTACGGACGCTGAAGCCGCCTATCAGCGCGCCATTGAGGCGGACGGCAATTACGCGCCCGCGCACCTGAATCTCGGCGTGCTGTACGACCTGTATTTGCTTGAACCGCAAAAGGCGCTCGAACAGTTCGAGCGATACATCGAAATCGCCGGCGAAAACAAGCAGGTCGCCGGTTGGGTTATCGAACTTAAGAAGCGAGTCGGCGCCCCGGCCGCGAAGAAGGAGCAACCCGCATGACCTTCACCCGATTTTCGATCCTCGGAGTTCTATGCTGCGGCGCGGCAATTGCTCACGCTCAAGATCCTCCGGCGACCCCGCCCAAGGACAGCGCTCAAGCCGAGGCTGGAGAACCTCGGGCTGACACCTCCGCCCGGCCAAGCCCGCAGGCCGAGGCGGGTGAGCCACGAGCCAATACCTCCTCATCCGCTGCCCCGGCCCCGCAGCCCAAACCCGCGCCGCCGAAGCCCAAGGCGGAAGGCAAACCCGGCCAAAAGCCCCCCAATGCGGCTGATCACATCGAATTGTCGACGGCGACCGTTACCGGCGACCGAGAGCAGCCCAAGGTCATGTATATCGTGCCCTGGAAAAGGTCGGATATCGGCGATCTCGAGGGTAAGCCTATGAATAGCTTGGTGGATGAGGTCTTATCCCCCGTCGACCGGGACGTATTCAAGCGCGAAGTGCGCTATTACGACGCCGTGAAATCCGATGCCCCTTCGCCCAGCGGCGCGCCGCCGCCCAAGCAGGGTGAGAAGTAAGTCATAGCCTATTTTACGGAATCTGTTGAAATCTTAATGATGCAAAGCACGAGTTTTTTCTAGGAGCGCGCAGATGAATTTCATGACGTCCGTGGTTAACTTCTTCAAAGACGGCGGGGTATTTCTCTACCCGCTGGCTTTGATCTTCGTCGTCGGCGTCGCGATCGCCATTGAGCGATACGTGTACCTGACGCGCGAGACCATCAGGAACCGCAGCCTGTGGGAATCGCTGGTCCCGGCATTGAGCCCGGGCAACTTCAAGCAGGTCGTGGGGCTCACTCAGAACTCCAAGGCCTCCATCGCTACCATCCTGAACTACGGCGTCGCACGGGTCGCGAGCGCTCGGCGACGCGACGACATCGAGAAAGCGATGGACGAGAGCCTGCTCGAGGTCATTCCGCGCATCGAGAAGCGCACCCACTATCTGTCCTCGCTCGCCAATGTGGGCCTGCTCATCGGCCTGCTCGGCACCATCACTGGCCTCATCGGCGCGTTCAGCGCGGTGGCGACCGCGAATCCCGCCGAGAAGGCGAGCCTGCTCGCCGCCGCCATTTCAGTCGCGATGAACAACACCGCCTCGGGTCTGGCAGTCGCCATCACGCTGCTTCTCTCGCACATGTTCCTCGAGTCGAAGACCACTTCTCTGATCGACAGCCTGGAGATCGCGTCTGTGAAGTTCTTGAACTCGATCACCGAGCGCAGCCGAAGCGGCACCCGCCGCGCCGGCTGCGCCCACGGTGCGCGCGCCAGCGGCGGCCCGCGGCACGATCTAAAGCAAAGAACTCAAAGACAGCCAACGCATGAAGTCGAAATCACAACGGATGGTTCATCGCAATCACGCCCGTTACCACACGGGTCGTGATGATCTGAACATCGTGCCGATGATCGACATGATGGTGATCCTGGTATTTTTTCTGATCTTCACCGCGGTGTTCTCCAAGACCAATATCCTGCAGCTCAATCTTCCGGCGAGCGCGACCGCTCCCGTGGACTTGCCGAAGACTTTGCAGTTGGAAGTGATCATCCGTGCCGATGATCTGGTGGTAAACGACAAGAATTCGGGTCCGCTGAAGGACATCCCCAACACCGCCTCAGGCTACGATCTCGATCATCTGTCGGAGTTTATGCGGCAGATCAAATCGCAGTTTCCGACTATGACCAACGCCACCGTCTTGCCGTCCGCCAACATCCCGTACGACACGATCGTGCAGGTGATGGACACAGTGCGGGTATATGAATTGCCGACGCCGCCTTTTTCCAAGGCGGAGCTCTTCCCTGACATCTCCTTGGGGGATGCGCCCATATGACCCCGACCCGCATCAAGCGCCATCGGCAGCGCAGGCACGGCGGCAGCCATTTCGCGCTGGTGCCGTTCATCGACATGATGACCATCCTGGTGGTGTTCCTTCTGGCGCACACCGCCGACGTGGACATCCTGCCGAACACCAAGAACATCTCGATTCCGCAGTCCCTTTCCGACCGCAAACCCGATGCGGCCATCGTGGTGATGGTCACCAAGGATCAAGTGTTCGTCGACGGGCAGTTGGTGGGCAACTTGAGCGACGTCGTCGCGGATCAGGGTACTTATTTCGAACCCTTGAAAGCGGCCTTAGTCGCGCAGAACCAGCGCCTCCTGGGGCAGCAGGCTCAGACCGATGCGTCCAAGCGCGAAGTCACCATCATGGGCGATAAGAGCACGCCCTACAGCGTGCTCAAGAAGATCATGATGAGCTGCGCCCAGGCGGACTACGGCAAGGTGTCATTCGCGGTGGTGGAACGCGAAAGGGCGGCGAGCTGACATGGCGACCGCAAACACCGCCTCGCACACTCCCACCACCCTGGCACCGTTCTATCGGCGCTACGAACTGCCGTGGTCGCCGTCCGAAGAGATGGAGCGGCGCTTCCGCGTCATCCTGCGCAACCTCGCCATCGCCTTTGCCATCATCGCCGTGATCATTCCGTTCCTGCCGCGCAACAAGGTGGTCGTGAACACCGAATCGTTGCCCGAGAGGGTGGTGCAGCTGGTGATGGAACCGCCGCCCCCGCCCCCACCGCCGCCGCCGCCGAAGCCCGAGAAGATCGAGAAACCGGTGCAGACCAAGCCGGTGCCGCAGCCGGTCGACCCGCGCGTCAGGGCCCAAAAGAGCGGCCTGCTCGCGAACATGGACGACCTTGCGGCACTGCGTAATGTCGACCTCGATAAATTCTCCAAGAACCAGCAAAAGACCACCGACCCTGGCGATGTCAAAGAGGTGACCCGCAACCTGATCACCTCCAAGGTTGGCGGCTCCAGCGGCGGCATCAGCTCGCCGACGAGTTCCGGGCTCGCCGCCGGATCCGGTTCCTTGCACGGCATCTATACCACGCAGGTCAAGGATCCGAACCTTGCCACCGGTCAGGCGGCAACGCGCGCTGGCGGCAGCGGCAAGGCGTCCCGCAGCGCCGATGAGATCGCGCTGGTGTTCACCCGCAACAAGGGCGCCATCGATGCGATGTACGCGCGCGCGTTGCGCGACAACCCGGCGCTGCAGGGCAAGGTCGTCATCGAACTGACCATTCTGCCGTCGGGCGAGGTCACCAACGTCAAGATCGTCTCCTCGGACCTGGGCGATGCGGAGTTCGAGAGCAAGCTTCGGGCCCGCATCATGCTCTTCAAGTTCGATGCCAAGGACGTGGCGACCCTGACCGCCACCAAACCCATCGATTTCTTCCCCGCCGGATGAACGTCCAATCTGAAATCGAGTTCTTCAGCGATCTCGGCCTGGTCGACAAGGCGCGTTTCGTCACGCGCCTGATCTGCGAGATCTGCGATGAGGCGAAGCTAGGCGCGGGCGACGGCAATGAGTCGGCCCGCTGGCGCTTCGCCAACGAGATGGCCGCGCGCCTCGCGCGTTTCAGCTATCAGATATTGAGCGAGGATCATGCGCGTCCGCAGGACGACGTCGTGATCCGCATGCTGTTGGGCGCGCGCAGTGACAAGAATGCCGAGCGCATCATGCACAACGCCTACCGGCGCGTGCTCAACGGCTTCGAGAGCTTCGACACCACCGTCTTGATGAACCCGCGCTAGGAGCTCGCCGCGCTGCGCCGGGGCTTGACCGTCATGGCGTCGCTATCGAGATCGGTTTCGAACAACTGCTGCAGCTGCTCGGCGGATTCGCGCGAGGTCTGCAGGAACTTGTTCTCGTCATCCTTCACCGAATACTGCTTGGCGAGCGTCTCCTCGTCATGGGTACGAAAGCGCCGCACCGCCTCCACGGCTCGCGCCTTCGACTGTCCGAGGGTTTCGAGCACCTGCACCGACATTTCGAGGCTCGAAACGTAGGTTTCGCGGATGATGTAGCGCACCTCGAGATCCAGGAGTCTGAAGGCATGCTGGCGGTTGCGCGCGCGGGCGAAGATCTTGAGGTGCGGAAAGTGCTTGCGCACCAATTCGGCGGTGCGTACCGAAGCCTCGACGTCGTCGACGGCCAGCACCAGCACCTCGGCGTTCTCGGCGTGCGCCGCGCGCAGCAGTTCCAGGCGCGAGGCGTCGCCGTAGAACACCTGATTGCCGAAGCGGCGCAAAAAGTCCACCTGCGTTTGGCTCGCCTCCAGTGCCGTGAAGGCTATCTTTTTGGCCCGCAAAATTCGGCCGACGATCTGCCCGAAACGGCCGAAGCCGGCGATGATCACTTTGGGGTACAGTTCCTGCGGCGTGTCGAAGGGCCGGCTCTCGGCTTCACGAGGCTTGAAAGTCAGCTCGTAGAGCGCGAGCAGCATGGGGCTCAAGATCATCGAGGCGGTGACCGCGAGCACCAGAAGTTCCGAGGTCTCCGGATCCATGATGCCGAGCGTTGCGGCTAGTCCGAACAGCACGAACGCGAATTCGCCGCCGGAAGGCAGGCTGATGGCAAGTCCGCGGCTCGCCGTGGAGGACAATCCCGACATCCGGCCGGTGGCCCAGAGCACGATCACTTTGATCGCCATGAACCCCACCGTGATGGCAAACAGCTGTAGCGGCCGCTGATACACCAGCGACAGATTGGCCGACATGCCGACGGTGATGAAAAACAGCCCCAGAAGCAGGCCCTTGAAAGGCTCTATGTCGGCCTCGAGTTCGTGGCGGTATTCGCTGTCGGCGAGCAGCACGCCCGCAAGGAATGCACCAAGGGACAGCGAGAGTCCCACCTGGCTGACCAACAACGCGGTGCCGAGCACGATCAACAAGCCCGCGGCGGTGAAGGCTTCCGCCACCTGCGTAGCGGCGACGATTCGGAGCATGGGTCGCAGCACGTAGCGTCCGCCGACGATCACCGCCGCGAGCACGCCGATCAGCTTCGCCACCAGCAGGTATCCACCCGGTCCGTGGGTCCGTTCCGCTGCGGCGCCGAGCAGCGGCAACAGCGCCAGGGCGGGCAATACCGAGACATCCTGGAACAGCAGAATGCTGAACGCCGAGCGCCCGAACTGGGAATTCAACTGTCCGCGCTCCGCCAGAAGCTGCAGCGCGAGCGCGGTTGACGACATCGACAGGCCGAAGCCGATGACCAGGGCCGATTGCCAGGTCGGACCAATGCTAAAATAAGCGGCGGCACCGATGCACAAGCTCGTGACAAGCACCTGGGCGCTGCCCAGACCGAAAATGGGCTTGCGCATGACCCAGAGCCGGGAGGGTTGCAGCTCCAGTCCGATCACGAACATGAGCAGCACGATTCCGAATTCGGCAATGTGCTGTGTCGTGTCGATGGTGTCGATAAGGCCCAGGGCCGAAGGCCCGATGATGATGCCGGCGGTGAGATAGCCCAACACCGAGCCTAACTTGAAGCGTCGAAAAATAGGAATGGCAATGACCGCTGCGGCGAGGAAGATAGCGATCTGCGCCAACAAGCTCATAATGTTTTCTCCGTGGACAGCCGAGAGCCTAGCATGATGTATCGCCAGGGGATTCAATTCCCGATCAAGGACGAAGCGCTGCGCGAGGACGTGCACGCGCTCGGCAGATTGATCGGCGAAACCCTGCGCGACCAGGGCGGCGATGAATACCTGCAGTTCGTCGAGGGTGATCGACAGGCCGCGATCCGCGGCCGCGAGGGCGACAGCGCCGGAACGGCGTTGATCGAGGAGCGCGCCCAGGGAAGGACGCCGGCGGCGGCCACCGATCTCACGCGCGCCTTCGCGCTCTGGTTCATGACCGTGAACACGGCCGAAAAGGCCCACCGGGTGCGCCGCCGGCGCCAATATTTGAGCGACGCGCACGCGGTGCAACCTGGCGGCATCGCCGAGTGCATCAGCCGACTGCATCGCGAGGGGTTCGCGCTCGAGCAGGTGCTCGAACTCATCGGTGCGATGAGCATCGAGCCGGTGTTTGCGGCCCATCCGACAGAATCCACCCGCCGCACGATCCTGCGCAAACAGCAGCACATCGCGCACGATCTGCTGGATCGCCATACCCCAGGCTCCACGCGCGCGGAACTGGACACGCTCTGGGCGCGCGTGCGTCTCGAGATCACCAGCATCTGGCAGACCGAGGATCATCCGCGCGAACGCCTCACGGTAGGTGATGAACGCGAGCATGTGCTCTTCTATCTCATCGACATCCTGTATCGGGTGGTGCCGCTGTTCTACGAGGAGCTGGAGGCGGCGGTCGCGGCTGCCTACTCGGTGCCTGCCGAACAGCTGGACGTCCCCAACATCCTGCGATTCGGCTCGTGGGTGGGCGGTGACATGGATGGCAAGAACGACGTGCACGGCAAGACCGTGCGCGAGACCTTGCACCGGCATCGCCAGGTCATCGTGTCCTCCTACTTCACCGAGTGCGGCCACTTGGCGGAGTCATTGAGCCAGAGCGCGAGCCGCGTGGGCGTGAGCGCGGCACTCGCTGTGCGCATCGACGCCTACGGCGCCATCATGCCAGCCGCGCAGGCACTCACCCCTACGCGCCACGATCGCATGCCGTACCGCATGTACTTCGGGCAGATCGCGGAGCGCCTCAAGGCGACCTACGAAGGCCGCCCCAACGCCTATCAGGCGCCCGAAGAACTGCTCTCGGACGTGGGCCTTGCCGCGGACAGCCTGCTCGAGAACCGCGGCCGTCATGCCGGTTACTTCTTGGTGCGGCGCCTGCAACGCCGGGTGCGCACCTTCGGGTTTCATCTGGCGAGTCTCGACATCATCCAGCACTGCAAGGTACACAACGAAGTGATCGCGCAGGGCTTGGGGGTCGCCGGTTGGCCGGCCCTCTCGGCGGCCGAGCGACTCGCCTCGTTGCGCGACTTATTGCAACGGGATCAGGGTCCCACCTCGGCGTTCGATGCCACCGGGCGGCGCACGCTCTGGGTGTTCGAAGCCATCGCACAGGCGCGCCACAAATACGGCCGCCCGGCCATCGGCGAATACGTGGTGAGCGGGGCCTCGGGTCCCGAGGACGTTTTGGCGGTGCTGCTGCTGGGGCGCTGGGCCGACATCACCGACAAACGCACCGGCGAGTGCCCGCTCGATGTCGCACCGCTGCTCGAGACCATCGGCTCTCTGGAGACCGCGGGCGAGATGCTGCGCGCACTGCATCGGGAACCTGCCTATCGACGGCATCTCGCCGCCCGCGGCGACCGGCAGCGCGTGGTGATCGGCTATTCGGACACCAACAAGCAGGGCGGCATCGCCGCCTCGCGCTGGGCATTGCAGGTGGCGCAGTCCCAACTGCTCATCGCGGCCAAGGAGACCGGCATCGAGGTGTCCATCTTCCACAGCCGCGGCGGCACGGCGTCGCGCGGCGGCGGACGCACCGAGGACTTGGTAGCCTCGGTGCCCTCTGGTGCGATTCGCGGGGCGTTGCGTCTCACCGAACAGGGCGAGGTGGTCAACCAGAACTACGGGTTGCGACCGATAGCGCTGCGCACGTTGGAACGCACGTTCGCCTCCGTCGCCCTCGCCACGGCGCACGCAAATGCCGCTCCCGTGGAGGGCGAGTTTTTAAGCGTGATGCACGGCCTCGCGGGGGAGAGCTTCGAATGCTACCGGCGTCTGGTGTACGGCGGCGAGAGCTTCTTTCGCTACTTCTGCGATGCCACGCCGCTCGATGTCATCGAGCGCATGCACATTGCCTCGCGACCCGCCTCGCGCGGCGCGCGAGGCACAGTCGAGGCGCTGCGGGCGGTTCCCTGGGTATTTGCCTGGACGCAGAGCCGTCACATGCTGCCCGGCTGGTATGGATTCGGCAGCGGCCTTCAGGCGGCGCGCCGCGAGCACGGCGTCGAGGTATTCCGGGGCATGCTCGAACGCTGGCCGTTTTTCACGCATCTGGTGGATGATGTCGAAGCGATGCTGGCACGCGCCGACCTTAGCGTCGCCGGCCATTACGATGTGCTTGCTAAGGACGCGGGCGGCGAATTCGCCGCCGCGATTCGCAGCGAGTACGATCGCTCCGTCGCAGGCGTGCTCGAACTGCGAGGCAGCGCACGGCTGCTCGATCATGACCCGACCTTGCAGCGCTCGATCGCGCTCCGGAATCCCTACATCGATCCCATGCACTTGATGCAGGTGGATCTGCTCAAGCGCTGGCGGTCATCCGGGCGCCAGGATGAAGCGTTGTTCGGCGCGCTCAGGACCACCATCAGCGGAATCGCGCAAGGTCTGCAGGCGACCGGCTAGCACTCCGGCACGTTCACGGCGAGACCGCCTTGCGAAGTTTCCTTATAGATAGTCGACATGTCGACACCCGTCTGGCGCATGGTCTTGATGACCTGGTCCAGCGAGACCTGTGCGAGCCATCACCACGCATCGCCATGCGCGCCGCGTTGATGGCTTTCACCGATCCCATGGCGTTGCGCTCGATGCAGGGAATCTGCACCAGCCGGCCGATTGGATCACAGGTAAGCCCAAGATTGTGTTCCATGCCGATTTCAGCGGCGTTTTCGATCTGATAAATGCTGCCGTCCAGCGCGGCGGTCAGCCCGCCGGCGGCCATTGAACAGGCGACACCGACTTCGCCCTGACAGCCCATTTCAGCGCCGCAGATGGATGCGTTCTGCTTGTACAGAATGCCGATTGCTCCGGCGGTGAGCAGGAAGTGGATCACGCCGTCATCATCGGCTTTCTGTTCGAAACGCCTGTAGTAATGCAGCACCGCCGGCACGATTCCGGCCGCGCCATTGGTTGGCGCGGTGACCACGTGGCCTCCGGCGGCATTTTCTTCGTTGACCGCCAGCGCGTAGACATTGACCCAATCGAGCGCGTGCATGGGGTTGGCCGGATCGCCGCTCATCAGCTGTCGATAGAGCCTCGGTGCACGCCGGCGCACCTTGAGCACGCCGGGAAGCAGTCCCTGCGCTTCGAAGCCGCGCCGCACGCAATCCTGCATCACCTGCCAGATCCGCTCGACGCCGGCGCGTATCTCCGCATCGCTGCGCCAGGTACGCTCGCGCGCCATCATCAGTTCGTGGATCTCGAGCCCGCGGCTCTTGCCGAGCGCCAACAGCTCCGCCGCTGAGTTGAATTCGAATGGCGGCGCGGGGCGCGCGGCACCCGAGATCTCAGTGGCGCCTGCCTGGATGATGAAGCCGCCGCCGATGCTGTAGTACTCCTCGCGCGCCAACACGTTGAGCGCGGCATCGTGCGCGGTGAAGCGCATGCCGTTGGTGTGCCCTGGCAGTACCTGATCGGTGTGAAACAGAAGATTCAAGGGCTCGTCGAAATCGATTTCGTGGGTGCCGTTCAGGCGTATGCGCTTTGCCTGTCGGATGCGCTGCAAGGTGGGCTCGACTTGCTTCGAATCGATGCTGTCCGGACTCATGCCCTCCAGGCCGAGCAGCACCGCGCGATCGGTGCAGTGGCCGCGGCCTGTGAGGGCCAGCGAACCGTACAATTGCGCGGAGATTTGCGCGGTGCGGGTCAGAAGATCGCGACTCTGCAAGAGTTGCACGAAGCTGCGCGCGGCATTCATCGGCCCCATGGTGTGTGAACTGGATGGGCCGATGCCAATCTTGAAGATGTCGAAAACGCTCAAACTCATGCAAAGATCCTGTGACCGCGTGGTAGCCGCATATGATACGCCGCGGGTGCAATGTTAAGATTGCGGCACGTCGAGAAAAACCCTTCAAGTCGGCTATCCACGGAGAAATCGAACATGCGCCATCCGATTCTTTGTTCGTCGTTTCTGATTGTCGCGGCTGCGTTCGGAAGCGTCGCATCTGCAGCTACCACGCCTGCCAACATCAAGGTAGCCGTTGCCGACAGCAACCGCCCGGCACCCGATACCGCGCGCGACGCCGCTCGCAAGCCCGAGGAGACGCTCGCATTCGCCGGCGTGAAGGACGGCGCAAGCGTCGCGGAACTGTTGCCTGGTCACGGCTATTTCACGCGCATCCTGAGCAAGGCGGTCGGCCCCAAGGGTCATATCTACGCTTGGGTGCCCCCCGCGCAAGGCGACCGCGACTTTTCCAAGGGCTTGAAGGACATCGCAGGCAACAGCACCTATGCCAATGTCACGCTGGTGCAGCAGGGCTTCAGCAAAGGCTTGGCGCCGGCTCCCGTCGACTTGGTGTTCACCGCCCAGAATTACCACGACCTGCACAATGTGAAGGAAATCGATGTCGCCGGATTCAACAAGGCGGTATTCGATGCCCTGAAGCCGGGCGGCGTGTATCTGGTGATCGACCACTCCGCCGAGAAAGGCTCTGGAGCTCGCGATACCTCGACGCTGCACCGGATCGACAAGGACACGGTGAAGCGGGAAGTGACTGCGGCAGGATTCCAGTACGTGGGCGAGAGCGACGTTCTGGCCAACCCTAACGATGCGCGCACCGCCAAAGTGTTCGACGAGTCCATTCGCGGCAAGACCGATCAATTCATATTAAAGTTTCGTAAGCCTAAGAAATGAGATGTATCTGCCCCAAAGATCCGAATGTCTGATCTTTGGGGCAGGCAGGGCCTGCGGTGCGGAAACTTAGGACCTGATTTGCTGTCAACTAGGCATGTGCTGCGACGTTGATCAGGGAACAGGATTCGAGGATTAAGCGTATGAGTGTGGGCATGATTTGCGCGCCATTGCGCGCCATCGCACGTTTCTCCCTGCCGTTTGCAAGTGCCGCCATGCTGGCCGCTTGCGTCGCGCCGCCGCCGCGCACGGTTGCAGTGGCCGGGCCGCCGCCGCAGCGGATTTTCGTCTATCCGGCGCAGGGACAAAGTCCCGAGCAGACCGAGCGCGATCGCTACGAATGTCACGAGTGGGCCGTCCAGCAGACCGGCGTGGATCCGAGTCGACCGGGCACGAATGCCTATGAGCGCGTCGTAGTGCAGCCGGCCAATCCCCCGGGTTCGGGCGCTCTCGCCGGGGCTATCGGCGGAGCCATCATCGGCTCCATTCTCGGCGGTCCGCGCAATGCGGGCGCGGGTCTCATTTTGGGGGGCGCCACCGGCGCCATCGTCGGCTCGGCAGCCGATTCCAGCGCGCAAGCACAGGCAACCCAGACCCAGGCACAGCTCAACCAGAGCGCCGCCCAGGGTCGTGCCAAAGCCGATTCCTATCGGCGCGCCATCGGGGCGTGCCTGCAAGGACGCGGTTACACGGTCTCCTGAGGCGCCATAAACCCTATGAAGAAGCTCACGACCATCGCCGTAACGGTTTCGCTCCTGATGGGCGCCAGCGTGTGCCTGGCGCGGGGAGACGACCCCAGCCACCCGCGCCCCGCAGTGGAGCGCGGCGCGCCACCCCGGCCGGCGACGCCGCCTCGGCCGGCAGCGATGCCCGTCCGGCCGACTTTGCCGAACCGACCGGCCGTGCCCTCGCGGCCGGCGTTTGACGGTCGTGGGCAGGTCTTGGACAGCCGCTACAACCACGGCCGCTACTATCCGCCGTTGGGGACCGTGCGTCCGGCCCTGCCGGATGCCTATCGCCCCTACTATCGGGGCGGCGAGCGCTATTATTTCAGCGGTGGCGTCTGGTACGCGCCGCGCGGTCCGGGATTCATTGTGGTGCATCCTCCCGTGGGCTTGGTGATTTCGGTGCTGCCCCCGTACTACTCGACCGTTTGGTACAGCGGCGTGCCCTACTACTACGCCGACAATGTGTATTACAGCTGGCAGGCCGACCAGAACGGATATGCGGTGGTCGATACGCCGCCCGGTGCAAGCGATGATGCGGATGCCCAGCCGGACGCCGCGCCACCCGAAGACAACTCCGCGATGGATTTGATCGTCTATCCCAAGGACGGTCAGAGCAAGGAGCAACAGGCCGCGGACAAATTCGAGTGCCACACCTGGGCGAAGGGCCAGACCGGATTCGATCCGACTCAATCCAACGGCGGTGTCAACCCGTCCGATGCGGACTAAACCGCAGCAATTACAACCGCGCAATGTCCGCTTGTCTGCAGGCGCGAGGCTATCAAGTTAACTAAACGCCGTGGGTCGAGTCCTACGCGATGGCTTGTTGGCAGCCGACAGTGGTGACTGCACCGCGCGCCGTATGCTCTTTGTTAAGTTATACGGACAGTGTCTTGAGGGAGAGCGAAATGATTTTGACCGTGCATCCAAGCGCTTACGAACAAAAAAGAGATTTGCACGTGGGCGGCCTCGGCACTCATTCAGCTCCGACTCTCGCAGCTATTGCCGATCCTGTGCACGACGTCGCAGATTCGTGGCTTGGAAAAGCGAAAGATGCAGCTGAGGTCGCGGACGATATGGTGCGCGACAATCCATGGGCAGCGGTTGCCGTGGTCGGTGCGGTAGGTCTGGCCTTAGGCTGGTTCCTGGCGCGACGAGTCTGACGGCAGGGGAGTCGAGATGGCAGTCGTCATGAAGGCCTTCGAAGAAATGCGGCACAGTTTTTCGAACCGACGCGAATGGCGTGAGTTCGCCGCCGCCCTGCAATGCCCCGTGAGTCTGCCCGGCATCATTGACGCACTTCGAGCAAGTGCCGCGCGCTTTCACGAAGTGGTTAATACACCGACGCCGCCGCCCGAGCCTGCAGGCAACCTCCAACAACAGATTTAGGCTTCGCGCGTCCTGCAGGTGCCGTCGTGCTCAAGTGCGCGGGCCGCGCACGGTGCGTGCCAATCACGGACCAATCCCGCCAGAGTAAATCCGCGCTGCTCATGCGCCCATTGCGGCCGCAGGTTCAGGGACCTGCGGCCGGCCCCAGAGGCTCAGTGGCGGTAGGTGAAAGTCACACCGAAGGTGCGCGGCCGAAAGGCGAACTGTCGCTCCAGGCGCGAATTGCCATCGCCTGGATCGATGGTCCACTCGTAGTTGGTGACTGTGTGGGTATCCATCAAGTTGTCGCAGAACGCCGCGATTTGCAATGTACCGAAACTCGCGCCTGCGCGAGCCGAGGCGAAGTTGGTGGCCGACAGATGATAGTTCGCAAAGTCGTATTGCGCAGTGTTTATGTCCTGACTGGGCGAGTTGTAGTGATTGCGGCTCTCATACTCGTCGTCGAAGCGGACGAATGAGGGCACGTTGAACACATTGAATTTGTATTCAAGGCCCAGCGAGGCCGTGAACGGCGCGTTGGGTTGGCCGCTCTGGCCGCTGATGGCATCGCCACGTTCCACAATCGGCTGATTGGGCGGGGCGGTCGGATCGGGGTTCGCAAATCCGCCCGAGGCGGTATAGCGGGCGTCCGTGTAGCCGGTGGAGAACTCAGCGGTGAAGTTGTCGGTGATGGCAACTTCGGCCTGTAGATCCACGCCCTTGGCGATTGCCGTGCCCAGATTGTCCATGTACGGGATCTGGCAGATCGGCGGCACGACTGTCTGCTGGATGTGGTTCCAGTTGATGTAATAGACGCTGCTCGCGAGCTGCACGCGGTGATTGATGTTGTCCTTGGCGCCGACCTCGAAGCTCTGCACGGAATCGGACTTGTAGGTGGCCGGCGGGGCGTTGATGCCGAAATTAGCGAAGTCCCCCGCACAGGCCGGATAAGGCACGGGATTGTTCGCGCCCCCGGTCTGAATCCCTTGGCGTAGGTGAAGTAGACCATATTGTCCGGGTCGATCTGGCAGCAGAGCCGGCTTCGGGGTGACCGACTTCTCTGTTCTCCGCCGAGGTGACCGCGGTATTCACATAAAAGAGCTGCGGACCGTCGGAGAGCCTGTCGATGCTAAATTGGTCCTCGACATCCGCGCGCCCAGAATCAGTTTCAACTGGTCGGTGAAGGAATAGGTGCCTTCTCCAAACCCGGCGATCTGCTGATCCTTGGCGCGGGTGTGCAGGAATGGCTGTCTTGCGGGTAATGCGGGTCGAACAGCGTCGGAATGTAGTTTCCGCGTTGCGGTGTAGCCGAACAATTGTCGTAGGTAGCCGAAGTCAGCCCCACTGAGAGCGCGTTCGGCCATCGGGTCATGGATTTCCTCGGTATACGACTGGCGGTCGAGCGGCGAACAGGCCGGTCGTCCATTGCAGCTGGCGGATGGATCGTTGGACTGCAGGCGGAGTTCCTGCGCGAAATTTCGCTGCGTGTTGTCAATGGATGCTGGCGAACGATAGTTCGTGAGTCCCGGCGGCAGATGTACGCCGTAGCCGTCGAGCAGCGGGAAGGCCGATGGGCCGAACAGCCGTCCGGGTTGATGAACAAGCCCGATTGGTAGAAGCCTAGATTGTACAGCGTGCCCGAGTATCCTGTTTCCTCAATGCGGTGAAAGAACGAGGTGTTGGAGATCAGCTTGACGTTCCAATGTCGCCCTCCACCTTGAAGGAAGCAAGATAGAAGCGATCAGGGTCGGTGCGCGTATCGGGATCGGCGCTGACGAAGCGGTTGTTGCTTGGGTTCGAGTAGAGCGGCCAGTAGTCGTTGAACTCGTTGCGGTACCGATGCTGATAGTAGATCGAAGGCTGTACTGACCAATTGTCGCTCGCCTGCCAGAATGTCGCGAGCCGTGCGAGGAAGGTCTGGTCGTAATTGGCGTTCTTTTCCATGGTCTGCATGGAGGTAGGATCGATGCGATCGATATAGCCGCCGTCGCGGCGATACCAGGCGTCAACCGGGCGCCGAACGTGCCATCGATCACCGGCAGCCGGCGGCGACGCCTGCCTCGTAGCTCGTCGCACCGCCTTGGGTATAGGACACTTCGTCGCGGCTGTAAAAGCTGGATTTGGTCAGGCTGGGTTGCGTCGTGATGTAGCGGACGGTACCGCCTTCGGAGCCTGCGCCGAAAAGCGTTCCCTGCGGTCCGCGCAGCACCTCGATACGGTCGAGATCGAAGACTTCGGCAGCGCATCGTCGGGATTGAACGCGAGCGCCCGGATCTGGATCGGCGTGTCATCGATATAGATGCCCGTCGTGCCCGCGCCGCCGCTCGAGGCGATGCCGCGGATCGATATGTGGTTGGTGCCCGAAGTGTCGACCGTGACGCCCGGCGTGAAGCGTGCGACATCGTCGATGTCCTTGATGCCCTTGATGTCCATCGTGTCTTGCGTAAGGCGCGTGACACTGATGGGCACCTTGCTCAAGGACTCCTCGTGGCGCGTAGCCGTCACGATGATATCCGCGAGAGGCCCTTGATTCTCGGCCGCATTGTCCGCCACCTCGGCGCGATGCGAGCTCGTCGGGTGCACCCAGACAGAGCAGCGCGGCGACGGCTGCTGCCGATACGCTCAGTTTCCTGGTGGTCGAAGTGCAGACGTAGTTCTCACGCAACGCAAGACGGACAGGCTTTTGCATCATGAAGCATCCCTTTGTGGCGAACCATTTCGGCTCGTTCTTCGGCTCCAAATCCCCGAGCCATTGCACCATAACGGCAGTCCAGTGGAAAGGGTGTGCGATAAGCTACGTTGCGGGGACACAACTTTAGCGATCGTCATGCACTTGTGGGATCATCGGGCGCATGCCCCATCCTGAGGACCGCCCCCGTGCCAAATCGCTAGACCCGCTGCGTGCATTGATGCCGTTCTTGAGGCCCTACCGCCTCATGATGGTGCTCGCTTTGGCGGCTCTCTTGATGGCTTCCGCCTCGCTGCTGGTGCTGCCCGTCGCGCTTCGGGGCCTGATCGATCATGGGCTTGCGACACGCAGCTCGGCCACTATCAATCGGTATTTCATCGGCTTCCTGGCGGCGGCAGTGGCTATGGCCTGTTCGCCGCACTGCGCTTCTACCTGGTCACATGGGTCGGCGAGCGGGTCGTCGCGGATCTGCGCGCGCCGTCTATCGCCGCGTCGTGCGCATGGATCCCCTGTTCTTCGAGATCACGCGGGTCGGGGAGGTATTGTCGCGCCTGACCACCGATACGACGCTCGTCCAGGCGATCTCGGGGGTCAACCTGTCGATCATCCTCAGGTCGATCTTGAGCTGGTGGGCGCGCTGGTGTTGCTGGGCCTCACCAGCGTCAAGCTCATGGGCGTGATCTTGGTGCTGATCCCGGTTGTCATCGGCGCCGCTGATCGTTACCGGCCGACGGGTGCGCGGGCTGTCGCGCGCGTCGCAGGACCGAATCGCCGATACCAGCAGCCTGGCCGATGAGACGTTGAACGCCATCCAGACAGTGCAGGCATTCACTCTGGAGGAGCTGCAGAGCCGGCGTTATCCAGGGCGCCGTCGAGGACAGTTTCAAGACCGCGGTACGACGCACGCGCGTGCGCGCCGGGCTGACGGCGGTCGGCACTATCCTGGTATTCGCCGGCATCATCTGCGTGCTTTGGCTGGGCGCGCGCCAGGTGCTCGCAGGCAGCATGACCGACGGGCAGCTCAGCCAATTCTTGTTTTACGCGGTGTTTCGTCGGATCCTCCGCGGCAGCGCTCTCCGAGATGTGGGGTGAGATGCAGCGTGCGGCCGGCGCGATGGAGCGGCTCGCGGAGCTGCTGGCGGCGAGGCCGAGTCATGGCCCCCCCCGCACCCGCTGGTCGTTGCCGCCGCGCATGCGCGGCGCATCAGCTTCGAGCATGTGCGTTCCGCTATCCTCGCGTCCCGAGAGCCCGCGCTCGAGAATTTCAGTCTCGAGGTCGCGCCCGGCGAGACCATCGCCATCGTCGGTCCCTCGGGCGCCGGCAAGAGCACCAGCTTGCAGCTGCTGCTGCGCTTTTACGATCCGGCAAGCGGGGCGCATCTGCATCGACGAGCGTGATCTCGCCGACCTGCGAACCGGAGGAGCTGCGCGCCAGATCGGTCTGGTGCCGCAGGAGACCATGCTGTTCGGCGCGAGCGCGCGCGAGAATATCGGCTATGGGCGCCCGGCGGCGAGCGATGCGGAAATCGAAGCGGCGGCCGTGCGGCCGCGGCGGACGGGTTCCTGCGCAAGCTGCCCGAGGGCTACGACACATTCCTCGGCGAGCGCGGCACGCGCCTGTCGGGCGGACAGCGCCAGCGCATCGCCATCGCCCGCGCGATCCTGAAGGATCCGCCGATCCTGCTGCTCGATGAGGCCACCAGTGCGCTCGACGCCGAATCCGAGCGGCTGGTGCAGGCGGCGCTCGCGCGGCTGATGCGGGGTCGCACCACGCTCGTCATCGCGCACCGCCTCGCGACGGTGCTGAAGGCCGATCGGATCGTCGTCATGGACCACGGGCACAAGATCGCGGTCGGGACGCATGCCGAGCTGTTGCAGCACAGTCCGCTATACGCGCGGCTCGCTTCTTTGCAATTTACTTCACCAGCGCTTTAGCTCGGCATAGCTTCCTGCACTTTGGGCCGGTGCGAGATGCGTGAGTGATAGGCGGCGAGCACCGGCCACCTGGAAAGGTCGATTTCAGTGGCTTCGTCCAGCCCAGCACCGTGAAAAGATATGCGTCCGCCACAGTGAACTGACTGCCGAGCAGGTACTCGCGGCTGCCGAGAAAGCCGGTGAGCCAGTCGAATTTCTTGCCGAGCGCGGTGAGGGTCGCCTCTTTCCATTCCGGTGTGATGGCGGGATTGAAGAGCGGACTGAAGCCTTTGTGCACTTCGGAGGTGATGTAGTTCAGGATCTCCATCAGCCGGTAACGTTCGAAGCTCCCGCTTTCGGCGCGAGCCCCGCGTCGGGCTTGAGGTCCGCCAGATACTGTACGATCGCCGGGCCTTCGGTAAGCACCTGTCCGTCGTCGAGTTGCCAGCGCAGGAACTGCGCCCCTTGGAATTGACCTTCAGATAGTCGGCGCCACCTTCGGTATGCTTCGCCTTCGGATCCACCTGAACCAGCGTGAAGGGCAAGCCCAATCGAGCAGAACGATGTGCGGAGACAGCGAGCAGGCGCCTTGGAATAGTAGAGCTTCATATCCATTCCTCTGTTGTTGGGTGCAGGAATGATAGCCTACCTCAGCGCTTTTCGATGACACGTCGCGCGCCAATGAATCCTTCCGCGTAAGGCGGCTGCATCGAGCGAGTCGATGCGCACGCGGCCGCCGCTCGAGGGCGCGTGAACGAAGCGCGTGCCGTCGAGCGCAATTCCAACGTGCAGCTCCTTGCGTTTCAGATGCATGAAGACAAGATCGCCCGCGCGCACCTGGGTGCGTCCCACCCGGGCGCCGGAGTCCTGCTGCTCGTGCGCGGTGCGCGGCAAGCGCAAACCCGCGCCGGCAGCCGCGTACAGACCAGACCCGCTGCAATCAAATCCCGCCGGGCGCAGCGCCGCCCCATCGGTAAGGCTGCGCCGATCATGGCCGTCGCGCTGGCAACCATCAGGATGCGAGCGTCAGCCGGAGAGGCGGTCGCGGCGGGGGATGGCGGAACGACGACATCGGACCATCGGACGGCCGCGTCCGCGGTGAGCCGCGCAGGCGCCGAGCAGCAGCGAGGCGAGGACCAGACGGCTCTAGGGAGTTTTTCTGGCAACAACGTAGTGGCCAAAGCCGCTCCGACGATACCGGCCTCGAGCGCATGGCTCCGATGCATAGGCGCGCCTCGCATTTGAGTTTGTCCATGAACTTCTCAGGTTCTTCGGTAATTCCACCGCATAGGACTATTTGATCAGGCCACAACAGCGCATGTAATTCCTTCAATACCCTGTTGAGTTCTTCGGCCCACGCATCCCAGCCCAAGTTCCCGTCGATCTTCGCTTTTCCCGACGCGCGCTTTTCGGCCTCGCGCCCGGCGACCTCCAAGTGGCCGAGTTCTGTATTCGGCACGAGCCTGCCGTCGATGAATAAGGCACTGCCGATTCCGGTGCCCAACGTGAGCAGCAATACCGTGCCGGGAACGTTGCGTGCGGCGCCGTATTGCAATTCCGCGAGGCCCGCGGCATCGGCATCGTTGATGAGCACCACATGCCGCTTCAATCGCTCGCTCGCCAGCTGCGCTAACGGCTGGCCGATCCAGGCCTTGTTGATGTTTGCCGCGGTGCGCACGCGACCATCGCGAATCACGCTCGGAAAGGCGAGTCCAACGGCATGATCGCCTGGAATATTTGCCACCACGCCGGTCAGTGCGTCCAGTAGGGCATCGGTTGATTCGTGTGCCGGAGTGGCCGTGCTGAACCGCTCGCCGGCGAAGGTCCCGGTCTTCAGATCGATGAGCGCGCACTTGATGGAGGATCCGCCTACATCGACCCCTACAGCCAATGATGCAGCGTTCAAGTGAAAATCCGCATTGTGAGCTTCGCCCATCATGGTTCAAGTAAGAACCCTATAATAACTCACCAATATGGATTCCACAGAGAGCCAATTCGCCAATCGACGCACCGCTGCGCTTCAGCCGGGGACCCTGCTGGCTGCGCTCCTGGAGCGCTTGACCCGCAGCCTCGGCAAGAATCCCGACACCGCCACGCGACGCGACATCTACGATGCGCTGTCCCTTGCCGTGCGCGAGGAGATGATGCTCAGGTGGCTGGCCACGCAGCGGCGCGTCGCAAACGCGCAAGTGAAGCGCGTCTGCTATTTTTCAGTCGAATATCTGCCGGGGCGCTCGTTGCTGAACGCACTGTCCAGCTTGGAAGGGGACCTCGTACACGAAGCGCGGACCGCGCTCAAGAGCATGGGCCACGATCTGGACGACATTGCGGCGCAGGAGGTCGACCCCGGACTCGGCAACGGCGGCCTCGGCCGCCTCGCGGCCTGCTTTCTGGATTCGTTGGCCACCCTCCAGTACCCGGCCGTGGGCTACGGTATCCGCTACGATTACGGCATCTTCACCCAGGTCGATCGCCGAGGACGGCGGTCAGCGCGAGAGTGGCCGAGCAGCTGGCTGCGGCTGCGAGAACGTCTGGGAGACGCGCGCGCGGCAACGCGCGCTATACGGTGAGATTCGGCGGGCGCAGCGATCGCGCCGCGATGCCGGCGCCGACGCCGGCGGGCGCACCGCTGGGTCGACACCAGCGACATCCACGCGATCGGCTTCGATCAGCTGATCCCGGGCAATCGCGGTCCGCACCGTGAATCATCTGCGCCTGTGGTCGGGACGCGGCATCACGCCGTTTCGACATCGAGGCCTTCAATGCACGGCGATTACGCCGCGGCGGTGCCGAGCAAGTCGATGCGAAGAACCTGTCGCGCGTGCTGTATCCCGACGACTCCACGCCGCAAGGCAAGGAGCTGCGCCTCAAGCAGCAGTATTTCTTCGTCAGCGCGAGCCTGCAGGACATCCTGGCGACGCACCTGCGCGAGGGCAGCACGTTCGCTTGCCAGCTTGCCGCGAAGCGATCGCGATTCAGCTGAACGACACGCACCCGGCGATCGCGATTCCGGAGCTGATGCGCCTGCTGGTCGATGAGCACGGCTCGACTGGAACGAGGCTGGGCGATCACCCGCGGCGTGTTCGCCTACACCAATCACACGCTGCTGCCGGAGGCGCTCGAGACGTGGCCGGTCGCGATCGTTCGAGCGGCTGCTGCCGCGGCATCTGCGAGATCATCTACCTGATCAATCGCGATTTTCTGGCGGCGCTCGAGCGCGCATTGTCCCGGCGACGTCGAGCGCGCAGCGCGCAACTCTCGATCATCGACGAGGACGGCGAGCGCCGCGTGCGCATGGCGCATCTCGCCGTCATCGGCAGTCATCACGTCAACGGGGTCGCGCAGCTGCACACCGAGCTCATGCGCAAGAGCGTGTTTCGCGGATTCGCCGAGCTGTATCCCGAGCGCTTCGTCAACGTCACCAACGGCATCGCCGTGCGCCGCTGGCTGAAGCAGTCGAACCCCGGCTTGTCCGCGCTGCTCACGCAGCAGCTCGGACTTCGCCTGGGAGAACGACCTCGAGGAGCTCGGCCGGCTTGACCGGCGTCGCCGACGATGCCGGAGTTCCTGCGCGCATTCCGCGGCATCAAGCGCACCAACAAGCAGCGGCTCGCGGCCGAGGTCATGCAGACGCACCGGCGTCGAGCTCGATGTCGACTCGATGTTCGACGTGCAGGTGAAGCGCATCCACGAGTACAAGCGCCAGCTGCTCAACCTGCTGTACGTCGTCGCGCGCTATCAGCGCATCCGCGAGCAATCCCGCAGTCGTGGTGCCGCGACGGTGATCTTCGCCGGCAAGGCGGCGCCGGGCTACGTCATGGCGAAGGCCATCATCAAACTGATCAACAACGTCGCGCGCACCATCAATCGCGATGCCGCGCGTGCGCGACCGGCTGAGCGTGGTATTCTTGCCGGATTACGACGTGTCGCTGGCGCAGAAGATCATGCCGGCCGCGGATCTGTCCGAGCAGATCTCGACCGCCGGCATGGAGGCATCGGGCACCGGCAACATGAAGCTCGCGCTGAACGGTGCGCTCACGATCGGCACGCTGGACGGCGCCAACATCGAGATTCGCGACCACGTCGGCGAGGAGAACATTTTCATCTTCGGGCTCACCGCGGAGCAGGTCGGCGCGGCACGCGCCGCCGGCTATCGGCCCCAGGGCCGAGCTCGAGCACAACCGAGCTGCGTGAGGCGCTCGAGCTGATCGATTCAGGGCATTTCTCGCCGTCGCGGCCCGACGATGCGACAAGCCGGTGGTGACCGGCGCTGCTCGAGGACGGCGAGCCGTTTCTGGTGCTCGCGGATTTCGCCGCTTATGCGCGCGGCGCAGGACCGGGTCGATGCGCTGTACAGCAACGCCGAGGAATGGAGCCGCAAGAGCGGCCCTCAACTGCCTCAACATGGGCTATTTCTCCAGCGACCGAAGCATTCGCGAATACGCCGATCGCATCTGGAACGGTCCGGCCGGTGATCTAGGAGGCGGTGCGGTGAGCCTAATTCAGTGGGCCGGTTTGCCGCGCCCGCTGGGCGCGACACTTGGACCCAGCGCAGGCGTCAATTTCGCGCTTTTTTCCAGCCACGCGACCCGGGTGGAGCTCTGCATTTTCGACGCGGAGAGCGATGCCGAGATCGCGCGCTACGATCTGCCGGGCCGCACGGGAGATGTCTGGCACGGTCTGGTTTCGCCGCGCCGCGCGGGCGCCCGGCACTCACTACGCGTTTCGCGTGCACGGCCCGAATGAACCGGAAGACGGACACCGCTTCGATCCCGCGGTGGCTCTGCTCGATCCTTATGCCCGCGGCTTTCCGGGGGGCCGAGCTGCGCTCGCGGGTGATCGATCGGCGCTTCGACTGGGAAGGCGACCGACCGCCGGCAATCACCGTGGCGCGACACGGTGATGTACGAATTGCACGTCAAGGGCTTCACCAAGCTGCATCCGGCGGTGCCGATGAGCATGGCGCGGGCAAATATCTCGGGCATGCGCGACCCGGCCGGTCATCGAGCACCTGAAGTCCATCGGCGTCACGGCGGTGGAGCTGCTGCCATGCCAGGCATTCGTCAGCGAAGAGTTTCTGCTGGAACGGCGCCTGATCAATTACTGGGGCTACAACTCCGATCGCCTGGTTCGCTCCCGCGAACCAGTACGCCGTGGAGGACGCCGTGGTCGAATTCAAGATCATGGTCAAGGCGTTGCACGCGTCGGGCATCGAAGTCATCCTGGACGTGGTCTTCAACCACACGGCCGAGGGCAACGAGCACGGCACCGGTGCTGTCGCTGCAAGTGGCATCGACAACTCGGTTTACTACCGTCTGACGCCGGACGACCCGCGCTTCTATGAGAATCTCACCGGCTGCGGAAATACCGTCAACTGCGAGCATCCGCAGGTGCGGTCCCTGATCATCGAGTGCCTGCAGGTACTGGGTCGAGGAAATGCACGTCGATGGATTTCGCTTCGACCTCGCGACCGTGCTCGGTCGCGACGCCAGGCGGGTTCAACGAGCACTCGCCTTCTTCAAGCGCCTGCGCGCGGAGCCTCGCTCGCCTACGTCAAGCTGATCGCCGAGCCCTGGGATGTCGGGCCGGGAGGGTATCAGCTGGGTCGTTTCCCGGCCGGGCTGGTCGGAGTGGAATGATCGCTATCGCGACACGGTGCGCGGCTTCTGGCGCGGCGATGGCGGACGGGTCGGCGAGTTCGCCGAGCGCTTCGCGGGTTCGAGCGACTTTTTCAGGCACAATGGCCGCAAGCCGACCGCGGGCATCAATTTCATGACCGCTCATGATGGATTCACGCTTATACGACCTCGTCTCCTACAGCGACAGCACAACGAGGCGAACGGCGAGGAAAAGCAGGACGGCCACGGCAACAATTTGAGCTGGAACTGCGGCGTCGAGGGGCCCACGGAGGATCCGAGCATCGTATCGCTGCGCAAGCGCCAGATGCGCAACTTCCTCGCGACGCTGTTCCTTTCTCAAGGCGTGCCGATGCTGCAGGCGGGTGACGAATTCGCACGCACCCAGCGGGGCAACAACAACGCCTACTGCCAGGACAACGAGATATCCTGGGTCGACTGGGGCCTGCTCGCGACAACGCGGATCTGGTCGATTTCGTCAGCTGGTCGCGCAACTCGGCGTAGCCATGTCGAGTTCCGGCGCGAGACCTTTTTGAAGGGCGCCGCCTCCGGGCCGAGATTAAGGATGTGACTGGCTCAACGCTCGCGGCGCGGAAATGGCGCAGGAACAATGGCATGATTCGTACTTGCGCGCGCTTGGGTATCTGGTACGGACAAGCGCAGGCTCCGTGGCACACTTGCTGCTGTTGGTCAATGCCGGCGAACTGGTGCAGAATTCCTTCGCCTGCCGCCTGCCGACGGTCCATGGAGACGTCTGTTCGACACTGCGAGCACGGGCGACCAAAGAGCTGGGCATCGAGGACAGTGAGTATCACCCTTGAGCTCCGCAGCAGCGCCGCCTATCTGGAGTGTTGAGCCTTGGACAATGGCTGATCGAGCGACTCGCCAGAGCTGCGCGGCATCGGCGATGCCTATCATGACTATCGCGGCGAGCTGCGATATTTCAGCCTGGAGACCAAGATCGGCGATTCTGCGGGCCATGGGCTGCGCGGTTGACGATCACGCGCCACGGTGGCGGCCGGTGGCCAGCTCGAGATCGAGCGGGGCGCGACTCCTGCCCACGATTGCCGCGGCTGCAGCGGCACGCGCGCCGGCGTCGACCTCAATTTCGCCGCGCGCGAATTCGGCGCGACGCTCCTCTGGACGGTCGAACCTGGAGGAGCGGAGCAAGCGCGAGGCGCCGTTTCCAGCGCCGATTGCCCGGAGACCTGGCGTGGCGAGATCGAAGGCACGTGGATCACCCGCCGGCGCTTCGAGCTGCCGGTCGAGCTCCCGCCCGGGCACCATGAGCTCGAGGTCAGGATCGGCGCACGGCCCTGCCGAGCCGCTGCCCGCTGATCTGCGCGCCGGCGAGATGCTATCGAGCCGGAGGCGATCGCCGGCGGTCGCGGGCTGTGGGGGTCGCCGTCCAGCTCTACACCGTGCGCTCGCGGCGAGAACTGGGGCATCGGGGATTTCAGATCTCAAGGCCTTGATATGCTGGCTCGCGCCGCACGGCGCGGGCTTCATCGGCTTGAACCCGCTGCACGCGCTGGCGCCGGCGGATCCGGAGCGCGCGAGCCCTTACAGCGCCTCGAACCGCCATTTCCTGAACGTGCTCTACATCGCGGTGCCCCAGGTGCCGGAGCTCGATTATGCGCACAGCGCGCACGCCCAGGAACGGTGCAATGATCCACGTTTTCGTCGCGCTTGCGCGGATCTGCGGGCACGAAGCTCACGTCGACTACGCACGGCGTCGCGGAGCTCAAGCTCGAGATCCTGCGCTGCTGTTCGCGATTTCGCGAGCGCCATCTCGAACCGGCCAGCGAACGAGGCAGGCGCTACCGAGCGTTCGTCGCGGCCGGCGGCGCTGCTCTGCAACTGCACGCGCGTTTCGACGCATTCGACCGGCACTTTCGGCTGACGCAGGGTGCTCAATCGGGATGGATGAGCTGGCCGGAGGAGTTTCGCGACGTGAATGTCGGGCGGCGACCCGCTTCGCCGCCGAACACCCGGTCCAGGTCGAGTTCTTCGTATACCTTCAGTGGCTCGCGCATGAGCAATTGCTCGCGGCGCAGCGTCTGGCGCGGGATCTGGGCATGCCCATCGGGCTGTACGGTGATTATGCGGTCGGCGCCAATCCCGGAGGCTCGGAGACCTGGGTCGACCGCCAGCCTATCGCCTGGGTGCGGAAATCGGTGCGCCGCCCGACCCATTGGCCCTCAAGGGGCAGCGCTGGGGAATTCCGCCGCAGGATCCCCTATCCATGCTGGGTTTGAAACTGCAGGGCTTCATACGATTGCTGCGCAACAACATGCGCTATTACGGCGCCTTGCGTCTCGACCATGTCATGTCCTTATTCAGGCTCTGGTGGGTACCTGCCGGTTCGTCTGCGCGCGACGGGGCCTACGTGCATTACCCGCTGCACGAACTGCTGACCGTGATAGTGCTCGAGAGCGCGCGCAGTCACTGTCTCATCGTCGGCGAAGATCTTGGCGTGGTGCCGGACGAAATGCGGCACGCCATGCCGGAGTTCGGTCTATATCACTACAAGGTGCTGCTGTTCGAGAAGCACGACGGGCGCTACCGCCGGCCTCAGGAGTACGTGCGCCACGCCCTCGCCACCGTCACCACTCATGACATGCCGACTTTGCGCAGTTTTTGGGAAGGGCGCGACATTGACCTGCGGCGCGGACTGGCTTTATATCCAAGCGCCGAGCTGGAGCAGGAAATCATCCAGGAGCGCGAGCGTGACCGCTGCGCGCTGCTCGCTGCGCTCGATGCTGCAAGGGATTGCGCCCGCCGCGCCGGCGAGGCCTGACGAGCCGTTTACCGGCGATCTCGCGCAGCGCGATGCATTTATATCTCGCGCGCTCGGCTTCCCGCATGGTCGCCGTGCAGGTCGAGGATCTACTTGGCATGATCGATCCGGTCAACGTCCCGGGTACCCACCACGAATATCCCAACTGGCAGCGCAAGCTCAGTACCGACATCGAGGACATGGCCGCAGACCCGCTCTTGACACTCCATCTTGAGCGCATCCGCGCTGTCCGCAACGATCAGTGAACGCGCTTTGCCCGCTGGCATCCGGCGAGGGACTTCAGCCGCATTTCACCTTTAAGCGGGGGCCGACCCTTGGTCGCCTCGACGAAGGTGCAGCGTCGGTTTGCTCATGGCGGCGAAAGCCCAGCCGACAGCCGCCAAAACCACCGCCAGCGGCACGATTTTGACGGCCTGCTGCAGCGATGATGCATCGGAAAGTGCACCTATCAGAGGCGGCGAGATCACATCGCCGAGCAGGTGAATCGAAAACACGCTTAGCGCGATTGCACTGGCGCGTTCCACGGGGGAGACCAGATTGATGATGGCCGCATTGATCGGTCCTGTCGAGAGGAACAGGCACAGCTGCGCGCATACCATCGCGGAGTAGTAGACCTTGTAGCTGGGCGCGGTGAGCGCCAGCCACACCAGGGGCGCTGCAAGCAGCGTCGAAGCCGCGGACAGCCACAGGTACGCCTGCCCGGATCGTTTGGCGAGATAGTCGCCAACCCAGCCGCCGATGAATGTGCCGACGAGGCCGGTGACCACCACGATGGTGCCGAAGCTCACCGTCGCATCGACCCGCGCAATACCGCGCACTCGTTCGAGAAAGCTCGGCATCCAGAAGGCGAGGCCGCCGACGGCGAACGTATAGGCTGCATATCCGAGCACCGTAAGACTGTAGGCCCGATCTTTCAGCAGTCTGGCGTAGGTGCGCGCGGTCTCGATCACCATGTTGCCGCGGGATTTCGCGGCCGGCGCCGGTTTGACGTCCTCGCTGGCTCCGCGGGGGGGGTCTCTCATCAGCAGGCACAATCCGGCGAGCAGTAGCCCAGGCCACCCGGCTACGAAAAAAGCCGCACGCCATCCAAAGTGCTTGTCGACGATTCCACCGACTATATAGCCGAGCGCCGATCCTACCGGGATGGCGCAGAAAAACACTGCCATGACGCGGCCACGCTGTCGCAGTGGAAAATAATCGCTCAACAGACTCGGTGCGATGGTCACATACGACGCCTCGCCGACCCCCACCACCGAGCGCCCGAGAAACAGGCCCAGATAGTTTCTGGAGAAACCCGAGAGTGCGGTTGCAAAGCTCCAGATGGAAATGCCGAGCGCGATCAAGCGCGGTCGCGAACGTCGGTCGCCGAAGGCGCCGAAGAATGGAGCCGTGAGCGTGTACACGATCAAGAATGCCGACATCAGCGTGCCTAGGTTGGCGTCGGTGAGCCCGAGGTTAGCGTGCTTCAGGCTCTCGGCGACCGCAGCGACGATGTAGCGATCGAGGTAACTCAATAGATTGATGAAGGCAAGAACGGCTAGGGCAACCTTCGCCGAGGAGATCACGTGTCTTCGATTATCGTCGACCATGACCTCTCTCGTCAGGTTGGCGGCCCGGGGGCTTGTGCGTTCGGCCATATTGTGCACCGTCGCGGTGCGAGGCGCATGATTTATGTCGAGCGAATCCGCGCTCGTTGTTACAAGCCGCTTGCGCCACGCTCCTCGAGAAGCCCGGGAATTCTCCGGCGCGGCCGCGGTACCATAGCGGCCATCTCTTTGCCTGGTGAGAAAGCTTATGAGCGCACAAGTGTCGCCCTGGATGGATGACGATCTGGCGATTTTCCGCGAGTCGGTGTCTCGGTTCGTCGAAACCGAGATGGTTCCGAACGATGCCTCGTGGCGCAAGCAGCAGCACGTGGGCAAGGAAATTTGGCGCAAGGCCGGTGAGATGGGATTCCTCTGCACCGACATACCGGCGGAATATGGCGGGGCCGGCGGAGACTTTCGCCACGAGGCCATCCTGTACGAGGAGACGGCACGCCGCGGTATCTCGGGATTCGGGCAGGGCGTGCACAGCATCTGTGCGCACTATGTTGTGAATCACGGAACCGAGGAGCAGAAGCGCCGCTTGCTGCCGCGCATGGCAGCCGGCGAATTGATCGGTGCCATCGGCATGTCCGAGCCGGCCGCAGGATCCGACCTGCAGGGTCTGAAGACGCGCGCGGAACGCGATGGCGAGCACTATCTCATCAATGGCTCCAAGATCTTCATCTCCAACGGCTTTTTGGCGGGGCTGATCGCGCTGGTGGTCAAGACCCAGCCGGGCACCGGCGCCAAGGGCACTTCCATCATCATGGTCGAGACCGAGAGCCTACCCGGCTTCAAGGTCGGCCGAATACTCGACAAGATGGGCATGAAATCACAGGATACTTCGGAGCTGTTCTTCGAGAATGTCCGGGTGCCGACGTCCAATTTGCTGGGCGATACCGAAGGACAGGGCTTCTATCAACTGATGCGCGATCTGCCGTATGAGCGAGCGCTGATTGCGGTGGCGGGAGTCGCGGCGATGGAGGGCGCCCTCGAAGACACGCTGAGTTACGTGAAGGAGCGCAAGGCTTTCGGCAGGAGCATTGTCGAATTCCAAAATACCAAGTTCAAACTGGCGGAACTTGCCACCAAAACTCGCGTGGCGCGTGTGTTCGTAGACGACTGCATCGCGCAGGTGGTCGCCGGGACTTTGGATACGGTCACCGCCTCGATGGCGAAGTACTGGGTTACGGAAACTCAGATGCAGGTGATCGACGAGTGCCTGCAGTTGCATGGCGGTTACGGATATATGAACGAATATCTCGTTTGCCGCATGTTTGCCGACGCGCGGGTGCAGAGCATCTATGGCGGCACCAACGAGATCATGAAGGAACTGATTTCTCGGGCTCTATAGGGGCCGCGGTTCGAGACAGGTCTCCTCGGCTTGGCAACGGATCGATGAATCATACGCCAGCCGCTCGCAGGGTGATCGCAGCGCAAATCAGGGGGTTGTTTCGTTCGGCTCCTTACGAGACCTGAAGGGCGGCTCGACCTTCTCGCGCGTCGGGATCTATACTGAGTGCCCCCGCGTTCGCGCTTCAGCACGGTTGATTACTATGGAAATTGCAATGATTGGGTTGGGTCGTATGGGCGCCAACATGGCGCAGCGTATTGCCCGTGGTGGTCACCGGGTGGTCGGCTACGATCCGGCGGAGCCGGCTCGTAAAGCCCTGGAAGAGAAGGGCTGCGAATCGGCCGCCACGCTCGAGGCATTGGTCGGCAAATTGAAGTCCCCGCGCGCAGTGTGGCTGATGGTTCCTGCGGGCGCCATTACCGACAGCACCATTCAAAACCTCATCCCCTTGCTTGCACCGGGCGACACCGTCATAGATGGGGGTAATTCCAATTACAAAGATAGTCAGCGCCGCGCCGATACGCTGAAGCAGCGGCGCATCAACTTCGTCGACTCCGGGACTAGCGGCGGTGTATGGGGCCTGACCGAAGGTTACAGTCTGATGATCGGCGGCGACGAAGCCGTTTGCGAGTCGCTGCGACCAATTTTCGAAGCACTCGCGCCGGCCAAGGACAAGGGCTGGGGACGTGTAGGGCCGGTAGGCTCGGGCCACTACACCAAAATGGTCCACAACGGCATCGAATACGGACTGATGCAAGCCTACGCGGAAGGTTTTTCCATTCTTCAGCACAAGCAGGACTTCAATCTCGACTTGTTCCAGATAGCGCAGATCTGGCGCTATGGCAGCGTGGTTCGCTCCTGGTTGCTGGATCTTAGCGCCAACGCGTTGGAGAAGAACCCAACCCTCAAAGGCATCGCGCCGTTCGTAGCCGATTCGGGTGAGGGACGCTGGACCGTGGCCGATGCGATCGAACTCGGCGTATCCGCGCCCATCATTACGCTCTCGCTGCTCGAGCGGCTGCGCTCGCGCGACAATGATTCGTTCACCGACAAGCTGCTTGCGGCCATGCGCAATCAGTTCGGCGGACACGAGATCAAGAAGGAATAAGCGCGGTCCCATGAGAATCCTCACGGTAGGCGCCGGCGCAATCGGCGGATACTTCGGTGCGCGCCTGCTGGCCGCGGGCCGCGACGTCACTTTTCTGGTGCGGCCAGCCCGGACCGCCCTGTTGGCACGCGACGGCCTAAACGTACGCAGCCCCCTCAGTGACTTGAATCTGCCGGCGCCCCCGACCGTCACCGCGGGGGAACTCAGACAACCTTTCGATCTGATACTTCTCAGCTGCAAGTCTTACGATCTGGACTCGTGCATGGCCGATGTTGCGCCCGCGATGGGTCCACGCAGTCATATTGTCCCGCTGCTTAACGGTTTGCGTCACATGGACAAACTTGACGAACGGTTTGGCAACGAGCGGGTGCTGGGCGGCTTGGCGAGGATCTCCTCGACCCTCGACGCCAAGGGCGTAATTCACCATTTCGGGCAGTATCAAACACTGGTACTAGGGTCGCGCACGCCGCAGGACGCCTTGCTCGAGGAACTGTCCCGAGTGTTGAGTGTTCCCGGTTTGGAGATCGGCATAAGCCGCAAAATCCTGCAGGATTTGTGGGAAAAATGGGTGTTCATCGCCTCCGCTGCGTCCCTGACCTGCCTGATGCGCGCCAGCGTCGGCGACATCGTTGCCTCCGGCGGCAGCGAGATCGCCCGCGGTCTCATCGCGGAGTGCTCGGCAATCGCCGCGGAAAACGGCTTTGCGCCGAGCAGCGCGACCGTGGACATCGCCGTATCCATACTCACGGGTCCCGGATCCGAGTTCACCGCATCGATGTTCCGCGACATAGAAAATAATTCCCGGGTCGAAGCGGACCACATCGTCGGCGATTTATTGAGCCGTAGCCGGGAACCTAGGGCGCTGCTCAAGCTCGCGTATGCCCATCTCAAGGCTTATGAGGTGCGTCGCGTGCGCGAAGCCGCGCGATCCCGCTCAGGCCACTAGGCCGCCGGCAACACCGCCTTGTGCCGGCTCACCGCTGCGCCGTCGCCGCTCTTCAAGACGCTGAAGACGACGGTCGAGACGATCGTGAGCGCCGCGAGAGCCAGGAGCGCCGAGTGGACACCGTGGATCATCTGCGCAGGCGAGGCCAGGGTGTGGTCTGGGATGAAAACCGCGGCCGTCAGCGAGGCGGTTGCCACGCCGAAGCTCACCGCCAGCTGTTGCACCGTGCTGGCAATTGTGCTGGCATCTGCGGTGTCGCGTTCGCCCACATCGGCGTACACCAGGGTGTTCATGCTCGTGTATTGCAGGGATGTGAGGAAGCCGTAGGCGAAGGCCTGTAGCACGATCAACCAGGCGGGTGTTCCGACATCGATGGTCGCAAACAACACGATCATCGCCCCGAGCGCAGAGCGTGGCACCCCAGGGTTCCAGCACGGTCATCTCGGCCGGCGCGTGCAGCGCGGTCAGGGGGCCGAAATCGGAAAGATCGAGCCGCACCGGCGCGTCCGACAGGTTGAACAGGCAGAGAATCCGCTCGTCCTCGTCCTCGCGCGCGAAGCCGACGCAGGGATCGGGCAGGTCGAGCGGGGTGAGCGCGCCGCGGATCAGCGCCGGATGCGCGCGGCGCAGGCGGAGGAAGTCGCGCCAGGCGTGCAGCAACGCGGCGGGATCGCTCTCCTGCGCCGCGACCGCGAGCGCGTGATGCTCGCGCGGCACCGGCAGCCAGGGCGCGGCGCCGGTCGGTGAAGCCGGCATGCGGCGCGTCGGCGCGCCAGGGCATCGGCGTGCGGCTGCCGTCGCGGCCGCGGAACTCGGGCCAGTAGGCGATGCCGAACGGGTCGCGCATGTCCTCGAGCGCAGCTCCGACTCCGGCAGGCCGAGCTCCTCGCCCTGATAGAGCGCACACGCTGCCGCGCAGGCTGCAGCAGCAGCGCCATCAGCAGCCGGGCGAAGCGCGGGTCGGGCGGCGCCTCGCCGCGCCGCGGATTCCAGCGGCTGATGGCGCGCTCGACATCGTGGTTGCTGAATGACCAGCAGGCCCAGCCGTCATCCGCCGACGGCGCAATCGCGCAGCATCGCGCGCAGCGTCGCGGCATCGAAGCCGCCGCGCAGCGGCCGCAGCGTGTAGGCCATGTGCAGGTGCCGCTCGCCCCGCGGTGTAGCCGATCACCCGCTCGAACGCGCCGGGCTGGCTCGACACCTCGGCCGAGCGTCGTCGTGCCGGGATACTCGTCCATCAGGCGCGCGGATGCGGGCCAGCACGTCCGTCGCCTCGGGCTGCAGCATGTCGTGCTGGTGGTGCTGCAGGGCGAACAGCTTGGTCGGCGTGACGCCATCGGGCGCCGGCGCCGGCCGGGTTGCTGCGCAGCGCCGGGTCGTGCATCAGGAAGTCGATCGCGTCGAGCCGGAAGCCGTCCACGCCGCGCTCGAGCCAGAACCGGCCACTCGCCAGGAGCGCGTCCAGCACCGCCGGGTTGTGCAGGTTGAGCTGCGGCTGGTGCGGCAGGAAATGGTGCAGGTAGTATTGCCGCCGCCGCGGCTCCCAGGTCCAGGCCGGGCCGCCGAACACCGAGAGCCAGTTGTTGGGCGGCGTGCCGTCGGGCTCGGATCGGCCCAGACATACCAGTCGGATTTCGGGTTGCCGCGGCTGGCGCGGCTTTCGAGGAACCAGGGATGCTCGTTCGGAGCTGTGGCTCCAGACCTGGTCGATCAGGACCTTGAGGCCGAGCGCGTGCGCGCGCGCCACCAGCCGGTCGAAATCGGCGAGCGTGCCGAACAGCGGATCGACCGCGCTGTGATCGGCCACGTCGTAGCCGAAATCCTTCTGCGGCGAGGTGAAGAACGGGCAGAGCCAGATGGCGTCGACGCCGAGGCGACGCGACGTGGTCGAGCCTGGCCTCGACTCCCGGGAAGATCGCCGACGCCGTCGCCGTTGCTGTCATGGAAGCTGCGCGGATAGATCTGATAGATCACCGCGCCGCGCCACCATTCCTGGCGCGCCGAAACCAGTCCACGCTCGGGGCGGCCGAGCGCGTCAGCGCCGAACATTCTCGACATGCGACGTTCTCCCGCCGACCCGAATACGGTAGAGGGGAAAGATGACGCAATCGTGAAGATGCCGTACGGGAACCGGAAGCGGACGTTCATTCGGACAGTGTGGCCGAACCTCGACATCCTCTACTCTGCAGCGCTTCGCAGCGCGGCTCCGGCGGCGATCGGACACAGCGGCAGTGCGGCGGCGAGCATCGCCGCGAGCAGCAGCAGATGCGGGCGCGGGCTCAGCCCGGTGGCGGCGGCGTCGGCGGCGGCGGCGCCGAAGATCAGCACCGGGGTGGCGAGCGGCAGCACCAGCAGCGGCAGCAGCACGCCGCCACGGCGCGCGCCGAGCACCGTCGCGGCGCCGAGCGTGCCGAGCAGGGAGAGCACGAGCGTTCCCGGCAGCAAGGCCGCGAGCAGCGCGGGCAGCGCGTCGGGCCGGATCCGCAGCATGATCGCGATCGGCGCCGCCGCGAGCAGCAGCGGCAGGCCGGTGGTGAGCCAGTGCGTCGCCGCCTTCGCGGCGGCGACGCCGAAGGCGGGCAGCCCGGAGAGCAGCAACTGGTCGAGCGAGCCGTCCTCGAAATCGGCGCCGAACAGCCGGTCGAGCGGCAGCAGCGCGGCGAGCAGCGCGCACACCCAGACGATGCCGGGCGCGAGGCGCGCGAGCAGGTCGGGCGACGGGCCGATCGCCAGCGGGAACAGCGCCGCGGCGATCAGGAAGAACAGCAGCGCCGCCAGCGTGTCGGCGCCGTGGCGCAGCGACAGCCGCAGCTCGCGCGCCAGCAGGGCGAGGAAAGCGGTCACCCGCCGAGCCGCAGCGCGTCGGCTCCGGCAGCGGCAGCGGCAGATGCGTCGCCGCCACCACCATTCCGCCGCGCGCGCGATGCGCCGCCAGCAGGCCGCCGAAGCGCGCCACCGCGCGGTCGTCGAGGCCGAGGGTCGGCTCGTCGAGCAGCCAGAGCGGCGCGGCGCCGAGCGCGAGCCGGGCCAGGGCGAGGCGCCGACGCTGGCCGGCCGACAGCATCCGCGCCGGCAGGTCGGCGAGCGGGGCGAGATCGACCGCCTCGAGCGCGTCCGCGACCGCGCCGCCGGTGATCCGGGCCTGGAAGCGCAGGTTTTCCGCGACGGTGAGGCCGGCTTTCACCGCATCGGCGTGGCCGAGATAGGCGGAGCCGCCGTGCCTGCGCCGCCGGATCGTCGGCGATGTCGGCCCCGTCCCAGCTGATCGCGCCGGCATCCGGCCGCTTCAACCCGGCGAGCAGCCGCAGCAGGGTCGACTTGCCTGATCCGTTCGGCCCGACCAGCAGCAGCGCCCCGCCCCGCGCCAGCGAGAAGGACAGATCGCGCAACACCAGCCGCTCGCCCCGGAACGCGGCGAGGCCTTCCGCGCGCAATCCCATCCCGCTCCCCTCGCCCCGTGGACGACCGCCGGTCGGTGTGGTTAAAGCCGCCCGCCGAAACCTGTGCACCTGCCCGGCGCCACGCCCATATCCGTGCCGAGCGAAGAAGGAAGGGGCAAGAGCGATGAAAGCCATCGGGCGGGACAGCCTGCAGGACGCGCCGCACCCTCGACGTGCAGGGCAGGCAATACGAATACTTCTCGATCCCGGAGGCCGCGAAGGCGCTCGGCGACGCCTCCCGCCTGCCGGTCAGCCTGAAGGTCCTGCTCGAGAACATCCTCCGCTTCGAGGACGGCACGCTCGTACAAGGTTGCCGACGCGCAGGCGGTAATCGACTGGCTCAAGCAGGGCAGCAGCACCCGCGAAGTGCCGTTCAAGCCCGCGCGCATCCTGATGCAGGACTTCACCGGCGTGCCGGCCGTGGTCGATCTGGCCGCGATGCGGGACGGCATCGTCCGGCTCGGCGGCAAGCCCGAGAAGGTGAACCCGCTCGTTCCGGTCGATCTCGTCATCGATCATTCGGTGATGGTCGACGTCTCCGGCACGCAGGACGCGCTCCGCCGCAATGTCGAGATCGAGTTCGAGCGCAACGGCGAGCGCTACACCTTCCTGCGCTGGGGCCAGGACGCGTTCGAGAATTTCCGCGTGGTGCCGCCCGGCGCCGGCATCTGCCACCAGGTCAATCTCGAGAATCTCTCGCAGGCGGTGTGGACCGCGGAGATCGACGGCAGCACCTTCGCCTATCCCGACACGCTCTACGGCACCGACAGTCACACCACGATGGTGAACGGCATGGGCGTGCTCGGCTGGGGCGTCGGCGGCATCGAGGCGGAGGCGGCGATGCTCGGCCAGCCGATCGCCATGCTGATCCCCGACGTGATCGGCTTCCGCCTCACCGGCAGGCTGCCGGAGGGCGCGACCGCGACCGACCTCGTGCTCACCGTCACCCAGATGCTGCGCCGGAAGGGCGTGGTCGGGAAGTTCGTCGAGTTCTTCGGCCCGGCGCTCGACCATCTCCCGGTCGCCGACCGCGCCACCATCGGCAACATGGCGCCGGAATACGGCGCGACCTGCGGCTTCTTCCCGGTCGATGCGCAGACGCTCGCCTACATGCGCCAGACCGGGCGCGACGAGACGCGCATCGCCGCTCGTCGAAGCCTATCTCAAGGCGCAGGGCATGTTCCGCGAGGCGAGCACGCCGAGCCGCGTCTTCACCGACACGCTGGAGCTCGATCTCTCGACGGTCGAGCCGAGCCTCGCCGGCCCGAAGCGGCCGCAGGATCGGGTCGCGCTGAAGAACGCCTCGACCGCGTTCAAGGGCGAACTCACCAAGAGCCTCGGCGTGCCCGCGAACGATGTCGGCACGCGGGTTGCCGTCGAAGGCAAGAACTACGAGATCGGCCACGGCGACGTGGTGATCGCCGCCATCACCTCCTGCACCAACACCTCGAATCCCTACGTCATGGTCGGCGCCGGCCTGGTCGCGCGGAAGGCGCGCGAGCGCGGCCTCACGCCGAAGCCCTGGGTGAAGACCTCGCTGGCGCCGGGCTCGCAGGTGGTGACCGAGTACCTGACCAAATCCGGGCTCGACCGCGATCTCGACGCGCTCGGCTTCAATCTCGTGGGTTACGGCTGCACCACCTGCATCGGCAATTCCGGCCCGCTCGAGGACGCGATCGCCGACGCGATCGAGGACAACAAGCTGGTCGCCGTCTCCGTGCTCTCCGGCAACCGCAACTTCGAGGGCCGCGTGCATCCGAACGTGCGCGCCAACTATCTCGCCTCGCCGCCGCTCGTCGTCGCCTACTCGCTGCTCGGCAAGATGAACGAGGACATCACCACCGCGCCGCTCGGCACCGGCCGCGACGGCAAGCCGGTCTACCTGCGCGACATCTGGCCCACCGCCAAGGAAGTCGCCGACACCGTGCATGCCAGCATCGACCGCGACCAGTTCATCAAGCGCTACGGCGAGATCTTCACCGGCACGCAGGAGTGGCAGGCGATCCAGATTGCCGAAGGCAGCGATACCTACGCCTGGTCCGGACGGCTCCACCTATGTGAAGAACCCGCCCTATTTCGAGGGCATCACGATGGAGCCGACGCCGATCACCGACATCAAGGGCGCGCGCATGCTCGGCCTGTTCGGCGACAACATCACCACCGACCACATCAGCCCCGCCGGCTCGATCAAGAAGGAGAGCCCGGCCGGCGACTATCTGCTCGAGCGGCAGATCCGCCAGCCCGACTTCAACTCCTACGGCTCGCGCCGCGGCAACCATGAAGTGATGATGCGCGGCACCTTCGCCAATATCCGCATCCGGAACGAGATGGTCACGGCGTCGAAGGCGGCTGGACCAGGCACTATCCGTCTGGCGAGCAGATGCCGATCTACGATGCCGCGATGCGCTATCAGCGCGAAGGCGTGCCGCTCATCGTGTTCGGCGGCAAGGAATACGGCATGGGCTCGTCGCGCGACTGGGCGGCGAAAGGCACCGTGCTGCTCGGCATCCGCGCCGTCATCGCCGAGAGCTTCGAGCGCATCCACCGCTCCAACCTGGTCGGCATGGGCGTGCTGCCGCTCACCTTCAAGGACGGCACCACCCGCAAGAGCCTGGACCTCGCCGGCGACGAAACCATCGACATCGCCGGCCTCGACAAGCTCTCGCCGCGCATGGACCTCACCGTCGTGATCCACCGCAGCAACGGCCAGACCGACCAGGTCCCCGTCACCTGCCGCGTCGATACCATCGACGAAGTGGCCTACTACCAGCACGGCGGCATCCTCCCCTACGTCCTGCGCGGCATGGCCCGCGCGGCTTGATCGGGGGAGAGGGAAGGCCGGGCTCCGCCCCAGACCCCGCCAGGGGCGCTGCCCCGGACCCCGCCAAAGGCAGAGCCTTTGGAATCCATCCCGTTTGTTGAGGAGGGGTGGGCCAACCGGGACCAATCGACCACCTCGTCGGCCCACCCCTCTTCAACAAACCAGAAGGGTCCTAAGGGCGCCGCCCTTAGCGGGGGCAGCGCCCCTTGGCGGGGTCTGGGGCGGAGCCCCGGCCTTTCTCTCTCCTCCCGATGAAGCTCGCGCGTGCCATGTTGCGGCGGCCCGAGGCGGATCTGGGCCGCCTGCCGGTGCAGTTGGATTTGCATGCGATCAGCCTGGTGGAAGGGGTTCGCGCCGCGCTGGCGGTGGCGGCGATCGTTTCGCTCGGCGAGTACGTGGGGCGGCCGTCCCTGATGGAGGCGGCGCTGGGAGCGTTGTTGACGTGCCTTGCGGATGCCGGCGGGCCGATCCGGCGGCGGCTGCCGGCGATGGCGACGTTCGCCGTGGCGGGGGCGCTGCTCACGGCGGCGATCGGGTTGAGCCGGGCGCTGCCGCTTTGGGTGGTGATCCCGGTGGCGTGTTTCGGGCTGCTCTGCACGAATTTCGCGCGGGTGTGGGGCCCGGCGGCGATGCAGGTCGGGAATCTGCTGAGTGTGGTGCTGATCCTCGCGGTGTATCGGCCGATGAACCTGGCGCAGGCCGGGATTTATGCCGGCGCGTTTTTCGGCGGCAGCGTCTGGGCGTTGCTGCTCACCTTGCTGATCTGGCGCGTGCATCCGTTCGGGCCGGCGCGGGCGGCGATCTCGGAGTGCTATCGCCAGCTTGGCATGCTGGCCCGCGACATGCGCCGCCTGGTTCGGCGCGAGAATTCGGTCGAGGACTGGGAGGGGCATGCGCGGGCGCATCGGCGGGCGGTGCGCGATGCGATCGAGCGGGCACGGAGCGCGATGCAGGGCGCGGTGCGATGGCGCGGCACGGTGACGCCGCGGCTGGCGCAGGGGCTGCTGCGGGTGGAGGCGGTGGATCAGATCTTCGCCGCGCTGATCGCGCTGTCGGAGCTGCTGGAGAATGCCGAGGAGGCGGCGCTGCTGGCGGCGGCGGATCGGGTTCTGCGGCTGACTGCGCCGGCGCTCGTCCTGCTCGGCACCGCCGCGCGCATGGATCGCGTGCTGCCGGAAGCCCGGCTCGACCGCGTGGCCGAGCGGCTGCGCGCCGTGGCGGAGGAGGTGCCCCGTTTGCAGCCGATCATCGATGCATTGATCGAACGGCTGCGCATCGCCATGACGATGAGCACGAAGCGGGCGCTCACGCCGAACGAGCCGCTGGAAGGCGAGGCACCGATGCCGTTGCGCGAGCGGCTTCTCGGCCCGGTCGACTCGAATCTGGACTGGCAGTCGGCGACGTTCCGCCATGCGCTGCGGACCGCGGTGGTGGCGGCGCCGGCATTCGGGTTCACGCTGCCGCATTATCACGGCTACGAGCATTGGCTGACGATCACGCTGGTGATGACGATGCAGCCGTTCTTCGCGCTCACCTGGCAACGCGCGATCGAGCGCGTCGGGGGCACGGTGCTGGGCGGGCTCGCGGCGGCGGCACTGGCGATCCTGTGCACGACGCCGCTCAGCATCGCCGTGGCGCTGTTCCCGGTGCTGACGGTGGCGTTCGCGTTGCGCCAGGTGAGTTTCGGCGCCTTCATCGCCGGGATCACGCCGGTGGTCGTGCTGCTCTCGGAGCTCGGTCGGATCGGCACCAGCGAGATTACCATCGCGCTCATTCGCGGGCTGTACACGCTGGTCGGCGGGTTGATCGCCGTGGCGGGCGTCGTCTTCCTGTGGCCGAGCTGGGAACCGGATCGCCTGCGGGAGCAAATGCGGGGCGCCATCGAGGCGCATGCGCGCTATGCCGACAGGGTGTTCGCGCGCACCGCCGCCGATCGGCCGGCGGATGGCATGGAGGCGGCGCGGCGCGAGGCGGGGCTGGCCAGCAACAATCTCGAGACCGCGATCTCGCGCGCCCTCCTGGAAACCGGCCGGGCGAGCGCGCCCGTGGCCGCAGCGCCCGACCGGCTGGAAGCGGCGATGCTGGTCGATGCGGCCTTGCGGCGCATGGCGGGCCGGCTCGTGGCGCTGTCGCTCGCGGCGGATCCGCGGGCGGGGATGGGCGCGGCGGAATGGTCCGAATGGCGCGGCTGGGTGGCGACCGCGCTCTCCGGGCTGCAGGCGGTGCCGCCGGTGGCGCCGGGCCGGCCGCGCGGCCGGCCCGTGGACTTGCTTGCGCGCATCGGGCGGCAGATCGAGCTGATGCAGGGCGCGCTGGCGCGGCTCACCGCATGATGGCGCGGCCACCGGGATAAGGTAGCTTCACTCCCCTGCAGGGGGAATTGCCGATGCCTGGAGACGTGCGGGAACGCGGCCGGATCGCGCTCGAGCAGACGATGTTCGCCGCGCGCTGGCTGCTGGCGCCGATCTATCTCGGCATGATCGTGGCGCTGCTCCTGCTGCTGGTGAAGTTCTTCGAGGAGCTGGTGCTCACGATCCCGCGGGTGCTGACGATCGATGCGAGCTCGCTGATCGTCGGGATGCTGTCGCTGGTCGATCTGTCGCTCGCGGCCAATCTGCTGCTGATCGTGATGCTGGCCGGCTACGAGAACTTCGTCTCCACCCTGCGGACCGGGGATGGCGACTACCGCCCGCGCTGGCTCAGCCACATCGATTACGGCTCGCTCAAGCTGAAGCTGATCTCCTCGATCTGCGCGATCGCCTCGGTGAAGCTGCTCGAGGTCTTCCTCGATCTCAGGCAACTCGAGCTGCGCGACACGCTGATGCATCTCGGCATCCTGGTGGGATTCGCGGTCGTCGCGGTGCTGCTCGCGCTGATGGACCGGATCGCGGCCGCGGTCCCGCCCGATCGCTGACGACCACGCCGGCCGCTTCCCCGGGGGGCCGGAGCCCTATCAAAATCGTAATCCGCCGGGGCTCAACGATCTGCCGCGATGCTGCGTTAGAGCCACACGATCGCACTCCGCAGGCGCGGACCCGACGGCTGGGCCCGTGCGCCAACTTTCGCTCCAGGGGACGCAGCAATGGCCCAGACCGTCGGGGATTTCTTTTGGGAACGGATGCACGAATGGGGCATCCGGCTGGTTTTTGGCTATCCCGGCGATGGTATCAACGGGCTGCTCGGCGCGATGCAGCGGGCGGGCGGCAAGATCAAGTTCGTGCAGGTCCGGCACGAGGAGATGGCCGCCTTCATGGCGTCCGCCTACGCCAAGTTCACCGGCGAGCTCGGCGTCTGCATGGCGACCTCCGGCCCCGGCGCCTCGCACCTGATCACCGGCCTCTATGATGCGCGGATGGACCACATGCCGGTGCTCGCGATCACCGGGCAGCAGGCGCGGGCGGCGATGGGCGGGCACTACCAGCAGGAAGTGGACGTGAAGGCCATGTACAAGGACGTGGCCGGCGCTTTCGTCGAGCAGGCCGCGGTGCCGGCGCAGGTGCGGCACCTCATCGACCGCGCGATCCGCATCGCCAAGGGCGAGCGCCGGGTCACCGCGATCGTCATGCCGAACGACCTGCAGGAGGTGGAGTACGAGCCGCCGCCGCGCAAGCACGGCACGGTGCATTCCGGCATCGGCTACGCGGAGCCGCTGATCGTGCCGCGCGACGACGATCTCCGCCGCGCCGCCGCGGTGCTCAACGAGAGCAGGAAGGTGGCGATCCTGGTCGGCGCCGGCGCGCTGCGCGCGACCGACGAGGTGATCGCGGTGGCGAACCGGCTCGGCGCCGGCGTCGCCAAGGCGCTGCTCGGCAAGGCGGCGCTGCCCGACGAGCTGCCCTGGGTGACGGGCTCGATCGGCCTGCTCGGCACCAAGCCGAGCTGGGAGCTGATGAGTGAGTGCGACGCGCTGCTGATGGTGGGGTCGGGTTTCCCCTATTCGGAATTCCTGCCGAAGGAGGGCCAGGCGCGCGGGGTGCAGATCGACATCAAGCCGGACATGCTGAGCCTGCGCTATCCGATGGAGGTCAACCTGGTCGGCGACAGCGCCGAGACGCTGAAGCGGCTGCTGCCGCTGCTCGAGCAGAAGACCGACAATTCCTGGCGCCAGCGGATCGAGAAGGGCGTCGCCGCCTGGTGGAAGACGCTGGAGGAGCGGGCGATGCAGCCCGCCAATCCGATCAACCCGCAGCGCGTCACCTGGGAGCTTTCGCCCCGGCTGCCGGAGCGCGTCATCATCACCAGCGATTCCGGCTCCTGCGCGAACTGGTATGCGCGCGATCTGAAGATCAGGCGCGGGATGATGTGCTCGCTCTCCGGCGGCCTCGCCTCGATGGGAGCGGCGGTGCCGTATGCGATCGCCGCCAAATTCGCGCATCCCGACCGGCCGGTGATCGCGCTGGTCGGCGATGGCGCGATGCAGATGAACAACATGGCCGAGCTCATCACCATCGCGAAGTACTGGAAGGAATGGGCGAACGCGAAACTCGTCGTCTGCGTCTGGAACAACCAGGACCTGAACCAGGTCACGTGGGAGCAGCGCGTCATGGAGGGGGATCCCAAGTTCGATGCCTCGCAGCAGCTCCCGAACGTGCCGTATCACAAATTCGCCGAGCTGATCGGGCTCAAGGGCATCTATGTCGACAAGCCCGATCGCGTCGGCCCCGCCTGGGACGAGGCGCTTGCCGCCGATCGCCCGGTGGTACTGGAGATGAAGACCGATCCGGAAGTGCCGCCGCTGCCGCCGCACATCACGCTCGACCAGGCGAAGAAGTTCACCTCCACTTTGCTCGCCGGCGATCCGGACGAGGGCAGCCTCATCGCGGGCGCCGCAAGGCAGGTGCTCGCGTCGGTGCTGCCCGGACAAAAGGACTGAGGCATGGCGACCGGGGCCGCGATCCGGACGGTCGAGGCGCGCGCCTACACCGTCCCGACCGACCGGCCGGAGGCCGACGGCACGATGGAATGGACCTCCACCACCCTCGTCGTGGTGGAGGTCGAGGCCGGCGACCGCCGGGGGCTCGGTTGCACCTACACCGACGGATCGATCGTCGCGTTGATCGCCGGCAAGCTCGCGCAGACGGTGCGCGGACGCGATGCGATGGACCCCACGGGCGGCACGCGTGCGATGCAGCGCGCGGTGCGCAACATGGGACGCGAAGGTCTCGCCGCGACGGCGATCTCCGCGATCGACATCGCGCTCTGGGACCTCAAGGCGAAGCTGCTCGACCTGCCGCTCGCGACGCTGCTCGGATGCTGCCGCGACGGCGTGCGGATCTATGGCAGCGGCGGGTTCACCACTTATGACGACGCGGTGCTGCGCGAGCAGCTCGGTGGCTGGGTGGCGCGCGAGGGTTGCCGGTGGGTGAAGATGAAGATCGGCACGCATCCCGAGGACGATCCGCGCCGGGTCCGCCTGGCCAAGGACGCGATCGGGGCGGCGACGCTCTTCGTCGATGCGAACGGCGCGCTGCCGGTGAAGCGGGCGCTCGCTCTCGCCGAACTGTTCGCGCGGGAGGCGGGCGTCGCCTGGTTCGAGGAGCCGGTGTCCTCCGACGACCTGGCGGGGTTGCGCGTCATGCGGGAGCGCGCGCCCGCTGGCATGGAGATCGCCGCCGGCGAGTACGGCTACACGTCCGATTACTTCCGGACGATGCTGCGTGCGGGCGCGGTGGACGTGCAGCAGGCGGACCTGACCCGTTGCGGCGGCGTCACCGGATTCCTGCAGGCGGCTTCGCTCTGCGACGCGCACCACACCGACCTGTCCGGGCATTGCGCGCCATCGTTCCACCTGCACGCCGCCTGTGCCGCGCCGCGCTTCCGCCATCTCGAATGGTTCCATGATCACGTGCGAATCGAGCACATGCTGTTCGACGGCGCGCCGGTGCCGCAGGACGGCATGATCCGCCCGGATCTGTCGCGCCCCGGCATCGGTCTCGATTTCAAGCGCGCCGATGCCGAGAAATACCTGACCTGAGCTCGGGGAGAGGAAGCCGATGTCCAGCGCCGCCGCCAGGCTCGCGGAATTGCGCGGGGAGCTCGCGAAGGTGCCGTCGCCGCTCGCCGCGCTGCCCGCAAAAATCGGGTCCGGCGTGTTCCATCGCCCACGCACGACATCGGCGTCCCCGCAGGACGCGCTGCGTGGGATTCTCGATCGTCTCGCCGTGATCGAGCGCTCCCTCCCGGGCGCCGGCCTGGGAAAGCCGACGGTGGAGGCCGCGCGGCGGCTCAATCGCGCCGCCGGCCTGCTCGCGCTCTCCGTGCTGCTCGACAGCGCCGTCGAGCATTACCGGGGCTCCTTCACCAACAAGGCGATGTTCACGCCGCTCGTCACCGGCGCGCTCACCCTCGGCATCAGCCTGCACGGCACCGCCGACCGGCGCGAGACGCGCCCATGTCGCGCGCGATGGCACCTATCTGCTCGCCGCGGCCACCGGCCTGGTCGGCACCGGCTTTCACATCTACAACGTGACGAAGCGGCCGGGCGGCGCCGCCTGGCAGAATTTCTTCTATGGCGCTCCGCTGGGTGCGCCGTTCGCGATCCTCCTCTCTGGGCTGCTCGGCTACTACTCGGAGCGCGTGCGCAACAGCGGCCGCATGGTCCCGCCGCGCGTGTTCGGTCTGCCTGCCGGACGCGCGCTGGCCGCGCTCACCGCGGCGGGGCTGCTCGGCACCACCGCCGAGGCGGCGCTGCTGCACTTCCGTGGCGCCTATCATGATCCGTTCATGTTCGTGCCGGTCACCGTGCCGCCGGTCGCGGCGGCGCTGATGGCGGAGACGGCGTTCGGCGCGAAGGGACGCAATCGCTGGTACACGCGCCTCTGGCTGTCGCTCACCGCGCTGATCGGCTTCGCCGGCGTCGGCTTCCATGCGTTCGGCGTGCAGCGGAACATGGGCGGCTGGCGCAACTGGCGGCAGAACCTGCTCAACGGCCCGCCATTGCCCGCACCGCCGAGCTTCACCGGGCTGGCGCTCGCCGGCCTCGCCGCGCTGCGCCTGATCAAGGACCATCCCGATGCCTGAGGAGCGCTATCCCGGCTATGACGTGCTCGCCAAGCGCAACACCCCGTCGTGGAATGCCAAGACGCGGGAAGTGATCGATCGCCGGCTTGCGGTCCCGCGCGAGCCGCGCTTCTTCACCGCGGAGGAATACGCGACCGTCGAGGCGCTGGCGGCGCGCATCGTTCCCTCGCCCTCGGCGCGGCCGCCGATCCCGGTCGCGGCACTCGTCGACGAGAAGCTGCATAGCGGTCGGTCCGACGGATATCGCGATGCCGGCATGCCGCGCGAAGGCGAGGCGTGGCGGCAGGGGCTGCGTGCGCTCGACACCGAAGCACGGCGCGCGCATGGCGGCGGGTTTCGCGACATCAGCGCGGCCGAGCAGGACGAGCTGCTGGCGAAAATGCAGCAGGGCGCGCTCAAGGATCCGAGCTGGGGCAGCATGTCGCCGAAAACGTTCTTCAAGCGGCGCATGGCGCATGACCTCGTCTTCGCCTACTTCGCCCATCCCGATGCCTGGAGCCAGATCGGCTTCGGCGGCCCCGCCAGTCCGCGCGGTTATGTGCGGCTCGATTTCGACGAGCGCGATCCATGGGAGGCGGCGGAGGTGAAGGACGGTGACGTGGCCGCCGCGCGCAAGAGGAATCGCCGTGTCGGATGACCCGATGGTGACGCCGCGTGCCGGCGAGGGCCGGGCACCGGATGTCTTCCGCCCCGGCGCCTGGGTGGGGATGCACGAATACACCGAGGATGATCCGGTGGATTTCGCGATCGTCGGCACCGGCGCCGGCGGCGGCACGCTCGCCTGCAAGCTCGCCGAAGCGGGATTCTCCGTGGTGGCGCTCGATGCGGGTCCGTACCTGGCGCCCGCTCGAGGATTTCGCCTCCGACGAATCCGAGCAGACCAAGCTCTACTGGACCGATGACCGCATCGTCGATGGCGAAAACCCGCTCCAGCTCGGCAGCAACAATGTCGGCAAGTCGGTGGGCGGCAGCACCGTGCATTTCGCGATGGTGTCGCTGCGCTTCCGCCCGGAATGGTTCAAGGCCCGCAGCAAGCTCGGCTACGGCGCCGACTGGCCGCTCCACTGGCGCGAGATGTGGCGCTATTACGCGGAAGTCGAGGACGCGCTGAAGATCGCCGGCCCGGTCACTTATCCCTGGGGCCCGCACCGGCCGCGCTATCCCTATCGCGCGCATGAGCTGAACGCGCCCGCGCTGGCGCTCGCGAAAGGCTGCGAGGCGCTCGGCATCAAATGGACGGAGACGCCGATCGCGACGCTTTCGGCGCCCCGCGGCCTCGCGCATCCCTGCGTCTATCGCGGCTTCTGCGTCGCCGGCTGCTCGACCAACGCGAAGCAGAGCGTGCTCGTCACCTGGCTGCCGCGCGCGCTCGCCGCCGGCGCGGAAATCCGCGACCTCGCAATGGTGGGGCGGGTCGAGACCGACAATGCCGGCCTGGCGACCGGCGTGCACTATCATCGCGACGGGAAATGGCGGTTCCAGAAGGCGCGCAACGTCGTGGTCGCGGGCTATGCGATCGAGACGCCGCGGCTCCTGCTGAACTCCGCCACCCCACGCTTCCCGGATGGTCTCGCCAACAGCTCGGGGCTGGTCGGCAAGAATCTCACCGTGCAGGCGAACCAGGCGGTATGGGGTCTGATGAAGGAGGAGGTGCGCTGGTACAAGGCGCCGCCGTCGCTTGCCATCACGGAGCACTGGAATTACGAGGATCGCGGCAAGGATTTCTTCGGCGGCTACAGCTACATGAGCCAGGGTCCGCTGCCGCAGCTCTGGGCCAACACGCTGATGAGCGCGCGCGGGCTTTGGGGCGAGCGGCTGATGGCGCAGATGGAGAAGTACAACCACCAGGTCGGACTCAAGATCGTGGGCGAGATGCTGCCGCAGGAGCGCAACCAGGTCACGCTCGCGGACGAGAAGGATCAGTACGGACTGCCGATCGCCCGCGTCACCTATTCCTGGTGCGACAACGACAAGCGGCTGATCGACCACGCCATCAAGTTCATGACCCGAGCACTGCGCGCGATCGATGCGCGCGACCTCTGGGTGCAGGATGACGACACCTGCCACCTCAACGGCACCGCGCGCATGGGCGATGATCCGCGCAGCAGCGTGGTCAACGCCGATTGCCGCAGCTGGGACATCCGCAATCTCTGGATCTGCGACGGATCGGTGTTCCCGACCGTCGGGGGCGTCAACCCTTCGCTCACCATCCAGGCGATCGCCTGCCGGACGGCCGATCGCATCGCCGCCATGGCGAAGCGCGGCGAGCTGTAGGCGTTGCGCCTCTCGGCGGCTTGCTCCTGGGCGACGAAGCTCGCATAACCGTTCAAACGAACCGTCGGGGGAACGGGCTCATGGAACGCAGGAAATTCCTGGCGGCATCGGCCGCTGCACTGGCTGTGCCAGCGGTCGTCCGTGCCGCGAATGCGAGCACCATCCGTTTCGTGCCCGAGGCCGATCTCGTCATCCTTGATCCGGTCGTCACTCCGGCGGCGCAGACGCGCGAGCACGCCTATCTCGTCTACGACACGCTCTACGGCCTCGATGACGATTTCCGTCCGCAGCCGCAAATGGTGGAGGGCGCGACCACCGGGAATGACGGCACGCTCTGGAAGCTCACGCTGCGTGACGGCCTGAAATTCCATGACGGTACCAAGGTGCTGGCGCGGGACTGTGCCGCGAGCATCCGTCGCTGGGGTGCGCGCGACGCGTTCGGCCAGGCGCTGCTCGCTCGCACCGACGAGGTCTCGTTCCAGGACGACCGCACCATCACCATCCGCTTACGCCAGCCCTTCCCGCTGCTGCCCGACGCGCTTGCCAGGCCGATGGCATTCATGTGCCCGATGATGCCGGAGCGGCTGGCCGCGACCGATCCGTACAAGCCGATCACCGACCCGACCGGCAGCGGACCCTATCGGTTCAAGGCGGATGAGCGGGTGCCGGGCGCACGCGTTGTCTATGAACGATTTGCCGACTATGTCCCGCGCAAGGACGGCACGCCGCAGACGACCGCCGGTCCGAAGCGTCCCGTCCTGGATCGCGTCGAGTGGACCATCATGCCGGACAATGCGACCGCGGTGGCGGCGCTGCGGCGCGGCGAGATCGACTGGCTGCAGACGCCGTCACCCGATCTGCTGCCGGTCCTGCGTGCGGACAAGAACGTCGTCGTGCGCGTCATCTCGCCCACCGGCCTGATTGCCTATTTGCGCTTCAATCACAAGCTGCCGCCGTTCGACAATGCGGCGATCCGGCGCGCGTTGATCGGCGCGGTGTCGCAGGCGGACTACATGATCGCCATCAATGGCGACGACCGGCGGCTCTGGCGCGATGGCGTCGGGTATTTCTGCCCGGGCACGCCGCTCGCGAACGATGCGGGAATGCAGGCGCTGACGGGGCCGCGCGACTATGCGCGGGTGCGGCGCGACCTCGAGCAGGCCGGATACAAGGGCGAGCGCGTCGCGATGATGGTCGCCGTGGACGTGATCTATCTCAAGCTGATGGGCGACGTGACGGCCGACCTGTTCCACAAGATCGGCGTCAACCTCGATTATCAGGCGATCGACTGGACCACGGTGGTGCAGCGCCGCAGCAAGATGGACCCGGTCGACAAGGGCGGCTGGAACCTGTTCTGCATCAACGACAACGGCATCAACGAGATAAATCCCGCCGGCCATCTCTGGTTGCGCGGAAATGGCGACCAGGCGGCGCCGGGCTGGCCGAAGAGCCCGGCGCTCGAGGCGCTGCGCGACCAGTGGTTCACCGCCGACGGCGAGGCCGCGCAAAAGGAGATCGCACGCCGGATGCAGCTGCAGGCGTTCCAGGACGTGCCCTACATCCCGCTCGGCCAGTCGATCGCACCGACCGCCTACCGCTCCGACATCACCGGCGTGCTGAACGGGCAGCCGACCTTCTGGAATGTTCGGCGCGCCTAGCGCGTGATCGTTTCAGGCCGAGTTGGCCTGAAACGTGAATCACTCGCTCGAACAATTCGCTAAAGCAGGCCGGTGACCGGAAGGGAACCGGTCATGCGTTAGCCTCCGATCGCCCTGACTGGAATCAGTCAGGGCGTGGATCGGCAGGCCAAAGATACGGAGACCCGAATCGCCCTGACCACAGTCAGAGCGATCCGGGTCGAGAGCGCACCACGGAAAGCGGACGGGAGCAGGATCACCATGCGGCTGGATCACATCCTCTGGGGCGCGCCGGATCTCGAACAGGGCGTGCGGCTGCTCGCCGGCCTGACCGGGGTGACCGCCGAGACCGGCGGCACGCATCCCGGCCACGGCACGCGCAACAAGCTGGCGGCGCTCGGGGAGGATGCGTTCTTCGAGATCATCGCGCCCGATCCGGCGCAGGAGCAGGCGCCCGGCAGCCGCGGCGCGGCGATCAAGGCGATGCCCCATCCGGCGCTGCTCACCTTCGCGGTGCAGACGGGCGATCTCGACGCCGCCTGCGCCGCCGCGTCGGATGCCGGCCTGCCGCTGCGGCGGCGCGTCGCGATGAGCCGGACGCGGCCGGACGGCGTGCGGCTCGAATGGACGCTCGCGCAGTTCGAGAACCCCACCTACGGCCAGCTCGTCCCGTTCGCGATCGACTGGCAGGGCTCGCCGCATCCCGCCACCAGCAGCGTCGGCGGCCTCTGCCTGCGCCGTCTTGTCGCGCTACACCCCGATCCGAAGCCGCTGGCGGCGATTTACCGCGCCCTCGGCCTCGACATGCACGTGCAAGGGGCGATCCGGCCCGGTCTCGCCGCTGTGCTCGACACGCCGAACGGCGAGGTTTGCCTGCTCTCCGCTTGAGGTGGGAATCAGGCCGCGCGGTGCGCGCGCTCGTGGTTCAGCAGCCACGCCTTGCGCTCGAGTCCGCCACCATAGCCGGTGAGCGAGCCGTCATGGCCGATCACGCGATGGCAGGGCACGACGATGCTGATCGGATTGGCGCCGTTCGCGGTGCCGACGGCGCGCACCGCGTCCGGCCGACCGACGCTCCGTGCGAGCTCGCGATAGCTCCAGGTCTGGCCCGCGGGGATCCCGCGCAGCGCGTTCCACACCGTGCGCTGAAACGGCGTGCCGGCGGTTTCCACCGCGATGTCGTCGATCGATCCGAGGTCGCCGGCGAAGAATGCGCGGAGCCGGTCGAGGACCGGGCCGGTCGCATCGCCGGCGAGCAGGTGCACGACGCTCGGCCGGTAAAGCCGGCGGAGCAGGCGATGCATCCGCTCCGCGTGCGTCTCCCAGTCGAGCGCGCGCAGGCGGCCGTCCGCATCGGTCGCGACCAGCATGCGGCCGATCGGCGTGGCGAGGTGGGACAGCGTGAAGGTGAGGGCGTCTTGCATGGGTGCGGTCTCCTTCCCCGGCAACATGCGTCCGGGGATCGCGATTCGCCCTCCGGTTGTTGCGGTCAGCCGGCGAAATCCGCGAGCTCGGCGGCGACGCGCGTGACCGCCGGCGCCCATTGTCCCGGCGCGTCCTGACCAAAGACTCGGAGCGTCGGATACCAGGGGCTGGTGGGGCGGTTGCGCAGCCAGCGCCAGCACGCGTCGAAGCGCGAGAGCAGCCAAACCGGCTTTTCCATCGCCGCGGCGAGATGCGCGACCGCGGTGTCGACGCTCACCACCAGCTCGAGATTGGCGATCAGCGCGGCGGTGTCGGCGAAGTCCATGTCGGGCGTCATCGGATCGGCGATCGCGAAAGGTGCGTCGGCGAGCTGCGCGGCGGCCGCGCCGCGCTGGAGGCTGACGAATGCGACGCCCGCCACCGTGCCGAGCGGCGCGAGATCGGCGAGGCGCATGGAGCGGCGCCGATCGGCCTGATTGGCCGGCGTGCCCGCCCAGACCAAACCCACACGAGGCCGATCAATCGGATCGAGCCGGTCGCGCCAGGCGGCGGTGAGCGCCGCGTCGGCTTCGAGATACGAGCCGGCAGGGATGGTGTCGGGTGTGGTTCGGAACGCGAAGGGCAGGCTGAACAGCGAGCACTGCACGTCGAATTCCGGGAGTGCGGCGCCGAAGGGGAGCAGCCGGGCGACGCCTTCGATGCCGGTGCAGAGGCGCAGCAGCGGCGCCTGCACCTCCAGCACCACCCGCCCGCCGCGCGCCGCGACCAGCGGCACGTAGCGGAGGAATTGCAGCGTGTCGCCGAATCCGGCTTCCGCGTGCAGCAGGATGGTGCGTCCGCCCAGCGCCTCTCCATGCCACTGCGCCTGCACGAAATGCCGGGGCGAGAGGCGTGGCACGCGATGGCGCCATTCGTATTCCGCGAAGCCCCGCACGTAGTCGCCGCGCGCCAGCAGCACGTGAGCACGATCGAAATGCCCCTCGGCGAAATCCGGATCGCGGGCCAGCCCGGCGTCGAACGCGTCGAGCGCCTCGTCGAGCCGATCCGCCTGCAGCAATGCGTTCCCGAGATTGCACCACATTGGCGCCAACTCGGCTTGCAGTGTCGTTGCGCGGCGCAGCGCCTCGATCCCGACCGCAACCTCCCCGGCGGAGAGCAGGGTCGTGCCGAGATTGGCCCAGGCCTCGACGAACTCGGGGCGCAGCGCGCACGCGGTGCGGAATGCGGCTTCCGCTCCCGGCAGACGATCCTGCGCCAGCAGCGCCGCACCGAGATTGCAATGGGCGGTGGCGAGGGCGTGAGCGATGCCCTCATCGCCCGGCGCGGCGGCGTGGGCAGCGGCCAGATGCGGCACGCACTCCGCGGTGCGGCCGAGGCGCAGCAGCGTCTGGCCGAGCATGCCCCGGACGGCGGGGTTGGGGTTCAGCACGACCGAGTGGGCGAGCAGCCGCGCGCCATGCTCATGCCGGCCGCGATCGCAATGGACGGCGCCCAGCAGCGCCAGCGCGGCGGGATTGCGCGGCTCCTTCCGCCGCACCAGCTCGCACAGCCGCTCCGCCTTGGCGATCTTGCCGGCCTGGAAGAGGCGCATCGCCTCGGCGAGCTGTTGGTCGTGCATCACCATCCCGTCGGCGTGACGGGCCGGATCTTAGGCCGCGAATCCGGTGCGGAGAATTGCGCCCTGTCCGTACGGAGTCCCCACCATTCCACCCGGTTCCGAAGCGCCGGCGAGCCGCGTTCCGCCATGCTCACCAGCCCGAACGTGCGGGCCGCATCGACGCTTGCTTTGCCGTCGAGCCTGGGTCGGGCAAGCTGCCGGGCGGTGCCGGGGAAGGCGGTCAGCGGGCGAAGGCTCCGACCGGGCGCGGTTCGTTCACGAACCGTGCGCATGACGTCACAGGTCTGGAGGTGTCATGACCGGATCTGCTGCCTTTGCCCTCGCATTCCTGCTCGCCGGCGTCGCGGTCGCCGAGGCCGGACCGCCGCCCGAACTCGCGATCATCGTGACCCTGTGCTCGTCGCAGCGGGCGGAGGATTGCGTGCGCGACGTCGTGCCGGTCGCCAGCCTGACCGAGTGCAACAGCGCCGGCCCGTCGCTGCAGGCCTATCTCGCGCGGCATTACGCGCGGAGCGGCTTGCGGGTGATCCGGATCGCCTGTCAGGCCGGCGCCAAGGCGTAGCACGGCGCGCCGCCTGGCCGGCGAACATCCATCCCCAGAGTGAAGCGCCGAAACTCCCGGTTGAGCGCCGGCAGCATCGCCACCTCCATCCATCCTTCCGCCGGCTTCATGACGATCATCGCCACCGTGGCCGAAAGGTTGTTGGCGAGATTCCGGCGGGGTGGCCTGCATACCGACCAGGGCGTCTCGAAATCGTCGAACAGCGCCGCCTTCACGTCGGCGACCGTGAGCGCGCCGCGGCGGTCGTCCAGCAACTGGCGCACCCGGAGATCACGGTAGAGGGAATCCGGCGTGTTGATGATGCCCTTGTCCCTGAGCTTGGTCAGCGCGACCGGGCTCTGGAAGTGATTGGCGTGCACGATCAGGCCGCGCTCGGGCAGCACCTGGAAGGTCTCGTCCGGTGCGCACTCGAAATCGATCGCGATGCCGTTGGCCTGCGACACGATCATGTTGTTGGCGGCGGATTTCGCGGTCGTGTAGACGCAGCGCATGGCGAGCGCGAGCTCGCGCTGCTCCAGCACCTTGCGCCGGATCAGCGCGAGCGGTACGCCGAGGCGCCGATAGTCGCGGTCGGATTCGAGATAGTTGGCGGTGATCGCGATCCCCGCCGCGTTGAAGCCGGACCTTGCCAACCCGCCCGCCTCGGTGAAGGTCAGGATGTCCGGTCCGTCCTCGCGACGGATGCGCAGCACCACTGCGGTTTCGGCGCATTCCGCCTTCCAGTCCCAGTTCTGCGCGTGGATGAGCGCCCCGTCGGCGGAAACGCCGGGCAGCGCGACGATGCCGGTGCAGCCGTCCGGATCCTCGTCCGGGACCGGCGTCCCGTCCGCCCGGCGCCTGGCCAGCTTGAGGATCTCGGTGCGCGCATTCAACAGCGCGACCGCCGCATAATCGACCCCGGCGCCCTCGGCGATGCCGCGCATCTCGTCCAGATAGGTGGCGTCGAACGCGGCGATGGTGGGCTCGAAACGTGCGACGAGGTCGCGGATGTCGGGCCAGTCGAGCCCGCTTTCGGCAAGCTGCTCGGCATAATGCGCGATGCCGCGCTTGATCCGCGCCGCCCCCTGCTCGCCGTGCTGGCGGCCGCGCTCGCGTGGCGCCCCGGACAGGTCGAGGAGCGGACAGGGCTGGATCTCGGTCATGGGCGGCGTCCTCGGCTGAACGGCATCGGATGCAGGCGCGACGGAATACGCGGGCCCGCGGGACTGTATTTCGGTCGCCGGATGCCAGGCAATCGGCACCGGCGCCGCGGCGCTTCAACCGTAGCGGGAACCGGCGGTGTCGCAGTTTGAAGTCGGCACCGGCCCTCTCCCCCACCCGGCCACCCACGCGAGTATGCTTCCGTTGGGTGGCCGGGTGGGGGAGAGGGCCGGTGCCGACTTCAAACTGCGACACCACCGGGCACTCGACGCCCGCGCCGCGATGTGGCGTTCCGTGCCGCAAGGCTCTATGAGGCCGGCAGGGCACGAGGAGGAGCCGGTTTGACTGTGTTGCAGCGTCACCACGTCAGGGTGACGGGGAGCGGCGACCGGGCGATGGTCTTCGCGCATGGCTTCGGGTGCGACCAGAACATGTGGCGTTTCGTGGCGCCGGCCTTCGACGAGGATTTCAGGGTGATCCTGTTCGACCACGTGGGCTCCGGCAACTCGGACCTTGCCGCCTATGATGCCACGAAATACGCCTCCCTCGACGGCTACGCGGACGACGTGATCGAGATCGCGCGCGCCCTCGGCGTCCGGGATGGCGTGTTCGTCGGCCATTCTGTCAGCGCGATGATCGGCGTGCTGGTCGCGAACAAGGCGCCCGAGCTGTTCCGTGATCTGGTCCTCGTGGGGCCGTCGCCGCGCTACATCGATGACGAAGCCTATGTCGGCGGCTTCAGCGAGGCGCAGATCCACGAGCTGCTCGAATTTCTCGACAGCAACCACATGGGCTGGTCGCAGGCGATGGCGCCGCGGATCATGGGCAACCCGGACCGCCCCGAGCTGGGCGAGGAGCTGACCAACAGCTTCTGCCGCACGGATCCGGACATCGCCCGGCGGTTCGCCCGCACGACGTTCCTCTCCGACAACCGCGCCGACCTCGTGGGGATGAGCGCGCGGACCCTGATCCTGCAATGCTCGGAAGACGTGATCGCGCCGCACGAGGTGGGCGAGTACGTGCACCGCATGTTGCCCAACAGCCGGCTGGTGCTCATGCGGGCGACCGGGCACTGCCCCAATCTGAGCGCGCCCGAGGAAACGGTCGCGGCGATCCGGGCCTTTGTCTGAGCCGCCTTCCTCCACTCTCGGATGCAACCCGGCGGAGGATTTCGCCGACCTGTTCGAGAATGCGCCGTGCGGCTACATCTCGACCGATCCGGCGGGACGCATCCGCAGGGTGAACGCGACGTTGGCGGACTGGCTCGGCATGGCCGGCCCGCAACTGGCGGGAAAGCGCTTCCAGGACCTGCTGAACATCGCGGGCAAGATCTATTTCGAGACGCACTTCGCGCCGTTGCTGCGAATGCAGGGTTTCTTCAACGAGGTGGCGTTGGACCTCGTGGGAGAAGGCGGTCGGACGCTTCCCGTGCTGGTGAACGCCGTCGAGCGGCGCGACGCGAGTGGAGGGGTCGAGTTCATCCGCATCACCATCTTCAATGCGTCGGATCGGCGGCGCTACGAGCGCGAGCTGCTGCAGGCGCGCCGCGAGGCCGATGACGCGGCGGCGAGAATCGGCGACCTGAACCGCGGGCTCGAGGCGCGGGTCGCGGAGGAAGTCGCGGAGCGCCTGGCGGCGGAGGAAGCGCTTCGCCAGGCGCAGAAGATGGACGCGATCGGGCAGCTGACCGGCGGCATCGCGCACGACTTCAACAACCTGCTCACCGTCATCATGGGCGGGCTGGAGACGATCGCCAAGCAGCTCCCGACGCTGGCGCCGGGGCCGGCCGTGAACCGGATCGCGCGCGCGCGCGGGATGGCGAGCTACGCCGCCGAGCGCGCCGCCGGCGCTCACCGCACGGCTGCTCGCCTTCGCGCGCCGGCAGCCGCTGGATCCGAGACCGGTTGACGCGGTCAGGCTGCTGACGGGCATGTCCGATCTCCTGCAGCGGACCCTCGGCGAGACGATCCGGCTGGAGACGGTGGCGGGCGCGGGGCTCTGGCGCACGCTGGTCGATCCGACGGAGCTCGAGCGGGCGATCGTCAACCTGGCGGTCAACGCGCGCGACGCCATGCCGGACGGCGGGCGCCTCACCATCGAGACCACCAACGCCTTCCTCGACGAGGAGTACGTCGCGAGCGTGCCGGAGCCGGTTCCGGCCGGGCGATACGTGCTGATCGCGGTCACCGACGCCGGCACGGGGATGGATCCGGCGACGCAGGCGCGGGTCTTCGAGCCGTTCTTCACCACCAAGCAGCCGGGCAAGGGTACCGGCCTCGGACTGAGCCAGGTCTACGGATTCGTGCGGCAGACCGGCGGACATGTCCGCATCTACAGCGAGCCCGGGGTCGGCACGACGGTGAAGATCTATCTTCCGCAATACACCGGCGAGCTCGCCCCGCGATCGGAGGTTCGTGCCGATGGCGCGGCCCCGGTGCAGGGCGGAACGGAAACCATCCTCGTGGTCGAGGACGATGCGGATCTGCGTGCCTACAGCAGCGGCGTGCTGCGCGAGCTCGGCTATCGCGTGGTGGCCGCCGCCAACGGCCACCAGGCGCTGCGGGTCCTCGAGCGCGAGGCGGTGGAACTGCTGTTCACGGATGTCGTGCTGCCGAACGGGCTGGACGGGCGGCGCCTCGCCGAGCAGGCGCTGGCGCGCCGGCCGGAGCTGAAGGTCCTGTTCACGACGGGCTACAACCGCAACGCCATCGTCCATAATGGCCGCCTCGATGCCGACGTGGAGCTGATCACCAAGCCGTTCACGTCCGCAGCGCTGGGGGCGAAAGTGAGAGTGCTGCTGGACCGCTGAGGGCCGGGCATCCGGTGCGTCCGACCCGGGAAGGCAGGAGGAACACGATGGCCGGCGGCACCATCAGCTCGCAGTTGTTCTGGAGCCTCGTGGACCGCTGGAAGCTGGCCGATCTGACCGCACTCGATCTGATCGGGCATGCCGGCGGCCTGACCAAGCGCGGGACGCGGCCGCGCTTCACCCTGACCGCGGACGAGGCGCACCGCCTGGCCGACCTGCTGGCGATCGATCGGCTGCTGGACAACATCCAGGGCGAGGCCGCGTCCTGGCTCCGTCGCGTCAACGGCGCGGCGCCATTCCGTCGGACGAAGCCGATCGACTTCATGGTCAAGGGCGGTGCGCCCGCCATCGTCGCCACGCGGCGGGCGGTCGAGATGCTGGCGCTGCGGAAGTCGCTCTGATCCGCGTTGCGCGCGCAACGGACGCGCTTGACAGGCGCGCGTACCGCGTGCGTTCATCGAAACGTCAGACATTCAGATACCTTCTGCCGCAAAGCAGCCCGGACGGGATCGGCGGCGGCAGTCAAAAACGAGATGTCGCCCCGGGAGGCGGCCAGACAGGAGGGAGCGATGATCGAAGCCGTCGCGCGCGGACTGGATGGGCGTCGCGTGTTTGCGACATTGCTGCTCGGGGCCACCCTGCTCGCCGGCCACGCCGCGGCGCAGCCGACGCCGCGGTCGGATCCCTTCCCCGCCTGGCCCGACCCCGTGATCAAGGAGACGCTGTCGGTCGCCGAGGCCAAGGCGATCGTCGGCGAGCGCACGAAACCGCAGACCGAGTGGCAGGGACCGACCTCCGGCCCGACCGCGCCGGAGGGCCACTTCACCCTTGCCTATGTCTCGCCCGACCAGTCCTACACGCCGCATGTGCTGTGGGGGAAGGGCGTCGAGGAGGGCGCGAAGGCGCTCGGCTGGAAGGTGATGACGTTCAACGGCCAGGGCACGGTCAGCGGCACGCTGCAGGCGATGCAGCAGGCGCTGTCCGCCAATCCGACCGCGATCATCACCCCGGCCGATGCCGGCGCGCTGCAGAAGCCGATCAAGGAGGCGGTGGCGCGCCACATCCCGGTGGTCGGGATTTACGCCACCGCCTTTCCCGGGCCCAGCCCCGCGCTCGGCCTCTACATGAACATCGTGTCGAACCCGGCCGAGATCGGGCAGACCGAGGCCGCCTATGTCATCGCGATGTCGGACGGCACCGCGCATGACATCCACATGGTGGACAACAGCTACGCCATCGCCCGCTTCAAGGCGAAGGCCACCACCACGCCGATCGCCAACTGCCCGGGCTGCAAGATGCTGGAGACGGTCAACATGCCGCTCGGCGATGCCTCGACGCGCATGAACTCGGCGATCTCCGGCCTGCTCGCCCGCTACGGGACCAGCTGGTGGATGACGACCTGCTGCGACGGCTACTACACCGATGCCGCGGCGGCGCTGCGCGCGGCCGGCGCTTCGACGGAGAAGATCAGGCTGGTGGGCGCCGACGCGCCGCCCTCCGCCTATGACATGATCCGCAAGGGGGGGTTCGAGGTCGCCAGCGTGCCGGAGCCGAGCTCGCTGTTCGGCTACATGGCGGTCGATGCCGTGATCCACGCGATGGCGGCCCAGGAGCCGGCGAAATTCGTCCAGCCGGTCTTCCTGATCGTCAAGGACAATGTCGATTCCGAAGGCGGCGCACACAACGAGTTCGTGCCGAGCAACAATTTCGCCTGCCACTACCTCAACATCTGGAAGGGCACGCACAACCCCTGCTGACGGCGGCGCGGGGCGCTCCCATGAGCTCGGAGCCGCCTCCCGCGATCGCCGTGCGCGGCCTGACCAAGCGCTTCCTCAACACGCTCGCGCTGGACGCCGTGGACCTCACCATCGCGCATGGCGAGATCCATGCGCTGGTCGGCGAGAACGGAGCCGGCAAGTCGACGCTGATCAAGCTCCTGGCCGGCCTCCACGCCCCCGATGCCGGCGAGATCCGCATCCACGGCCGGCTCGCCCACCCGCACGCCGAGCCGGTGCCGATCGCCTTCATCCACCAGGATCTCGGGCTGGTCGACGAGCTCAGCATCGGCGAGAATGTGGCCCTCGTCGCCGGCTTCCCGCGCCGCTTCGGGCTGATCGACTGGCGCCGCGTGTGGACGCAGGCCGAGCCGATCTACGCCACCATGGGCATCGAGCCGCCCGACCCGCGCGCTCCCGTCGGCACGCTCGGCGCCGCCGGGAAGGCCGTGCTCTCGATCGTGCGTGCGCTGTCGCGCCGGGCGAGCATCGTCGTGCTCGACGAGCCCACGGCGTCGCTGCCGGGGCCCGACGCCGCGCATCTGTTCGACGTCCTGCGCCGGCTGCGCGCGAGCGGCACCAGCATCCTCTATGTCAGCCATCGCCTGAGCGAGCTGTTCGGCCTGGTCGATCGGGTGACGGTGCTGCGCGACGGGCGCAACATCCGCTCGGCCGCGATCGCCGCGCTGACGCCGGATGCCATCATCCGCGACATGCTCGGCCGCGACATTGCCGCCTCCCATCATGCGCCGGCGGCGCTGCAGGGCGCGCCGCCGCTGCTCGAGGTGGCCGAGCTCCGCACCGGCGACCAGGGACCCCTTGATTTCGGCATCGCGGCCGGCGAGGTGGTCGGCCTGGTCGGGCTGCGCGGCGCCGGGCACGAAGCGATCGGCCGCACCATCTTCGGCGCCGCGCGGCAGCGTTCCGGCGCGGTGCGGCTCGCCGGCGAGACGATCCCGCCCGACCTGCCGATCGCGGCGCGGATCGCCCGGGGCATCGCGCTGCTGGCCGGCGACCGGCTGCGGGAGAGCGCGTTCGGCGGCATGTCGTTGCGCGAGAACCTGTTCCCCAATGCCGCCGGGCCGGCCGGCTCGCTGCTGGCGCCGATCGGCGCCGATGCCGAGGCGGCGCGCGCGGCGGCGCTGCTGGACCGCTTCGACGTGCGCCCGCGCGACGATGCCGCGCTGGTCGACTGGCTGAGCGGCGGCAACCAGCAGAAGGTTTTCGTCGCGCGCTGGCTGGCGACCGGCGCCAGGCTCTTCATCATGGAGGAGCCGACCGCCGGGGTGGATGTCGGCGCCAAGAGCGTGATTCACCACATCCTGCGCGATCTCGCCGGCGCCGGCGCCGGCGTGCTGATCGTGTCCTCGGATTTCGAGGAGATCGCGGCGCTGTGTGACCGCGCGCTGGTGGTGGCGCGCGGCCGCATCACCGCCGAGCTGTCCGGCCCGCTTCTCACCCTCGATGCGCTGATCACGCGCTCCTCGCTGGGTGCGGCCGCGCCGCTGCAGCCGGCATGACGGAGGAGCGCGTGGCGGCGGTCGCGCCGCGCCGGCCCGCGGCGCGAGGCCTGGCGAACCTGGTGGCGGTGTACGGCCTGCTGATCGTGTTTCTGCTGGTGCTCGCGGTCTTCGGCGCGCTGCGGCCGACGACGTTCCTCGCCGTCGGCAACATCAACAGCATCCTGGTCAGCCAGTCGGTGACGGCGATGCTGGCGCTCGCCGAGATGATCCCGCTGGCGACGCGGCAGTTCGATCTGTCGGTCGGCTACCATCTTGGCATGGCGCAGGTGCTGGTCATCGGCCTGCAGGTGCAGCAGGGGCTCGGCTGGGGCGTCGCCTCGCTGCTCGTGCTGCTGCTCGCGCTCGCCATCGGCTTCGTCAACGGCGCGCTGGTGACCTGGCTGCGGATCGACAGCTTCATCGCGACGATGGGAACCGGGACGCTGCTCTACGGGATCAGCAACTGGTACAGCAACGGCGAGCAGATCTCGGGCATGGGGCTGCCCGACAGCTTCACCAATCTCTCGCAGATCTGGCATGGCGTGCCGCTGCCGGCGGTCTGTGTCGGGGTGATCGCCATCATTCTCTGGTGCGTCACCGAACGGCTGCCGGTCGGGCGCAACCTCTACGTCATCGGCGCCAATGTCCGCGCCGCGGAGCTGACCGGCATCGATGTTCGCGGGCACGTCATGGGGGCGTTCGTCGCATCCGGCCTGATCAGCGGGATCGGCGGCATCGTGCTCGGCAGCATCTTGCAGACGGGCACGCCGAGCGTCGGCCCGGAATACCTGCTGCCGGCCTTCGCCGCGACGCTGCTCGGCGCGACCTCGATCCGGCCGGGACGGGTCAACGTCATCGGCACGCTGCTCTCGGTGCTGGTGCTGGCGTTCAGCTTCTCCGGCGTGCAGCAGCTCGGCGCCGCGTTTTTCGTGCAGTATTTCTTCAACGGCGGAATCCTGATCGTGGCCGTCGGCCTCTCGGTCTATGCCGCGCGCCGTCGGCAGCGGGCCGCCTCCGGCGGCGAGAACTGAACAGAAGGGCCGGGAATGGAACCGTTCGACATCATCGACCGTCGCTTCGCCCGCTACACCATCCCGATCGTGTTCCTGGAGAAGCTGCATGGCGGGCTGCGCTGGGCCGAGGGTCCGGCCTATTTCGCCGATCATCGCTGCCTCATCTGGAGCGACCTGCCGAACAACCGGATGCTGCGCTGGGACGAGGAGAACGGCACCGTCACGCTGTTCCGCGCGCCGTCGAACTACGCCAACGGCAACACGCGCGACCGCGAGGGGCGGCTCGTCACCTGCGAGCATCGCGGCCGGCGGGTGACGCGCACCGAGCAGGACGGCACGATCACCGTCCTCGCCGAGCGCTACCAGGGCAAGCGACTGAACTCGCCGAACGACGTGGTGGTGAAGTCGGACGGGACGGTCTGGTTCACGGATCCGAGCTACGGCATCAGCGCCGAATACGAGGGCGGCAAGGCGGAAAGCGAGATCGGCGGCTGCAACGTGTATCGCCTCGACCCGCGCGACGGCAGCCTGCGCGTGGTCGTGGACGATTTCCATCGACCGAACGGGTTGGCCTTCTCGCCGGACGAAAGCGTTCTCTACATCGCCGATTCCGGCTTCTGGCCGGATCCGACGGCGCCGCATCACATCCGCGCCTTCGATGTCGGCACCGATGGCGGCTTGCGCAACGGCCGGGTGCTCGCCGAGGTGACGCCCGGGATCCCGGACGGGTTCCGCGTCGATGTCGAGGGCAATGTGTGGACCAGCGCCGGCGACGGCGTTCACTGCATCACGCCGGCCGGCGATCTGATCGGCAAGATCCGCGTGCCCGAGAAGGTCGCCAATGTCTGCTTCGGCGGACCGAAGCGCGACCGGCTGTTCATCTGCGGCTTCACCTCGCTGTACGCGATCCACCTCAACACGCGGGGCGTGCAGGTGCCGTGAGCAGCGATCCGGCGACGCCGCGGAAGCCGCAAGCGGCGGCGAGCACGACGGAAAGCCTCGCGTCCGGGCGGCATTTGCGGCCGCTGGCGCGCGCCACCCTGCCGCAGGAGATGGTGGCGGCGATCGCCGATCTGATCATGCGGCGGCTGTGGAAGCCGGGCGACCGGATTCCGTCGGAGAAGGAGCTGTCGGCCCGCTTCCAGGTCGGGCGCTCCACCATCCGCGAGGCGATCAAGAGCCTGGTGATCCTGGGCGTCATCGAGGCGCGCCCGGGCGACGGGTCCTATATCCGCGAGGCGACATCCGATCTTTTGTCCGGCGCCTTTCTCTGGGGCTCGCTGCTGACCGAGCGCAATCTCGGCGACCTGGTCGAAATCCGGGGGCTGATCGAGGGGGAATGCGCCGGCCGCGCCGCTTCGGCGGCCGATCCGGCGCTGGCCGCGCGGCTCCGCGGGCTGTGCCGGGAGATGAGCGTGGAACGGCAGCGGCCGGAGGCGTTCATGCCGCTCGACAACGCGTTCCACAAGGCGATCGCCGCGGCGACCGGCAACGCGCTCTATCTGAGCCTTTCCTCGACGATCCAGAGCCTGGTCGCGGTGTGGTACGCGCGCACCTACGAGATCGAGCTCACCAAGGCCGCGACCATCCGCGAGCATCTCGCGATCGCCCGGGCAATCGAGCAAGGCGACGAGGCCGGCGCGCGCGCGGCGATGCGCCAGCACCTGCTGCGCGCGGCGGCACGACTGCGCAGGGTGCTCGATGCGGGTGATCCCGCGGCGGAGGCCTGACAACGTGACCGGCGAGGGCGCCGCTGCGGGGGAAGGCTTCGACTACGTGATCGTCGGGGCCGGCGCCGCGGGTTCGGTCCTGGCCAATCGCCTCAGCGCCGATGCGCGCAGCACCGTCTGTCTGCTGGAGGCGGGGCCGCGCGACCGCAATCCGTTCCTTCACGTTCCCGCCGGCTTCATCAAGGTGATCTTCAACCCGGAGGTCGCCTGGCAGTTCACCACCGAGCCCACGGAACAGACCAACGGGCGACGCATCCCGATCCCGCAGGGGCGCACGCTGGGCGGCTCCACCTCGATCAACGGCCTCGTCTACAATCGCGGCCAGGCAGCGGATTTCGACGCCTGGGCAAAGGCCGGCAATCGCGGCTGGAGCTATGCGGATGTGCTGCCCTATTTCCGCCGCGCCGAGAGGAAGCTCGGTGGCGGCGAGGATCGCTTCCACGGCCGCGGCGGCGAGCAGCCGGTCACCGACATGGACTGGTTCCACCCGATCTGCGAGGCCTTCATCGCCGGCGCGTCGGGACAGGGCATGCCGCGCAACCCCGACTACAACGGCGCGGCGCAGGAAGGCGTCGGCTACTTCCAGCGCACCATCAGCAGGGGCTGGCGGCAGAGCGCGGCGCGCGCCTTCCTGCGGCCCGTCCGCGGCCGCGCCAATCTCGAGATCCGCACCCGCGCGCACGTGCTCGGCATCGTCTTCGATGGACGCCGCGCGGTCGGCGTGCGCGTCCGGCGCGGCGATGCCCTGACCACCGTGCGGGCGCGGCGCGAGGTGATCCTGTGCGCCGGGGCGATCAACACGCCGAAGCTGCTGCAGCTCTCCGGGATCGGTCCGGGCGGACTGCTGCGCTCGCTCGGACTGCCGGTGATCCTCGATCGCGCCGGCGTCGGCGCCAATCTGCGCGACCACTTCTCCGTGCGGATGGTGGCGCGGGTCAGGAACAGCGTCACCATCAACGAGCTGTCGCGGGGCGTCCGCCTCGGCGGTCAGATCGCGCGCTGGATGCTCGGCCGGCCCAGCATCCTGGCGCTCAGCCCCTCGCTCGTGCACTGGTTCTGGCGCTCGGCGGAAGGGGTCAACCGGCCGGACCTGCAGGGCGTCTTCACGCCGGCGAGCTATCGCCAGGGCTATGTCGGCTTGCTCGACGGCTATCCGGGCATGACCTGCGGCGTGTGGCAGCATCGGCCGCGAAGCGTCGGCCATGTGCGCGTCCGATCGGCGGACCCGATGCAGGACCCGCTGGTGCAGCCGAACTATCTGGACGATCCCGCCGATCGCGACGTGCTGCTGCCCGGCATGCGGCTGGCGCGGCGATTGCTGCGGACGCCGGAGCTCGGCCAGTTTTTCGACGCCGAGACCATGCCCGGACCCGCGGTCACCACCGACGACGAGCTGCTCGATTACGCGCGGCGCTACGGCGTCTCCTGCTACCATGTCAGCGGCACCGCGCGGATGGGCCCGGCCGCGGACCCGGCCGCCGTCGTCGATGACGAGCTCCGCGTGCAGGGCCTCGCCGGGCTGCGCGTGGTCGATGCCTCGGTCATGCCGAACATTCCGTCGGCGAACACCTGCGCGAGCACGATGATGATCGCCGAGAAGGCCGCGGACATGCTGCGCGGCCTGCCGCCGCTGCCGCCGGTTCACACCAGCGCATAGCGCCGGCCGTCGCATCCCGGCGCGTCTAGACCCGAATCGCTCTGACTGTGGTCAGTGCGATTCGGGTCTCTGCATCTTTGGCCTGCCGATTCACGCCCTGACTGATTCCAGTCAGGGCGATCGGGGGCTAGAGCATGACCGGTTCCCTTCCGGTCACCGGCCTGTTTTAGCGAGTTGTTTGAGCGAGCGATTCACGTTTCACGCCGACTCGGCCTGAAGGGAACGATCATGCGCTAGAGCGTGCGTTCGGCGCGCAGCATCATCTCCGCCGTCTCCTCCGCGGGGAGCGCCGACCGCAGGGCAAGGATCATGACGACGATGCTCCAGATCGCGGTCACCGCGGCCCCCGGCCAGAAGCCGAGCACGCCAAGCCCGCCGCCGACGTCACCGAGGCCGGAGATCACCCACATGCCGCCGAACCAGGGCAGCAGCCAGGCGATGCTGGCCCAGCCGAATTCCGCGGCCGGCTTCCTGGCGATCAGATGGTAGTGCGCCGCGTAGAGCAGGAAGCCGATCGCGATCAGCGCGAACAGGAACGAGTTCGTCGTGAAGCCGGTCCAGCAGATGATCCAGTTGCTGCAGATGAACGCGAACGGGGCGATGGCGCCCGCCCCCTTGAGGCGGAACGGGCGACGGAGTTCGGGCTGGTTCCGCCGCAGCACCATCAGCACGATCGGACCGAGTCCGTAGGTCAGCACGGTGATCGAGGTGATGTAGTTCACCATCAGCTGCCAGGCCGGGAAGGGGAGCAGGAACAGGATGCCGACCGCCCACATCACCGCCACCGCGAGCCACGGCGCCTTCGCCCTGTTCAGCGCCGTCAGCCAGCGTGGCCCGGCATCCATCTCGCCGACCGCGAACAGGATGCGCGAGCCGCCGGTGATGTACATGAGGCCGGTGCCCCCCGGGGAGACATAGGCGTCGATGTAGAGCAGCGTCGCCATCCACCCGATGCCGAGCGTCGCCGCGAGGCCGGCGAACGGCCCGGCCTGGCCGGCGAAGCTGAGATGCGCCCAGCCATGCGCGAGATCGTCCGGGCGGAGCGCCACCAGGAAAGCGACCTGCAGCAGGATGTAGATGCAGGCCGAGAGCAGCACCGAACCGATCACCGCCATCGGGATGTGCCGGCTCGGATCCGAGCTCTCGCCGCCCAGATCGATCGCGGTGCGGAAGCCGAGATAGCTGAAGACCACCCCGGCCGTCGGCAGCGCGGTGAAGATGCCGGAAACACCGTAGCCGCCGGGGTCGGCCGCCCACACGTTCCAGTGCCCGCCGGCGGCGATCAGCACGATGATGGTGAGCGCCGGCACGGCGATCTTCCACCACGTCACCGTCGAGTTGACGCTGAGCAGCAGCCGCACCGCGAGCAGGTTCAGGAGCGCGAGCACGCCGAGCAGCGCGGCGCAGACGATGAAGCCGGCCGTGGTCAGCAGTCCCGTGCTGTGCGGCCGGATGAAATACGGGAGATAGTTGTTGGCGTAGGTGACGATCGCCTCGGCCTCGACCGCCGGCACCGGCACATAGGCCAGGAACAGCATCCATCCCCAAATCCGCCCGAGCCCCGCGCCGTGGCTCGCATGGCTCATGTGGACGAGGGCGCCGCTGCGCGGGAACAGTGCGGCGAGCTCGGCGAAGCAGAGGGCGATGGCGAGGATGATGACCGCGCCCGCGACCCAGCTCCAGATGGCGAGCGGCCCGGCGATGCGCGCGGCGTGATAGGCGCCGAACAGCCATCCCGAACCGATCATGCTGGTGGTGCTCGCGAAGAGCAGCCCGATGATGCGTGCGTCGCGCCGCAACCCACCGGCAGTGCCTGTCTCGACCGTGACCGCCATGATCTCCTCCCGGCACGCGGGGCGCGGAAGCGTCGCGTGCGCTCGCCCCGGGCGCGGCAAAAGCCATCCGCCCCGGGGCTCCCCGGCGTCAAGCCCCGGCGCGTGCAAGCGCCCGTGAGCCGGTACACGCCGCGCGCTGTTCCGCCGGGGGGACCGGGCGTAAGACGGCTCCTCCGTCAGGGAGCATCGCCGTGAGCAGCAAGCCCATTCGCATCGCCGTGCTGAAATTCTCCCACGAGACGGTGACGTTTCTGCCCTACGACACCACGCGCGCCGACTTCACCTAGGAGGGTTCACCGGCGCGCGGCGAGGCGCTGCTCGCCGCGGAGCCGAATTCCTACATCGGCGGGTTCGTCAAGGTCGCGCGCGAGTTCGACGGCGTCGAACTGGTCGGCATCGAGTCGCCGCTCGATTCCCGCACCGGGTCGGGATCGGGCTGGCTCTCCGAGGAGTGCTACGAGGCCTTCGTCGGCCGGATGGTCGAGGAGATCGCGGCGTCCGGCCCCTTCGACGGCGCCTATCTCGCCGTCCACGGCGCGATGGCGGTGCGCGGCGTGCCGCGGCCGGAGGCGGAGCTCGCGCGCCGAGTACGCGCCGCGGTCGGACCGGAAGCGTTCCTTGCCGGCACCTTCGACCCGCACGGCAACGAGGACGAGGCGTTCCTGCGCCACGCCGACCTGGCGTTCACCGTGAAATACTATCCGCACTACGATTCCCACCTGCAGGGCGAGCGCGCCGCCCGTACGCTGATCCGCGCCATCCGCGGCGATTACCGACCCGCGCATGCGACGGTGAAGGTGCCGATCATCTCGCCGACCGTCCTGCAATGGACGGGGGCGTCGCCCTGGATGGACCTCGTGCAGCGCGCGCTGACCTGGGAAGCGCGCGAACCCGACAGCTACGTCAATTTCTTCTTCGGCTTTCCCTGGTCCGACGTGCCGGATGTCGGCATGACCTTCCAGGTCCTGACGAACGGCAATCCCGATCTGGCGCGGCGGATCGCGATCGACATGGCGCAAGCCGCCTGGCGCCAGCGCGAGGCGCTGCTGACGACGACGAGAATTCATTCGATCGCCGCCGGGGTCGACCTGGCGCGCGAAGCCGTGGCCGAGGGGAGGACGCCCGTGGTGCTGGCGGATCACAGCGACCGTTCCGGCCACGCGACCTGGCTGCTGCGCGAGATCATGGCGAGGGACCTGTCGAGGACGCTGATCGCGACCGTCGCCGACCCGAAGATCATCGAGACGCTGACCGCCAGGGGCGCGAGGCCGGGGGAGGCGTTCGACATGGAGGTGGGCGGGCTCGCCGATCACTCAGCGGGGCAGCCGGTGCGCGTCACCGGCACGCTGCGCGCGATCGGAAGCGGCCTGCGGCGTGGCGCCAGGGACGCCTGGGTGCAGGTCGATTTCGGCACCGGCAACGTGCTGGTGATCAGCCCCTATCTGGCGCAGATCATCGAGGTCTCGTCGCTCGAGGAGATCGGCCTCGATCCCGCCGCGTTCGACGTGATCGCGATCAAGTCGCGCGTGCATTTCCGGCGCGGATTCGACGATAACGGATTCGCCAAGGCGATCCTGCTGGTCGAGCCCTCCGAGCCGTTCCTCGGAACGGTGCGTCTCGACGCGCTGCATTACGAGAATGTCGATCTGACGCGATACTATCCCTATGGTGACGTCGCCTTCGTTCCTGCGAAGAGCCAGTCTAGCGCGTGATCGTTTCAGGCCGAGTCGGCCTGAAACGTGAATCACTCGCTCGAACAATTCGCTAAAGCAGGCCGGTGACCGGAAGGGAACCGGTCATGCTTTAGGCCCGAATCGCTCTGACTGTGGTCAGCACGATTCGGGTCTCCGCATCTTTGGCCTGCCGATTCACGCCCTGACTGATTCCAGTCAGGGCGATCGGAGGCTGATGCCAACGGTCATGCTCCATGACGATTGGTATGCGCGCGGGTTGGTGGCCGGCGCGCGACCATCGCCGGCGCGCCTGTCAGCACCGGTCACCGCCTGGGACTGGGACGAGGTGCTGCGGACGCCGATGCGGTGTCCGGTGATGTGGCATCGGTCGGGCTGCCGCCGAGATGCCGGACAAACCAGTCCGCGATCGTCGAATGCTTCTCGTGCGAATGATTGTAGATGCAGTGATCGCCGTCGTCCCACACGATCAACGTCTTTTCCGCCGATGGCGCATCCGCGTAGAGCGGCCTGGTTTCCGCAACGGTGAACAGCACATCGGCGGCGCCGTGCAGCACGAGAAGCGGGCAAGCGATCCGGTTGTCGGCGGCTGGCAGCGTCAGCGCCTCGAAGACGGCATCCGCCAGCGCAGCGTCGCGCCGACCGACCATGGCGAAGCGCTTCTCCAGCAACCGCTTGTGGCGCCGGAAGCCCGCGATCGGCACGGCGCTGCCGCTGTTGACGCAGCAGGCCGCGAAGCGCGCATCGGACGACGCCGCACGCGCCGCGAACGTGCCGCCGAGCGAGTTTCCCCAGATGCCGATGCGCTCGCCAAGCGCGGGGTGGTCGAGCAGGGCGCCGAGCACGGCGGAGAGCGCCTGGTCCGGTGGTTCCGTCATTGGGACGCCATGGCAGAGACGCGTCTCGCCCTGGCCGGGACCGTCGAGCAGCACGGCGGCGATACCGCGTTCGACCAGGCCGCGCGCGCCCGGGTGGTACTCTTCCTTCCAGCCATCCGCGCCACCGAAGATGACGACGGCGGGAGGTCGGACAACGCCCGCCGGCATCATCAGCCAGGCCGCGAGCCGGCCATCCTTCCAGGGCACCGAGAGCGGTGCCGTCGGCGGATCATCGAGCCGGGCCGCCTGCGCGAAGCAGGCGAGCGCCCGCGAGTGGAGCCGGCGCTTTTCGTCATCATCGGCATCGAGCGCGGATTGGCCGAAGCGGAAGCAGGCGGAGGCCTGGCGATAGAGGTCGCGCGAGGTGACGATTTGCGCGCCGTCGGCGGCGGCGCGCGCCCGCTGCAAGGCGGCCTCGCCGATCGCTTCCGCGGCGACCGTCCAGGGCACGCCCGCTTCCGTCATGGCATGGAGCGCCGTCGCATCGGCGAAATCCATCCCGTTGCCGATCAGCCGCGGGAGGGACAAGGCGCGGCGCAGCGCGGCCAGTCGCGCGCGATCCTCTTCGGAAATGCCCGGCGGCGGCGTGCACAAGCGACTGCCGGCGATCCGGACGACCTCCGTCACGCAAGCGTCCGCGCAGCGAGGCAGACGGGGAGGCGCCGGGTGACCGCCGCAAGTTCCTCCGCGTCGTCCGCGGTGCCGAGCAGATAGCGGTCCGGCCGGACGATCGCGGCGCGCGCGCCAAGCCCGTCGAGCCAGTCTGTGCCGACGGCGGGAAGCACGCGCGCATCGAGCGCGGACCAGGTCGCGCGCGTCTCGGCGGACACCGCGTCGAGCACCCGCGATTGCCCGAGCACGGCGAAACGATAGCCGATCGCATCGTCCATCCGGCGCCCGTCCGCGAGTCGCGGTTGCCGAGAAAGCACGCCGCCGTTCCGGCATTCCCCGTGCAGGCCCGGGCCGAGATCGGGACGGATGGAACGCATCATCTCGGGATTTGCGCACAGCAGGGCATCGCGTCTGCGCGCCTCCTCCGGGTCGGTGATCTGCACCAGCCGGCCGAGCCGCACCGCGGTTTCGATATAGGCGCGGACATGCGGCGCACGCTCGCGCTCGTAACTGTCGAGGAGGTCGTCAGGGGCCGCGCCGCGAACCACCATCGCGAGCTTCCAGGCGAGATTGGCCGCGTCGCGGATGCCGGCGCACATGCCCTGGCCGAGGAAGGGCGGACTCTGATGCGCGGAATCGCCGCAGAGGAGCAACGGACCGCGCCGCCAGCCATGCGCGAGCATCGCATGAAAGGTGTAGACGACGGCGCGGGCGATCCTGCCGCGGTCCGGTCCGGTCCACGGCCGCAGCAGGGACCAGACGCTCTCCGGCGCCGCGATCCGCTCGGGATCGTCGCCGGGCACCAACATGATCTCCCAGCGGCGCCGCATCCCGACCATGCGCGCGAGCGTCATCGGCCGCGCGGGATCGCAGAGCTGCACGGTGAAATCATCGAGGCTGGCGACCGGCTCCCGCAATTCGAGATCGATGACGAGCCAGCGCTCGTGCTCGCCGAGATCCTCGAGCGTCGTCCCGGCGACGCGCCGGACCAGGACCGGCCGCCGTCGCAGCCCACTACCCAGCGGGCGCGGGTCACGCCGTTTCCGGTGTGCAGCGCCGCGCCGTCCGGCATCGCCTCGATCCGTTCCACTTCCTCGCCGAGCCGCACCTGCACGTTGGGATAGCGTGCAACGCCACGCCGCAGGCGCGTCTCCAGCGTGGGCTGATCGAAGCGCCAACTCGGGTGCCAGCCAAGCGGCCCTTCCTCCAGCGGGCGCGGCCAGTCGATCAGCAGGTCGCCATGCTGGTTCACGAAGCGCATGCCGCGGTTGATCATGGCTTCCCGCGCGATGTCGTCGGCGAGACCGATGGTCTGGAAGACGCGCATGACCTCGTCGTCGAAATGGCCGGCGCGCGGGAGGTGATATACCGATCGCTCGCGCTCGAGGACGCAGACGGACACGCCGCAGAGTCCGAGCAGGTTGGCGAGCGTGGCGCCGACCGGCCCGTAGCCGACGATCGCGACGTCGAACATCACGCGCGAAGGCGCGCCGCAAAGCGTTCACGATCCGCGCCATCGCATCCCTGGCGGCATCGGTGTCGGACCAGAAGAAGAACCCGTGCGGCCAGCCCTCGTAATTGACGATCTCGACCGGCACGCCGGCGCTTCGCAGGCGCTCGGCATAGGCGCGCCCTTCGGCCAGCAGCGGATCGAGCCCGGCCGTCAGGATGAGCGCGGGCGGCTCCTCGGGGAGCGGTTCGGCGAGCAGCGGCGAGGCGCGCGGATCCAGCGCGTCCGCGGGATCGGCGAGGTAATTGCCGATGAACCAGGCCATCTTCGCCGCGGTCAGGAAGTTGCCGTTGCCGAGCGTCCGGTAGGTCTCGCTGTTCGCGCGCAGATCGGTCCCGGGATAGATCAGCACCTGCAACCGGATCCGGAGCCCCGGGATCGCGGCCGCGTGCTGGCTCACCACGGCCGACAGGGTGCCGCCGGAGCTGTCGCCCGCGATGGCGACGCGCACGGGATCGCCTCCGTGGCGCGCGATCTCGCGCGCGACCCATTGCCCGGCGGCGAGACAATCATCCACCGCGGCGGGAAAACGGTGCTCGGGCGCCAGGCGGTAATCCACCGACACGACCAGGCACTCCGCGCGCAGCGCGAGGCGGCGGCATTGCGGGTCGTGCGTGTCGAGATTGCCGACCGTCCAGCCGCCGCCGTGGATGTAGATCAGCACCGGCAGCACCCGGTCGGAGTGCGGACGATAGAGGCGCAGTCGCAGCTTGCCGCCCGGCCCGTCGATCAGCTCGTCGCGGACGTGCTCGACCGGATCCGGCGGAAAATTGGTGCGGATGACGCGCGCGTCGGCAATGGCGCGCGCCTCCGCCACCGGCAGCGTCTCGAGCGGCGGCTCGCCGCTGGCGATGATCGCATCGAGCATGCGCCGCGCGTCGGGATGCATCCCTGGCGCGGGCGTCGCGGCGGACGGGCTCATGCGGTCGCTCTCCTTCGCGCCGGCAGCGCCGGTGCTGCGTTCGGGTCGAGCGCCGCTTCGATGCGGCGCGCGGCGTTCATCACCATTCCGGCCACGAGCGGCTTGTCGGCAACCGTGTAGCGTTGCCGGCCGAGCACGAGGACGAGACTGGCCGGCAAGGCGTCCTCGGCGATGATCGGCGCGGCGACGCCGATATTCTGCGCGTCGAGCTCCCCCATGGAGACGGCGTGTCCGGCGCGTCGGAGCCTTTCCAGCGCCGCCCGGACACTCCGCCAGTCGGCGCCGAGCCCCGCCGCTTCCGCTTCCTGCGGATGCGCGGCGTAGAGTTTCCGCTGCCGCGAAGCGGGCAACGCGGCGATGATGATCCGCGATCCGGCACCGAGGAACAGCGGCATCGGGCGGCCGCGTCCGAAGGAGACGGTCGCCGGATCGGTGCCGCGCTCGTGATGCACGGCGAGGATCCGCGTCGCCGAACATGCTGGCGAGCAGCGCATCGCAGCCGGTCGCGTCGCGCAGCTCGCGCATGATCGGCTGCGCGGCGCGGAGCAGCGGATCGCCTTCGCGGATGGTGTGGTCGAGTTCGATCACGCGCGGGCCGAGCGCGTAGGCCGCGCGGAAGCGCGCGAGCAGGCCGACCGCGCAGAGCCGGCCGATATGGCGGTACGCCGTCGCCGTGCTGCAGCCGAGCGCGTCCGCCACCTCCTCGGCGGTCAGCACCGCGCGCTCGGGCGTGAAGAGGTCGAGCACCGCGAGCATGCGATCCCGCCCTGCCACGCGACCGTCCTAGCCGCGCCCGGTCGCCGCATCCCACCAGGGGCAGCGCCGGCGACCGCGTCGTGATTGCCGTGCAGCACGTGAACGGGGGCACGAAGCCCCGAGGCCGCCGCGCGCAGCCGCAGGTCGCGCGCCTCGCGCCGTCCCTCGGGGCTGAGCCAGTCCCGGTCATGCCCCCAGAGGCTCGGTCCCTCGTGGCACTCCTCCGCCTGCCAGGTTGCCGGATCGATGCTGCGCCCACCCCAGCCGTACTCGACCAGGAAGCCCGAGGGCGTGCGGGCGTAGAACGACAGCATGTGGTCGTTGGCATGCCGGCCGAGCGTGGTGGCGATCCGCCCGGGATCGCCCTGGGCGAGATCGTAGCCCTGACCGACATCGTCGAGCGAATAGAGCTCGACCATCAGATGATGCATGCCGACGCGCTTCCCCTCGATCAGCGCCAGGCTGTGGTGGCGCGGGTTGAGATGCATGAAGAACGCCTTGAACGGATGCAGCGTCCAATCGCTGAGCCGGAAGCCGAGCACGTCGAGATAGAAGGGCAGCACCGCCTCGACGCTCCCGACGGTGAGCACGACATGGCCCATCCCGAGCGGGCCGGTGCGGAAGCCCGAGATGGCGCGTCCCGGACGGAACGGCGCATCGGCGATCATCGGCCCGTGGAACGCTTCGAGGCGCGTCCCGAGCGGGTCGGTGAAGGTGATCAGCCCGGCCACGAGCCGACGGTCGGCGGCGGCTGCCGTGGCGCGCGCGACCCGCGTTCCCGCCGCCTCGAGCCGGGCCGCGAGCCGGTCGAGCGCGGCGTCGTCGGCGACTTCCCAGCCATAGACGCGGAGCCCGGGTTCGGGCTCGACGAACAGCCGCTGCCGGCGATCGTCCATGCGGAACGCGAGCGTTCCGCCGCCGCGATCGACGCGCTCCATGCCGAGCAGGGCGGTGCCGAACGCTTCCCAATCCGCCGGCATGTTCGAGCCCGCGCCGACATATCCGAGGGAGAGCAGATCCGAACCCGATCCGTTGTCCATCATGCTGCCATCTCCTCTCGCGACCGTCGGTGGCGCGCTACTTGCCGAGCGACTTCGCGGGCCCCGCGAACCACTCCTTGAGCGCCTTCTGCATCGGGTCGCCGGTGAGCACGAGCAGCTTCGTTCCGGGCGGATAGCCCGGCGGCGTCGGCGCGTTCGGCGAGCGTGCCGATCTGGCCGAGCGTCGCCGAGATCTTCTGCGAGCTGTCCGACAGCAGCCAGCTCACGAACAACTCCGCCGACTTCGGATGCGGGGCAGCCGCGAGAACACCGGCGGAGGTGGGCACCACCGGATTGCCTTCCTTCAGATACCAGAAGGCGACGGGCGCCCCGAGCCGCTCGGCATTGTCGGAGACGATCAGCGCCATGAACGGCGCAATGGCGTATTGGCCGGTGGCGACGGACTGCATCACCGCGGAGGTGGTCGCGAGCACCGCCGGATCGAGCGCCGCGAAGGAGCCGAGCCATTTCTGGTCGATGACTTTCGTGTCGAGTGCTTCCACCAGCGCCATCGGCGATGTGCGTGAGCGTCGTCGGACTGGTCATTGCGATCTTGTGGCGCAAGGCAGGATCGACGAGATCGCCCCAGCCGTGCGGTCCCTGTGCCTTGATGGTGGTCGTGTTCACCACCGGCCCGACGAGGGCGAAGGCCCAGACGATCCACTTGCCGCCGGCGCCGACATATTCCGCCGCGAGCCTCTCCGTGCCGACCGGCTTGTATTGCCGCAGCCAGCCGCGCGCGTTCAGCGTCGGGAAATCGATATCACCGGACAGCACGACGTCGGCCTGCGGCTTGCCGCTCGCCTGCTCCGCCTCGAGCCGCGCGAAGAGCGCGGCGCCGAAGATGTCGGTGGCCGCGGCACGGATGCCGGGAAACGTCGCGCGAGAATGCGTCCAGGAAAGGCTTGTACGAGGCGGCGGCCGGCAGATAGACCATGAGCTCCGTTTCGCCGGCGGCCTTCGCCGCCTCATACAGCGATTGGAGATCGGCGGCCTGCGCGCGCGCCACCGGCGGAGCCGCGATCGTGAGCGCGCTTGCCGCCAGAAGCGTGCGGCGGCTGACCTCTGACGTCATCATCCATCTCCCTGATCGGTTTTCATTGTGCCATGTCGGCGGCGGTCATCACGTCCGCGAGCAGTGGTCGCGTCGGCTCCAGGTTGAGCCACGCGCGAATCTCCGCCTCGGGCACGCGCCGCGTAAGCGGGTCCTCGCTTGCCCAGGCGATGTGCCCGTCCGGGCGCAGCAGGACGGATGCGAGCCCGTCGAGGCTCGGGCGTCCCGCGGCGGAAGCGGAGGCAATCTTCAACCGCATCCCCGCCCCCGGGACCGGCAGACGATCGGCGCCGGTGAGGTCGAGCAGCACGAAATCCTGTCCGCGCAGCAGCTCGAACGCACGGCCGCCTTCGGCCAACGGCAGATCAGGCAGACGCCGGCCAACGACGTCATGAACAGCGGCGGGCGAGGGATAGCGCACCGACAGTCCGGACAGGTTTTCGCAGATCGTCCGGTTGACATCCGCGATCGGCAGCAGATCACGCTCGATGAAGCGCTTGAGCGCGACGTGGTCGGCATCGAAATTGAACTGGATCGCGCATTGCCGCCGCACATCGTCGAGCAGCCGCCGGATTTCCGGCAGCCGTTCGGATTGATAGCTGTCGAGCAGCGAGGGCGGCGCGCGGCCGGTCACCGCGGCGGCGAGCTTCCAGCCGAGATTGAGCGCGTCCTGCAGGCAGAAATTCATGCCGACGCCGGAGGCCGGGTAATGCACCCGCACGGCTTCGCCGACCAGGAACACGCGGCCTTCTCGCAAGCGCTCGGCCAGATGCAGCGCATCATGAAAACAGCTGATCGCATCGACACGGGTGATGCCGTAGTCGGTCCCGTGCACGCGCCGCAGCATCGCCTTCGCATCATCGAGGCCGAGCGGACGATCCGGCGGCTCGTTGCATGTCGCGGCATCGATCATGGCAAAGCGCATGACGCCGTCCTTCAGCGGGTAGCTCATCGCCCAGCCGGCCTCGCTGTCATGCACGGTCAGCACGTCCTCGAACGGATTGGTCGCGTACGCATCGACGTTGACGGCGATGCGGCCGGCCGGCGTTCCCACGCAGCCGATGCCCACTTCCTGCCGGACCGCACTCCTGTTGCCGTCCGCGCCGACCAGATAGCGCGCGCGAAGGTGGCGTTCGGCGCCATCGGGGTCGCGATAGCGGACGTCCACGCCGGCATCATCCTGCGCGACGCCGGTCACTTCCGATCGCAGGCGCAACGCGCCGCCGAGCTCGCCCAGTCGTTCGGCGAGCAGCCGCTCGGTCTCGATCTGCGCGAACATCAGGACATAGGGATACTCGGTGTCGAGAACTTCGTAGTTGAGCGGCCGCAAGCCGGCCCAGATGCCGCGGCGGGCGAACGGGTTCGCGTGCATCTCGCGCGCGCGGGCCAGCACGCGATCGGCGAGGCCGCGCGAGGCGAAAATCTCCATCACCCGCGGCATCAGGGTGCCGGATCGTGCCCAGCTCGGCTCGCCGCGCTTTTCGAGCACGATGACCCGTCCGCCGCCGAGCGCGACCTCGCACGCAGTCATCAGGCCCGATGGGCCGGCGCCGGCGACGATCACGTCCGCATCGTGGTCGCGCATCATGCCGCCACCACGCGCGTCCTGCGGCCCTGCGCCGCTTCCCTCTCCAGCAGCCGGTCGCGTGATTCGCGCGCCTTCCGCCGGATCAGGTCGAGATCGACCCCCACCATCCGCCCGCCGCGCTTTCGCACCTCCCCCCGCACCATCACCGTGTCGACATTGCCGGGATGCGCCGCCAGCACCAGCGCACCGACCGGATCGGACACCGGCGCGAGATTGAGGTCGCCGCCGCGGACGATGACGATGTCCGCATCCTTGCCGACCGACAGCGACCCGGTCCGTCCGGCGAGGCCGCACGCCTCGGCCCCCACGATGGTCGCGAATTCCAGCAGGTCACGGACGCGCACCTTCGGCACGTCGTCGGCAAGCAGCTTGTTGCAGCACAGCAGCCGCTCGCCCGCGAGCGCCAGGCGCATCTGGGTGAAGAGATCGCCGGTGCAGCAGGTTTCGGTGTCGCCGCTGAGACAGGGCCTGATCCCGACCGCGAGCAGCCGCCCGAGGGCCGGAATGCCGGCGCCGTCGAGCATCATCTCGGCATGGGGACCCATGCAGGCGCTGACACCGTGATCGGCCATCAGGCGCATCTCCGCGGCGCTCGAGGCGCACACATGGATCAGCGTGAGATCGGGACCGAGCACACCGGCCGCGTGCATCTGCTCGATTGCGCGGAACTGTGCGAAGGCCTGCACGCCGACATGCATGCTGATGCGGATCCCGAGCGAGCGGGCGAGCGCGAAATCCTCCCGCACGACATCGATGGTCGTCATCTCCGGGCCGCGGCCGGCCATCGCGTGCGTCACCAGCGCATCATCCGCGCTCAGCACCTCGCGCCGGACTCGCTCGATGTCGGGCCAGTGCCGCAGCGTGCTCTCGACCACCCAGTTGCGTCCGTCGCCGCGCGGCCAGCCCTGCGCGAAGATGCCGCGAATTCCCGATTCCCGCAGGCCGGCGATCGCCGCATCGGAATGCGCGGGCGTATTGAGCGCATGCGACCAGTCGAGCATCGTCGTCGTGCCAGCCTCCAGTGCCGAGAGGGCGCCGAGCAGGTTGCCGATATGGATGTCCTCGGGCTCGTATAGCGGCCCCAGGCCGCGAAGCATCCGACAACCATATCCCGCGAACGTCTCGTCGCCCAGGCGATGCCGCAGCGCCGATTGCCAGGTGTGGCGGTGTGCATCGACGAGACCGGGAATGACGATGCCGTCCATCACCTCGATGCGTTCGACGTCACTCGCCGTGATCCGCGGGGCGATGGCCGCGATCCGGCCATCCTCGACGAGAATGTCGCCCTTCGGGAGATCGCCGATTGCGCGATCCATGCTGATGATGGATCCGCCCGAGATGAGGCGGCGATCACGCGGCATGGCCGAGCTTCATGTGAAAATCATCGGAGAATTGGACGGGAAACGGAAGCACACGTGCTGCTCCGGCTTCCCCGGCGGCGCCGCATCGGACAATTCGCGCACGCCGAGTACCACCTCCCCGTAATCGATCTGGGTCTCACGCCACCGTCCGAGATTCTGCACGCGGCGGACGCGGCCTCGCAGGCAGATCGCGACACCATCGCTTTCGCTGTCGGCAGCAAGCCGTATCCGGTCGCTGCGCACGGCGATGGTCACCTGCGCCCCGGGCGCCGACACGCCGCCGCCTGATCGCAGCGTGACCGTGTCACCCCCGGTGAGGCGCACGCGAACGGTCTCGCCGTCGATCGCGGCTACCGTGCCGTCGATGAAATTGCTGTAGCCGACGAAGCCGGCAACGAAACGGGTGGCGGGGCGATCCAGAATATCCGCGGGGCTCCCGACCTGCACGATCGCGCCGCGGTCGATCACCGCGATGACGTCCGCGAGCATCGCCGCCTCTTCCTGGTCGTGGGTCACCAGGATCGTCGTGGTCCCCTGCCGGTCGTGGATCTGCCTGAGCTCGCGCCGCAACTGGTCGCGCAGATTGGCATCGAGATTGGAAAGCGGCTCGTCGAGCAGCAGCACGCTCGGATGCGAGACGAGCGCGCGCGCCAGCGCGACCCGCTGTTGCTGGCCCCCCGAGAGTTGCGAAGGCCGGCGGTCGAGAACGCCGCCTAGACCGACGGAATCGGCGATGGCGGCGATCCGCGTCTCCCACTCCGCTCTCGGAAAGCGCTGCTTGCGCAGGGGATATCCGATGTTCTTCCGCACCGTCATGTGTGGCCAGAGCGCGTAGTGCTGGAACACCATTCCCAGCCGCCGCTGCTGCGGCGGCACCATGATGCGCGTCGCGGCATCGAGGACGGCACGGTCGCCGATATGGATCGACCCCTGGTCGGCGTGCTCGAGCCCCGCGATCGTTCGCAGCAGCGTGGTCTTGCCGCACCCGCTCGGTCCGAGCAAGGCGACGAAACTGCCGCGCGGAATGTCGAGCGATACGTTCCGCAGGATGGGAACGGCCCCATACCGCTTGTGAAGGCCGCGGATCGTGATGCCGACGCTGCGGACGAGACGGTCCGGGAGGGGCGTCATCGGAACGCCTCCCGCCGAGGTCCGGCCGCCAGATGTCGCAGGATCAGCACGAGCACCGCGGCGATCCCGGCCGAAGCGGCGAGAATGGCCAGATAGGCGACGAAGACCGCGGCCGCCTGCGAAACTTGGCCCGAGGTGAACAGGCTGAACGCATAGGTCGCGACGGTCTGGCTGCGGCTCGATTGCAGCAGGAGCGGGACGTCAAGGGTTCCAGCCATCCACAACGCGATGAGCAGCCACGCCCCGAGCAGGCCGGGTGCGCAGAGCCGCGCCACGACGCCGATCGCGGCATCGGTGCGGCCCGCACCACAGATATGCGCGGCCTCCTCCAGCTCGCGCGAGACCTGCGCGACCATTCCCTCCGCGCCGCGAACCGCCAGCGGGATTGCGCCGACGCCGAGTGCCAGGATCATCAACCACGGCGTGCCGAACAGATTTCGCACCAGGGGTGTCGCGATATAGGTCGCGAGCAGGGCGACGCTCAGAACGATGCCGGGCGCCGTCGCCGGCACCCAGGAGCCGATGCGTGCCAACGCGCCGAGGGTGCTCGCCGGCCTGCGCAGGATCAGATAGGCGATCGAGAATCCGGCGAGAACCGTCGCAGGGGCACCGACGAAGGCGGTGGCCAGCGTGGTGCCGAGCGCGCCGATCCCGACCGGATCGCTCAGCACCGCATTGTAATTGGCGAGGGTCCAGGCGCCGTACAGGCCGAAGAACGGCTGAAACGAGCCGAGCACGAACTGCGCGACCGGCGCGATCAGCGCGATCAGCGCGAAGGCCGCGATGCTGAGGTCCACGAGCCAGCCGAAGCGACGCGGCCGATCCGCCCCGGTTGCCCGCGACTTGCCGCCGACCGTGACATGATCCTTCCCGCGCAGGACTGCCGCCTGGATCAGGATCAACAGCGCCACGAACGTCATCGTGAGCACGGAAATCGCGTTGGCGGCGGCCCAGTCCGGCGTGCTCGCGCCGACGAGATAGTCGTTGACGCGCAGCGACAGCGTCTCGATGCCGACCGGCATTCCGAGGACGGCCGGCAGATCATAGACCTGAATGCCGAACACGACGAGCAGCATGACGACGGCGAAATAGGCCGGCGCAAGCAGCGGCACGGTGATGCCGAGGAACGCCTGCGGTCGCGAGGCGCCCGCGAGCACCGCGGCATCCTCCTGGCTGCGATCGGCGGCGCCCATCGGCCCGATGAGGAAGAGATAGGCGAAGCCGCTCACCTTCAGGCTGCCGACCGTCAGCATCCCCGGCCAGCCCACCGCATTGAGCGGCTGCGCGATGGCGTCCAGCCCGACCGTGCGCAGCAGTCGCGGCAGGATGCCGGCATTCGCGTTCGCGAGCATCGCCCAGCTGATGGCGTAGAAGAGGCTGGGAGTGGCGGCGATCAGCACCATCATCGGCGTGATCGCGCGGGCGAGGCGCGTCTTCACCCGCGTCGCGAGCACCGCGAAATACGTGGCCAGGATCACGCTGCCCACGGCAACGCCCACGGAAAGCGCGAGCGAAGATCGGAAATTCGCGAGGAGCCGCGGATCCGACAGCACGGTGCGAAAGCCGGCAAGGCCCCACTGCGGTGAGGGCGCGAAAGGCGAGCCGGCGAAGGCCCCGCGCACCAGCATGACCATCGGCCACAGCAGAAAGTAGACGATAGCGCCGGCCGCAAGCAGCCGCCCGAGTATGCCGGTGAGGGATGCGCCTGAATTGGCCCGGACTCGCATTTTAGCCTGATTTCCCCCGATCGGCCCAAGAATTCCGGCGATTCACCTGGCCTGTTTCGCAAGATACGAGAAACTGCGCAGTACGCAAGGGGGTTGCACGGACCCCAAGGCGGCCGGTATGAGCGCCCGGCGCGCCGGGCGCTCGTTCAACCGAGGCCGCCGCCTCGCCTTTCGGTGTCCCGCGGAGGAGGCCGCATTGCCGAGCCGGGCCTATGCGTTGTTCAGCCGGGCCATGCTCACGCAGAAGCAGGTGCTGTGCGTGTACGATGGATTTGCCCGCGAGCTCTGCCCGATCATCCTCGGCCATTCCAAGGGCCGCGAGACCGCACTCACCTACCAGTTCGCCGGCCAAAGCCGATCCGGCCTGCCTGCCGACGGCGAGTGGCGTTGCCTGCTTCTCGACAAGATCAGCAAGGTTCGGCTGCGCGACGGCCCCTTGCGTTCGGGCGACGCCCACAGGCGGCCACAGGGTTGCGTCGAAATCGTCGATCTCGATGTCAATGCGGACAGCCCCTACGATCCCGCCCGCGGCCATTGAAATTGAAACAGCGTCCGCGCCGCTTCACCCGAGCGATGCGCCGCACCGGCATGTGGGCGGCGCGGAGAAAGGGCGCGACATCCTGCCGAATGGCATCGAGCCGCACGGGCGTGGTGAGTGGACCCGGAGCATGACCGGTGCGGATGGGCGCACCGGCCACGCTCTCGCTTTTCGTCTCAGCGCGTGATTCGCGCCCTCGGCCGATTTCGACTAGCCTCCGATCGCCCTGACTGGAATCAGTCAGGGCGTGAATTGGCAGGCCAACGATACAGAGACCCGAATCGCCCTGACCCACAGTCAGAGCGATTTGGGTCTAGGGCGATCGGGCGCCAACGCGCAGCGGCTGATCGTGACCGCCGACGATTTCGGCCTTTCTCCGTCGGTCAACGAGGCGGTCGAGCGGGCGCATCGGCAGGGCATCCTGACCGCGGCGAGCCTGATGGTGGCGGGGGGCGCCGCGGCCGATGCGGTGCGCCGCGCCCGCGCCATGCCGCAACTGGCCGTGGGGCTGCACCTGGTGGTGATCGAGGGCGCGGCGGTGCTGCCGCCGGGCGCGATTCCCGATCTCGTCGATGCGGCCGGCCGGTTTCCGTCCGATCAGCTCCGCCTCGGTCTGCGCTACGCGCTGCGCGGCGGCGTGCGTGCGCAGCTCGCGGCCGAGATCCGCGCGCAATTCGCGGCCTTCGCGGCCACCGGGCTACCGCTCGACCATGTCGATGCGCACAAGCACATGCATCTGCATCCGGTCGTCGGTGCGCTCGCGATCGCCATCGGCCGCGAATACGGGCTGCGCGCGCTCCGCGTCCCGCACGAGCCGGCCGGCGTTCTCGCCCGCTGCGGGGCTCGCCCGGGGATTCGCGATCGGGCGCTCGCCCGATGGTCCGCGCTGCTGCGCCGGAAGGCGCGTCGCGCCGGACTCGTGGTCAATGACAATGCGTTCGGGATCGCCTGGAGCGGCCACATGACGCCCGCGCGCGTGCAGGCGCTCCTGCGCCATCTGCCGGCGGGGGTGAGCGAGCTCTATCTCCACCCCGCGACGACGCGCGACGCGACGATCACCGCGCTGATGCCGGAATACGAGCACACCGCCGAGCTCGCCGCGTTGCTCGACCCGGCGACGCGGGCGGCGGTCGGGGACGCGATGCTGACCAGCTATGGCGCGCTCTGATCGCCGGGCGTCGAGCGCCTCACACCAGCGGTCATGAAGAATGACCTTCGGTATCATACCAACGGTCATTCTTCACGACCGCTGGCATGAGCGCGCGGGTTGGTGGGCGGCGCGCGCGAAACCAAGAGGATACCGCGCGCCGAGGTAATCTCTCGACGAGTCTTACTGAGACCTGTGCGTGGAAGGCTTGTTGCCGTTGGTATCGGATGATTTGAGCCTGCGGCGACGGGGTTTGGGCCCGACCTGTCGCTCTTCTGGGTTACTGCCCGCGCTGCGGACAGACTTCGAGCATGGTTACGCATTTTGGGTGGCGAGCATCCTCCAGCTGCGGCGCAGGTTGTAGGCCATGGCAGCGAGGCGGACCTGCAATCCGGCTTTCGCCAAGCCCAGCCAGCGCATTCGCCGCAGGCCGTAGCTACGCTTCATGGTGCCGAACACCTTCTCGATCCGCGCCCGCACGCGCCGCACTTCCGCGTTGTGTGCCTTCAGCCGCGCGAGTGCATCCGCGCCGCCCCAGGTTCCTGTGTGCACGACCCGCGGCGTCCCGCCACGGGCCCGGATGATCGCCTCCGGCCTGTTCCCGGCATAGGCGCTGTCACCATAGGTTTCGCCGGGTGCTTCAGGCAGCGTGGCATCGAGTTCCGCCGCGTCGTGCACGTTGGCTGTGGTGACCGCAACACCACGGATCAGACCAGCTTCCTGATCCGTCGTCACATGCGCCTTGTAGCCGTGCACGGGCTTGCGCCGGCGATGGCCGGCCCATCTCGCGTCCGCGTCGTGCGCGATGCTGGCTGACGGAAGCAAAGTCGCGTCCACCAGAGTGCCGGTCCGCACCACCAGGCCACACGCATCAAGCTGACATGTCACCAGTTCGAACAGCACCCGGTCCAGTCCGCGGCGCACCAACTCGGCGCGGAAGCGAACGAAAGCGGTACGCTTGGGTGTCGGCTCGTGGCTGGCGAAGCCGCAGAACCGGCGGAAGCTCGCCCGATCATCCAGCGCTTCCGCCAGGCGCACGTCCGACAGGTCGTGCCATGTCGCGAGCAGCAGGGCACGGAACAATGCCAATGGCGGCCAACCGGGCTCTCCCTTGGCCGACGCCGAGATGTCGGCGAGCACGCGATCCAGTGCAAGCCAATCGACCAGACCCGCAATTTCGTCGAGCCATGCTCCGCCACGTGATTGCGACCTGCTCAGTCCCAACTGCTCCTGGCCAATCTGTCGCCGTGCCATATCGCTAACCTACCGCTCGAGATGGCAGCCAATCAGACCGTCTCGCGCCGGATCAAACCTTCCGCGCACAGGTCTCATCATACCGACGAGCTGCTGAATTGACTGGACGGGGATTTCGGTTCCGCGACGCTGGAAGGCATGATTTGCTGTCGGCGTCGACAGGTTGGGACGGATCGAATGGGACGTTCGCTTGTGATCAGATCGGATATGAGGGCGGCGGAATTGCGGGTCGGGCGCGCCGGGCGGGCGATCCGCGCGCGGCATCGCGGGCGTTCGCGATCGCCCATGCCCTGGAAGGCATGTCGCGGGCCGAAGCGGCGCGTCTGGCTGGAATGGAACGCCAGGCGGTGCGAGACGCCGTGGTACGCTACAACGCCGATGGGCTGGCTGGCCTGCGTGATCGACCGCACAGGCGGCGTTCGAGACTGACAGAGGGTCAGCAGGCTGTGCTACGAGCGCTGATCCTGCGCGGTCCCGATCCCGAGCAGGATGGCATCTCGTCGTGGACGCGGGCCGATATCGCTGACCTGATCGAGCAACGGTTCGGCCATCGCTACCATGTCTCGAGCCTGAGCAAGATCCTGCGCAGGCTCGGCTTCTCGCGGCAAAAGGCGCGGCCGGTGCACCCCAACGCCGATCCGAAGGCCCGAGCGGCCTGGATCAAAAAAGCAGCTGCCACCGCTCTGGCGGAGGTCGGCGAGGCGCATCCGGGGAAGCGAATTGCCCTGTTCTTCCAGGATGGTTGAGCTCCGGAGGAGATCAACAGAATTGGTCAGAAGGGACGCGTCTGTCACCGCTGGTGGCTGCGCGGCGAACGCCCGCCCGGACTGGTCGATCAGCGCTACAGCTTCGCCTACGTCTTCGCCGCCGTTGAGCCGACCACGGGACGAGATTTCTGCCTCGTGTTGCCCGAGGTTTCGACCATGGCGATGACGATGTTCCTCCGCCGCTTCGCCGCCACGCTCGCCGATGACGAGCACGGCGTCATGGTGATCGACGGCGCCGGCTGGCATACCAGCAACGACTTGGTCGTGCCCGACAACCTGTCCCTGCTCCGTCTGCCGCCATATTCGCCTGAGCTCAACCCGATCGAGCGCGTCTGGCTCTTTCTCCGTGAGCGGCACCTCTCGCACCGCCTGCACGCGAACTACGAGGCCGTTCTCGATGCGGCCTGCGCAGCCTGCCAGCACCTCACGCCCGACCGCCTCCGCTCACTCTGCGCCTACCCGTGGATCAAACAGGTCACTCAATAGACTCGCCGGTATCAGTTATCGCGCGCGCTGGTATCAGTCGTCGCGCGCTGGTATCAGGCGGCGCAGAGTGCCGCCCAGAACGCGACCAGAAGCGCAGCGGTCAGCGCCACACGCACGAACTGCACGGCACCCTCCGTCGATCTCATCCTGATTATGGGACGCCGGGGTTAAGAGCCCATTTCAAAACCTTCCCTCGAGAGCTCGGAGGCAGATCAGGGAGCAACCGAGCGAGGTGAGGGCGTAGTGGATGTCGGCGCGGCGTTCGTAGCGGATTGTCAGGCGACGGAACTTGTTGAGCCAGGCGAAGCTGCGCTCGATGACCCAGCGGTAGCGGCCGAGCTTCTCGGCGCTTTCGATGCCGCGTCTGGCGATCCGTGGCACGATGTTTCTGCGCCGGCAGGCATCACGGCAGCGGCGGTGATCGTAGGCTTTGTCGGCGTGCAGCTTGTCGGGCTGTTGCCTGGGACGTCCCGGTTTGCCGCCGATGGCGGGAATTGCATCGATCAGCGCTTCGAACGGCACGCTGTCGTGGACGTTGGCGCCGGTCAGCAGAACGGCCAGCGGGATACCCTGCCGATCCGTCGCGAGATGGCGTTTCGTGCCGGGCCGCCCGCGATCCGTGGGGTTCGGACCCGTGGCGTCGCCCCCTTTTTTGCCGCGATGGATGATCCATCGACGCAGGCCCGGCTCCAGTCGATCCGATCCGCGTCCCGCAATCGGCGCAGCAACTCCCGGTGCAGCCGATCCCAGACGCCGGCGGCCTGCCAGTCACGCAATCGCCGCCAGCACGTGACGCCGGAACCGCAGCCCAGCTCCATGGGCAGCATGGCCCATGGAATGCCGGAGCGCAGCACAAAGAGAATGCCCGTCAGCGCCGCTCGGGCTGGGACCGGTGGACGTCCACCCTGTCGCCGCATCGGCGCCGGTGGAAACAGCGGTTCGATGATCGCCCACAGCGAATCCGACATCAGAGGAGAGGCCATCCCCTCTCATGAATCCCCTTACCCGCGTCGTACAAGAGTTTTGAAACGGGTCTAAGCAATCGCTTCCGCCGCCTTAACGGTTGGTATAGCGCCCTCCGATTCCGGGCTCGATCCGGATGATCCGGTACGCAGGGTTGCGGATCAGGTCGGGGGCGGCCGCAGGGAGGCGAGCAATGCCGGCACGAAGACGAGGCTCGCCACCAGCGTGCAGCCGAGGCTGAGCAGCAGCAGCACGCCCATGCTCGCCGTGCCGGGATGGTAGGAGAGCGCGAGCGAGCCGAAGGCGGTGCCGGTGGTGAGCGCCGAGAACAGCACCGCGCGGGCCGTCGCGGAGCCGAGCGGGTGCGACAATCCCGCGCGCCAGTTCATCACGAAATAGATGTTGAACGAAACCCCGACGCCGAGCAGCAGCGGCAGCGCGATGATGTTGGCGTAGTTGAGCGGCAGCGGCAGCAGGACGGCGACCACCACCGTCATCAGGCCGGAGAGCAGCAGCGGCGCCAGCACCAGCGCCATATCGAGCACGCGCCGCAGCGCGATCAGCAGGATCACGGCGATCGCGATCAGCGCGCCGATCGCCGCCTCGCGGAAGGCGCTGATGATGGTCTGACTGGTCGCGACCACGATCACCGCGGCCCCGCCGGCGTCCGGCGCGACGGAACTGACCTGGGCGACGAACGCGCGAAGTCCGAGATTGCCGCTCGCCGCCTTTCTCGGCACCGCCTGCACACGCGCGCGCCCGTCCGGCAAGAGCCAGTCGCGCTCGATCTCCGGCGGCACCGACGCCTCGGTCACCTGCTCCGCCGTCAGCGCGACGCGCAGATGCCCGAGCTGCATCGGCAGGAACCGCGTGAGTGCGCTGTTGGCGGCGAGCAGCGTCGCGTCCGGCGCATTCTCGAGGGCCTTCAGGTCGCCATCGATGAGGGCGAGCGGATCGTCCTTGCCGAGCTTCCCCAGCGCCGCGTCGATGTGATCGGCCGCGGTGCGCGCGGCGAGCCGGAGGTCGGCCGGCTTGACCGGCGTCCTGCTCGGCGGCGCGGTGAGCGTCGGCATCAGGATGCCCGCCGCATCCGCGATCGCCGCGAGCTTCGGTGCCTGGTCGGTCGGGATGAAACTGTCGAGGCTCAGCACCTGCGCGACGAGCGGCAGCTTTTCCAGCCGCTCCGCGAGCGGCGCCACGTCGGCGAGCGAGGGCACCAGGATGTCGGCGCTGTAGGGCGTGGTGAGCGGATTGTCGATGAGATCGCGCAGCGTCCGCATCGCCTCGGTGTTCGGGTCCTTGGTGTGCAGCGGATCGGCGTCGAAGACGAGGCGCGGGAGCAGCGCGATGCCGGCAATCGCGAGCAGCGCGAAGCCGGTGAGCACCGGCCGGCGCGCCCGCGCGATCGGCGCGTCGAGCCGCCGCAGCCAGGAAAGCCCCACCTCGCCGCGCGCGGGCCGCGGATGGAACAGCGCAAGGGTCGCCGGCAGGAACGTCACCGTGCAGGCGAAGGCGATCAGCATGCCCGTGCCGGCAATGGCGCCGAGCTCGGCGACACCCACGAAGGCCGTGGGGACGAAGGAGAGAAAGCCCGCCGCGGTCGCCGCCGCCGCGATCAGGATCTGCACCCCCGCGCGGCGCGCGGTCAGCGCGAGCGCCATCGGAATGTCTGGCGCGCTGCGCCGCGCCTCGCGGAAGCGCATGCTGAACTGGATCGCGAAATCGACGGCGATGCCGACGAACAGGATGGCGAAGGCGACCGAGATCAGGTTCAGCGTCCCGATCGTCACCGCGGCGACGCCGACCGTGACGAACAGGCCGAGCACCAGCGTGAGCAGGATCGGCACGATCAGTCGCCAGCTACCGAGCGCCACGAACAGCCAGATGGCGATCAGCACCGCGCTCGCGATCGTGCCGGCGAGCGCACCCTTCGCGGCGGTCGCGAACTCCTCGTCGGCGAGCGGCACCGAGCCGGTGATCCGCACCCGGGCGCGCCCAGCGGCGACGTCCGGGAGCTTCGCCGCGATACCCCGCAGCGCCACCGTGGCCGCGCCACCCGGCTGCACCGCAGCGTAGTCGAGCTTCGGCTGCACCAGCACGAAGCGATACGGGCCAGCCTGGTCGGCGAGCGAGCCGCCGAGCAGCCTCTGCCAGGAGAGCGGCACCGGATGGCCCGCGATCGCCGATGCGAGCGTCGCATGGAACTGCCGCAGCGCCGGATCGAAGCTCGCGAGGTCCGCCTGTCCCTGCTGCACGCCCATGCCCACCAGGGATAGCGCGGAGAACAGACCCCGCGCGCTCGGATCGGCGCTGAGTTGGCCGAGGAATGGCTGGGCGTCGATCGTGCGGTCGAGCAGCGATTGAAGCTCGTCCTTCGGGAGGAACAGGAGCCCTTCGCGATCGAGATAGGGCGCGGAATCCGGGCGCCGCACGGTGGCGAAATGGCCGGGATCGCGAGCGAGCGCGGCGGCCAGCGCGGCGGCGGTCTCGTCCGCCTCCTCGGGGGTGGCGCCATCGATCACCGCGACGATGAGGTCGCGGAACTGCGGAAACTCCCGCGCGAAGGTCGCCTCGCGCTGTTTCCAGGGCAGCTTCGCCGAAAACAGCTGATCGACATCGGTGCTGAAGCCGAGATGCGTGGCGGAATAGAGGCCGGCCAGCACCATCAGCACGAGCCCGAGGACGAGCACCAGCACCCGCCGTTCCGCCGATGCGGAGACGACGCCGACCAGCAGGGGCTGTATCGACAACCGGTTCGCCATGCCGCTTCCTGGAGGTGTTCGCGCCGGATGCAGAAGCGGATTTCACCGCGCGCCGCAAGGGGAGCGCATGGTCACTGTCCGGGTTCCGTCTGCATCGGCGCGGGGTAGTCGGACCGCGTGAAAGCGTCGAGGCTTGTCAAGCCCAGCAGCACGAGAAGCCAGAACACGCCAGCGAGAGCGAAGATGTGGGAAAGCGCCGGCGCCTGCGGCAGGCGCATGAAGAAGCTCGCCACCAGCACGACCATCAGCAGTCCGATCGCGGGCGCAATGATGCCCGCTCCGAGCAGCGCCGCGCCGAGCTCGATCAGCGTGAGCGCGAGCAGCGCGATCCAGACCAGGACGAGGGTGCGCCTGCTCACCGCGTCGCCAGGTAGATCAGCGGATAGAGAATCATCCAGATCACGTCAACGAAGCTCCAGTAGAGTCCGACCACCTCGACCCCGCCATGCCGCGCGCGCGTGTAGCGGCCGCGATGCGCGCGCCAGGCGACAACCGAGACCAGGGTGAGGCCGCCGAGCAGGTGCAGTCCGTGCAGGCCGGTGCTCACGAAATAGAGCACGAAGAACAGTCGGGCGCCGCCGACATCGGCTCCGGTCAGCCCGAAATGCGCGCCGGGGAACAGGTGCTCGTCCAGGTCATCGTGCCATTCCCAGCCCTTGAGGATGATGAACAGCACGCCGAGGGCGATCGTCACCAGGGCGGCGCGGAACAGGCGGCGGTTGTCGCCGGCCTCGGCGAAGGTGAGGCCGAGCGAATAGGCGAAACTGCTGCTGACCAGGAGCAGCGTGTTGATGGTGCCGAGCGTGATCTCGGTGTGGCGTGTGGCGAGGCGGAACCCCGCCGGATGCGCGTGGCGATAGACCATCCACAGCATGAACAGGCCGCCGAACAGGAGCAGCTCGGTCGCCAGGAACAGCCACATCCCGGAGAGCGCGGTCGCTTCCTGGTGCGCGGGGCTCTCGTACTGGAATTCGGCATGCGCGTCGGGGGCGACGAATTCAGGCATGACGCTGCCGCCGTTCACGCATGCCGCTGCCGCTCGGGAGGCGGGTAGTTGTAGGGCGGCTCGGTGATCACCGGGGTCGTCGTGAAGTTCTGCGTTCGTGGCGGCGAGGGCGTCTGCCACTCGAGGCCGGTCGCGTTCCACGGATTGGCCGGCGCCCGCGCGCCGCGGAACACCGACCAGGTGAAGTAAGCGAGCGGCAGCAGATAGGCGGCTCCGAGGATCGTCGCCCCCGCCGAGGAGAGCACGTTCAGCACCTGGAACTCCGGCGCATAGCTGCCGTAGCGCCGGGGCATGCCGAGATATCCGAGCAGGAATTGCGGAAAGAACGTGAGATTGAATCCGAAGAACATCAGGATGGCGGCGAAGCGCGCCCACATCTCGGGATACATGCGCCCGGTGATCTTCGGCCACCAGTAATGCAGCCCGCCGAAGAAGGCGGAGACCATGCCGCCCACCATGATGTAGTGGAAATGCGCGACCACGAAATAGGTCTGCGTCAGGTGCACGTCGGCCGCGAGCGCGGCGAGCCACAGCCCGGTCAGACCACCGATGGTGAACAGGCCGATGAAGCCGAACGCATAGATCATCGGCGCATCGAAGCGGATATACCCCTTGTGCATCGTGCCGAGCCAGTTGAACACCTTGATCGCCGACGGCACGGCGACGCAGTAGCTCAGCAGCGAGAACACGATGCTCGAATAGAGCGAGGTGCCGGCCACGAACATGTGGTGGCCCCAGACGAAGAAGCCGATCACCGCGATCGACACGCTGCACCAGACCACGAACTTGTAGCCGAACAGCTCCTTGCGCGAGAAGGCCGGAATGATCTCGCTGACCACCCCCATGCCGGGCAGGATCATGATGTAGACGGCGGGGTGGGAATAGAACCAGAACATGTGCTGGAACAGCAGCGGATCACCGCCGATCCGCGGATCGAACACGCCGATATGGAAGATGCGCTCGAAGGCGAGCAGAACCAGCGTGATGGCGAGGACCGGCGTTGCCAGCACCATGATGACGCTGGTGGCATAGGTCGACCAGATGAACACCGGAAGCCGATACCAGGTCATGCCCGGTGCGCGCAGCCGATGGATGGTGACGATGAAGTTGACCCCGGTCGCGATGGTCGAGAAGCCGGAGAGGAAGATGCCGGCGACCGCCAGCGAGATGTAGCCTTGCGTGTAATCGGTCGAAAGCGGCGTGTAGAACGTCCAGCCGGTGTCCAGGCCGCCCGCGAACAGCGCCCACAGCGTGATCGCGCCGCCGGCGATGAACAGGTACCAGCTCAGCAGGTTGATCCGCGGAAAGGCGAGGTCGCGCGCGCCGATCATCAGCGGCAGCATGAAATTGCCGAGCGTCACCGGGATCGCGGGCACCAGGAAGAACCACACCATCACCACGCCGTGCATGGTGAACAGCCGGTTGTAGGTCTCGGAACCGACGATCGCGCCCGCCGGCGAGATGAGGTCGAGGCGCACCAGCGCGGCCGCGGCGCCGCCGAGGAAAAAGAAGACGGTGATCGAGCCCATGTAGAGCAGCGCGATCCGCTTGTGATCCGTGCTCAGGACCCAGGAGAGGAGCGTCGTCTCCTCGTTCGCATAGTTGCTCGGCGATGCTTCGATGGTGAGGCTCATTCGTGCTCCCCGCGCGGGCCGATCGACTTGATGAAGGCGACCAGAGCGACGATGTCGTCCTCGCCGATGACGCCGGCGAAGGACGGCATCAGCGGCGCGTAGCTCGCGACGACCTGCTTCTCCGGTTGCAGGATGCTGTCGCGCAGATATTGATCGTCGGCGATCACCACGCTGCGGTCGGCGAGCGGCACCGGACTCTCATAGAGACCGTCGAGATCCGGGGCGCGAACGGTCCCGCCGCCACCGCGTCCGCCCGCGACATGGCAGCCGGCGCAGCCGAACCGCACGAAGAGGTCGCGCCCGCGTGCGGCGAGCGTCTCCGCGCCGCCATTCGCGGCGAGCCAGCGCTGAAACTCGGGCGCCGTCATCACCACGACCTCGCCTACCATCCCTGCGTGATCGACGCCGCAGAGTTGGGTGCAGAACAGATGGTAGGTGCCGGGCCGGTCGGCGGTGAACCAGAGCTCCTCGTAGCGCCCGGGCAGCACGTCGTGCTTGATGCGAAAGGCGGGGACGGAGAAGTCGTGGATGACGTCCTCGGAGGTCATCAGCAACTCGATCGGCCGGCTCACCGGCACGTGCAGCGCGTCGATCTCGTGCTGCCCGCCGGGATATTCGACCTTCCACATCCATTGCTTGCCGACGACGGAGATCTTCAGCGCGGCGGCGGGCGGACGGAACATCCGCAGGTAGAGATCGGCGCCCCACAGGAACAGCCCGAAGAAGACGACGAGCGTCGCGGCGGTCCAGGCGATCTCGAAGCGCCAGGTCTTCCGTGCGACCGTGCCGCGGTCCAGCCCGCTGTCGTGGCGATAGCGGACCATGTAGAGGATCATCAACCCGAAGACGAGCGCGAGCACGGCCAGCGTGACGAGCAGCAGCGCGGCCATCAGCCAGTCCGATTCGTGCGCCTGCACGGAGGCGGACGGCAGCGACAGCAGGTCGTGCGTCATGTCGGGCGATCCCGCCGGAACGCGAGGAGCAGCGTCGCGCCGAGCGTGATGACGGTGAGGCCGGCGCCAAGCTCGAGCAGGCGGAACACGGCGAGCGAGTAGCGTCCCGTGGTTGGATCGAAATGGAAGCAGAGCAGCAGCACCGGCGTGACGTCCCCCGCGAGCGTGCCCTGGTCGGCCTGCGCGATACTGCTGGTGATGTCGCGCGGGCTGTAGCCGACGCCGAGCAGATAGTTCGACACGCTGCCGGACGGCGTCAGGAACACCAGGCCGGTCGGGTGGATGAACTGCTTGAGCGCCGCGTCGAACCGGCTGCGGAACCCGACCGCGCGCTCGATCGCGGCGACATCGGGGCCGGCACCAGTCGCGAAGCGCCAGGCGCGTTCCGCGTTCGCGACCGGGAAGCGCGCGAGATCCGCGCGCTTGGCCGCGGCCGCGTCGGCCGGACCCTCGGCGGGGTCGATGCTGAGGCTGATCAGCGTGTAGTCGCGTCCCGCCACGAGGTTCGTGCGGGCGAGCGCGCTGAACAGATCATCGCGGAGGACTCCGCAGAGGTTGGGACAACGGTAATAGCCGAGGGCGAGGATCGTGGGCTTGCCCGCCATCATCGCACCGAGCGTCGCGCGCTCTCCCGCGGCGCCCACAAGCGGCGCCTCGATGGGTACCTGGCCACCGATCCTCGGCCGGTAGGAATAGGCGGAGAGATCGTCGCCCGCTGCGTGCACGGTGCCCGGACCGAGCAGCAGCGCGAGCAGCAGCAGCGCTCTCATCGGACGGGCTCCTTCGGCCAGTCCGGAATGCCGCTCGCGGCGATGCGCCGCATCGCATCCTCGATCGGGATATGCGCGATCCCGTGCGCGCGGTCGACCCAGCCGGTGCTGTTGAGCGCCTGCATCTCGCTTGCGTAGAAGCGCGTCATGTCCGTGCTCGGGCTGGTCTGCAGGGCGGGCGAGGGGAAGCGCGGCACCGGTCCGGCGATGATCCTGTCGGTGGTGGAATGCGGATAGAGCAGGAACACGAACAGCGCGATCAGCGCAAGCGCCGCCGCCATCAGGATCGCGCCGATCAGCATCGGGCGGAAGCCGACATCGCGGGTCTCGTGTCGGGCGGGCGGCAGGACGTGCTCAGACATGGTGCTGCGCCAGCCGCACCACGAAGGGAAGACGCGCGCTCCTGAGCGCGATGCCGAGCGCCACGCCGCCGAGCGCGAGCATGCAGGCGACATCGACCCAGCCGATGCTCCTGCCGCCCGCTGGCAGCACGAGCCACCAGCAGCGCAGCATGGCCATCAGGATCAGCAGCAGCGAAACCAGCGCGAGGGCGAACCGGCTCCGCTGCACGCGCGGGAAGATCAGCAGCGCGAAGGGCAGCAGGAAATGCCCGATCGCCAGCACGGCGAGGGCGAGGCCCCAGCCGCCATGCATGCGCCGCGCGTACCACGGCGCGTCCGCGGCGAGATTTGACTCCCACACGATCAGCAGCTGCATGAATTCGAGATAGGCCCAGAGCACGACCAGGCCGAGCAGCAATCGGCCGAGATCGGCCAACACGTCCTCCGGTGCCAGGAAAGCCGCGAGCAACAGCGCGACCGAAAGCGCGAGCAGCGTCATCGCCGCCGCCGCGATCATGCCGAATTCGCTCGAGGCGAACCGCGGATCGAGCGACATGACGCCGTCGACGTTGGCGAAGGTCGCGGTGATGGCGAGCGCGATCAGGCCCGCGGGCGCCAGCCGGTAAAGCCCGCCGCCGCGCAGCACGAGCGCGCCGAGGCCGAGCCAGACGCAGATGTCGATGATCGCGCGGACGGCCAGGAACGGCAGGTTGAGGTAGAAGCGGTTTGCGAGCGCCGTCGCGTGCAGCCACGGGTAGAGCAGCTTCGCGGTGAAGGCGGTGGGAATCAGCGCCGGGATCAGCAGCAGCAAAGTGAGCACGCCGAGCAGCAGTCCCGGACGCACGGCCACGCCCCAGCGCCCGCCGGTGAGGGCATGCACCAGGATCAGCGCCATGCCGCCGAGCGGCCAGCCGATCCAGAAGGTGAGGGCCGCGAGCCAGCCGAAGGCGAACGCGCGCGGCTCGACGATCCAGCCCAGGGCGGCGAACACGAGCCCCGCAGCGCCGGCGATCCAGCCCAGGCGCTCGGCGCTACTCATGGCAGCGCCTTCCTCTCCTCTGGCGTGAGATCGGCGACGCGCATGTTCTGCGAGAGCTGCAGTGCGCGGAGATAGGCGGCGATCGCCCAGCGATCGGTGGGCGGCACGCGCTGCGCGAAGGAATACATCGCGCCATAGCCCTGCGTGATCACGTCGTAGAAATGCCGGGTCGGCGCGTCGCGCAGGCGTGCGATGTGATACGAGGGCGGCGGCGAGAAGCCGCGTTGCACGATCATCCCGTGTCCGTCGCCGAGTTCGGAATGGCACGGCGCGCAGAAGGCGTGGAACTCGTCGCGCCCACGCTCGAGGAGGACGAGCGTGACCGGCGGCGGCGGCGCCGGATGGTCCTCGAACCGTACCGTGCCGGAAGGCTGCTCCGCCGGCCCGACCGAAGCATCGGCGTAGGCGTTCTTCTTCGCCTGGTGCGACATGTCGTCGCACCCGGCGAGCAGCAGGACGAGCGCGAGCAGCACCGGCCTCATCCGGCGAGTTCCTGCACGAGCTCCGGACGGAATGGCGCCAGCGCGGCGCGCGCGCGTTCTGGATCGGGCTCGCGGATCGCGAGGAAATACCCGTCACGGCTCGCGTTGCGAAACGCATCGGATTCGTCGATCGGCTCGTAGAGGCGCGGCAGACGGTTGACGGCGAGAAACGCGAGCAGGCCCGCGATCATCGCCACCAGCGCGCCGTTCTCGAACGCTGTCGGGATGTAGGCGGGCCAGGAGAAGTTCGGATGGCCGCCCACATCGAGCCTGTAGCTGACGACGGTCGCATAGCTCTGCAGCAGGAACGAGGCGATCGTCGCGAGCACCCCGGATGCCAGGATGATCAGCGGAATCGGCGAGAAGTGCGGGGCCGTGGGCGGGGTTTCGTTCGCGGGCTCGCTCGGGGTGTAGGTCTCGACCCGGCCGACCCGCGCCGCTTCCAGCGCCGCGGCGGCGCGCATCAGCTCGCGCTCGGTCGCGAAGGCGGCGAGGATCATCGCGGCCTCCGCAGCATTGCCCGCATCTCGCTCATCGCGATGACGGGCAGCAGGCGGATCGCCAGCAGGAATCCGGTGAAGAAGAGCCCGCCGGAGCCGAGCAGCGTCGCCCAGTCCCAGATCGTGCCATGAAAATCACCCCAGGCCGATGGAAGATGCGTGCGGTGCAGGCTGGTCACCACGATCTCGAACCGCTCCCACCACATGCCGACGATGATGGCGGCGCAGATGAGCAGCACGAGCGGCAGCGCCTGGCGGGCGCGGCGGGACCAGAGCAGCTGCGGCAGCACCACGTTGGTGGCGATCTTGCCCCAGAATACGTAGGAATACTGCCCGGTCATGCGCACCAGGAACATCGTCTTCTCGGCATGATCGGGGCCGTAAAAGGTGGTGAACGCATCCATGATGTAGGCGTAGGCCATGAACAGGCTGCTGGTGAGCAGCAGCTTCCCAAGCACGTCGAAATGTCGCGCCGTGACGTAGGGCTCGAGATGCATGAAGTGCCGCAGCGGGATGATCAGCAGCATCGCGGCGGCGAGTCCGGAGAGCATCGCGCCGAACACGAAGAAGGGCGGGAACTGCGTCGAGTGCCAGCCGGTGGTGACCCCGCCGGCGAAATCGAGGCCGACGATGCTGTGGATCGAGACGACGACCGGCGCCATGATCGCGGCCATGACGCCGTAGGTCGCGCGGTAGTGCCGCCACTCCTTGCCCGAGCCGCGGAAGCCGAGCGCCAGCGCGCCGTAGAAGATCTGCCTCCCGCGCGTGCGGGCGCGGTCGCGCAGCGAGGCGAGATCCGGGATCATCCCGAAATACCAGAATATGATGGAAGCCAGGACGTAAGTGAGGATCGCGAAGAAATCCCACAGCAACGGGCTGCGGAATTGCGGCCAGAGATCCATCGAGTTCGGATAGGGGAACAGCCAGTAGAAGAACCAGGGGCGGCCGAGATGCAGGATCGGGAACACGCCGGCGGCGGCCGCGGCGAACACCATCATCGTCTCGGCGATGCGATTGATCGAGGTGCGCCACTCCACGCGCAGCAGGAAGAACATCGCCGAGATGAAGGTGCCGCCCGAGGCGATGGCGATCCACCAGACATAGTTGATGATGGCGTAGCCCCAGGCGACCGGCCAGTCGATGCCCCAGATGCCGACGCCCGCATAGAACAGCCAGGCGACGGCCAGGGCGCCGAGCAGGAACAGCAGGAAGGACGGGATGAACGCGATCCACCACCAGAGCTGCGCCCGCTCGCGCAACGCGAGGGCACAGACGCGGTCGGTGACGCTCGCCGGTGTTTCGCCCGGAGCGACGACAGCCTGGATGCGCGCGACGCCGCTCACGTCACGTCTGCCTTGCGATTGACGATCTTCGCCTCGTAGGTGACCCGCGGAAACGTCGCCTGCTCCGGCAGCAGCACGTAGGTGAGCGGGCTTCGCTTGCGCTGCGCGACCGCTTCGGCGTCATCGGCCAGATTGCCGAAAGTGATCGCTTGCGTGGGGCAGGCGGCCTGGCAGGCGGTCACCACTTTCTCCGGGACGCCGTCGCGATCCGCCGCGATGCGCGCCTCGGCGATGCGCTGGAGACAGAAATTGCACTTCTCCATGACGCCGCGCTGACGCACGGTCACGTCCGGATTGCGCGAGACCGGCGGGCGGTGCTCCGCGGCGGCGAAGTCGAAATAATTGAAGCGCCTGACCTTGTAGGGGCAGTTGTTGGAGCAGAACCGGGTGCCGACGCAGCGATTGTAGACCATCGCGTTGATGCCTTCCTGGTCGTGCACAGTCGCACCGACCGGGCAGACCGTCTCGCACGGCGCCTGCTCGCACTGCATGCAGAGCAACGGCTGCAGGCCGATCTCTGGCGCCTCCGCCGGCCCGTCATAGTAGCGGTCGATGCGCAGCCAGGACATCTCCCGCTGACGCAGCACGTTCGCCTTTCCCACCGAGGGCACGTTGTTCTCCGCCTGGCAGGCGACCACGCAGGCATTGCAGCCGATGCAGGCATTGAGGTCGATGCTCATGCCCCAGGCGACCGGACCGGGCGGCGTGCGGCGATAGATCAGCTCGTCGCGCGAATGCCGGGCGAAGAGCTGCGGGTTCGCCGCGAACGCGGCGAGCGTGGTGCGGCGGACGATGTCATGGGAATCGCCCTCGAGCGGATTGCGATGGTCGGTGCAGGCGATGGCCACGTGGCCGTCGAGCTTGCGGAGAACGGCGTCGCTTCCCCCTGCAGTGAGCGGATAGACGTCGAAGCCGGCGTCCCTGCCGACCTCTCCCACGACGCGGCGGCCGAAGCCGAGCTGCGCGACCACCACGTCGCTTGCCTGACCCGGCATCATCCAGACCGGAATCTCCGCGTGCCGCGATCCGATCGTGAGCGCGACGCGATCGCCATTGTTGAGCCCCCGCGCGGCGGCGAGCGCCGGCGGGATCAGCAGCGGATTGTCCCAGCCGGTCTTGGTGAACGGCCGCGGGAGTTCCTGCAGCCACGGATTGTTGGCGAAGCGGCCATCCCAGAGATGCGGGTCCGGGCGGAACAGCACGGTGATCGCCTGCGCCGGCGGCGGAGCGGGCGCGGCCTTGGCCGCATCGCCGTGCAGCGCGCCGTCGAACCGCGGGCTCGCGCTGTCGGGTACCAGGCCACCGGCCAGCGCGTCGTGCCAGGCATTCGCGTCCGCCAGGCGATCGTGCCAGGTCTGCCGGACCGCATCGAGCGGCCGCGCCGGAGCGGCGCCGACGAGCAGGGAGAGCAATGCCAGCGGATCGGTGCCGCCGTACAGCGGCAGCGCCTGCGGCTGCAGGATCGTCGCGGTGCCGTCATGCGCGCGCGCATCGCCCCAGCTCTCGAAAGGGTGCGTCTGCGGCAGGTACCAGTGGCTGGCGGCACCGGTCTCGTCGAGCGACGGCGCGAGCGTCACGACCCGCTTCACGCGCGCCATCGCCTCCTGGAACCCGGGCACGGTGAAGGCCGGGTTGCTGTCGATCACCAGCAGCGTCTCGACCCGGCCGGACTGCATGTCGGTGATGAGTGCGCGCATCTCCGCCTGATGGTCCACCGACCGATATGCGGGCGAAGACACCAGTCGATAGGTCGCTCCGCGGCCACCGAGCGCCTCGTTCATCGCATGCACGAGCGCGTGCGGCTCGGCGGGATGGTCCGGCCCGAGATGGATGAACGCGCGCCCCTTCGCCCGACGCAGATCATCGCGCATCGGCGCCACCCACGCCGGCGCGTCGCCCGCCGTCTCGTTCCGCAGCAACGCCGCCGCCAGCGCCATCAGCCCCTGGTGCAGCGCCTGCGGGCCGGCGACGAAGCGGTGATCCGCGGCGGCACCGATCAGCGTCGGCGTCGGTTCGGCGGCATGGACGCGGCTCATCGCGCCGCGCGTCGGATTGCGGCGCGTCGCGAAATCATGCGCGTGCCGCAGGTGGCCGGGCGCGCCGCCGAGCAGATCGCTGTCGAGCGCCACCACCACGTCCGCCTTCGTCAGATCGGGAACGATCTCGACCGGCGCTCCATAGGCGAGCAGCGCGCCGGCGCGCACCGTGTCGCGCGACACGCTCTCCCATTGATGCCAGCGCGCATCGGGGTAGACCTTGAGCACCGCGTCGATCGCCGCGCCCGTTGTCGGTGACGACACGGCGCCGGTCAGGATGCGGAACCCGGCGCCGCGCGTCGCCGCGAGACGCTCGCGCAACGCGGCGAGCATCGTCAGCATCGCCGGGCGATCCGTGGGCACGCCGCCGCTCTGCAGCGATCCACCGCGATCGGGATCATAGAAATCGAGCAGCATCGCCTGGCCGATCGCATCCGTCGCCCCAAGCGACGACGGGTGCAGGGGATTGCCCTCGATCTTGATCGGCCGACCCATCACGTGCTTGAGGACGATGCCGGTCGCGCTGCCGCCGAGCACGGTCGCCGTCGCGTAATGGTTCGGCACGCCGGGAACGATCCCCGGCGGCGCGATCACCGCGGGCACGAGATGGCCGTCTGGAGAGCTCGGATCGCCGCATCCCGCAAGCCCGCCGAGCGCCACGCCGGCCGCCAGCAGGCGGAGCACGTCGCGCCGGTCGGTCGCGCGGCGCAGCAGGCCCGCAAGCTGCGGAAACGTGGCCGCGGCGCGCTCGGGATCCTCGAGCAGGCGTCGCCAGGCGTTCATCGATGGCACAGCGAGCAATCGGTGAGCGTGCGGCCGCCGACGTGATACATCTTCATCAGTGCCGCGGGCGACGGCGTGTCCTTCGTGCGATGCCAGTCGGTGTCGTAGATCGCATCCTTCGGCCTGAGCTGCGGGCCGGGATTGCGGTGGCAGTCGAGGCAGAACTGCATCGTCAACGACGTCGCCTTGTACGTGAGCGGCATCCGCTCCACCTCGCCGTGACAGCTCTCGCAGCCCACGCCCTTCGCGATATGGATGCTGTGATTGAAGTAGACATAGTCGGGCAGGTTGGTGACGCGACCCCAGTCCAGCGGCTTGCCGCTGGCGAGACTGTCGCGCACTGGGGCCAGCAGCGCGGCATTCGTCCAGATCTGCGAGTGGCACGTCATGCACGTATAGGTCGGCGGCATGCCGGCATTTGCCGATCGCTCGACATCGGAATGGCAGAACCGGCAATCGATGCCGAGCCCCGCCACATGATGCTCATGGCTGAACGGAACCGGCTGGTCGATCGTGAAGCCGACGCGGCGAACGTAATCCATCCGCGGCCAGACCCACCACCATCCGACGCCCCCCACCATCGCAAATCCCAGGCACAGCAGGACAAGCCTCGCCCAGACATTCGCGCTCGGCCGGAAAATCGCCGCCATACGGTGGTCCTGGACGTGAGCTGTCGAACCGCTAACTCACGGCCGCTTGCGCAGTTCCGGACATCGCCGACACGCACGGTTGCCGTGTCGCGACCGCCACCCGCTCACGCTTGCGCCGGACGCCTCGCCCGCAATGCCGCCGCCAGCGTGCCGTCATCCAGCACATCCAGCGCGCCCCCGATCGGCACGCCCTGACCCACCCGGGTGACCGCAACCCCGAGCGGCGCCAGGCGCTCCGCCAGGAAATGCGCCGTGCTCGCCCCATCCACCGTCGCACCGAGCGCCAGAATCACCTCGGCCACGCCGCCCGCGCGCACCCGCGCCAGCAATCCGTCGATCCGCAAATCCTCCGGGCCAATGCCGCCCAGCGGCGACAGCGTCCCCCCGAGCACGTGATAGAGGCCACGAAACACCCGCGCCCGCTCGAGCGCCCACAAATCCCCGACGCCCTCGACCACACAAATCAACCCGCGATCCCGCATCGCGTCCGCACACACGGAGCACGGATCAAGACTGTCCAGATTCCCGCACACCGAACACGGCCGAACCGCGCGCGCCGCCTCGCCCATCGCCGCCGCCAGCGGCACCATCAACGCCTCCGGCGACCGCAACAGCCGTAACGCCGCCCGCCGCGCACTGCGCGGCCCGAACCCCGGCAACCGCGCCAAGAGGGCAATGAGCCTCTCGATCTCAGGCCCGCCCATGGGAGTCAGGCGGCGAGAAAGGCCGGGGCGCTGCCCCGGGCCCCGTCGGGGCGCGCTGCCCCCTGGATCCCCGCTAAGGGCAGAGCCCTTAGAACCGGTCTGGTTTGTTGAAGAGGGATGGGCCGAGGAGGTGGTTGAGAGGTCCGGGTCGGCCCATCCCTCTTCAACAAACGAAATGGATTCCAAAGGCACTGCCTTTGGCGGAGGTCCGGGAGGCAGCGCCTCCTGGTGGGGGTTCGGGGGCAACGCCCCCGGCCTTTCTCGCCGCCCGACCCCATGGGCGGGCCTCAGAACGGGAGTTTCATGCCGGGGGGGAGGTTGAGGCCGCCGGCGACTTTCTGCATTTCTTCGGAGGTGGTGGCTTCGAGCCTGCGGCGGGCGTCGGCGTGGGCGGCGACCAGCAGGTCCTCGAGCATTTCGATTTCGGCCGGGTCGGCGAGCTTGGGGTCGATCTTGAGCCGCTTCAGCTCGCCCTTGCCGTTGAGGGTGAGGCCGACCATGCCGGCGCCGGCGGTGCCCTCGATCTCGAGGGCTTCGAGCTTCGCCTGCATTTCCTGCATCTTGGCCTGCATCTGGCTGGCCTGCTTCATCAGGCCGGCGAGGTTCTTCATGGCTCGGTCTCCATGTCATCACCCGTGGGGGCGTCAGCGTCATCCACCGGGACCGCGTCGGGTGGCGCGAAGTCCGGCATGTCGGGATTGATCCCGGGGGCGTCGACCAGGCCGTAGGCGTCGGCGCGATGATCGCGCAGGCTGTCGATGGTGGCGCCCGGGAAGGCGTCGAGGATGGCACGGACGAGCGGGTGCTCGGCGGCGGTGGCGCGACGGGCGGCATCGGCGGCGGCGGACTGCTCGGCGAGGGTGGGCTCGCCCTCGGCGGGAGAGAAGGCGATGGTCCAGCGGGCGCCGGTGACTTCCAGGAGGAGGGCGGCCAGGCGCGGAGCGAGGTCGCGCGGCGCCTCGGGCTCGGGGCGGAGCTCGATCACCCCCGGGGCGAAGCGGACGAGGTGGACGGAGTGGACGAGATGGCCGTGCAGCGTGGCTTCGCGGCGGGCGGCGACGAGGGCGGCGACCTCGCGGAAGCTGGTGGGGCGCGGTCCGGGGTCGGGGTGCCGAGTGGGGGTCAGCGGCAGGGAGTGGCGCGTTGACGGCGGCGCGCGGGCCTGGAGACCAGTTGGTCGAGGCGGGAGGCGGTGCGGTGGACGGGGCGGCCGGCGGGTTCGTGGTGAGGCGCTTCACCAGCTCGCCGGGGGGCGGCAGGTCGGCGACGTGGCAGAGACGGATCAGCACCATCTCGGCGGCCTGGCGGCGGTCGGGCGCGGTCTCCACCTCGCCCACGCCCTTCAGCAGCATCTGCCAGAGCCGGCCGAGCACCGGCATGGTCAGGCGCTCGGCGAGCGCGCCGCCGCGGCTGCGCTCGGCCTCGGGGAGCTCGGCGCCGGTCCTGAGCCCCGGGATGGTCTTGAGCCGGGTCAGCGTGTGCGTGAGGTCGAGCAGGTCCCCGAGCAGCAGGCCGAGATCGGCGCCGCGCTCATGCGCGCGGTCGGTGATGGCGAGCGCCTCGGCGGCGTTGCCGGCGAGGAGCGCTTCCATCAGGTCGAACACCGCGCCGCGATCGGCCGTTCCCAGCATGTCGGCGACCGTGGCGCCGTCCACGGTGCCGCCATTCGATTGGGCGATGGCCTGGTCGAGCAGCGAGAGGCCATCGCGGACGGAACCGTCGGCGGCGCGGGCGACGAGGTCGAGCGCGGCGTCGTCGATCGCGACGTTCTCCTGCCTGGCGATCCGGCCGAAATGCGCGGTGAGCTCGGCCACGCTGACCCGGCGCAGGTCGAAGCGCTGGCAGCGGGAGAGCACGGTCACCGGCACTTTCCGGATCTCGGTGGTGGCGAAGATGAACTTCACATGCGGCGGCGGCTCTTCCAGCGTCTTCAGGAGCGCGTTGAAGGCGTTGCGGGAGAGCATGTGGACCTCGTCCACGACGAAGACCTTGGTGCGCGCCTGCAGCGGGCGGAAGCGCGTGGCCTCGATGATCTCGCGCACGTCGTCGACGCCGGTGCGCGAGGCGGCGTCCATCTCCACCACGTCCGGGTGACGGTCCTCGAGGATGGCGCGGCAGTTCGCGCAGACGCCGCACGGGTCGGGGGTGGGGCCGCCGGTGCCGTCCGGGCCGATGCAGTTGAGCGCGCGGGCGATGATGCGGGCGGTCGTGGTCTTGCCGACCCCGCGGACGCCGGTGAGCATGTAGGCATGGGCGATGCGGCCGAGCGCGAAGGCGTTCCGCAGGATGCGGACCATCGCCTGCTGGCCGATCATGTCCTCGAAGCGGGTCGGGCGATATTTGCGGGCGAGGACACGGTACGGCGCGGCCGCCGGCGTGGTGGCCTCGCCGAACAGGCCCGGCCCGGTCGCGGGAGGCTCGGGCAGCGCCGTTTCGTCGAGAAGGCCGGACATGCGCGGCGGTTGGCTCCTGCGCCGCCGCGGCGGCCTGGGCGAAGGGGGTGGGAGGCCGGACAGCAACCCGAGCGGAAACTCGTTGCGGCTGCTTCCTTCCGGACCTGACCGGGTTGGCGAGGCGCCCGTCCGCCGCCGACCTCCCGCCCCCTCATATCATGAGGGGAGGGGGCGGCGGCAAGGCGGGCTTGCTATTCCGGCGCCATCTCCCCCGAGCCGCCGAACTCCTTCGGGAAATCGCGGAGCTTGGGCAGCCCGTCCCTCATCGGCAGCACGGTCTCGGCGTAATTCACGTGCACCTGCGGCGCGAAGGCGAGGTCGGGGATGGTGGCGGCGAACACGTCGGTCATGTTGAGCGGGGGGTGCGCCGCCATCAGATGGCCGCCGCAGAGCCGGCAGTACTTGCGGAAGCTCATCGCGGTCTTGTTGTAGGTCGCGATGTTCTCCTCGCCCCTGGTGACCGTCACGTCCTCCGGCGCCCAGAGCGTGAAGGCATTGACCGGACCGCCGGACCAGGAGCGGCAGGAGCGGCAATGGCAGTAGCCCATCGCCTTCGGCTCGCCGGCGACGCGGATTTCCACCGCCCCGCAGAAGCAGGTGCCGCTATGCGTCGTGGTCATGCTGTTCCCCTCGGATGCGGACGGCCTGTTTCGGGCGATCGGGCGGCGGCGGCAAGGGGATTCGCCGCCCGCTGCCGACGCGCCTGGTGCGGTTGCCCGGTCGGGGGCCGCATGCGAGATATCGCCCCGCATGACGCTGATCCTCGCCAGCCGGCCGAACGTCTATACGGGCAGCCCGCTCGACCGCGCGGTGAACCTGCGCGAAGACGCCGATTGGATCGAGGCGCGCCTCGCCGATCCGAGCTCGCTGTTCGTGCCGGTCTGGCGCGCGCGCTCGCTGATGCGCGGCCTCGAAGGTGGGCAGCCGGAGGCGGTGTTCCTCACCGGCGAGGCGGCGTCTTCCTGCCGGATGGTGGGCGGACCCTGGGCGTTCCTCGGCCTCTCCGGCGAGCAGGCGATCTTCGCGGTCGATCTGAGCGCGGCCGAGGACCCGGTGCCGCTGCTGCCCGACGCGGTCGCCAGCTTCGAGGATCTGCGCACGGTCTCCGGCACCCTGCCGGCGGGGGACGCCTCCATCCTCGCGCATGCCCGCGGGCTGCTGCACTGGCGCGTGCGGCACCGGTTCTGCGGCGTCTGCGGGGCGCCCTGCGAGCCGAAGAGTGCGGGCAACGTCGTCGCCTGCACCGCCTGCGGCGCGCAGCATTTCCCGCGCACCGATCCCGCGGTGATCATGCTGGTCTGGCGCGGCGATCGCTGCCTGCTCGGCCACTCCCAGCGCTTCCCGCGGGCGAGCATGTATTCGACCCTCGCCGGCTTCGTGGAGCCCGGCGAGAGCCTTGAGGAGGCGGTCGCGCGCGAAGTGCGGGAGGAGAGCGGCATCGTGGTCGGCCGGGTGCAGTATCACTCGAGCCAGCCCTGGCCGTTCCCGGCCTCGATCATGCTCGGCTTCTATGGCGAGGCGATGACCGAGGACATCACCATCGATCCGAACGAGCTGCTCGATGCGCGCTGGTTCTCGCGCGATGACCTGCGCGACCATGAAGCGCGCGGATTCAGCCTGCCGCGACGGGACAGCATCGCGCGGCGGCTCATCGAGGACTGGCTGGAGGCCGCCTGAGAGTGCCTTTGAGAGCCCCACCACGCCGGCCGTCTGACGCCGGTTTCCTGCGCTTCGGTGCTCACGGGCCCTACGCCCGCTCCGCGCCGATGCTCGCAAACCGACGCCATGCGACTCGGCCCGGCGGGTCTTGAAAGGCACTCTCATGCGTGCGCTGCCGTTGCTGCTCCTCATCCTGCTGCCGCTGCTCGGCTGCACCGCCGCCCCGAGCGCGTCGCGCCAGGCGAATTGCGAGGCGCTGGTGGATTCCGACCCGGAGATCCGCAGCCTGGAGGCGAAGCAGGCCGGATCGACGTCGCCAAAGCAGTCGGCGATCTTCGATCCCGTGCCGCTGCGGCAAGTGAAGATGAAGGCCTGCCTGCACGGCTATCCGGTCAGCGGCGGCGTCGAGCCGGTGAGACATCCGAACTTCACCTTCGACCTGTTCTGAACGCATCGCAATCAGGCAGCCGGCACTGGAGGCGGATCATGGCGGACGGCACCCTCACCATCGGCAACCGGCGCTACTCGTCGTGGTCGCTGCGCGGCTGGCTTCCGGTCCGGCTCGCCGGGCTCGACGTTGCGGTGGATGTCGTGAAGCTCGGGGGCGGCGGGAACACCGCGGCGGTCAAGGCGGTGTCGCCGAACGGGCTCGTTCCCTACCTCGATCATCGCGGCAATCGCGTCTGGGAGACGATCGCGATCGCCGAATATTGCGCCGAAATCGAGCCCGCGCTGTGGCCGCGCGACACCCGTGCGCGGGCGCTGGCGCGGTCGATCGGGGCTGAGATGCATGCCGGTTTCGCCGCGCTCCGCCAGGCCATGCCGATGAATCTCGGCGCGCGGAAGCCCGGTGTCGGCCACAGCGACGCGGCGCTCGCCGATGTCGCGCGCATCACGGCGATCTGGCGCGAGGCGCGGGAAGCGTTCGGCGCCGGCGGGCCCTATCTGTTCGGCGTGAACTTCACCAACGCGGATGCGATGTATGCGCCGGTCGTCGCGCGCTTCCTCAGCTACGCCCCGCCGCTCGACAGCGATGCGCGGGCCTATTGCGAGGCGGTGCGCGCGCATCCGCTGGTCGCCGAATGGTACGACGAGGCGTTGCGCGAGCCGGCGGAATGGCTGCTCGACAAGTACGAAAGCATTGCATGAGCGCGGTCGCCGACTCGCTCGACCATCTCGGCATCGCCGGGCGCGATCTCGGCGCGCTCGCGTCGAGCTATGAGCGGCTCGGCTTCACCCTGACGCCGGTCGCGCGGCATTCCGGCCGCCGCACGCCGGACGGGCCGATCGAGCCCTTCGCCACCGGCAATCGCTGCGTGATGCTGCGCGAGGGCTATCTCGAGCTGATCGCGATCCTCGACGCGACGCGCTACAGCGACATGACGGCGCTGATCGAGCGCCGGGCGGGGCTCGCCATCATCGCCCTCGGGATGGATGACGAGGCGGCGAACCTCGCGCGCATGCGGCGGGCCGGGCTCGACCTGCCCGGCGCCGCGTATCTGGAGCGCCCGGTGGACGATTCCGATCCGGCGGGGCCGACCGCCCGCTTCGCGCGCCTGCCCCTGCCGGATGCGCCCGAGGGGAAGCTGCAGCTCGTGCGGCACTTCACGCCGGAGGCGATCTGGCAGCCGCGCTTCCTCGACCATCCGAATCGCGCCGAGGCGCTGGCCGAGGTGATCCTGGCGGTCGAAAGCCCCGCCGAGTCGGGCGCCCGCTTCTCGCGCCTTGCCGGATTGCCGGTCGTTCCCGATCCCGCCGGAGGGGTGCGGCTGGATCTCGCGCGCGGCGCGGTCCGGCTGCTGCCGCGCGAGGCGCTGGGGCGGGTGCTGCCGGGGGCGGCGGTCCCGGCGCTGCCGTTCATTGCCGGGATGGCGCTGCGCACCGCGGATGGCGGCGCGGCGATCCGGCGCCTGCTGGCCGAGCGGGGCATTCCGCATCGCGATCACGACGACGTGGTGATGGTTGCCCAGGAGGCGGCCGGCGGCGCCTCCATCCTTTTCCGATGACGCCGAGACCCTTACGCTCCCGTATCCCCGGGGGGAGGCAATCGTGATGATGAGGCCGATCGGGATCCTGCTGGCGGCGACGGTGGCGTCGATGGTGGCCCTGGGCGGCTGCGTGCAGCAGCCTGTGGCCGGCAAGGAGGACCTGCTGTCGGCGGCGGGCTTCATCCCGAAACCCGCCGACACGCCGCAGCTCGTGGCCGCGCTCAACCGGCTTCCGCCGCACAAATTCGTGCAGACCGTGCGCAACGGCCAGCCGGTCTGGCTCTATGCCGATCCGACCATCTGCGGCTGCCTCTACGCCGGCAACGCGCATGCCTACGACACCTACAGGCACGAGGTGTTCGAGAGGCGCCTTGCGGATGAGCGCGCGATGACGGCGCAGATGAACGCCGACGCCGCCATGGACTGGGACCTGTGGGGCCCGTGGGCGCCCTATGCCGGGTTCTGACTCTGCCTCATTCAAGCCCGTGCTCGTGCAGATACTCGTGGAACGGGCCGCGCTCCTCGGGCGTGGTGGCGCAGGCGGCCAGGCCGGCGAGCACGAGCAGCGTCGCGACCAGACGGATGGCTGGAACCACGTCATGACCTCCGGCGTGCATTCCGTCCTGGACGCGACGGACCCCCGCCGGGTTCCGGACCGATGATCCGCGCATGAAAATCGCCCTTCTCGGCGCCGGCGCGATCGCCTGCGGCACCGCTTCCTTCCTGCTCGATGCCGGCCACGCGGTGACCATGTGGACGCGCTCCGGGGAGCGCCGCAATGCCCTGCGCACGGGATTGCGTGCCGAGGGACGGATCACCGGACGCTTTGCGCCGGGGGTCGCCGACACCATCGAATCGGCCCTCGACGCGGCGGAGACGGTCCTGCTCGCATTGCCGTCGAACGGCCATCGCGGCGTGATCGACGCCATCGCCCCACTGCTGCGACCGGGGCACAGCGTCATCATCAGCTCGCACGCCTCGCTCGGCGGGCTCGTGCTCGCGCGCCGCCTGGCCGCGCGCGGGATCACGTTGCCGATCATCGGCTGGGGCACCACGCTGGTCACCGCCCGCCAGCCCGCGCCGGATGCCGTCGCGATCTCCAACATCCGCACGCGCATCGACCTCGCGGCGCTGCCCACGACCGGCACCGATGCCGCCCGGTCGCTCTGCGAGAGCCTGTTCGGCGCACGCTTCGTGCCGCGCGCCGACCTGCTGGCGATCGCGCTCAGCAACCTCAACCCGCAGAACCATCTGGCGATCGCCCTCTGCAACTTCTCCCGAATCGAGCGGGAGGAGACATGGGTGAACTGGAGCTGCATCACGCCGTCGATGGGGCGGCTGATGGAGGCGCTCGACGCCGAGCGGCTCGCCATCGCCGCGCGCTTCGGGGTCGCGGTGCGCACCGTGCGCGAGCACCTGCGCTTCAGCTACGGCGTCGAGGGCGAGGATGTCGGCGCGATGGCGGCGGCGATCGCCGCGCGCGAGACGACCCTCGGCCCGACCGGGATCGCGACGCGCTACGTCACCGAGGACGTGCCGTTCGGCCTGGTCGCGACGGCGCGCCTCGCCGCGATCGCGGGCGTTCCGGTGCCGCTGCACGAGGCCGGCATCCGTCTTTTCTCGGCACTCTACGGCCGCGACTTCGCGGCCGAGAACGACCTGCTGCCGGAGCTTCCGCTCGACACCCTCGATGCCGCGGCGCTGCGCGGTCTTGCCCGCGAGGGGTTTGCCGCCTGACGATTTCAGCCCGGCTCCTGCGGCAGGAAGGAGAGATCGAACAGGTGGCTGAAATCCGCGCCTTTCGGCACCATGCCGAGCTCCTGCCAGAAGGCGATCTGGTGCCTGATGTCGGCCTCGTCGGGGCGTGAATCGGCGATGATGTAGGTCACCTGCGCCTCGACCTGCGCCGGCGTGATGCCGGCATGGCGTGCGATGATGGCGACGAGCGCGTCGTATTCCGGGCCCTTCACCGGCTGTCCGCTCGCATCGACCGCGTTGAAGTTGCGGTGGTATTCCTGCGCACCCTGCACATAGGCCCGCATGAACCGCAGCACCAGGTCGCGCTTGTTCGCGAGCGTCTGCGGGCTCGCGAAGACGATGCCCTGCTGCTCCGGCACCTCGTCGCCGGTCCAGGCGAGGAAATGCGCGCCCTTCGCGTCGACGATCTTCTGCGCCTGCGAGGGCGGCAGGATCGCGCCGTCGACCTGGCCGGATTCGAGCGCCGCGCTGATATTGCCGTAACTTTGCAGCGGCACCATCGCGATGCGCGCGAGGTTGATGCCGTATTTCCGCGCGAGCTGCGCGATGTCGTACTGATGCGTCGATCCCGCCGTGGTCATGGCGATGCGCCGCCCGCCCATCGCCTGGAAGCTCGTGAAACCGGCCGCATAGGCCTTGTTCGAGACCAGGAATGCGTTCAGCGGAAAATGCGGCGCGTCGCGCGTCGAGCCGGCGATGATCCTGAAGCCGCCCTTGGCCGCGAGGTTGAACGTCGCCGCGGTGGTGCTGGTCATGCCGATATCGACGTCGCGCGACACCACGGCCGAGAACACCGTCGCCGCGGCGGTGAACCATTTGACGTCGATCGCGATGCCTTCCTTGGCGAAATAACCCTTGTCCATGGCGATGAAAAGCGGCGCGTCGGTCGGCAGCTGGATGCCGCCGACCGTGACCGTCTGCAGCGCATCCGCTCGCGCGCGCCCGGAGAGCGCGGCGCCGGCAATGCCGGCGCCGAGCAGACGCAGGAAGTTTCCGCGGGTCAGTTCTCGAATCATGGAGTTCCTCGTCAACGCCAGGCGAGCAGCCGTTTCTCGAGCCAGGAAAGCCCGGTGCCGATCGCGAGACCGAGCACCGACATCACCGCGACGCCGGCCAGCAGATTGTCGGTCTGCATGAGCTGGCCCTCTGTCAGCACGAAGGCGCCGATGCCGAACTGCGCGCCGATCATCTCGGCCGCGACCAGCAGCAGCAGCCCGATCGAGGCGGTGATGCGGAAGGCCGAGAGGATGCCGGGCAACGCCGCCGGCAACACGACCTTGCGCAGGATGTCGGCGGGCGGCAGGTCGAAGCTCTGCGCCATGCGGATGACGCCGCGCGGGATGTTGTCGATCGCGCTGAAGGTCGCGATCGCGGTCGGGAAGAACACGCCGAGCGCGATCACGGTGACCTTCGAGGCCTCGCCGATGCCGAGCCAGAGGATGAACAGCGGCAGCAGCGCGATCTTGGGAACCGGGAAGATCGCCGAGATCACCGGAATCCCCACCGCGCGGGCCAGGGAGAGCAGCCCGATCGCCAGTCCCGCGGCGATCCCCAGCATCGTGCCGAGGCTCCAGCCGACGGCGAGGCGGAACAGCGAGGCGGACAGGTTCTGCCACAGCGTGCCGTCGACGGTCAGCGCCCAGAGCGCGCGGATCACCGCGGAGGGCGGCGGCAGGAACAGCTCGCTGATCAACCCGCTGCGGACCGCCGCCTCCCAGACCACGATGACGACGGCAAAGGCGATCGCCGACGCGGCCGGCCGCCGCTCCAGCACGAAGCCCTGCGCGCGGAACCGCACGGGATGCGCGACTGGGGCCGCGGTTCGATCAAGCATTCCCGCCTCCTCGGAGCGGCACAGTAGAGCCGTTCGCGCCCGCCGCAAGCGCGTGATCGCCTCAATCGGAATCGGCCGAAGACAGGCGGATCAGGATCGCTGCATCGCCAGCCGCGCGAGCGTCGTCACGATGCGCGTACCCGCCTTCATCGTGCCGCGGAGATTGCCTGCGACTTTCGACTTTCCCGCGATGCGGCGGCGATACGGCAGCGGGACCTCGCGGATGCGCAGGCCGGCGCGGGCGGCGCGCACCTGCATCTCGAGATTCCAGCCATAGGTCATCTCGCGCATGCCGAGACGCGCGAGCGCATCGAGGCGGATGGCGCGGAAGGCGCACATGTCGGTGTAGCGCACCCCGGCCAGCAGCCCGACCGCGCCACCGATCAGCCACCCGGCGGCGATCTGGTGCAACCCCATGCTGCCGGGCTCGCGCCCCGCGCGGCCGGTGCGGGTCGCGAGAACGAAATCGGCGTTGCCCTCCCGCACGGGATCGACGACCCGCGCCGCCGCCTCCGCCGCATCCGCGCCGTCGCCGTCGAGAAACAGCGCGATCTCCGCCCCCATCGCCCGCGCCCGCTCGGCCCCGCTCAGGCAGGCCCGCCCATAGCCGCGCCTGGTCTCCACCAGCACCTGCGCGCCGGCCGCCTCGGCCTCGGCGGCAGTCTCATCCCGGCTGCCGCCATCCACGACGATGATGGCGCCGACCACGGTGCGCGGCAGGCGGCGAATGGTCGGCCCGATCGCACCCTCCTCGTTCCAGGCCGGGATGATCGCCGCGACGGGAGGGGTGATCAGAGGCTCCATCGCAGGCCACAACCCTGGCACGGCTTCGGGGGCGCATCGCTCAACAGCGACGCCCGGAAGTCGCGATAGGCGTCGCTGCTCCAGATTTCGCGCAAGGTCTGCTGGGTGGCGTCGCCGAGCGTGTAGTTCGCGTAGCCGCGGGCGGAGAACGGCGCGATGCAGCAGGGGAGCGCGCGGCCGTGGGCGGTGAAATACATCAGCGACCACGGACGGCGGCAGGTGGACCACGGCGCCTCGTCCGCGGCGCGCTTCAGGCTGAGGCCCGGTTCGGTGGCGCCGGAGGCGTCAAGCGTCACGCCGAGCGCACGGCCGAGCGCCTGCGCCGCCTCGATCGCTGCCATCTCGCCGGCCCCTGTCGCTTCGAAGAGCGAGGACGCGGCGCGCGCCATGCCGTAGCCGGAATCATCGAACACGAGGCGCTGCAGATGCACCTCGGAGACGCCCATCTGCGCGGCGAGGCGGACGAATTCCGGGAGCTGCCGGACGGTTTCCTTGAGGCCGGTGAGCCAGATCGAGAGGCGCGGCGTGGTGCTGCCGACCTCGCGCTGGAAATCGGTGAACCGTCGCACGTCGCGCACGATGCGGTCGAAGAAATCCTTGCCGCGCACCAGCCGATAGGTCTCGCGATCGGCGGCGTCGAGCGAGACCCGCATCTCGTCGAGCCCGGTGTCGATGATCTCCTGAAATTTCGCGGGCCTGAGCAGCGTGCCGTTGGTGTTGAACAGCACGTAGGTGCCGCGCGCCTTCAGGTAGCGGATCATGCGCGGGAGTTCTTTCACCAGCATCGGTTCGCCGACGCCGTGCAGCACGACGCGCGCGATGTCCGGCACCTGGTCGACGATGCGGGTGAACAGCGCCCAGTCCATGTCGGCCGGCGGTTCGAGCTCCTCGAAGGTGCGCGGGCAGGTCTCGCAGAGCAGGTTGCAGCGGTTGGTCACTTCCAGATAGAGGCAGACCGGCGGCGACGCGGCCACCGCCGAACGCGGCGCGTCGATCGCCTCGAAGTAGCGGCGAGGGTCTTTCAGCGAAGCGGTCATCAGTGCATCCTTCCGACGGGACTGGCGCGCATCCCGACATGCCGGGCGCCGCGCGCGCGATCGCGGACGACGAGGAACAGGGCCGGCACATAGACGAGGGCCGGCCAGACGAAGCGCTCGTGCAGCGGGTCGAGAGTGAGGACGAGCGGCGCCACCCCGAGCCAGATGGCGGCGTCCGATGGCGCGAGACAGGCCGGCAGCGCCAGCCACGGATAATACCACGGATAATGCGGGGTGATCGCCAGCATCAAGGCGCAACCGAGCAGCGCGGCGCGGCCGGCGACCCGCACGGTATCGGCGGCCGGGTCGGCCGGAAGCGGATCGCGCAAGGCGATCCGGGCGCCGAGGCCGAGCAGAAGCACCGCGACGACGGCGAGATAGACGGGGTCGGCGAAACGGGGCAGCGGGCCGAGCTCGGCGAGGCCGGCGAGCAGCCAGATGCCGCCACCCCGCCCGAGCCCTTCCTCCGAGGCATAGCCCGGCAGGTAGCCGAGCACCCGCCAGCCGACGCTCGCGTAGCAGGCGTAGAGCAGGACCGCGAGGGCGAGCGCGGCCGCGGGCAGACGCCAATCCCAGCGCCGCCAGAGGGCGGGCGCGACGATCACGGGGAGAAACTTCACCAGCACCGCGGCGCCGAGGGCGAACCCGGCGAGGCCCTGCCGGCGCAGGCCGCGGGCGAGCAGGGCGAGCCCGAGGAAGCCGATCGCGAGCGCGTCCAGATGCCCGTTGCCGGCGAAAGCCCACACGGCGAGCGGGTTCCAGCCATAGATCAGCAGGCGCGCCGGCGGCAGCCCGGCGAGCGCGAGCAACCGGAGCATCGCCGCCATGGCGACGAACTCGAAGACGACCATTGCGAGCTTCATCGCGAACGGCGTCTGGCTGATCCGGGCGACCGCCTGGAAGATCGCCTGCGCCGCCGGCGGATAGATCGTGGGCGCGTATTCCCGGCGGTTCACATGCGGATAGATCGCGGCGTCGCGCAGCGATTGCAGCGCCGGATCGGCGGGGATGAACCGATAGGGATTGGTCCCGGCGATCTGCACACGGCCATCCCAGATGTAGCGATAGAGATCGCTCGACAGGAACGGCGCGGAGGGCAGCACGGCGAGCCGCAGCGCGAGCGCGACGCCGAGCACGAGCCAGGTTCCTCCCGCCGGCGGCGCGCGCAGCACCAGCGCGACCGCGGCGAGATAGAGCGCCGCCGCCACCGCCATCAGCGCCACGAACCAGTTGGTCCTCGCGATCGAGCCGACGCTGTCGGCGCCGGGGACGTGCAGGGCCAGCCCCAGGGCGGTCAGCACGATCAGCGCGGCACCGATCCCGGCCAATGCCCTCACGCCGCCGCCCCGAGCGTCGCGCGGACGCCGAGCCGCGCCAGGCAGGCCGCCGTCGCCGGCGCCGGATAGCCCCCGGAATCACCACCTTCGAGCTCACGCAGCAGCCGGTGCAACGCGGCGCGGTCGTCCACGTCGTACCAGGGGTCGAGCTCGACGACGGGAAGCCCGAGCACCCGCGCCCGCTCGCGCGTCTGCGCGGCCACGGCATCGGTGCTCCAGGCGACATCGGCGAAGAGCGGCGCGTGCGGGGCCTTCATGCCGATCAGATAATAGCCCCCATCCTCGGCGGCCCCGAGAACGACGCGGTCGCCGGGCGTCTCCAGCGCCTGGGCGGCGCGGATCAGGCAGGACGTGGGCAGCGTCGGGCTGTCGGAATTCACCAGGCAGACGCTGCCATAGCCCGCCGCCAGCAGCGACTGCGCCCCGTGCAGCAGCGAGCGGCCGAAGCCCTGCACGCCGGGCGGCATCGGCGGGCCGCCATCGGCGAGCAGGAGGAGGGTGCCGGGGGCGACGTGGCCATCGAAGCACCGCTCCATGCTGGCTGGAGCATAGGCGATGCAGCCCTGGATCGGCGCCGCGCGGGCGGCGAGCGCCAGGTTCTCGGTGATGTCGCGGAGAAACGCGGCGCTGAGCGCGGCGGCATCGTTCGGGGAGAGGGGCGGCACCAGCCGGGTCTTGCTGCGGCCGGGGACGGGCGCCTTCGCCATCACTGCGATCGCGCAGCGGCCGCGCAGCATCGTTCAAACCCCCATCGCGCAGAAACGGTCGTGCGCGACGCGGTGCCGCGTCGCGCACATCGGATCGCTGCAAATCCGCGACGGGTTACGCGCGATCGGCGTTGCCGTTGCGTGCATTCCCGCCCGCTCATACCCTGCGTCGATCCAGGCGCGGGGCGGATCGTGAACGGAATGGGACGGGGCCGCATCGACGCGCTGCTCGCCGACGCCGTGGCCGGCGGCGCCGCGCCCGGGGTGGTCGCCGCCGCGACGGACCGGTCGCGGACGCTCTATGCGGGCGCGTTCGGGCGGCGCGCCCTGCCGGACGGGCCGGCGATGACGACGGACAGCCTGTTCTGGATCGCCTCGATGACGAAGGCGGTAGCCGCCGTGGCGGCGATGCAGCTCGTCGAGCAGGGCAGGCTGGCGCTCGATCCGCCGGTCGGCACCATCGTCCCGCAGCTCGCGGCGCCGATGGTGCTGACCGGGTTCGACGCCGAAGGCGAGCCGGTGCTGCGCCCGGCGCGCACGCCGATCACGCTGCGCCAGCTGCTCACCCACAGCGCGGGCTTCGGCTATGACACCTGGAACGACGCGCTCCGCCGCTACGTGGCGCGGCGCGGCCTGCCCTCGGCGCGCACGGGAAAGCTCGCCGCGCTGTCGACGCCGCTGATCGCCGAGCCCGGCACGCGCTGGGAATACGGCATCGCCATCGACTGGGTGGGGCGCATCATCGAGGCGGTGAGCGGCAAGACTCTCGACGCCTATTTCGCCGAGCACATCTTCGCGCCGCTCGGCATGCGCGACACCGGGTTCCGGGTGCCGCCGGATCGCCGCGCCCGCCTCGCGACCCTGCATCAGCGGGGCGAGGATGGCGGGCTGGCGGCGGTCGAGCGCGAGCCGCCGGACTATGCGGAGTTCTTCCCCGCCGGCGGCGGCCTCCATTCGACGGCGCCTGACTACCTCCGCTTCCTGCGCATGCTGCTCGGCGACGGCGCGCTCGACGGGACAGCGGATCCTTCGCCCGGAAACGGTCGCGCTGATGGCGCGCAACCATATCGGCGAGCTGCCCGGCGCCGGCGTGCTGCGCTCGGTCATTCCCGAGCTGTCGCATGATTTCATCCCGTTCGACGGCGCGCCGGCGCACTGGGGACTGAGCTTCCTGATCAACGCCACCGACCTCCCCACCGGCCGCCGCGCCGGCAGCCTCGCCTGGGCGGGCCTGGCGAACTGCTACTACTGGGCCGACCGAACGAGCGGCCTCGCTGGACTGCTGCTGACCCAGATCCTGCCATTCGCCGACCCGGCCGTGCTGCGCCTGTTCACGGCGTTCGAGGCGGCGGTGTATCGGGGGTGATTGTCGTGTCGGGCGGTAGAGCGGGGAGGAGTGGTTTGGGGAGAGGGCGGCCCCGTCGGCTTGCGGGTGCGCACGCGGGATAAGCAGGCCTTGGATTGAAGCACCCCGCACGCCGGCGGGTCTATGCGGGTTTCGCACCGGGCTTCTGCAGCGGCTAAGCACCTGATGCGGCTTGCGTGGCCCGCCATTGCAAAAATCTTGATCTACGAAGGACTCCGCTTCATCCAGCCTCGCTGTCCGACAAAGCGACGCAATGCGCTAGTAGACGCGACGGGGTTTCCCGTCTAGCGGAATCACCGCGAGAACGGAACACGACCAGGGTTTTGGCTGGAGTAAACGAGAGGGAAACACAATGGCAGAGTTACTCAGGCAGGGCAGCCGAGGAGAGGAAGTGCGGCGCTTGCAGAAAAATCTCAATGCCGCCGTCGGTCGACGATATGGTGCGATAGCAGTAGATGGCGTTTTCGGGCCGCGCACCAAACAGGCAGTCGAACGCTACCAGAAGGACTTTCGGCTGAAGTCTGTAGACGGAATCGTCGGGCCAGAAACACGCACCGCCCTGGCTACGCGCGTTGTGATCCTTACGGGCAGTATGTCGCGTGCCATGTCGCCGCCATCCCCGAATCCCGCGCCCTCCCCGAATCCCGCGCCAACACCCCCCGTCACTCCCTCGTCACCCCCGACATCGCAATTCTTGGTGCAGTTGCAACCCGCACTTGGCCTAACGCCTCCGCCTTTTCTGTCCCGGCCACAACAACCCGGGCCCCCACCACCATCAATAGTCGCCGGCCAGCTTGCCTTCGGCATTGTGTATCGCACTGCTTCTGAGGGCCCACACTGGGAGTTTGGCGGAGCATTCCAACCGTCCTTCAACAGTGGTAATCAGCCAACTGACCCTCGATACACCCTTCAACTACAAGGCAGCGTGGCCTATGCTGACCCATTCAGTGTCGGCCGCTTCCATACCACATTGTTCAGCCAAGTCGTTGCGCTCCAAAACCTGAATCCTGCGAGCACGGTCGTGGGTGTGCAGCTTGGTGGCCAGTTGTCCGTTGATATCATTGCTGACCGATGGAGCCTGTTTTCACAAGCGGCTGTTGCCGGCCAATGGACGCTCCATGATAGTGGTGGTCCGCCGGGCCTGTTGCAGTTCGGACCACAGTTCACCGTGTTGGGAGCGACCATTCAGTGGGGATTGTGAGTGGCATGCAGATGCGAGATGGGCTGAAGTGCACACGGTTTGGAAAACGGACGCGTAATGCGGCTTATTGATGGTTCATAATTCTTGATTTATGCGCCGGGTAGCCCCTTTAGGTGGATAGTGGATCGGTAAGCTGGATGCCACCGCGAAACCCATTGCTGCAATTCATCGACGCTCGCCTGTTCCGGCGGCGCGGCAATCTCAAGCACCTCCGCCATACGGCGGGCAATAAATCGTCGTAGCGATGTCACATACTCCAATTCTGGAAAGACGGGCAGCAATGGCGGCCTAACAAAATCGACGTGGCGCGCGGCTACAACGGGCGGCGGCTCCCCTGTGCCTTTCCAGATGTCCGTGAGGATCATACCCGCGGCGTCGCACTCGGCTTGGTCGAGGATTTCGGGAAGGAACAGGCCGCGATACACCTTGCGGACTGTCCCGGCGGCGCTCTCAAATTCAACGGTGTAGGCATGGCGCTCGGCGCTGGCACATTCCGCCTCGCTAGGCGCAAGCTGCATGATCGCAGCGGCGGCGGCTCCCATGAGTAGGACGCGTCGTTCAATCATCAGGGCAAACTCCGAAGCGGTCATGGTCGCTCATGGCATGGTGCCGCAGACCCCGCCGCTATGGAAAGCGGCGCTGCGAAATTCTTAACTTATGCAGACCCCATGTGGATGAGCATCGTGAACCGTGCTACAAGGCGCTTTACTATTGCTGTTAAACGTGTGACGTTTTCGATTGGCTCGATAATGGCAAAGCTACCGTTGGAGGAGACGCGCCATGGGCAAGCCGCCGCCGACATGGGACGAGGTTCACAATTACACGGTACACGGCAGCCCCAAACTCCGTCTGGCGCTATTCTGGACCAAAGATGCCATGCTGTCGTCGCCCTCGGTTGCTTACGTCAAGACATGCTCGGATATCCTGCAACGCTACGGCGTGGGTCTCGACCTGGTTCCCAAGCCCTTGTCGGCGCAAACCGCCGGTGTGCCAACTCCGGACATGACCCTCAACTGGTCAGGCGACGTCACTGCGGAAGCCGACGTGCTGACCGTCCGGGCGCTGGCGAACGCCGCCTACAATGACAAGTCGATCCCCGGGCTGAAGCGCCTGCCCATCCTTTTCTGTCCGCTCGGCACGGGCATCGCGTCCCGTGACGGGGAGAGCGACGGTATGCCACGCGGCATTACCTTCACCAGCAGCGCACCGTGGCCCCCTTTCGTGGTCATCAATTCGAAGACTGAGTCCAAGGACGACGTCACGCTCGCGCACGAGATCGGGCACGCGGCTGGGCTGGGGCACCAGGCCAGCAACGGATATGTCATGAATTACTTTCCGCCGGAGCGATCGGAATTCCTGCCTTACGAGCTGAACAAGATCGTCGGTGCCTATTTCTGTAAAGGGCTCTAGACCCGAATGCGCTGACTGTGGTCAGTGCGATTGGGTCTAGGTATCGTTGGCCTGCCGATTCACGCCCTGACGGATTCCAGTCAGGGCGATCGGAGGCTAGGCTTTGGTTCCGGAGTGATCCGCGATGATGGGGATTGTCGCGCAAGCTGCCTTCCCCTCCTGCCATCAGCCTTCCGCTATCTCGGCCGTTTGCGCTGCAGGCCGCTGCGCTTGCAGTGAGCAACGAGTTCGCCGCGCTGGTTGTAGGCGCGGTGCAGGAACGTCACGATCCCGGCGTTCGGGCGCGAGCGGCTTTCGCGGAGTTCGACCACCTCGGTCTCGATGCGCAGCGTGTCGCCATGGAACACCGGCTTCGGGAACCGCACCTCGTCCCAGCCGAGATTGGCGATCGCGGTGCCCTGCGTGGTGTCGGCGACCGAGATGCCGACCATCAGCCCGAGGGTGAAGGTGCTGTTGACCAGACGCTGGCCGAACTCGGTGTGCTCGCGGCAATATTCCTCGTCGAGATGCAGCAGCGCCGTGTTGTGGGTGAGTGCCGAGATCAAGAGATTGTCGGCCTCGGTGACGGTGCGCGTCAGCGCGTGGCGGAATACCTGGCCGACCACGAGCTCGTCGAAATACAGTCCCGGCATCGCGCTCCCCCGTCAGGTGGCGTCGTTCAGGTGACACGCGCTGCGCTGTCCCGGCGCGACCTCGCGCAGTATCGGCTGCTCGACCGAGCAGCGTGGCATGGCGTGCGGGCAGCGCGGATGGAAATGGCAGCCGGGCGGCGGGTTGAGCGGGCTCGGCAGCTCGCCCTTGATGGCTGCGAAATCGCGATGCCGGTTCTCGATGCGCGGCACCTCGGCGAGCAGCGCCTGCGTGTAGGGGTGGTTCGGACGGCGGAACACCGTCTCCGTCGGCGCTTCCTCGACGATGCGGCCGAGGTACATGATCAGCACGCGGTCGCTGATGTGCTCGACCACGCCGAGATCGTGGCTGATGAAGAGGTAGGTGAGATCGAGCTCGCTGCGCAGATCCATGAACAGGTTCAGGATCTGCGCCTGGATCGACACGTCGAGCGCCGCCACCGCCTCGTCGCAGACCAGGAATTCCGGCTGCACCGCGAGCGCGCGCGCGATGCCGATGCGCTGGCGCTGCCCGCCCGAGAACTGGTGCGGGTAGCGGCGCTTGAGCGAGGGGTCGAGCCCGGCGCGGCGCATCTGCGAATCGAGGTACTCCGCGCTGCGTCCCTTGATGAGCCCGTGCACGCGCGGCGCCTCGCCGATGATCTCGGCCACGCGCATGCGCGGATTGAGGCTCGCATACGGGTCCTGGAAGATCATCTGCACCTTCAGCATCGCCTGCTTCGCGTCCGCGCGCGAGAGGTGCGCGACGTCGCGGCCGCGGTAGACGACCTCGCCGGAGGAGGGCGGCATGATGCCGGCGACCATGCGGCCGACCGTCGACTTGCCGCAGCCGGACTCGCCGACGAGCCCGACCACCTCGCCCGCGCGCACCGCGAAATCCACGCGATCCACCGCGTGCACCGTGCCGGGCGGCTTCGCGAGGCCGAGCCGGGCCGCGAGGCTCGCTCGTCCGACGAACCGCTTGGAGACGCCGCGCAACGCGATGATGTCCATCATGCGACCAGGTCGAGCGCCGGATGGAAGCAGCGGATCGCCTGACCCGGAACCGGTTCGGTGATCGCGGGCTCGACGAGGCACGCATCATCGGCGCGCGGGCAGCGCGTGCGGAAGGCGCAGCCCTGCGGCAGATGCAGCAGCGACGGGGTCATGCCGGGGATCTGCTTGAGCCGCTCGCCGCGCTTGTTGCGGCTCGGCACGCTGCCGATCAGCCCGTGCGTGTAGGGATGCAGCGGATGGTCGAGCACCCGGTCGATGCGGCCGGTCTCGACGATGCGGCCGGCATACATCACCGCGACATCGTCGGCGAGGCCGGAGACGACGGCGAGATCGTGCGAGATCCAGAGCAGCGCCATGCCGCGCTCGCGCGCGAGCTTCTGCACCTCGGCGAGGATCTGCGCCTGGATGGTGACGTCGAGCGCGGTGGTCGGCTCGTCGGCGATCAGCAGGTCGGGCCGGTGCAGCAGCGCGATCGCGATCGCGACGCGCTGGCGCATGCCGCCCGAGAACTGGTGCGGATAGGCCGCGAGCCGCTCCTCTGGCGAGGGGATGCCGACCTGGCCGAGCGCGTCGCGCGAGCGGGCCCGCGCCTCGGTGTGGCCGACGCGCGCGTGCGCCCGCACGGTCTCCACCATCTGCGTGCCGATGGAGAGGACCGGGTTCAGCGTCATCATCGGGTCCTGGAAGATCATCGCGATGCGGTTGCCGCGCAAGTGGCGGAGCTCCGCATCCGAGAGCTTGGCAAGGTCGCGTCCCTGGAACCGGATCTCGCCGCCGACGATGCGGCCGGGCGGATCGATCAGTCCGATGATCGAGAAGCCGGTGATGGATTTCCCCGAGCCGGACTCGCCGACCAGCCCGAGCACGCGGCCCGCTTCGAGCGTCAGGGAGACGTCATCGACCGCGCGCACCACGCCGGCACGGGTGAAGAAATGCGTGCGCAGATGGCGCAGCTCGAGCGTGGGGTTCATCGCGCGAAGCGCGGGTTCAGCACGTCGCGGAGCTGGTCGCCGACGAGGTTGATGGAGACGATGGTGATCAGCAGGGCAATTCCGGGATAGAAGCTGATCCAGTAGTTACCCGACAGCATGTACTGATAGCCATTGGCGATCAGCAGGCCGAGCGAGGGATGCGTCACCGGCACGCCGAGGCCGAGGAAGGAGAGGGTCGCTTCCAGCGCGATCGCGCGCGCCGCCTGGATGGTGGCGATGACGATCAGCGGCGGCAGGCAGTTGGGCAGCAGATGGCGGAACACCACCCGCCATTTCGGCAGCGCCAGGCACTCCGCCGCCTCGACATATTCGCGGCGGATCTCGGCGAGCGCGGTGCCCCGCGCGGTGCGGGCGAAATAGGCCCAGACGACGATCAGCAGCGCCAGCATCACGTTCCACACGCCCTTGCCGAGGAAGGCGAGGATCATCAGCGCGACCAGGATCGACGGGAAGGAAAGCTGCAGATCGACCAGCCGCATGATGAGCGCATCGACAAACCCGCCGCGATAGGCCGCGATCAGGCCGAGCGCCGAACCGATCACGGCGGCGAACAGCGTCGAGCCGATGCCGACGCCGAGCGAGATCCTGAGACCGTAGATGATGCCGGAGAGCATGTCGCGGCCCTGATCGTCGGTGCCGAGCCAGTAGGTGTAGCCGGCGTCCCCGCGCGTCCCGGGCGGCAGGCGGCCGTCCATGATATCGAGCTGGCTCAGATCGTACGGGTTCTGCGGCGTGATCAGCGGCGCGAAGATCGCCGCGAGCGCGATCAGCACGAAGATGACGAGTGCCGCGAGCGCGATCCTCGACTCCGCGAACTCCCGCGCGATCCGGCCGAACGGGCTCTCCTCGCGGGGCGCCGTGGCACCGACCGCGCTCACGCGCGCGCCTCCAGCCGCACCCGCGGGTCGAGCGCGGTGTAGGCGAGGTCGACGACGAGGTTGATCACCACGAACATCAGCACGATCATCATCAGATAGGCGACGATCACCGGCCGGTCGAGCACGTTGATGCTGTCGATGATGAGCTTGCCCATGCCGGGCCAGGCGAACACGCTCTCCGTCACCACGGCAAACGCGATGGTGGAGCCGAATTCGAGGCCGACCACCGTCACCACCGGGATCATGATGTTCTTGAGCACGTGCACGCCGACCACGCGCGTGGGCGTCAGCCCCTTGGCGCGGGCGAATTTCACGAAATCGAGCGGCAGCGTCTCGCGCACGCCGGCGCGCACCAGGCGCAGCACGAGCGAGATGTTGAAGAGCGCGAGGTTGATCGCCGGCAGCAGCAGGTGCCGCAGGCCGTCCAGCGTGAGGAAGGACCATTGCACGCCGAACAGCGAAGCGGTCTCGCCGCGTCCGGTGCTCGGCAGCCAGCCGAGCTCGACGGCGAACAGCATGATCAGCATGAGCCCGACCCAGAAGGTCGGCAGCGAGAAGCCGAGAATGCTGCCGGCCATCACGGTGCGGGCAACGGCGCCGTTCGGCCGCAATCCGCAGTAGAGGCCGAGCGGAATGCCGAGCACGATCGAGAGCAGCACGGCGGAGACGGCGAGCTCCATCGTCGCCGGCATGCGGCTCAGGATCAGCGTGAGCGCGGGCTCGTTGTAGACGAAGCTGTTGCCGAGATTGCCGTGCAGCGCGTCCCAGAGAAAGCGCAGATATTGCTGCCAGAGCGGCAGATCGAGGCCGAGCGCGTGGATCGCGCGCAGCCGCTCCGCCTGGTCCGCCTCCGGCGAGATCAGGATGTCGACGGGATTGCCGATCACGTTCACCGCGACGAAGACGATCATCGTCATCGCCAGGATGACGAAGATGGCCTGGACCAGGCGGCGGATCAGCCAGGCGATCATGCTTCCACCGTCCGCTTCGCTGGCGTGATCACTGGGCCGGGCGGACGTCCATCGCGCGGGTAAGCTCGTCCTCCCGCGGCGTGTCGATCAGGCCCGGGCGGGTGGCCCAGATGTTCTTCTGGATGTGCAGCGGGATGATCGCGACATCCTTCATCGCCATCGTCGTCGCCTGGCGCAGCAGCTTCTCGCGTGCGGGATCGTCGGCGGTGGTGATGGCCTGCTCGATCAGCGCGTCGACCGCCGGATTGGAATAGCGGCCGCGATTGGCGGTGCCGAGGCCCTTCTTCGGGTTCCAGGTCGCGATCTGCGCGCGCAGCGCGTCGGAAGCCTCGCCGGTGGCGCTGCCCCAGCCGAACAGGAAGGCGGAGTATTCCTGCTTGTTGGCGTGCGCGACGAAGGTCGCCCAGGGCAGCGGCGTGACGGTCGTCTGCACCCCCACGCGCTGCCACATCTGCCCCACTGCCTGGATGATCCTGGCGTCGTTGACGTAGCGGTCATTGGGGCCCTCGAGGGTGATGCGGAACCCGTTCGGATAGCCGGCCTCGGCGAGCAGCTGCTTTGCTCGCGCCGGATCGTATTTCGGCGGCGCGAGCCCCGGCACCGCGCCGAACGCCGTGTCGGGCAGGAACTGGCCGGAGGCGACGGCGGCGCCGTCCATCACACGCTCGACGATCGCCTGGCGGTTGATCGCGACCGACAGCGCCTCGCGCACGCGCTGGTCCTTGAGCGGGTTCTTCGTGAGCGCCTCGCCGTTCGGGCCGGAGACTTGCGGGCTCATGGTGTCGCGCGACTGGTCGAGGCCGAGGAAGATGATGCGGACGCCCTCGATCTCCCACAGCTTGACCTTGGGATCCGTGCGCAGGCGCGCGAGATCCTCGGTAGGGACCGTGTCGATCATGTCCACGTCGCCGGCGAGCAGTGCGGCGCTGCGGCTCGCGTTGTTGGGGATCATCCGGTAGCTGACATGCTTCCAGCTCGGCGTGCCGCCCCAATAGGCGTCGTTGCGGTCGAGCTCGACGCGGTCGCCCGGCCTGAAGGAGACGAATTTGTACGGGCCGGTGCCGATCGCCGCCTTGCCGGTGTTGAAATCCTCGGTGGTCGCGCGGGCATCGGCGCGGCCGTCGATGATGTAGACGTTGGAGAGGTCGGTCGGCAGCAGCGGATAGACGGTCTTGGTGTGCAGCCGGATCGTGTGTGGATCGACGATGTCGATGCTGGCGATCGACTGCGTGTAGATCGAGAACGAGCTCGGGCTGTTCGGCACCAGCGGCACGCGGTGGATGGTGAAGGCGACATCGTCGGCGGTGAAGTCGTCGCCGTTGTGGAATTTGACGCCGTCGCGCAGCCTGAACTCCCACGTCCTGTCGTCGACGAGCTTCCAGGAGGTGGCGAGCGAGGGCTGGAGGTGCATCGTCGCATCCATCTCGGCGAGCGGATTGAAGATGTGCGACGCGATGGCGATGTTCGGCGACAGGTTGTGGTAGTGCGGGTCGATGCTGGTGATCGGCGCGCCGGTGCCGATGCGCAGCGTATCGGCTGGTGTTTGCGCCATCGCCGCGGAGCCGAGCAGGTACGGGGCGAGCAGGGACGCGGCGAGTGCCGCCAGATATGCAGGTTTCATCGCGCGTCTCCGCTTCGCGTCGTCGTTTCGGGAGTTTGGCAGGATCGCCGGGAGGGTCAGAGCCGGTTCACCGGAATCTTGAGATAGGAGACGCCGTCCGCCTCGGGCGGTGGCATCCGGCCCGCGCGCATGTTCACCTGCACCGCCGGGATCAGGAGCTTCGGCATGGCGAGCTTGGCATCGCGGGCGGTGCGCATCGCCACGAACTCGTCCTCGCCGACGCCCTCGCGGACATGCACGTTCTCCGCCCGCTGACGGGCGACGGTGCTCTCCCACGCGTGCTGCGTGCGCCCGGGTGCCAGATAGTCGTGGCCGGTGAACAGCCGCGTTGCCGCCGGCAGGTCGAGGATGCGGCGGATCGAGCGGTAGAGGGCGTGCGCGTCGCCGCCCGGGAAATCCGCGCGCGCGGTGCCGAAATCGGGCATGAACAGCGTGTCGCCGACGAAGGCGGCATCGCCGATCACGTAGGTGACGTCGGCCTGGGTGTGGCCGGGCGTGTGCAGCACGCGCGCCTCGAGCCCGCCGATCCGGAACTCCTCGCCGTCGGCGAACAGATGGTCGAACTGGCTGCCGTCGCGGGCGAACACCGGCTCGGCGTTGAACAGCGTGCCGAACCGACGTTGCACGTCGCGGATCGCGCTGCCGATGCCGATGCGGCCGCCGAGAATGCCGCGAAGATGCGGCGCGGCGGAGAGATGGTCGGCGTGCACATGCGTCTCGAGCAGCCACTCGACCGTGAGCCCGCGCGCCCGCACCTCCTGGGCGACGCGGTCGGCCGAGCGTGTGTCGGTGCGGCCGGAGGCGGCGTCGAAATCGAGCACGCAGTCGATGATCGCGGCGGTGCGGCTCGCCGGGTCGGCGACGATGTAGGTGATGGTGCTGCTCGCGTCGTCGAACAGCCCGGTCACCTCCGGATGCTGCGGGCCCGCCGGCGCGTCGGGCGTCGGCCCGGACAGCTCGGTCATGGACATGGGCAGTCCCTCCAGACTTTGGCCGCAGCATAACACGCCAAGCCGGCCCGCCCCCAACAGCCTGCTGGTTGTGACCGAGCCCCTCGGTTGCCCGCCCCGTGGCGACGTATAGAGTGGCCGGATGGAATTGAGCACCGTCGACATGCTGGAACGGCTGGTGTCGTTCGACACCACGAGCCGCAACTCCAATCTCGCGCTGATCGACTTCGTCGGTGGATTTCTCGACGAGCACGGCATCCCGTATCGCCTCAGCAAGGACGCGACCGGCACCAAGGCCAACGTCCATGCGGTGATCGGGCCGGCGGGGCCGGGCGGCGTCGCGCTCTCGGGCCATGTCGACACCGTGCCGGTGGATGGCCAGGCCTGGACCGGCGATCCGTTCACCCTGCGCCGGCGGGACGGGCGGCTGCTCGCCCGCGGGGCGGCCGACATGAAGGGCTTCGTCGCCGCGTGCCTCGCCGCGGTGCCCGATCTCAAGGCGGCGGCACTCGCCCGCCCGGTGCATCTCTTCATCTCGTATGACGAGGAGGTCGGCGCCCAGGGCGCGCGGCGGCTGATCGAGGATATCGGGGAGAGCGGCTGGAAGCCGGCGATCTGCGTGGTCGGCGAGCCGTCGGGGATGCAGCCAATTCTCGCCCATAAGGGCAAGCTCAGCCTGCGCGTCAGCGTGCGCGGCAAGCCCGGCCATTCGAGCGAGCCGGCCCGCGGGGTCAATGCCGTCCATGCCGCCGCCGAGGCGATCGCCTGGCTTGCCGGCGAGGCCAGGCGGTTCGCCCGCGAGGGGCCGTTCGAGGAGGGGTTCGACCCGCCCCACACCACCGTTCATGTCGGAACGGTGCAGGGCGGCACGATCCTCAACATCATCCCGGAGCGCGCCGAGTTCGTGATGGAGTGGCGGACCATTCCGGCGACCGACTTCTTCGCCGAGCTCGAGCGGCTGCGCGCGCATGTGGCGTCGGCGATCGAGCCGGCGATGCATGCGGTCGATCCGGCGACTGGCTTCGCGTTCGAGGTGCTGGCCACGCTGCCCGGCCTGTCGCTCTCCCCCGATCATGCGCTGACCGGACTCATCAGGCAGCTCACCGGGGCGAACGCGGCCGGCAAGGTCAGCTACGGCACCGAGGGCGGGCTCTACGAGCAGGCCGGCATCCCGACCATCGTCTGCGGTCCGGGGCATATCGCCCAGGCCCACCAGCCGGATGAGTGGATCGCCGAGGCGCAGCTCGCCGCCTGCGACGACTTCCTTCGCCGCCTGGTTGAACGGTTCGCGACTTGATCGAGGAGGGCGATTTCCCGCCGGTCCAGCCGCCGCTGCCGCAATTCCCAGTGTGGCTCGATCCACCGGACCTCGGCGCCTGGGCGGCGGGGAATACGGGCGTTCCCGGCTTCACCACGCGCGATTCCGGGCGGCCGGGTCCGCATGTCGGGCTGATCGCGCTCACCCACGGCAACGAGATCGCCGGCGCGATCGTGCTCGAGCGCCTGCTGCGGGAGGACCTGGTGCCGCTCCGCGGACGGCTGACGATGGGCTTCGCCAACCTCGCCGCCTTCGCCCGCTTCGATGCCCGCGCCCCCACGGCCTCGCGCTTCGTCGAGGAGGACCTGAACCGCGTCTGGAGCGCGGAGCTACTGGACGGGCCGCGCCATTCCGCCGAGCTCGACCGCGCGCGGGCGATGCGGCCGCTGATCGACAGCCTCGACATCCTGCTCGACCTGCACTCGATGCTGTGGCCGTCGGATCCGCTGATCCTGAGCGGCCCGTCGCGGAAGGGGCGCGACCTCGGGCTCGCGATCGGCACCCCGCCGCTGGTGGTCGCCGATCACGGTCATGCCACCGGGCCGCGGCTGATCGACTACGCGCCGTTCTCCGACCCGGCGACCCCGCAAGCTGCGGTGCTGGTCGAGGCCGGCCAGCACTGGGAGGCGGAGACGGTCGGTGTCACCCTTGCCTGCGCCGCGGCGCTGCTGCGCCATGCGGGGGTGGTCGAGGACCATCCGGCGCTGCCGCCCCCGACGACCGCGCCGCCGCCCTCCTTCGCCGAGGTGACGCAGGCGATCACCGCCGGGACCAGCGGCTTCGCCTTCATGCAACCCTATCGGGGCGGAGATGTGGTGCCGCGGCGCAACACCCTGATCGCGCTCGACGGCAGGGTCGAGATCCGCACCCCGCACGATGCCTGCCTGCTGGTGATGCCGAGCCTTCGCCCCAGCCGCGGCCATACCGCCGTGCGGCTGGCGCGCTTCGCCTGACTGGCACCGGGGCTCATACCAGCGCGCTCCAATCGTGACTCATCGAGGGCATCTCGGCGCGCCCCCTCCGCTGGCTCTACCCGCTGCCGCGGGGTCGAGCCTTGGCCAACTCCGCCCGCCAACCCGCGCGCATGCCGACGGTCATGACGAGTGACCGTCGGCATCAGAGGACCTTCCGGAACAGGTGAGACGTCGCGGTGCGGTGGTAGCCGATCGCCTCATAGAAGGCGTGCGCCGCTGCGCGCGGGAGGCTGGAGGCGAGCGCCACCGAGCCTAATCCCTGCTCGCGGGCCCAGGCCTCCACGGTCCGCATCATCCGCTTGCCGATGCCAGAGCCACGGCACGCCTGATCGATGACCAGCGCCTGCACGATGATCTCGGCGGGCTTGTCGAGCGCCGGACGCGCATAGAGGTGGCAGAGCGCGACCACCCGCCCGGCCCGCTCGCCGACGAACACCGCGTGGCCCGGCGCGGCGACGACCACCGCGAATCGCCGACCGAGCTCGGCGGGTTCGATCGGATACCCGAGCTGGGCGAGCAGCGCCCGAGCTGCCGGCAGATCCTCACTGGTGGCGGGCCGAACAGTGATCACGGGATACCGCCCGCACGGAAACGGCGCCGGGGAGAGCCCCCGGCGCCGTCCGCCGCGATCGACGGGCGCGTCGTCAGAATATGGCGTTTCCGGCCATCAGGGCGAGCACCAGGAAGATCAGGAAGATCACGATCGCGATGAAGAACAGGATGCGCGCGATCCCCGCGGTCGCCGCCGAGATGCCGGTGAACCCGAACAGCGCCGCGATGATCGACACGACCAGGAAAAACAGAGCCAGCTTGAGCATTCTTCTCTCCGCGGGCCGTCATGGCCTTGAACGCCCAACGCAACGAAATCGAGCAGGTTGCAGTGTGCAAACCTGGGCAGCAATCCGCGTTTTCCTGGCGCGCGGAGCCCGGACGGGCGGCCTGGCGGAAGACAGAGAGGAGCGATCGGTGGTGGAGGTGCGGAACACACCCGAGAGGGTGACCGTGAGCTTCGCGGAAAAGGCGCTCGATCTGCGCCGGGAGGGCCTTCCGGCGGACTGGGAGGTGCTGCTCCGCGACCCGGAGATCGCCGAGTGTGTGAATGCCCTCATCCTGGAGCGCGGCGCTCCGAGTGGCGAGGCGCAGCGTCCGCTGCTCGGCTGGGGGATGGTGGCGGAGCGTCTTGAACGCATGAAAGGCTCGACCGGCTGAAATCACGCCGCCGGTCAGGCGAGCTCGTCGAGCACGCCCGCAGCAGCGCGAACGCGGCGTGCGCCTCGGCCTCGCGCGCGACCTGTCCCGTGCGCGTCCCCCGAAAACCATCAGGAGACCAGGATGTCGTTCCGCCGGCGCGCCGTCCATCAATGGGCGAGGTGGTCGCCCTGGCCGTGCACCTCGTCGCGATGGAAGCGGAAATCCTGGTTGCAGAACTCGCAGGTCATGACGATGTCGCCGTCGACCGCCATGTGGTCGAGGTCGTCCGGCGGAAACCCCTCCAGGATGCCGGAAAGCCGCGCCCGCGAGCAGCGGCAGCCATAGGCCAGGGCGCGCGACCGGTCCGTCGCCACACCCTCGGTGTGGAACAGCCGATAGAGCAGCCGCTCGGGCGGCAGATGGTCGTCGAGCAGTTCGGCATCGGTGAGGGTGCCGGCGAGCGCCGTCGCGGTGCGCCAGCTCTCCTCCTGCGCCGCATCGTCGAGCCCGGGATCGACACCGCCCTGACCGGCCACCTTCTCCAGGATCAGCGCGCCGGCGCGCCAGCCCTCGCGGTGCGGGCCGCGGCGAGGTGGACGGAGCAGCGGAGCTGCTCGCTGGTCTCGAAATAATGCATCGCCATGTCGGCAAGGCTCTCGCCCGCGATCGTGACGATCCCCTGGTGGCGGTCCATGTCGGGGCCCTGGTCGACGGTGAAGGCGAGATAGCCGCCGCCGAGCAGCTGCGGCGCGCCGGGGAAGGGGGCCTCCGCCAGCACCGCCGCCAGCCGGTCGGGCTCGGCCCGCGCATAGCCGCGCAGCGCGCCCGCCTCGGTGCAGTCGGCAAGCAGCATGCCGACCGGCCCGTCGCCCTTGGCCTGGAAGGAGAAGGAGCCGCGGAACTTGAGCGCCCCGGCGAGGCCGGCGGCCAGGGCGAGCGCCTCGCCGGCCAGCCTGGTGACGCCGGATGGTTGTCGTGCCGGGTCAGCAGCGCGTCGGCCAGCGGGCCGAGCCGGACCAGCCGGCCGCGGACCGGGCGGCGCGGCAGGTGGAACGGCGTGATGCCGCGCGGCACCACGATGTCGGGCACCTCGGGACGGCCGCTGTCGAGGAAGGCGGGCGTTTCGGGCATGGCGCCGAAGATAGTCACCCCGTCGCCCCGCTTCCACCGTCGGGCCCTCTCGTGATCCGATGCGGATGGAACCGCCCCTCCCGGTGCCGGTTAACCCGGCGCAGGAGCGCCGCAATTCCGACGCAATGCGGCAGCGAAACCCCCGAGGAGTCATCAGATGAAATCACTGGACGAGCTGTTTGTGCATTTCCTCAAGGACATCTATTACGCCGAACGGCAGATCCTGAAGGCACTGCCGAAGATGGCGAAGGTCGCGAGCGACGATCAGCTCCGGCAGGGCCTGATGCAGCACCGCGAGGAGACCCAGCACCAGGTCGAGCGCCTGCAGAAAGTCTTCGAGGCGATCGGCAAGCGCGCCCAGGGCCAGACCTGCGAGGCGATCAACGGCATCATCGAGGAGGGCGAGGAGCTGATCGAGGAGGGCGAGAAGGGTCCGGTGATGGATGCCGGCCTGATCGCCTGCGCGCAGGCGGTCGAGCATTACGAGATGAGCCGCTACGGCTCGCTGATCGCCTGGGCGAAGCTGCTCGGCAAGAAGGACGCGGTGACGCAACTGCAGGAGACGCTAGGAGGAGGAGAAGAAGGCCGACGCGCTGCTCAACGAGATCGCCAACCGGTCGGTCAACAAGCAGGCGAAGGCTGCCTGACCGCAGTCAGCGATCGAAATCCCTGCCAGGAAGCGGGGCCGCCCGCGCGCGGCCCTTTCCGCGTCAGCGCGCCGCGCCGAGCACCCAGGCGAGCATGCCTTTCTGCGCATGCAGGCGGTTCTCGGCCTCGTCGAACACCACCGATTGCGGGCCGTCGATCACCTCCGCGGTCACCTCCTCGCCGCGATGCGCGGGCAGGCAGTGCATGAAGATCGCGTCCGGCGCCGCCTCGCCATCAGCCGCGCGGTGACCCGATAGGGCGCCAGCAGATTGTGCCGGCTGGTGTTCGGGTCGTCCGACATGCTGACCCAGGTATCGGTCACCACGCAGCGCGCGCCGGTCACCGCGCTCCGGGATCGTCGGTGAGCTCGATCCGCGCGCCCTGCCGCGCGCGCCCAGTCGAGCAGCTCGGCCGGCGGCCGCAGCGGCGCGGGAGTCGCCAGGCGGAGCGTGAAGTCGAACCGCGACGCGGCCTCGATCCAGCTGCGCGCGACGTTGTTGCCGTCGCCGCACCAGGCGACGACCTGGCCGGCGATCGGGCCGCGATGCTGCTCGAAGGTCAGCACGTCGGCCATCAGCTGGCAGGGATGCGACTGGTGTCGGTGAGCCCGTTGATCACCGGCACGGTGGCGAAGGAGGCGAGCTCGTGCAGCTTGGAGGCGCGATCGGTGCGCAGCATGATCGCGTCCACGTAGCGCGACAGCACGCGCGCGGTGTCGGCCAGGGTCTCGCCGCGGCCGAGCTGCATGTCCTTGCCCGACAGCACGATGACGTCGCCGCCGAGCTGGCGCATGGCCACCTCGAAGCTGACGCGGGTGCGGGTGCTGGGCTTCTCGAAGATCAGCGCGAGCGTCTTGCCGGCGAGCGGCCGCGAGGTGATGCCGCCCGCCTGCTTGAAGCCCGCCGCGATCTCCAGCATCTGCCGCAGGGTCGCGGTGTCGAAGTCGCGCAGATCGAGGAAATGGCGCGGCTTCGCCTGCTCCGGCGGCGAGGCCGCGCGCCGCGCGCGGCGCCGCTCATTTTGCCGCGACCTTTGCGCTCGGCAGGCAGCGCCGCGCCGCGCGCGCGATCATCGCCACCGCCTCGCGGCAATCGGCGTCGGTGATGACCAGCGGCGGCACCAGCCGCACCACGTTCTCGCCGGCGGTGACGGTGAGCAGGCCTTCGGCCAGGCAGGCCGGGCTGCACGTCGCCTGCGGGACGCGGCATTTCAGGCCGAGCATCAGCCCGACGCCGCGCACCTCCTCGAACACGGTCGGAAAGTGTGCGGCGATGGCGGCGAGCGCCTGCCACAGCGGTGCCCCCTGGCGCTCGACTCGGCCAGGAAGCCGGGCGCCAGGATCACGTCGAGCACCGCGTTGGCGGCGGCGCAGGCGAGCGGATTGCCGCCGAAGGTGGTGCCGTGCGTGCCCGGAACCGAGATGTCTTTGCGACCGCCTCGCGGGCCAGGATCGCGCCCATCGGGAAGCCGCCGGCGATGCCCTTGGCGGCCGCCATCACGTCGGGCTCGATGCCCGCCCATTCATGGGCGAACAGCTTGCCGGTGCGCCCCATGCCGCACTGGATCTCGTCGATGCCGAGGAAGATCCCGAACTCGTCGCAGGCGGCGCGCAGGTCGCGCAGGAACTGCGGCGGGCCGGGCGGATGCCGCCCTCGCCCTGCACCGGCTCGACGACGATGCCGGCGGTCTGCGGGCCGATCGCGTCGCGCACGGCGTTCATGTTGTCGAACGGCACGTGGTCGAAGCCCTCCACCGGCGGGCCGAAGCCTTTCAGGTATTTCGCATTGCCGGTGGCCGCCAGCATGGCGAGCGTGCGGCCGTGGAAGGCGCCTTCGAAGCAGATGATGCGGTAGCGCTCGGGATGGCCGGTCTCCGCCATGCGCCTGGCGGATCAGCTTGACCATGCCCTCGTTCGCCTCGGCGCCCGAGTTGCAGAAGAAGACGCTGTCGGCGAACGTGGCGGCGACCAGCCGCTCCGCCAGCCGCTCGGCCTGCGGGACGCGGTACAGGTTGGAGACGTGCATCACCCGCGCGGCCTGCTCGGTGATGGCCTCGACCAGGTGCCGATGGTTGTGGCCGAGCGAGGAGGTGGCGATGCCGGCGCCGAAATCGAGGAATCGTCGCCCGTCATCCGTCCACAGCCAGGCGCCTTCGCCCCGCTCAAAGGCGAGGTCGGCGCGGTTGTAGGTCGGCATCAGGGCGGGGATCATGGGGATCGCGTGAGCCTTTCGGTCAGGCTTCTTCACCGGACGGTTGAACCCGGGCGCGACCCGTCGCGCCCGGTGCCGGGAAGCCGCGATCATGCGGAAGCCGCCAACCGGCTGTCAACGAACGGACCGGGCAGCGTCTCAGTTTGAAGCCGGCACCAGCCCTTTCGGCGCCCGGCCACCCAACGGAGGCATGCTCGTGGGTGGCGGGCGAGCCGGTGCCGACCTGAACCGAGGCACATCCAAGGACCGGGCCTTGCTGCCCGGCCCTCGCAGACACTGCGATCGAAAGCCGGAATCAGCTGGTCTTGGTGTAGTGGTAGTCCGGCATGCCGTTGAGCGCGTCCTTGCTGGCACCCGGCATCACCACGCGGTTGCCGTTCTGGCTCGAGGTATCGCCGAACTGCAATTTGTCATAGGGCACCGACACCAGCTTGCTGCCGATGCCGAGAAAGCCGCCGACCGAGATGACGGCGGTCGCGGGCTGGTTGTCCTTGCCCATCAGGATGTCGTCGACGCTGCCGATCTTCTCGTTGTGATCGTTGTAGACCGAGGAGCCGATCACCTTGCTCGCCCGCACCTGGCCGTCATCGGTCAGCACCGGGTTCTTTTCGGCGGGGGTGGCGGGAGCGTTCGCGTTGAGCGCATTCGGCGACGTCGCCCCCGTGGTCACCGGAACATTGCCCACGGTGCCGGCAGGAGCGGTGGCCGCGGGGGCGGCGCCGGGGGCGGGTGCGGTCATGGCGGTGCTGCCGGGCGCCGTGCCGGCCGGCACCCGGGCGGCCGGGGTGTTGGTCGGCGCATTCTGCGCAAACACCTGCGGGGCGAGCACGGGCACCGCGACGAGGGCCGCGGCAATGGTCATCGCGCCGAGTTGCGGGATGGTCTTCATCGTGGCTTCTCCAACGAAGGCTGCGGTGATCGGAGATTCGATCGACCTTGCCGCACCAACGCCGGCGGAGCCCGCCGCCGTTTCGCGTCAACTCCCGTATGTGAAGTTGGGCATGGCCGCGAGCGACTGCTTGCTCGCGCCCGGCCAGACCAGGTGGTTGCCGCTGCCGGGCTGCAGCTGCTCGTAGGGCACCGCGACCAGCTTGCTGCCGATGCCGAGGAAGCCGCCAACCGACACCACCGCATAAGCGATGCGATTGCGATCGACCACCATCAGATCGTCGATCGTGCCGATCGCCTCGTTATGATCGTTCACCACCGAGGCGCCGATGATCTTGCTCGCGCGCGCGGCATCATTGAGCCGCACGCTCGCGACCGCGAGATGGGAATCGCCCGGGCTGGGAGCCCGGAGCCGGTGGGGTCTGGGCGAGCGCGCCGGCGGGTGCTGCGAGTAGCAGGGCGAGAAACAGCGAGCGGCGGCGCTGGGTGATCTGCATGCGGCACTCCTCCGATCGGGTGGCTCCGACTGCGGTCGGGACCCGAACGTTTCGGGTCTGCACGATCTACGGGGAGCGGCCCGCCCGGTTCCCCGCCTCGGCCGGCGCATGGCATGCTCGTCGCATGACGGAGGCCAGGCCGACACCGCCCGCGCCGGACGAGGCGTCGCTGCACGCGAAGGCGCTCGCGCATCTCGGACGCTGGGCGACGACGCGGACCGGGCTGCTGCGGGTGTTGCGCCGCGCCATCGACCGCTGGGTCGCACACGCCCGCGCCGGAGCGGTGCCGCCGGCCGAAATCGAGGCCGCCGCCGCTGGTGCGCGTGCGATCGCCGTCGGCGTGGTGGCGCGGCTCGCGGAAGCCGGCGCGGTGGACGATGCCGCATTCGCCGCCGGGCGGGCCCGCCGGCTGCTTCGGTCCGGCCGGTCGCGGCGGGCGATCGCCGCCCATCTTGCCGCGCGCGGGGTGACAGGCGAAATCCTTCGGGCGGCCCTGCCGGGCGACGAGGACGCGGAGCTCGCCGCCGCCCTGGCCTATGCCCGGCGGCGGCGGATCGGGCCGTTCCGGGCCGAAGCCGGGACGGATGAGCGGGCCGTCGCCCGCGAGCTCGGGATGCTGGCGCGGGCCGGATTCCGGCAGGGGATCGCCAGACGCGCGCTCGGCATGGCGCCGGAGGAGGCGGCGGCGCGGATCACGGCGCTGCTGCGGGGCTGAGGAGTCGGGGAGGAAAAAGCGGGCGGCGCCTGGGCGCCGCCCGCAAGGCAGTGCGTCGCATCGCGACGCGAACCGGGGAGGAAACACGGAGCCAACCCTGGCCCCGTCGACGAGGTTGACGCAGGAAGGTTAACAAAGGTTCCACGCACCGCGTCCTGGCCGCCGATCGCAAATAGGCGAGGGCGGATGAGGCGTTGTTAACTTGCACCCGGGCGGTGCGGGCGCCATGTCCCCTCGACGGGCGCCATCCTGGCCGCGCCATCCTGGTCGCGCCATACTGGTCGCGGTTGTCGCCCCTGCCGGGAAACCGTAACCTGTCGGCCGAACCGGGAATGGATCGGGGCGACGCGCCCCGCGGAGGAACCAATGGGTAGCTTCAGCATCTGGCACTGGATGGTGGTGCTGCTGGTCGTGCTGCTGCTCTTCGGGAGCGGCAAGGTCAGCAATCTGATGGGCGATTTCGCCAAGGGCATCAAGGCGTTCAAGAAGAACATGGGGGACGACCACCGGACGCCTCGATGGAGGCGAGCGCCGAGCGGCCGAGCGGCACGATCGCCGGGCCGGACGTCGCGCCGCCCGCCAATCGCGAGACCACCGCCGCCCGCCAGGGCTGAGCCGGGCCGCTGCCGGAGGCGGCGCCGGGCGCTCGCGAAGTTCGGACCCGCTCAAGATGTTGTGGGTCGACGGCGGTTTTCCACAAGATTCTGCAAATCGGCCCTTCGGCGCTGTTGAGGGGCCGGTTTGCTTTGCGCCTACCGTATGTTGTGGTTGTTGACGGGGGAGACCACGACATGGAGTGGAGCGAAGAGACGATCGCCCAGCTCAGGGCGCTCTGGTCGGAAGGGCACTCGACGGCCGAGATCGGCCGTCGGATGGGGGTATCGAAGAATGCGGTGGTCGGCAAGGCGCATCGGCTGAACTTGTCGGCGCGGCCGTCGCCGATCCGCCGCGGCGAGCCTGGTTCCGCGCCGCGGCGCCCGGCCGTGCGACGCGTGGTGGGGCCGACGCTGCCGCCGCTTCGCGCTGCAATGCCTTCGCTGCCGCGCCCGGTGGCGATGGCCGCGCGGGCGGAGCCAGGTCGCCGGGACGCCGCGCGCCGTGCTGCGTCCGATCGCGCCGCCGCGCACCGGCTCGGTGCGTCCGCAGCCCTGCTGCTGGCCGATCGGCGAGCCCGGCACCAAGGAGTTTCCACTTCTGCGACGAGGAGGCGGTGCCCGGAAAGCCGTACTGCGCCGAGCATGCCCAGCTCGCCTATGTCCGGGTGAAGGACCGCCGCGAGGACGCGGCCTGACAGCTGCCGGAACTGCCGTACCGGCGCATCCAGTCGGCCGGCCGCTGCCGGTCGTTGCGAGTCGATTGCAGCTTCAATCCGTGATGCTTTGATTTGCAGCGGATGATGCCGCCGCGTATCGTTCTGTCGCGGGCAACCGGGGGCAACAATCCGGCGAGAAACCGGCCACATCGCAGAGAGCCGGTGTCTGCCCGCGCAGGGAGTGCGGCGTGCCTCGGTGCGCCCACGGCATCGGGGCGGCGGCGATGCTCCGTCCCAGGGGAGAAGGGCGACGTGCGATGCCTCAGGGCACCGTGAAATGGTTCAATCCGACCAAGGGCTATGGCTTCATTGCTCCGGATACCGGGGGCAAGGACGTGTTCGTGCATATCAGCGCCGTCCAGAAGGCCGGCATGCGAAGTCTGAACGAGGGACAGAAAGTCGGCTTCGAGATCGAGCAGCAGCAGAACGGCCGGGCGGCCGCGGTCAACCTGATGAAGGCGGACTGACGGGTCGGCTCGGCGGGTCCGGGCCGGCGACTGCCCGGCCGGACGCGGCGTCACGGCCGGAACGCGGGGAGATTCCCCGCGTTTCGTTGCCGGAGCGTGCCGGCCATGACGGTTTCGCGTCTTGCTGGGCCTTTCCTGCTCCGTTAGGGAGCGAGAAGGGGGATCGATGACGCGCAGCATTCACATCGCGGGTCCGCGCCGGACCGAGCCGCGATCGGCGCTCGACGCCGAGCAGGTGCGCGCCGCGTACCAGCGCTGGGCATCGGTGTACGACGCCGTGTTCGGCGGCGTGTCCTCCTTCGGCCGCCGCCGGGCGGTGGCGGCGGTGAACGCGCTCCCCGGCAAGCGGGTGCTCGAGGTGGGCGTCGGCACCGGCCTCGCCTTGCCGCGCTACCGACGGGACAAGCGGATCACCGGCATCGATCTGAGCGCCGAGATGCTGGCGCGCGCCCGCGAGCGGGTGGCATCCGAGCGCCTCGCCAATGTCGAGGCACTGCTCGAACTCGACGCCGAGGCGACCGGATTCGCCGAGTCGTCGTTCGACATCGCGGTGGCGATGTTCGTGGCCTCGGTGGTGCCGCACCCGCGGGCGCTGATGGCGGAACTGCGCCGGGTGGTGCGGCCGGGCGGCCACATCTTCTTCGTCAATCACTTCGCCGCCGAGCGCGGGCCGCGTTGGTGGGTGGAATGGGCGATGGCCCCGGCCTCCCGCCGCCTCGGCTGGCATCCGGATTTCGCCATGGACGCGCTGCTGGCGGCCGAGGAGCGCGGCAGCGGCCGAGATCGCGCCGGTGCCGCCGTTCGGCCTGTTCACGCTGGTCACAGTGCGGAACTGAACCGCCGCCGCCCCTCGCGGCACCTTGATCTGCGGGCGGGGGTCCGATACTCCATCCGGTGTGCGCCGCAGCAGGCGGCTTGCGCAGAACGAGCGAGACGGCGAATGCAGGTGTTCCGGCGGCCACTGATCCCAGTCCTGATGCCGCTGGCGGCCGTGTGCGCTCTGCCGGGCCTCGCGCGGGCGCAGGAACTCGTGCAGCGGCCGCACCCGTGGCAGCTCGGGCTGCAGGCGCAGCACAGCCCGGTCGGGCATTTCATCGCCAGCCTGAACGACTGGGTGACGGTGATCATCACCGTGATCACCGCCTTCGTCGCCGCTGCTGCTGGGGTGGGTGCTCTACCGCTACAACGTCGCCCGCAACCCGGTGCCGAGCCGCACCAGCCACAACACGGTCATCGAGATCCTGTGGACCGTGCTGCCGGTGGTGATCCTGGTCGGCATCGCCATCCCGTCCTTCCGGCTGGTCTATTACGAGGATCGCACCAACGATCCCGACCTGACGCTGAAGGTGACCGGCCATCAGTGGTTCTGGGAATACACCTACCCCGACCAGGGCAATCTCGACTTCTCGAGCAACATCATCCCGGCCGACGAGCTGAAGCCCGGGCAGCTCCGCCTGCTCGACGTCAACAACGAGGTGGTGCTGCCGGTCGGGAAGAACATCCGCATCCTCATCAATTCGGGTGACGTGATCCACAGCTTCTTCATCCCGTCGCTCGGGGTGCAGCGCTATGCGATTCCCGGGCGCACCATCGAGACCTGGATGCGGATCGAGCAGCCGGGCATCTACTACGGCGAGTGCAACCAGATCTGCGGCGAGAACCACAGCCAGATGCCGATCAAGATCCACGCCGTGAGTGATGCTGACTTCACGGCGTGGACGGCGAAGGCGAAGCAGCAATTCGGCGCCGATGCGGCGCCGGTTGGCGGTGGCGCGCAGCAATTCGCCGCCAACGACAGCAGGGTTCAGCGCTGACCCGGGCGGGGCCCGGGGCAGCGTTCAGGAGGCAGGGCAATGTCGGCAACCACTCACGACCACGCGCATGACGAGCATCACGCGCATCGTCCGGGGTTCTTCGTGCGCTGGTTCGCCAGCACCAACCACAAGGACATCGGCACGCTCTACATGACGTTCGCCGTCTGCGCCGGCATCGTCGGCGGCCTGCTGTCGATGATCATGCGTGCGCAGCTGCTGTTCCCGGGCTCGCATGTGGTGTCGAACGGGCAGGAGTGGAACGTGATCGTCACGTCCCACGGGCTGATCATGATCTTCTTCACCGTGATGCCGGCGCTGATCGGCGGGTTCGGCAACTGGTTCATCCCGCTGATGATCGGCGCGCCGGACATGGCCTTCCCGCGCCTCAACAACATCAGCTTCTGGCTGCTGGTGCCGGGCTTCGTGCTGATCTTCACCGGGCTGCTGATGGGCGAATCGGGCACCGGCTGGACGCTCTACCCGCCGCTCTCGAACGCGACCTACGAGCCGGGCATCGGCCAGGACTTCACGCTGTTCGCGCTGCATCTGGCCGGCATCAGCTCGCTGCTCGCCTCGATCAACTTCATCACCACGATCTTCAACATGCGCGCGCCGGGCATGACGCTGCACAAGATGCCGCTGTTCGTGTGGTCGCAGCTGGTCACCGCCTTCCTGCTGCTGCTGGCGATCCCGGTGCTCGCCGGCGCGATCACCATGCTGATCTGCGACCGCGACTTCGGCACCGCCTTCTTCGATCCGGCCGGCGGCGGCGATCCGGTGCTGTTCCAGCACCTGTTCTGGTTCTTCGGCCATCCCGAAGTCTACATCATGATCCTGCCGGCCTTCGGCATCATCAGCCACGTCGTCTCGACCTTCAGCCGCAAGCCGGTGTTCGGCTATCTCGGCATGGCCTATGCGATGGTCGCGATCGGCGTGGTGGGCTTCGTGGTGTGGGCGCACCACATGTTCGTCTCCGGCATCTCCGTCGATACCCGCGCCTACTTCATGGCGGCGACGATGGTGATCGCAGTGCCCACCGGCATCAAGGTGTTCTCCTGGATCGCCACCATGTGGGGCGGGTCGATCGAGATGAAGACGCCGATGCTGTGGGCGATCGGCTTCATCTTCCTGTTCACCATCGGCGGCGTGACCGGCGTCGTGCTCGCCAATGCCGGGCTCGACGAGGAGCTGCACAACACCTACTTCGTCATCGCGCACTTCCACTACGTGCTGAGCCTCGGCGCCGTGTTCGGCATCTTCGCCGGCTTCTACTACTGGATCGGCAAGATGTCGGGGCACCAGTATCCGGAGTTCTGGGGCAAGGTGCATTTCTGGGTGACGTTCATCGGCGTCAACCTCACCTTCTTCCCGCAGCACTTCCTCGGCGCGGCCGGCATGCCGCGGCGCTACCCGGACTATCCGGACGCCTTCGCCGGCTGGAACTTCGTCTCCTCGATCGGCGCCTTCATCGCCGGGTTCTCGGTGCTGATCTTCCTCTACGTCGTGTTCCGCACCTTCACCTCGAAGGAGCATCTGCCGGCGAATTACTGGGGTCCCGGCGCCACCACGCTCGAGTGGTCGGTGACCTCGCCGCCGCCGTTCCACACCTACGAGGAGCTGCCGCGGATCCGGTGATGGCGGCGCATCGATGATGCGGGGTTCGATGATCAGGCTCGCAGCCGGCGCGGCGGAGAGCGACTTCGCCGAGGTCCGCGACTGGATCACCCTGCTGAAGCCGCGGGTGATGACGCTCGTGGTGTTCGCCGGGCTGATCGGGCTGCTGGTGGCGCCGGGCCACCACAGCAAGGTGCTGGACGCGGTGGCGGTGCTCTGCATCGCGGTCGCCTCCGGCGCCGCCGGCGCGATCAACATGTGGTATGACCGCGACATCGACGCCAAGATGCGCCGCACCGCATCGCGCCCGGTGCCGGCGGGACGGATCGCGCCCGATGACGCGCTCGCCTATGGCGTGACGCTCGGCGTCGGCTCGGTGATCGTGATGGGGCTCGCGACCAATCTCGCCGCCGCCGCCGCGCTCGCCGCCTCGATCGCCTTCTACGTCTTCGTCTACACGATCTGGCTGAAGCGCCGCACGCCGCAGAACATCGTGATCGGCGGCGCCGCCGGCGCCTTCCCGCCGGTGATCGGCTGGCTGGCGGTGACCGGCTCGCTCGCGACCCTTCCGGTGCTGCTGTTCCTCATCATCTTCGTGTGGACGCCGCCGCATTTCTGGTCGCTGTCGCTCTACGCCTCGGGCGACTATGCGCGGGCCGGCGTGCCGATGCTGCCGGTGGTGAAGGGCGCGCGGGAGACGCGGCGGCAGGTGATGTTCTACACGCTGCTGCTGGTGCCGCTCTCGCTGCTGCCCTGGGTGATGGGCCTTGCCGGACCGATCTACGGGGTTGCCGCGCTCGCGCTCGGGGCGGGGTTCCTGGTGGTCTCGTGGCGGGTGCTGCGCGACGCGCAGGACGCGGCGGGGGTGAGCCTGACGCGCGACGCGCCGGCGAAGGCCGCGTTCCGCTACTCGCTGCTCTATCTCTTCGTGCTGCTGGCGGCGCTCGCCGTCGATCGGTTCGTCGGCCTGATGGGCGCCGACGGGTTCCCGCCGCGCATGCCGCCGGCGACGCGCTGCCGAGTTCGTCCGCCGCCGGCGCGGGCGCAACATCGCGCTGCTCGTCGTGCTGGTGGCCGTGGTCGTGCTCTTCTTCGTGCTGACGCTCGTGAAGCTTTCCGGCCAGCACCTGCCGCAATAGGGGTTGCCCATGTCTTTCGGCCATGTCCTTCGGGGGTTCGCATGAGCTCTGACGTCCACGGCGCGGTCGCCGAGCCGCACGACGCGGCGTTTCCGTCCTCGGGGCTGAAGCAGCCCTTCCACCTGGTCGAGCCGAGTCCGTGGCCGATCATCGGCGCGCTGGGCGGCGGCATCACCGTGCTCGGCATCGTGCTCGCCGCGCATTTCGGCATCTATTCGGTGCTGGTGATCGGGATCCTGATCATCCTCTGCACGATGTTCTTCTGGTGGCGCTCGGTGATCCGCGAGAGCCGGACGCCGGGCATGCACTCGCCGCTGGTGCGGCTCGGCCTGCGCTACGGAATGACGCTGTTCATCGCCTCCGAGGTGATGTTCTTCGTCGGCTTCTTCTGGGCGTTCTTCAACTTCGCCCTGTTCCCGGAGCACGTCGCGGGTCAGGCGATCCCGATGTGGCCGCCTTCCGGCGTGCACACCTTCGATCCCTGGCACACGCCGTTCATGAACACGCTGATCCTGCTGCTCTCGGGCACCACGATCACCTGGGCGCATCACAGCCTGCTGGAGGGCCGCAAGAAGGAGATGGTGCTCGGGCTCGGCCTCACCATCCTGCTCGGCCTCTCCTTCACCAGCCTGCAGGCGCTTGAATACTCATCGGCGCCGTTCAAGTTCTCGGGCGGCGGCGTCTATCCGTCGGTGTTCTTCCTGGCGACCGGGTTCCACGGCTTCCACGTCATCGTCGGCACCTGCTTCCTGATCGTGTGCTGGTTCCGGGCGCGCGCCAACCAGTTCACGCCGACACGGCATTTCGGCTTCGAGGCGGCGGCCTGGTACTGGCATTTCGTCGATGTGGTCTGGCTGTTCCTGTTCATCTGCATCTACTGGTGGGGAGCGGGCCCGCCGGCGCTCGACTGACGCCCGCAACGCCCGCCGCCCGCGGGATGCGCACCGGCGCGCGAGAGGTGGGGCCGTGAGCGGCACCGCCGCGCCCGAGATTGCGCGGATCGAACGCCGCGGGATGCGGCGCCTCCTGTGGCCCGCGGTCACCACCGCGCTCATGTTCGCGCTGCTGCTGGCGCTCGGGACCTGGCAGATGCGGCGGCTGGCCTGGAAGGAGGGGCTGCTCGCCGAAATCGACCGCGCCGAGGCCTCGCCGCCGGTGCCGCTGCCGGCGGATCCCGCGCCGTTCACCAAGGTGGAGGCGTCGGGCACGCTGCGCGGCGATCTCGCGGCGCTCTACGGCGTGGACGTGCGCGACCGGCCCGAACCCACCATGGGCGCGCAGCTCGTCGAACCGCTGGAGCGTCCGGGCGCGCCGACGCTGCTCGTCGATCTCGGCTGGATTCCCGCCGATCATGGCCCGCCGCCGCTCGAGCCCAACCGACGGACCGTGGTCGAGGGGTATGTCCGCTTCGGCGACAAGCCCGGCGTGTTCAGCCCCGGCGACCAGCCCGGCGACCGGCGCTTCTTCACGCTCGATCCGGCGGCGATCGCCGCCGCCCTCAACCTCGCCGATGTCGCGCCCTATGTGCTGGTGGCGATGGGGCCGGCGGGCGGCGCGCTGCCCGAACCCGCCCATGCGCTGCCGCGGCCGCCCAACAACCACCTGCAATACGCGATCACCTGGTATGGCCTCGCCATCGTGCTGCTGGTGATCTTCGCCTCCTGGTGCTCGAAAGTGCTGCGCGATGAACGCCATCCCGAATGCGGGTCCTGACACGGCCTATGGCCGGCTCGCCGCGCGGTTCGCGCGCATCGCGACCATCGGCGAGGCGTCGTCAATGCTGTATTGGGACGCTTCGGCAATGATGCCGTCCGGCGGCGCGGCGGCGCGCGGCGACCAACTCGCGGTGCTGGCCGGGCTCGCGCACGGGCTGCTGACGGCGCCCGAGGTCGCGGACGCGCTTGCCGCAGCCGAGGCGGCGCCGCGCGGCGGGGAATGGGAGGACGCCAATCTCCGGCTGATGCGCCACGCCCATGCGCGCGCGACCGCGCTGCCGCCTGATCTGGTGGAGGCGCAGGCGCGGGCGAATTCGGCCTGCGAGAACGTCTGGCGCGAGGCGCGCCGCACCGCGAATTTCGCGCTCGTGGCGCCGCAGCTCGAGATCGTCGTCGCGCTGGTGCGTGAGGCCGCGCAGGCGCTTGGCCCGGCGCTCGGCCTCTCGCCCTACGACGCGCTCATGGACGGGCAGCAGCGCGGCGTGGGTGCCGCCGATGTCACGCCGGTGTTCGACGAATACGAGGGCTTTCTCGGCGACGCGCTGCCCCGCGCGCTCGAGCGGCAGGCGGGGCAGCCGGAGCCCAGGCGGCCCGAAGGTCCGTTCGCGGCCGGCATGCAGGAGGCGCTGTGCCGCCGGTTGTCGATGCAGGCGGGGCTGGATTACGCGCATGCGCGGCTCGATCGCTCGGTGCACCCGTTCTGCGGCGGCATTCCCTCCGATGTGCGGATCACCACCCGCTACGACGAGGCCGATTTCGCCAGCGGCCTGATGAGCGTGATGCACGAGACCGGGCACGCCCTCTACGAGCGCGGGCTCCCCGCCGAATGGGCGCGGCAGCCGGTCGGGGAATCGGCCGGCATGGCGGTGCATGAGAGCCAATCGCTGATCATCGAGATGCAGGCCTGCCGCTCCGATCCCTATCTCGGCTGGCTCGGCCCGCTGCTGCGCGAGAGTTTCGGCGGCGATGCGATGGCCTATGAGCCGGCCAATCTCGCGCGGTTGTGGCGGCACGTGCGCCGCAGCCTGATCCGCGTCGATGCCGACGAGATGACCTATCCCGCGCATGTGATCCTGCGCTTCCGGCTGGAGCAGGCGCTGGTCGCGGGCGAGCTCACCGTCTCCGGCCTGCCCGCCGCCTGGAACGCCGGCATGCGCGAGTTGCTCGGCGTCGTCCCGCCGGACGATGCCAGGGGCTGCCTGCAGGATATCCACTGGTACGACGGGCTGTTCGGCTACTTCCCGCATTACACGCTGGGCGCCATGGCGGCGGCGCAGCTGATGGCGGCGGCGCGCCGGCAGGTGGACGGGCTCGACGCGGCGCTCGGGCGCGGCGACCTCTCCGCGCTCACCGCCTGGCTGCGCGCGCACGTGCACGCGATGGGCAATCTGCTCGGCTTCAACGACCTGCTGCGCCGCGCCACGGGCAAGCCGCTCGATCCGCTTGACTTCCAGGCGCACCTGGCCGCGCGTTATCTGGATTAGGGAGACGAACATGGACGTCGAGGTGACGAAGCCGATCGATGCCGAGCGGCTGAAGGAGCTCGCCGCCGACCTCGTCGCGCTGCTCAAGCTCCGCACCCTGCCGATCGGGCTGAAGCTGTTCGAGGACGTGGCCGAGATGGAGCGCGTGCCGGGCCTGCGCCGGCCAGCGGAGGGCAAGCGCTTCTCCACCTGCCAGCTGGTGACGCAGGCGCGGATCGGCGGCCAGACGCTCGCGATCACCGAAGCGTCGCTGCTGCCGTTCATGACCTGCGGCGCGGTGATCGGGCTCAAGGAGCCGCCGGAATTCTTTGCCTCCGGCGAGGCGATGACCGGCGTCTGGTTCGAGAACCAGGAGGCGGCGCGCGAGCACCAGGCGCAGATGCCGCGCGTGGCCCCCCGCTACCAAGGCCTGGTCGCCTCGCCGCTGCGGATGGGCCGGCTCGACCCGCCCGACATCGTGCTGTTCTACGCCAATCCCGCGCAGATGATCCTGTTCATCAACGGACTGCAGTGGAAGACCTACCGCCGGCTCGATTTCTCCGTCACCGGCGAGACCGCCTGCGCCGACAGCTGGGGTCGGGCGCTGGCGACCCGACAGACGAGCCTGTCGATCCCCTGCTACGCCGAGCGCCGCTATGGCGGCGTCGCCGATGACGAGCTGCTGATGGCGCTGCCGCCGGAGGAGCTTGCGGTCGGGGTCGAGGGGCTGAAGGGGCTCGACAGGACCGGGCTGCGCTACCCGATCCTGCCCTACGGCCCCAACGCCGATCCCGGCGAGGGCCTGGCCGCGAGCTATGGCGGCCGGTCGCGAGCATAGAGCGACGAAGAGCCACATCCGGCGTCCGATCGCCCGGACTGGAATCAGTCAGGGCGTCGATCGGCAGGCCAAAGATACAGGACCCAATCGCACTGACCACGGTCAGCGCGATTCGGGTCAGCGCGTGATCGTTTCAGGCCGAGTCGGCCTGAAACGCGAATCACTCGCTCAAACAATTCGCTAGAGCAGGCCGGTGACCGGAAGAGAACCGGTCATGCTTAGCGCGTGATCGTTTCAGGCCAAGTCGGCCTGAAACGTGAATCACTCGCTCGAACAATTCGCTAGAGCAGGCCGGTGACCGGAAGGGAACCGGTCATGCTTTAGCGTGCGAGCGGGCGGTATTTGATGCGGTGGGGTTCGGTGGCGTCGGCGCCGAGGCGGCGGCGTTTGTCTTCTTCGTAGGCCTGGAAGTTGCCTTCGAACCATTCGACGTGGCTGTCGCCCTCGAAGGCGAGGATATGCGTCGCCAGCCGGTCGAGGAACCAACGGTCGTGGCTGATGATGACGGCGCAGCCGGCGAACTCGGCGAGCGCATCCTCGAGCGCGCGCAGCGTGTCGACGTCGAGATCGTTGGTGGGCTCGTCGAGCAGGATGACGTTCGATTCGGATTTCAGCATCTTGGCGAGATGGACGCGGTTGCGCTCGCCGCCGGAGAGGATGCCGACCTTCTTCTGCTGGTCGGAGCCCTTGAAGTTGAACGCGCCGACATAGGCGCGCGAGGGAACGGCGCGCTTGCCGAGATAGATCACGTCGGTGCCGCCGGAGATTTCCTCCCAGACGGTCTTCCCGGCGTCGAGGCTGTCGCGCGACTGGTCGACATAGCCGAGCTTCACCGTCTCGCCGACCTTGAGGGTGCCGGCATCGGGCGTTTCCTGGCCGATGATCATGCGGAACAGCGTGGTCTTGCCGGCGCCGTTCGGGCCGATCACGCCGACGATGCCGCCGGGCGGCAGCTTGAAGTCGAGCTCGTCGATCAGCAGGTGGTTGCCGTAGCCCTTGCGCAGCTGCTCCGCCTCGATGACGGTGCCGCCGAGGCGGGGCCCGGGCGGGATGGTGATCTCGGCGACGCCGGCGAGCAGCTCCTGCGACTTCGCGAGCATCTCCTCGTAGCGCTGGATGCGGGCGCGGCTCTTCGTCTGGCGCGCGCGCGGCGAGCTCGCGATCCATTCCTGCTCGGCGGCGAGCGCGCGCTGGCGGGCGCTCTCCTCTTTCTCCTCCTGCTGCAGGCGCTTGCGCTTCTGCTCGAGCCAGGACGAATAGTTGCCTTCGAAGGGGTAGCCGCGGCCGCGCTCGATCTCGAGGATCCAGTTGGTGACGTTGTCGAGGAAGTAGCGGTCGTGGGTGACGACCATCACCGTGCCCTGGTACTCGCGCAAGCGTGTGCTCGAGCCAGGCGACGCTTTCGGCGTCGAGATGGTTGGTGGGCTCGTCGAGCAGCAGGAGCTCGGGCTTCTCGAGCAGCAGCCGGCACAGCGCGACGCGGCGGCGCTCGCCGCCGGAGAGGTTGGTGACCGGGCTGTCGGGCGGCGGGCAGCGCAGCGCGTCGAGCGCGATCTCGATGCGCCGGTCGAGCTCCCAGCCATCCGCGGCCTCGATCTTCTCCTGCAGCTCGGCCTGCTCGGCGAGCAGCGCGTTCATCCGCTCGTCGTCCATCGGTTCGGCGAATTCGAGCGAGATCTCGTTGAAGCGCGCGAGCGCCGTCCGCAGCGGCCCGAAGGCGAGGGCCACGTTCTCGGAGACGGTGAGATCGGGCTCGAGATGCGGCTCCTGCGAGAGATAGCCGACGCGCACGCCCTCCGCGGCCCAGGCTTCGCCGCCGTACTCGGTCTCGATGCCGGCCATGATCTTGAGCAGCGTCGACTTGCCGGCGCCGTTGACGCCGAGCACGCCGATCTTCACGCCGGGCAGGAAGGAGAGGGTGATGCCCTTGAAGACCTCGCGCCCGCCGGGGAATGCCTTGGTCAGGTTCTTCATCACATAGACGTACTGATAGGACGGCATCGATCGGCCTTCGGTTGTCGGTGGCTTCGTCGGGAAGGGGGAACCGGAGAGGAGATGCGGTCGCCGGCGCCGCATGTCCAGCCCCCGGCATCCGGCCATGCGCCCGGCAGGATTCGAACCCGCGACCAAGCCGTTATGAGCGGCCCGCTCTGACCAGCTGAGCTACGGGCGCGCCGGAGGCCGGTCTCAGTGGCGAAATTCCCCGGTTTGGCAAGGGTTTGCGCTGCGGTTTGCCTGCCTCAGGCGCATCTGCCAATGTTGCGGCACTATTCCGAAGCTGCCGCGCCACGAGGGGGGCCGAAGGGCGCGGCCACCGAACAAGGGAAACTGTCTGGATGGTTCTGGCTCAGATCATCGTCGTCCTCTGCGGCCTGGCGGCACTCGTCTACGGGTTCGTGACCAGCCGGCAGGTGCTGGCGGCGGATGCGGGCACCGCGCGCATGCAGGAGATTTCGGGCGCGGTGCAGGTGGGCGCGCGCGCCTATCTCAACCGGCAGTACACGACGATCGCGATCGTCGGCGTGGTGATCCTGATCATCCTCGGGTTCCTGCTCGGCTGGCACGTCGCGATCGGCTTCCTGATCGGCGCCGTGTTGTCCGGCGCGGCGGGCTATGCCGGGATGAACGTCTCCGTGCGCGCCAATGTGCGCACCGCGCAGGCGTCGCGCCAGGGGCTCTCCGCCGGCCTCGAGATCGCCTTCCGCTCCGGCGCGATCACCGGCATGCTGGTGGTCGGGCTCGGCCTGCTCGGGGTCAGCATCTACTACTTCGTGCTGCGCTCGATCACGCCCGGCACCGATCTGCGCCCGGTCCTGAACGCGATGGTGGCGCTCTCCTTCGGCGCGTCGCTGATCTCGATCTTCGCCCGTCTCGGCGGCGGCATCTTCACCAAGGGCGCCGATGTGGGCGCCGATCTCGTCGGCAAGGTCGAGGCCGGCATTCCCGAGGACGACCCCCGCAACCCCGCGGTGATCGCCGACAACGTGGGCGACAATGTCGGCGACTGCGCCGGCATGGCGGCCGACCTGTTCGAGACCTATGCGGTGACGGTGGTCGCGACCATGCTGCTCGCGGCGATCTTCTTCGCGCCGCCCTTGCAGGACACGCTGATGATGCTGCCGCTGCTGATCGGCGGCGTCTGCATCATCGCCTCGGTGATCGGCACGTATTTCGTGAAGATCGGCTCCGATGGCGGCATCATGCGCGCGCTCTACAAGGGGCTGGTGGTGACCGGCGCGATCTCGATCGTGCTGATCGCGATCGTCATCGCGCTGCTCACCGGCTTCGGCACGCCGCTCGCCATGACCGGCGTCGGCGCGGTCGCCGGCTGGCAGCTCTTCCTCTGCACGCTGGTCGGGCTCGGGGTGACCGGGCTGCTGGTGGTGATCACCGAATACTACACCTCGACCGAATACCGCCCGGTGCGCAGCATCGCGCAGAGCTCGACCACCGGCCACGGCACCAACGTGATCCAGGGCCTGGCGGTGTCGATGGAATCGACGGCGCTGCCGGTGCTCGTCATCTGCGTCGGCATCGTCCTGTCCTTCTCGCTCGCCGGCCTGTTCGGCATCGCGGTCGCGGCGACGACCATGCTCGCGCTCGCCGGCATGATCGTGGCGCTCGATGCCTACGGCCCGGTCACCGACAACGCCGGCGGCATCGCCGAGATGGCCGACCTGCCGGCCGATGTGCGTCGCACCACCGACGCGCTCGACGCGGTCGGCAACACCACCAAGGCGGTGACCAAGGGCTATGCCATCGGCTCGGCGGGCCTCGCCTCGCTGGTGCTGTTCGCCGCCTATACCGAGGATCTCGGCCACTACTTCCCGAACCTGCACGTCCAGTTCGCGCTGCAGGACCCGTATGTGGTGATCGGGCTCTTCATCGGCGGTCTGCTGCCCTATCTCTTCGGCGCGCTCGGCATGACCGCGGTGGGCCGCGCCGCCGGCGCGGTCGTGGTCGAGGTGCGGCGGCAGTTCCGCGAGATCCCCGGCATCATGGAAGGGACCGGCAAGCCGGATTACGGCCGCGCGGTCGACCTGCTCACCCGCGCGGCGATCCGCGAGATGATCGCGCCCTCGCTGCTGCCGGTGCTGGCGCCGATCGTCCTCTACCTCGTGATCTGGGGACTCGTCGGCCAGGCCTCGGCGTTCGCCGCGCTGGGCGCGATGCTGCTCGGCACCATCGTCACCGGGCTGTTCGTCGCGATCTCGATGACCTCGGGCGGCGGCGCCTGGGACAACGCGAAGAAATACATCGAGGAGGGCAATCACGGCGGCAAGGGCTCGGAGGCGCACAAGGCCGCGGTGACCGGCGATACGGTGGGCGATCCTTACAAGGATACCGCCGGTCCCGCGGTCAATCCGATGATCAAGATCACCAACATCGTCGCGCTGCTGCTGCTCGCGATCCTGGCCGGCTTCGCCCACTGACGGGAGCGGTCCCGGCACTCCGGGGCCGCTGCCTCCTCCCGGCCGATGAGTCCGATATGGGTTGTCCGTACCGGCCGCCTCATCCTGCGGCCCGCCTGCTGGGCCGACCTGCCGGAACTGATCGCGCTGAAGGGCGATCCGCGGATCTACGCGGTCATGCTCGGCGGCGTCAGGAGTCCCGCGCAGGTGATCGCCGAACTCGCCGAGGACACCGCCTTCTGGGGTGCGCACGGCGTCGGCATGTGGAGCGTGCGCGAGGCGGACGAGGCGCCGCTCGCCGGCCTGGTCGGCCTGCACGAGCGTCCCGACGGGCGCGGGCTCGGGCTGCGCTTCGCCTTCCATCCGGATGCGCAGGGCAGGGGCTCGCACGCGAGGCGGCCGGCGCCGCGCTGCGCTTCGCGCATGAGCGGGCGCGGGTGCGCCGCGTCGTCGCGGTAGCCCGGGAGAGCAACACCGGCTCGCGGCAGGTACTGGGCGGCATCGGCATGGTCGCCGCCGCGGCGTTCGTGCGGGACGGCCACCGGATGATCCTGTACGAGAGCTGGGGAGCAGAGAATGAGTGACGAGGCGCGGATCTGGTACCAGAGCTTCGTCCATCCGGAGCGGCAGGCGCCCTATATCCGCCGCCTGCAGGCGGTGCTCGACGGCCTCGCCGCGCCCGGCGTGCGATTCGAGGTGCATGGACTCGACCCGCCCGACCGCTTCTTCCACCCGCTGACGGAATTCCGCTGCGCCGCGCAGATCCTTCGCAACGGGATCGCGGCGGAGCGGGCAGGATACGATCTGTTCCTGCTCGGGCATTTCCAGGAGCCCGGCCTGCTGGAACTGCGCGGCTCGCTGGAAATCCCGGTGGTCGCGCTCGGCGAGGCGAACCTGCTCGCCGCCTGCACGATGGGACGGCGGTTCGGGCTCGTCGCGATCGATCCGGTGTTCGTCGAGTGGCATGAACGCCAGGTGATCACGCATGGGCTGGCCGGGCGCATGGCCGGGGTGCGGGCGCTCCGGATGGATTTGCCAGCATTCATGCGCGCCTTCGACGACGAGGCCGCCTACGCGGCGGTGAGGGCCGATTTCATCGACCAGGCGCGGCCGCTGGCCGCTGCCGGGGCGGAGGTGATCGTGCCGGCCGGCGGTTTGCCGATGCTGCTCTTCGCCCGCGAGCGCGGCTTCGCGGTGGACGGAGCGCCGGTGCTGAACGGGATCGCGGTGGCGGCGAAGGCGGCGGAGATGGCGCTGGCGCTGCACCGCCTCACGGGAACGGCGGTGAGCCGCCGCGGCACCTACGCGAAGGCCCCGCCCGACGCGATCGCGGAGTTCCTGGACGGACGTTGGTGACACGCGGCTTCAGGGCGTCGTCCAGACCTCCGGCCTCCGCGTTCGGTCATCACGCGCTTTGTCTTCGGCGTGATTCCAGACCTCCGACGTCATCACGCGCTTTGTCGGGGGTCATGATCCGGCCGCGCGGCTGCACGGGCGGGGTGCGTGGCGTATGAGGGCGCGATGCCCCGCCGCACCGTCCGTCGCCGCCCCAGCGCACCGCCTCCGGCGGCCAGCGCCTTCGATCCAGGGTGCAGCTGTCACGCCGGCTGGCAGGCGTTCCGGGCGGCGCTCGCCGCGGCGGCGCGCGATGACGAGGCGGAGGCCGAGCGGCTGAGCCTCGAAGCGGCGCGGCGTGAGCCGCGGCTGCTGGCGCCGGTCGCCTTGCTGCGCGGGCGATTGCTGTTGCGGCGCGGGGAGCTCGACGCGGCGATCGCCCTGCTCCGCGCCGGGGTTCGGATCACGCCAGCGGCGCCGCTGCTGCACGTCTCGCTCGGCCACGCGCTGATGCTGCGCGGCGACTACCAGGCCGGCTGGAAGGCGTTGGAGTGGCGGCGGCGCGTCGATTTCGGGGCGGCGACCTTCTTTCCACCGATGCCCGGGCCGGAATGGCACGGAGAAAAATTCGACGGCACGCTGTTGGTGCGGGCGGAGCAGGGGATGGGCGACTGCATCATGTTCGCCCGCTATCTGCCCGCCGTGGCCCGGCGGGTCGGGCGGGTGGTGCTGGCCTGCCACCGGCCGCTGGTCCCGCTGCTGGCCATGCTCCCCGGGGTGGGCGAGGCTCGTCGAGCTCGTGCACGGCCCGGTCGCGTTCGACCGCTGGGTGTTCCTCGGCAGCGTCGCCCGCCTGTTCGGCACGACCGTTGCGACCATCCCCTTCGCCGCCGGCTTCCTGCAGGCCGACCCCGTCCGCCGCGCCGCCTGGGCCCGCCGCCTCCCGTCGGGACCCAGAGTGGGGCTGGTCTGGGCCGGCAATCCGGAGAAGGAGGAGGATTTCCTGCCGCTCGCTCGAGCTGGCGGCGCTGAAGGGCCTGCTGGCGGTGCCGGGCCTCCGCTTCGTCGGCCTGCAGGTGGGGGCGGGGGAGGCGAGGGCGCCCGGGCTGCGCGATCTCTCGCCCGATCTCACCGACTTCGCCGAGACCGCCGCCGCGGTCGCCGAACTCGACCTGGTGGTGAGCGTCGATACCGCGGTCGCCCATCTCGCCGGGGCGCTCGGACGGCCCTGCTGGGTGCTGCTGCCGGATCCACCGGACTGGCGCTGGCTGCTCCACGGCGAGGGCAGCCCGTGGTACACGAGCCTCCGCCTGTTCCGCCAGGAGCGGCCGGGGGACTGGTCAGGAGGTACCTGTCGCGTGTGGAGCGCGCCCTCGTGGCCTTCGCGGCGGGCCGGCGCCCCTGACCAGGAGTCGGTTCTGCTTGCAAAAGGGCCGTGGTTTCGTGCAGTCACTGCCCCGCCGACACGATCGGCGGGTTTGCGTTCGGCCGGGCCTCCCCAGCCGGCACTGGAGAGACCATGGCGACGTATCGCGGTTCCCACCTGAAGCGACTCGAGAACGAGAGCATCCACATCATCCGCGAGGTGGCGGCGGAATGCCGCGCGCCGGTGTTCCTCTACTCGATCGGCAAGGACAGCTCGGTCCTGCTGCACCTCATCATGAAGGCGTTCCACCCGTCGAAGCCGCCGTTCCCGATGATGCACATCGACACCACCTGGAAATTCCGGGAGATGATCGCGTTCCGCGACGCCACGGCGAAGCGGCTCGGCCTCGACCTCATCGTCTACACCAACGAGGAGGGCCGGGCGCAGAACATCAATCCGTTCGATCACGGCTCGTCGTTCTACACCAACACGATGAAGACCGAGGCGCTGAAGCAGGCGCTGACGAAGTACGGGTTCGACGCGGCGTTCGGCGGCGCGCGGCGCGACGAGGAGAAGTCGCGCGCCAAGGAGCGCATCTTCTCCTTCCGCTCCGCGAACCACGAATGGGACCCGAAGAACCAGCGGCCGGAGTTCTGGAAGCTCTACAACGGGCGGATCAACAAGGGCGAGTCGATCCGCGTCTTCCCGATCTCCAACTGGACCGAGCTCGATGTCTGGCAATACATCATGGAGGAGGAGATCCCGATCGTTCCCCTCTACTTCGCCAAGCAGCATCCGGTGGTGGAGCGCGACGGCAGCCTGATCGTCGTGCATGACGAGCGGATGGAGAAGCGCCTCGGCCCCGACGAGCAGCCGGAGATGCGCACGGTGCGCTTCCGCTCGCTCGGCTGCTACCCGCTGACCGGCGCGGTGGAATCGGACGCGACCACGCTGCCCGAGATCGTCTCCGAGATGTTCACGGTCCGCACCTCCGAGCGCGGCGGCCGGCTGATCGACCGCGACGAATCGGATTCGATGGAAAAGAAGAAGCGTGAGGGGTATTTCTGATGTCCGTCGCTCTCGCCGATACCGCCCCCGACACGCTCGAGGAATATCTCGCCCAGCAGAAGCAGATCGGCTTCCTGCGCTTCCTCACTTGCGGCAGCGTCGATGACGGCAAGTCGACGCTGATCGGCCGGCTGCTCTACGACACCAAGCTGATCTTCGACGACCAGCTCGCGGCACTCGAGCGCGACAGCCGCAAGCACGGCACCGACGGCGAGAACATCGACTTCGCGCTGCTGGTGGACGGGCTCGCCGCCGAGCGCGAGCAGGGCATCACGATCGACGTCGCCTACCGCTTCTTCACCACCGCGAAGCGCCGCTTCATCGTCGCCGACACGCCCGGGCACGAGCAGTACACCCGCAACATGGCGACCGGCGCCTCGACCGCCGATCTCGCGGTGGTGCTGATCGATAGCCGCCACGGCGTGCTGACCCAGACGCGGCGGCACTCCTTCATCGCCAGTCTGCTTGGCATCAAGCACGTGATCCTGGCGATCAACAAGATCGACCTCGTCGATTTCAGCCAGGACGTGTTCGAGGCGATCCGCGCCGAATACCAGCAGGCGGTGGCGAATTTCGGCTTCAAGTCGATCGTCGCGATCCCGATGTCGGCGCGCTACGGCGACAACGTGCTGAAGCCGAGCGCCCGGACGCCCTGGTATTCCGGGCCGACGCTGCTCGAGCATCTGGAGACGGTGGAAATCGAGGATCTCTCCGCGAGCCGGCCGTTTCGCATGCCGGTGCAGTGGGTGAACCGACCCAATCTCGATTTCCGCGGCTATTCCGGCACGATCGCGGCGGGGACCGTGCGCGTCGGCGACGCGATCAGCGTGACCGGCATCGCGCGCACCACGACCGTGCAGCGCATCGTCACCCTGGATGGCGATCTGCAGGAGGCGGGGGCTGGCGAGGCCGTCACCGTCGTCCTCGCCCAGGAGATGGACGTCTCGCGCGGCGACGTGCTCGCCGCCGCCGACGCGCCCGTGCAGACCGCCGACCAATTCCAGGCGCATCTCGTCTGGCTCTCCGAGACGCCGCTGCTGCACGGCCGCACCTATCTGTTCAAGCTCGGCACCCGTACCGTGAGCGGCAGCGTCACGCGCATCCGCCACCGCATCGACGTCAACACGCACGAGAAGCTCAGCGCCGAGGATCTGCGCGTCAACGACGTCGCGGTGGTGAACGTCTCGCTGACCGCGCCGGTGCCGTTCGAATCCTATGCCGACGACCACGATCTCGGCGGCTTCATCATCGTCGACCGGCTGACCAATGCGACGGTCGGCGTCGGCATGATCGACTACGCGCTCCGCCGCTCGACCAACATCACCTGGCAGGAGCTCGACGTGAACAAGGCCGCGCGCGCGCGGCTCAACGGGCAGGAGCCGGCGGTGGTGTGGTTCACCGGTCTCTCCGGCTCGGGGAAATCGACGATCGCCAACCTGGTCGAGCGCAAGCTCTTCGCGCTCGGTCGCCACACCTACGTGCTCGATGGTGACAACATCCGCCACGGGCTCAACCGCGACCTCGGCTTCACCGAGGCGGACCGCGTCGAGAACATCCGCCGCGTGTCGGAGGCCTCCGCGCTGTTCATCGATGCCGGCATGATCGTGCTGGTCTCGTTCATCTCGCCCTACCGCACCGAGCGCGACACCGCGCGCGAGCGGGTTGCGGCCGGCGAGTTCATCGAGGTGTTCGTCGACACGCCGATCGAGGAGTGCCGCCGGCGCGATCCGAAGGGGCTGTACAAACGCGCGGATCAGGGGCTGATCCGCAACTTCACCGGCATCGACGCGCCGTACGAGCCGCCGATCGATCCGGAGATCCATCTGCGCACGACGGAGGCATCGGCCTCCGATCTTGCCGACCGGGTGATCGCGGAGCTTCGGAAACGCGGCGTGGTGAGCTGACCGCCAGCCGCGCGGTCCGCGCCGCGCCCGTCGGTTGCGGCGGCGCCGACGCGATCAGGGGCGAGCGAGGTGGAGGAAACGGACCAGGCGGGCACGGCGCGGTCGGCGACAAGGAGCCAGCGCGGGCTCGACTGGCTCAACTTCTTCATCGCCGATGTCGAAGTGGCCTTCGGTCCGTTCGTCTCCGTGTACCTCTCCGCCCACGGCTGGAAGCAGGGCGAGATCGGCCTCGTCCTGACGTTGAACACGACCGTCGCGCTCGTCACGCAGGCGCCCGCCGGTGCCCTGGTCGATTGGATCCGGCAGAAGCGCCTGCTGGTCGCCGGCTGCATCGGGCTGATCGCCGCGGGTGCGCTGTTGATCGGCCTCTTTCCGCGATTTGCAACGGTCGCCGCGGGGGAGTTCATGCATGGCATGACGGGCGGCGCCGTGCGGACCGCCCTCGCTGCCATCGGGCTCGGTCTCGTCGGCCATCGCGCGTTCCACACGCGGGTCGGCCGCAACCATCGCTACGCCTCGCTCGGCAATGCGGCGACCGCCGCCGCGATGGGTGTGGTGGGCAGCCTGCTCTCGCCGCGAGCGCCGTTCTTCGTCGCGGCCGGCCTGTGCCTGCCGGCGCTCGCCACCCTCGCGCTGATCCGCGGCGGCGACATCGACTATGCGCGCGCCAGGTCCAGCGAGGGACGGCGGGAGTCGAAGGCGGCACGGTGGCGCGAGCTCGCCTGGAACCGGCGGCTGCTGATCTTTGCCTTCTGCCTGTTCCTGTTCCAGTTCGCCAATGCCTCGATGTTGCCGCTGGCCGGCGAGCATCTCGCCCATCAGCATCAGCACGAGTTGGAACTGGTGATCGCCGGGCTGGTGGTGGTGCCGCAGGTGGTCACCGCGCTGATCGCCGGCTGGGTGGCGCGGAAGGCCGACGAATGGGGGCGCAAGAAGCTGCTGATCCTGGGCTTCGCGGCCCTGCTGCCGCGGGCGCTGCTGTTCGCCTTCGCGCCCGGCCCCTGGTTCCTCATCGGCGTCCAGGTGCTCGGCGGGCTCACCGCGGTCATCATCGGGATCATGACGCCGCTCGTCGTCGCCGACGTCACCCGCAGGAGCGGGCGCTACAACTTCTCCCTCGGGGCGGTCGGGATGATCGCCGCACTCGGCTCGGCGATCAGCACCACCGCGGTCGGGTTCGTGGCCCAGACGCTTGGCTTCACGATCGGCTTCCTTGCTCTCGCCGCGGTGGCAGCGGCCGGGCTGGCGATGATCTGGGTGTGGATGCCGGAGACCTCCTACGAGGCGCGCCGCGAGGATTGATGCCGACGGCGACGAGGCCGGCGCTGGCGCTTGTCAGGCGAGGGCACGCGCGAGCACGCGGACCGAGTGCATGGCGGGGCGCCCGGCAAGATCGGCGATCTGGTGCCGGCAGGAGGTGCCGTCGGCGACGATGATGTCATCGGCGGCGGCGGCGCGCACCGCGGGCAGCAGGCCGGCCTCGGCCATCGCGCGTGACACGTGCTGCGTCTCCGCCTGGTAGCCGAAGCTGCCGGCCATGCCGCAGCAGGATGCGGCAATCGGGGTCACCGCAAGCTCGGGAATGCGGCGGAGCGCCGCGATGGCGGCAGGAAAGGCGGCGAAGGCCTTCTGATGGCAGTGGCCGTGCAGATGCGCGGTGACGGCGAGCGGTCGCAGCGGGAGGTCCGGCTTCTCGCGGGTCAGGAATTCCGACAGGAGGAGGGCGCGGGCGGCGAGATCGCGCGTTCCCGAGCCGGGCAGGAGGGACAGGAACTCGTCGCGCAGGGTGAGCAGGCAGGAGGGCTCCAGGCCGATCACCGTTCGGTCGCCGGCGAGCGCGGCGAGCGTGCGACGCGCCTCGGCGCGGGCGCGCTCGATCAGCCCGGCGCCGAGCCAGGTGCGGCCGCAGCAGAGTGGACGCGGGGTGCGCGGCAGGACGGCGCGGTAGCCGGCGGCGCGCAGCACGCGGATCGCGGCGCGGAGGTTCTCCGGCTCGAACCAGCGATTGAACGTGTCGGCGAAGAGCAACACCTCGCCGCGCGGAGCGGGCGCATCGGGCGCTTCACGGTCGCGAAAGAAGTCGCGCCGCCAGCGCGGGAGCGGGCGATCGGCGGCGAGGCCGAGCGTGCGCTCGCCGAGCCGCCGCAGCGCCGGGATGCGGTTGCGCAGATTGGCGATGGGGGCGGCGCGCGCGAGCAGCGGCGCGAGGCCCGGCAGGCTGGCAACGACGCGGTCGCGGCGCGACAGTCCCTGTCGTGCGGCGCGCGCAGCCAGCACCTCGATCTTCATCTTCGCCATGTCGACGCCGGTCGGGCACTCCCTCTTGCATGCCTTGCAGGAGACGCAGAGTGCCAGCGCGTCGTAGACGGCATTGGACGCGATCGCATCCGCGCCGAGCTGACCGGTCAGCGCGAGGCGCAGCGTGTTGGCGCGGCCGCGCGTCAGATGGATCTCGTCGCCGGTGGCGCGGTAGCTCGGGCACATGACGCCGGGGTCGCGCTTGCGGCAGGTGCCGTTGTTGTTGCACATCTCGACCGCGCCGAGCATGCCCCCGAGCGGGCCCGGATAGTCCGACCAGTCGAGCACGGGGGAAAAGCCCGGTGCAGCCGCGTAGTCCGGGCCGTAGCGCAGCTTCGTGCGGTCATCCATGCGCGGCGCGCGGGTGATGCGGTTCGGGTTGAGCAGCCCATCCGGGTCGAAAATGTCCTTCACCGCCTCGAAGGCGCGGACGAGCCGTGGTCCGAACATCGCTTCATGGAATTCGCTGCGCGCGATGCCGTCCCCGTGCTCGCCGCTGTGCGAGCCCTTGTATTCGCGCACCAGGGCGAAGCACTCCTCGGCGATGGCGCGCATGCGCGTGAGATCCGCCGCGTCCTTCATGTTCAGCACCGGCCGCACATGCAGGCAGCCGACCGAGGCGTGCGCGTACCAGGTGCCCTTGGTGCCGTGACGCGCGAATACCTCGTTGAGGCGCTCGGTGTAGTCGGCGAGATCATCGAGATCGACGGCGCAATCCTCGATGAAGGAGACCGGCTTGCCGTCGCCCTTCATCGACATCATGATGTTGAGCCCGGCCTCGCGCACCTCGGCGATGTCGGCCTGGAACGCGGCATCGGTCGCGCGCACCACCGCGCCGGGGAAGCCGAGATCGGCCATCACCCCGTCGAGATCGGCGAGTTTCGCGAGCAGCTTCGTGTCCTCGTCGCCGTGGAACTCGACCAGCAGCAGGGAGTCGGGCTCGCCGATCAGCATGCGGTCGATCGTCGCGCGATACAGGGGAATCGCGCGGCCGAGATCGATCATGGTGCGATCGACCAGCTCGACCGCCTCCGGATCGAGCCGCACCAGCTCGCGCGTCGCCTCCATGGCCGCGCGGAAGCTCGGGAACTGGCAGATGCCGACCGTCTTGCGCGGCTTGATCGGGGAAAGCCTGAGCTCGAGTGCGGTCGAGAAGGCGAGCGTGCCCTCCGAGCCGACCAGCAGGCGCGCGAGATTTTCGCGTCCGGCGGTGCGGGCGGCGGGCGTCAGCGCATCCAGATTGTAGCCGCCGACCCGGCGGAGCTGGTGCGGGAAGCGGGCGGCGATCTCGTCCGCCTCGGCGGCGCCGAGTGCGCGCAGGCGCTGCACCAGATCGGCGATGCGCGCCGGCATGTCGGCGCCGAGATTGTCGGGCGGAGCTGGCCAAGGTTCCGCCCGCGTTTGCGGGTGGAATGCCAGCGGAGGGAGCGCGCCGAAGCGGTGGCGGGTGCCGTCCGCAAGCACGGCGTCGATCGCGTTCACGTTGTCCGCCATCAGGCCGTAGCGGATCGATTTCGCGCCGCACGAATTGTTGCCCGCCATGCCGCCGATCGTGCAGCGCGCCTGCGTCGAGGGATCGACCGGAAAGAACAGACCGTGCGGCCGCAGCGCGGCATTGAGGTGCGCGAGCACGAGTCCGGGCTCGACCCGTGCGGTGCGGGCATCGGGGTCGATCGCCAGGATGCGGCGCAGGTGCTTGGAGCAGTCGATCACCAGTGCGCGGTTGACGGTCTGGCCGCACTGGCTGGTGCCGCCGCCGCGGGCGAGCACCGGAACCCCGTGTTCGCGGGCGATCGCCATCGCCGCCATCGCGTCCTCGACGCGCTCGGGCACGACGATGCCGATCGGCTCGACCTGGTAGATCGAGGCATCCGTCGCGTAGCGGCCGCGATCGGCGGGGGCGAACAGCACGTCGCCCTTGATCTCGCGCCGCAGCCGGGCGGCGAGGGCGGGATCGGCCTCGGGGGTGCGCGTCATGCGCCCATCCATCCGCCAGGCCCCCGCGATTGGCAACCCGGCCGCCGCGGCCCATCTTGGCGGTCAGGGAGACATTCTCGCATGACGCCAGAGAGTCACGACCAGCACCGTCACCATCAGGCCAATCATCGCGTCGCCGGGCGGCATTTCCTGCAGATCCCGGGGCCCACCAACGTGCCCGACCGGGTGCTGCGCGCGATCGACAATCCGACGATGGATCATCGCGGCCCGGAGTTCGGCCGTTTCGGGCGGGAGCTGCTCGCGAATGTCCGGCTGGTGTTCAAGACCAACGGGCCGGTGGTGGTCTATCCCGCCTCCGGCACTGGCGCCTGGGAGGCCGCACTCGTCAACACGCTCTCGCCGGGCGATGCGGTGCTGATGTGCCGGACCGGCTGGTTCGCGACGCTCTGGAAGGAGATGGCGGAGCGGCTCGGGCTCGTGCCGGAGTTCATCGACACCGACTGGCGCCGCGGCGCCGATCCCGAGGCGATCGGCGCGGTGCTGGCCGAGGATCGCGCGCACCGCATCAAGGCGGTCTGCGTCGTGCACAACGAGACCTCGACCGGCTGCGCGAGCCGCATCGCCGAGGTGCGCCGCGCGATGGACGCGGCGCAGCATCCGGCGCTGCTGATGGTGGACACCATCTCCTCGCTCGCCAGCATCGACTACCGGCACGACGAATGGGGCGTCGACGTCACCGTGGCGGGTTCGCAGAAGGGGCTGATGCTGCCGCCGGGACTCTCCTTCAACGCGATCAGCGAGAAGGCGCGGCAGGCGGCGGAGCGGGCGAGGCTGCCGCGCAGCTACTGGGACTGGGGCGCCATGCTCGCCGCCAACGCGACCGGGTATTTCCCCTACACGCCGGGCACCAACCTGCTCTACGGGCTCGATGCGGCGGTGAGGATGCTGCTCGAGGAAGGGCTCGACAACGTGTTCGCACGGCACCACCGCCACGCGGAGGCGACGCGGCGGGCGGTGCGCGCCTGGGGGCTCGAGATCCAGTGCCTTGAGCCGCTCGACTACTCCTCCTCGCTGACCGCGGTGCGGGTGCCGGAGGGCGTGAGCGCCGACGCGCTGCGGGCGACGATCCTGGAACGCTTCAACATGAGCCTCGGCAACGGGCTCGGCATCCTCAAGGACCGGGTGTTCCGCATCGGCCATCTCGGCGATTTCGGTGATCTTCAACTTGTCGGCACGCTCGGGGGAGTGGAGATGGGGCTGGCGGTCGCTGGCGTCCCGCATCAGGCGGGCGGCGTGCAGGCGGCGATGGAGTTTCTGGCCGCGGGTTGAATCAGCTCGCCAGGCGCTCCCGGATGGCGGCGATCACCGCCTCGAACATCTCCGTGGTGAGCTTGCCGGTGTTCGTGTTGTAGCGGGAGACGTGATAGCTGTCGGCGAGCAGCAGCCCGTCCGGCAGGGTGTGGATGTCGCCGTGCCGGAAGCGGGTGCGGGCCGGGGGCACGCCGCAGGCCTTCAGGACCGCGGCGTGGGCGAGCACGCCGAGCGCGAGCACGATGCGCAGGGCCGGCATGGCGGCGATCTCGGCGGCCAGGAAGCGGTTGCAGGTCGTGACCTCGGCGGGTTCCGGCAGGTTGGCGGGCGGCACGCAGCGCACCGCGTTGGCGATGCGGCAGTCGCGCAGGATGAGCCCGTCATCCGGCTCCGCGCGGTAATCTCCTTCCGCAAGACCGAATTTCAGCAGCGTTCCATAGAGCAGCACCCCGGCATGGTCGCCGGTGAACGGTCGGCCGGTCCGGTTCGCGCCTTTCACCCCGGGCGCCATGCCGACGATGAGCAGCTTCGCGTCGGCGGTGCCGAAGCTCGGCACCGGCCCGTTGAACCAGTCCGGATGCTCCGCCCGGTTCGCCCCGCGGTATTGCACGAGGCGCGGGCAGAGCGGGCAGTCGTGCGGCGGCGCCGATCCCGGCGCCGCGTCGGCGAGGCTCACCGGAAAAGCCTCGGGATCAGCTCACCCCGGGCTCGACGAAGGGCTCGGCCGGGGTCTGCCGCGCGACCGGACGCACCCGCGGCTCCATCTGGCGGCGGGTGAATTCGGGGCCGATCTCGGCGAGCTCGAGGAACTGGTCGGCCTGGCGGCGCAGCTCGTCCGCCACCATCGGCGGTGTGGTGCGGATCGAGGATACCACCGAGACCCTGACGCCGCGGCGCTGCACGGCCTCGACGAGGCGGCGGAAATCGGAATCGCCGCTGAACAGCACGGCGTGGTCGATGCGCGGGGCAAGCTCCATCATGTCGATCGCGAGCTCGATATCCATGTGTCCCTTCACCCGGCGCCGCCCGGCGGAATCGGTGAATTCCTTCGCCGGCTTGGTGACGAGCGTGTAGCCGTTATAGGCGAGCCAGTCGGTGAGCGGCTTCAGCGGCGAATACTCCTCGGTCTCCACCAGGGCGGAGTAGTAATAGGCGCGGATGACATTCGCCTTGCGCCGGAAGAATTCGAGCAGGTTGCGGTAATCGACATCGAATCCGAGATTGCGCGAGGCGGAATAGAGGTTGGCGCCGTCAATGAACAAGGCGAGGCGCTCGGTTGGAAGGAAATGCATCTGAAAACACTCCAGGAGCGATGAGGTGACCGACAGAGCGCGAATTCGCCCGCCACCATCCAAACACCGCAAGCAATGCCACGCGGCCGAATCCCGTCAATCCCTTGAAACACAAACGAAGCCGTGATGAAATGATATTGGTTGCAGTTGGCGCAAATCTTGAGCCGGAAGGCGGGGGGTCCGCAATCGAGACCTGCCGCGCCGCGGTCGCCGCGCTCGACCTGCTGCCCGGCCTCCGGCTCCGCGGCCTCTCGCGCTGGTGGGATTCGGCGCCGATTCCCGTCGCTTCCCAGCCGCGCTACGTGAACGCGGTCGCGCATCTGGCGGGCGCCCTGGCGCCCGAGGAACTGCTTCGGGCGCTGCAGCGGATCGAGGCGGCGCATGGTCGGGTACGCGGCGAGCGCAACGCGGCGCGCACCCTCGATCTCGACATCGTCGATATCGACGGCATGGTCCGTGACGGGCCCGATCCGGTCCTGCCGCACCCGCGCGCGCATGAGCGGGCCTTCGTGCTGGCCCCGCTGGTCGAGCTCGCCCCCGCGTGGGTCCATCCCCGGCTCGGCGTTCCCGCCGCGACGCTGCTCCGGGGGCTCTCGATGCAGGATCTGCGCCCGCGAAGCACCTGAAGATGCTTGCAGCGGGAAGGGGGGCCGACTAAGTGAAGCGGCTACCCCCAAGCTGATCAAGCCGGAGGCCCGCTGCATGGCCCGCGTCACCGTCGAAGATTGCGTCGAGAAGGTCCCGAACCGCTTCGAGCTCGTGCTGTTCGCCGCCCAGCGGGCCCGCAACCTGAGCCGGGGCGAGGAGCTGACCCTGGAGCGCGACGACGACAAGAACCCCGTCATCGCGCTGCGCGAGATCGCGGAGGGGACCGTGCCCCTGGTGAAGCTCGAACAGGACCTGGTGAAGTCGCTCTCCCGCGCTCCCGAGCCCGAGCCCGCGGACGAGGAGGTGCTCGACCTCATCCCGACCGACCAGAACATCTTCGGCCTGCAGGACGTGTCCGCCGAGGAGGAGGCCGCCAACCTGCCCGTCGAGGAGCTGTCGCCCGACGACATCGAGGCGGCGATCGAGGCCGAGCTGGGCGGCCGCCGGCGCTGAGCATGCGGATGCGGGGCGGCTGCGTGGGGCGAGACACCCCGATGTGAGGCGGCAGGGATGACGTCCGACTTCGCCATCCCATTTCACGCCCGTGACGGCGCCGTCGCACGCGCCCCGGACGGCATCGCCGCCCGGTCCGAGGACGAGCTGCGGCCGGGGATCACGCCGAGCGACGAGCTGGCGGAGAAAATCCAGCTCCACGACCCGCGCGCCGATACCGGGCTGATCGACGCCGCCTACGCGGTCGCGGCGCAGGCGCATCGCGAGCAGCGCCGCGACAACGGCGATCCCTACATCACCCATCCGCTCGCGGTCGCCGACATCCTTGCCGGCTACAAGCTCGACGTCGCCAGCATCGCCACCGGCCTGCTGCACGACGTGATCGAGGACACGACCGTCACGCTGCCGGAGATCGAGCGCCGCTTCGGTGCCGAGATCGGCGGGCTGGTCGACGGGGTGACCAAGCTCACCCGGCTCGAGCTGCAATCCGACCGCACCAAGCAGGCGGAGAATTTCCGCAAGCTCGTGCTCGCCATGAGCAAGGACATCCGCGTCCTGCTGGTGAAGCTCGCCGACCGCCTGCACAACATGCGCACGCTGCATTTCGTCGAGAACCCGGAGCGCCGCACCCGCATCGCCCGCGAGACGATGGAGATCTACGCGCCGCTCGCCGAGCGCATCGGCATGGAAAGCGTCAAGTCCGAGCTGCAGACGCTCGCCTTCGCGCAGCTCGAGCCGGAGGCCTGGCAGACCATCCAGGCGCGGCTCAACTTCCTGCGCGGGCAGGGCGCGGACGTGATCGAGGAGGTGCGTGCCGAGCTCGTCGAGGTCTGCCACGAGGCCGGCATCGCCGTGGTCGAGGTCAGCGGGCGCGAGAAATCACCCTATTCGATCTGGGAGAAGATGCAGCGGCGCAACGTCGCCTTCGAGCAGCTCTCCGACATCATGGCCTTCCGCGTCGTCGTGCCGACGCGCGAGGCCTGCTACGCGGCGCTCGGCGCGGTGCACGCCGCCTTCCCGGTGATCGCCGGACGGTTCAAGGACTACATCTCGACGCCGAAATCGAACGGCTACCAGAGCCTGCACACCGGCGTCACGCTGCGCGAGCCGCGCAACCAGAAGATCGAGCTGCAGATCCGCACACCCGAGATGCACGCCGTCGCCGAGAACGGCGTCGCCGCGCACTGGGCGTACAAGGATGGCGGCCCGGATGCCGTGCAGGACATCAACCGCTTCCGCTGGGTGCAGGACCTCCTCGAAATCCTCGACAGCTCCGCGGCGCTCGACGAGTTCCTCGAGAACACCAAGCTGGAGCTCTACCAGGACCAGGTCTTCTGCTTCACGCCGAAGGGCCAGCTGATCCCGCTGCCGCGCGGCGCGACGCCGGTCGATTTCGCCTACGCGGTGCACAGCCAGGTCGGCGATGCCTGCGTCGGCGCCAAGGTGAACGGACGCCTGGTGCCGCTGCGCCACATCCTCGAGAACGGCGACCAGGTCGAGATCATGACCGCCCGCGGCGGCACGCCGTCGCCGGCCTGGGAACGCTTCGTCGTCACCGGCAAGGCGCGCGCGCGCATCCGCCGCCACATCGCCCAGCAGCAGCGGCAGGACCACATCAATGACGGCCGCGCGGCGCTCGCCAAGGCGTTCCGCCAGGAAGGCGTGGACGGCCAGGAGAAGGTGCTGGAAGCCGCCCTGAAGGCACTGAAATTCGCCTCGCTCGACGATCTCTACGTCGCCGTCGGCAACGGCAATGTCGGGCCCAAGGACGTGGTCCGCGCCTGCTACCCGGAGCTCCGTCCCGCGGCCAGGCCGCTGCCCGCCACGCTCCGGCCGACTGCCAGACTGCCCACGCACGACACCGGCATGGCGATCACCGGCCTCGTCGCCGGCATGGCGGTCCATTTCGCCGGCTGCTGCCATCCGCTGCCGGGCGACCCCATCGTCGCCATCGTCACCACCGGCAAGGGCGTCACCATCCACACCCGCAGCTGCGCAACGCTCGAAAGCTTCGCCGCCACGCCGGAGCGCTTCCTCGATGTCGACTGGGATTACGCCGCCCTCAATCGCGAGCGGAAAGGCCCGACCCATATCGGCCGCATCACCGTGATCGCCAACAACCAGCCGGCCGCGCTCGCCAATCTCACCAATGCCGTCGCCAAGCACGAGGGCGCCGTCTCCAGCCTGAAGGTCGTCCACCGCCAGCAGGACTTCCTCGAAGCCCTCGTCGACGTCGAAGTCCGCGACCTCCGCCACCTCGCCACCGTCATCGCCGGCATCCGCGCCGCGCCCGGCATCGCCCAGGTCGACCGGGCACGGGCATGATGACGGGAGTCTGGGGGGTGGAGAGAAAGGCCAGGGGCGCTGCCCCTGGACCCCGCCAAGGGCAGCGCCCCTGGCCTTTCTCTCCACCCCCCAAACTCCCGTCATGATTCTCGGGCTCGGGTCGGATCTGTGCGACATCCGGCGGATCGAGAAGGTGATGGAGCGGTTTGGGGACAAGTTTCTCGGGCGGGTGTTCACCGAGACGGAGCGGGCGCGGGCGGCGCGGCGGACGGAGGCGCTGTGGGCGCCGACCTATGCCAAGCGGTTTGCCGCCAAGGAGGCCTGTGCCAAGGCGCTGGGGACCGGGTTTCGGCTCGGGGTGTTCCATTCCGATCTCGGCGTGGCCAATCTGCCGAGCGGACAGCCGACGATGCGCCTGACCGGCGGGGCGCTCGCGCGGTTGCAGGCGATGACGCCGGCGGGGATGCGGCCGGCGATCCATCTCACCATGACGGACGAGTATCCTTATGCCTTTGCCGAGGTGATCATCTCCGCGGAGCCAGAGGTGTGAGCGGCCCGACGCAGGCGCTCGACTGGGAGGCGCGGTTCCAGGCCGGGACGACGCGCTGGGAGCGGGGCGGGCTGCACCCGGCGTTCCGGGCCTGGCGCGAGAGCGGGGCGCTGGCGCCATGCCGCATCCTGGTGCCCGGCGCCGGCCGCAGCCCGGAGCCGGGAGCGCTGAGCCGCGGCGGGGTTCGACGTCACGGTGGTCGATGCGGCGCCGAGCGCGGTCGCCTTCCAGCGCGAGCGGGTCGGGACGGCGGTGGAGGCCGATCTGCTTGCATGGTCGCCTGCGACGCCGTTCGAGGCGATCTATGACCAGACCTGCCTCTGCGCGCTGCCGCCCCCGGTGCTGCCCGAATACGCGGCGCTGCTGCATCGCTGGCTGATGCCGGGCGGCAGGCTGTTCGTGCTGTTCATGCAGACCGGCAAGGCCGGCGGGCCGCCATTCGACTGCCCGCCGGAGGCGATGCGCCAGTTGTTCCCGGCCGAACGCTGGGGCTGGCCGGAGCGGCCGGAAGCGGCGATTGCGCATCCGTCGCTGTTCAGCGAGCAGCCCTGCGTGCTGGTCCGGCTTGCTTGACAGGGCGGTGCCAGGTCGGCTTGATCCGGCCGCCTCTCCCCGGTCCGGAACCTCCCCTCCACATGGCGCAACGCAAGTCGAGCGGTCTGCTCGAGAACGTCAAGACGATCGTCTATGCGATCCTGATCGCCGTCGCCATCCGCAGCTTCCTGTTCGAGCCGTTCAACATCCCGTCCGGCTCGATGATCCCGACCCTGCTCGTCGGCGATTATCTCTTCGTCTCGAAGTTCACCTATGGCTATTCGCGGTATTCCTTCCCGTTCTCGCCGCCCATTTTCTCCGGCCGCATCTTCGGCAGCCTGCCGAATCGCGGCGACGTCGCCGTGTTCAAGTATCCGCACGACAACACCACCGACTACATCAAGCGGATCGTCGGCCTGCCCGGCGACCACATCCAGATGCAGGAGGGCCATCTCTATATCAACGGCCAGGCGATCCCGCGCGATGCGGCCGGGGAGTTCGAGGCGGATGACGGCGGCATCCGGATGCAGCTCAAGCGCTATCTCGAGACGCTGCCGAACGGGCGGAAATACTACGTGCTGAAATCCACCGACAGCGGCGAGATGAACAACACGCCGGTGTTCGTGGTGCCGCCGGACCACGTGTTCGCGATGGGCGACAATCGCGACAATTCCGCCGACAGCCGGATGATGAACTCGTATGGCGTGGGCTTCGTGCCGGTGGAGAACCTGATCGGCAAGGCGCAGTTCATCTTCTTCTCGATCGATGGCGAGTATCCCTGGTGGGAGTTCTGGGAATGGCCGGCGGAGATCCGCTGGGGCCGTCTCCTGATGGGCATTCATTGACCAGGGCGGCCGTTTCGGCCGCGTCGGTCGAGGTCGCGGAGGGCCTGCTCGGCCATCGCTTCTCCCGGCCGGAATTGCTGCGCGAGGCGCTGACGCACCGCTCCGCCGCACGCCGGAGAAGCGGGCAGGCGAAGGGCGCCGGGTCCAACGAACGGCTGGAATTCGTGGGCGACCGCGTGCTCGGGCTGTTGGTCGCCGAGTGGCTGGCCGAGCGGTTCCCGGAGGAGCAGGAGGGCGAGCTCGGACGGCGGCTCGCGCAGCTCGTCTCGCAGCCGGTGCTGGCGACGATCGCCGAGGAGGCGGGACTGCCGGCTGCGCTGGCGGTGGCGCCAGGCGAGGCGCGGGCGGGGGTGCGCCGCCGCGCGACCGTGCTTGCCGATGCGACCGAGGCGGCGATCGGCGCGCTGTTCATCGATGGCGGGCTCGACGCCGCGCGCCGCTTCGTCCGCCGCGCCTGGGCACAGGCGATGGACGGCGCAGCCTTCGCCGCCAAAGGACGCGAAGACGGCGCTGCAGGAATGGGCGCAGGCGCGCGGCCTCAAGCTGCCGGCCTATGTGCTGGAATCGCGCGCGGGCCCGTCGCACGCGCCGGTCTTCGTCATCTCGGTGACGGTCGCCGGGCAGAGCGCGGCCGGCACCGCGGGCTCGAAGCGGCGCGCCGAGCAACTGGCCGCCGAGGCGCTGCTCGCGAGCCTCGCTCCCGGCGCCGGGCCATGAGCACGCGCTGCGGCTTCGCGGCGATCGTCGGCGCGCCGAATGCCGGCAAGTCCACGCTCCTGAACCGGCTCGCCGGCGCCAAGCTCTCGATCGTGAGCCCGAAGGCGCAGACCACGCGGTTCCGGGTGCTCGCGATCCTGATGCGGGGCGAGACGCAGATCCTGCTGGTGGACACGCCCGGCATCTTCGCGCCGCGCCGCCGCCTCGACCGCGCGATGGTCGCCGCCGCCTGGACCGGCGCCGAGGATGCCGATCTCGCGCTGCTGCTGGTCGACAGCAAATCCGGCGCGACCGAGGGGGTGCGCGCGATCGCCGCCCGACTGGCCGCCTCGGGGCGTCGTGCCTGGCTCCTGCTCAACAAGATCGACCTCGTGCCGCGCGCGCGGCTGCTGCCGCTGACCGCAGGAGCTCGCCGGCCTCGCCGCCTTCGAAGAGATCTTCATGATCAGCGCGGCGACCGGGGACGGGCTCGACCGCCTGCTCGACGCGCTCGCCGGGGCGATGCCGGAGGGGCCGTTCCTCTACCCGCCGGACGAGCTCACCGACATCCCGGACCGGCTGCTCGCCGCCGAGATCGTGCGCGAGCAGATCTTCCTGCAGACGCATGAGGAGGTGCCGTACGGCACCACGGTCGAGACCGAGAGCTGGGAGGAGCGGCAGGATGGCAGCGTGCGGATCGACGCCACCATCTATGTCGCGCGCGCCGGGCAGAAGGCGATCCTGATCGGCGCCAAGGGCGCACGGGTGCGCGAGCTCGGCGCGCGGGCGCGGACCGAGCTCGAGGCGCTGCTGGAGCGGCGCGTGCATCTCTTCCTCAACGTCAAGGAGCGCGCCGGCTGGGACGAGGAGCGGGCGCGGCTGCGCGCGATCGGGCTCGATCCGGAATGAGCCTGCGGCACCGGGTCGCCGTCGATTTCGCGCGCCTGGCCAATCTCGCCGACGGGATCTTCGCGGTCGCGATGACGTTCCTCGCCTTCTCGATCCAGCTGCCGACGCCGGATCGGACGCACGATGGCGGGCTCCTTGCCAAGCTCCACACGGTGGTGCCGCAGCTCGGCGCGCTGACGCTCACCTTCTTCATCGCGGCGCGGTACTGGATCCTGCATTGCGACATGCACCGCATGATCGTGCATGGCGACCGCGCGCTGGTGTACCTGAACCTGCTGTTCCTGTTCGCCGTCGTGCTGCTGCCGTTCAGCACCGACCTGCTCGGGACGTTTCCGCTGAGCGAGCTGAACGTCACCATCTATGCCGGAAATCTCGCGGCGCTCGCCACCCTGTTCTGGACGATCTGGCTCTATGCCGTGCGCCACCCCGCCTGCCTGTCGGGACCGGAAGGCCTTGTCGAGGCCCGCATCGTCCTGCGCGTCGTCGCGACGATCGCCCTCCTGTTCGTGGCCGCGGTGGCCGTCGCCCAGCGGTTTCCGGAGATCGCGCTGCTGATGCTGATCCTGCCGCCGATCCTGCAATCCACGATCGGCCGCTTCGCCGGCCGCATGGGGCCGGTGTGAATGGAATGGGAGGCGCCCGCCATCATCCTCGACCTTCGCCCGTACGGCGAGGGCGATGCACTGGCGAGCGTGCTGACCGAGACCGAAGGCCGCTATCGCGGGCTGGCGCGCGGCGCCACGGCGCGCAGCCGGGCGGCAACCTGGCAGCCGGGCAATCTCGTGCAGGCGCGCTGGGTGGCGCGGCTCGCGGATCAGCTCGGCAGCCTGACCGGCGAGCTCGTGCATCCGGCGGCCGCGCTCGCCATGGAGGACCCGCTTGCGCTCGCCATGCTGCGGGCCGCCTGCGCGGTCGCGGAGGGCGCGCTGCCCGAGCGCGAGCCGCATCCGCGCGTCTGCGGCTGGGCATGATGCGGCTGATCGCGCGGCTCTGCCGATCCCGAGACCACGCTTCCCGACCTCGTGCGCTGGGAGGTGCTGCTGCTCGCGGAGCTCGGCTACGGGCTCGATCTCGCGCGCTGCGCGGTGACCGGCGCGACCGCCGGTCTCGCCTATGTCTCGCCCCGCACCGGCCGCGCGGTGGCGCGAGGAGGCCGCCGGCATCTGGCGCGAGCGGCTGCTGAGATTGCCGGGCTTCCTGGTCGGCGCGAACCGCTCCGACCCCGCCGACTGGCGCGACGGGCTGCTCCTCACCGGCCATTTCCTCGCCCGCGACGCGTTCGGCCATCAGCACCGGCCGCTGCCCGCCGCGCGGGTGGCGCTGCTGGAGCGCGTCGAGTTCGCTCTCTGTTCCGAATCGGGCTGCGCCAGTCGCGGAAACCGGTTAAGACACCGCGGATGCCTGACGACCTGATCGGCCATGTCGAGGACGCGCCGCTCGCCGACGCGCTCAGCAAGCGCTACCTGGCCTACGCGCTCTCCACCATCATGTCGCGCTCGCTGCCGGATGTGCGCGACGGGCTCAAGCCCGTGCACCGGCGGCTGATCTACGCGATGCACCAGCTCCGCCTGGATCCCGGCGTCCGGCTTCAAGAAATGCGCGCGCGTCGTCGGCGACGTCATCGGCAAATTCCATCCGCATGGCGAGGTCGCGGTCTACGAGGCGATGGTGCGCCTCGCGCAGGATTTCGCCGCGCGCTATCCGCTGGTCGAGGGGCAGGGGAATTTCGGCAATATCGACGGCGATAACGCCGCGGCGATGCGCTACACCGAGGCGCGCCTCACCGAGGTCGCGCGCGCCATGCTCGCCGGCATCGACGAGGACGCGGTCGATTTCCGCCCGAACTATGACGGCGAGGAGCACGAGCCCGTCGTGCTGCCGGGCGCCTTCCCGAACCTGCTCGCCAACGGCGCCGCCGGCATCGCGGTCGGCATGGCGACCTCGATCCCGCCGCACAATGCGGGCGAGATCTGCGCCGCCGCGCTGCATCTGCGTGCGCGATCCCGAACGCCGACCACCGCCGCGCTGCTCGCGCACATGCCGGGGCCCGATTTCCCCACCGGCGGCATCGCTGGTCGAGGACCAGGCCTCGTTGCTGCAGGCCTACGAGACCGGGCGCGGCGGCTTCCGCGTGCGCGCGAAATGGGAGGTCGAGAAGGGCAAGCACGGCACCTGGCAGATCGTCGTCACCGAGATCCCGTACCAGGTGCCGAAGGCGCGGCTGATCGAGCAGATCGCCGAACTGCTGGAGCAGCCGCAAGCTGCCGCTGCTCGGCGACATCCGCGACGAGAGCACGGAAGAGGTGCGGCTCGTGCTCGAGCCGAAGACGCGCGGGGTCGAGCCCGAAGTGCTGATGGAGACGCTGTTCCGCGCGACGCCGCTGGAAAGCCGCTTCCCGCTCAACATGAACGTGCTGACCGCCGACCGCACGCCCGTCGTGATGGGCCTGCGCGACGTGATCACGGCCTGGCTCGCGCATCGCGAGGAGGTGCTGCAGCGCCGCTCGCGCCATCGCCTCGCCGCGATCGAGCGGCGGCTCGAGATCCTCGAAGGCTATCTCGCGGTCTTCCTCAATCTCGACGAGGTCATCCGCATCATCCGCAACGAGGACGAGCCGAAGCCCGCGCTGATCGCGGCGTTCTCGCTCACCGATATGCAGGCCGAGGCGATCCTCAACATGCGGCTGCGCAGCCTGCGCCGGCTCGAGGAGATGGAGATCCGCAAGGAGCACAAATCGCTCACCAGGGAACGGCGCGACCTGCAGGCGCTGCTGAAGGACGCGGGGCTGCGCCGCGACCGCATCGCGGGCGAGCTCGAGGAGACGCGCGCGAAATTCGGCTCGGGCCCGCTCGGCGCGCGCCGCACCACGCTCGCCGCCGCGCCGGCCGCGGTCGTAGTTCTCCGCCGACGCCTTCGTCGAGCGCGAGCCGATCACCGTCATCCTCTCGCAGAAGGGCTGGGTGCGCGCCGCGCGCGGCCATCTCGCGGATGGCGCCGATCTCAAGTTCAAGGAAGGCGACAAGCTGCGCCTGCTGGTGCCCTGCGAGACCACCGACCGGCTCTGCCTGTTCGGCACGAATGGCCGCGCCTACACGCTGCGCGCCGGCGACCTGCCGCGCGGCCGCGGCGACGGGCAGCCGATCCGCCTGCTCGCCGAGCTCGGCAACGAGGATGAGGCCGTCGCGCTGTTCGTCTGGCGCGAGAACGTCGCGCTATCTCGTCGCCTCGGTGAACGGCCGCGGCTTCGTGGTGAAGGCCGAGGACCTGCTCACCGACCGCAAGGCCGGCAAGCAGGTGCTGAACATCAAGCCGGGCGAGGAGGCGCTGCTCTGCGTCCCCGCCGAAGGCGATCTCGTCGCGGCGATCGGCGACAACCGCAAGCTGCTCGTCTTCCCGCTCGAACAGGTGCCCGAACTCGCGCGCGGCACGCGGCGTGATCCTGCAGCGCTACAACGATGGCGGCATGCGCGACCTCAAGGTGTTCGCCGCGAAGGACGGCCTCTCCTGGAGGCTCGGCGACAAGACGCGGGTCGAGACCGATCTGCGCCCGTGGAAGGGCGAGCGCGGCCAGGCCGGCAAGCTGCCGCCCAACGGCTTCCCGAAATCGGGGCGGTTCGCGTGAGCGTCGCGCCCGTTCCGTTCGAGCCGCATCGCTTCCGCACCGCCGCCGCGCATTACCTCGCCGGGCGCGTGCCCTATCCGCGCCGCCTGCATCGCGCGGGTGGCGGAGCTTGCCGGGCTCGGCCCGGCGGATCGCGTGCTCGATCTCGGCTGCGGCCCCGGCCAGCTCGCGCGCGGCCTTCGCGCCCTGGGTCGCGGAAGTGGTCGCGGTCGATCCCGGAGCCCGCGATGCTGCGCATCGCCGCCGACGGATGCGCCGCCGAACATGCGCTTCGTCCAGGGCAGCTCGTACGATCTCGCCCCGGCATTTCGGGCGCTTCCGTCTCGTGGTGATGGGCCGTTCCTTCCATTGGATGGACCGCGTCGACACGCTGCGCCGGCTCGACGCGCTGGTCGAACCCGGCGGCGCGATCGCGCTGTTCGCCGACACGCATCCCGACGCTGCCGGAGAATGCCTGGTGGCAGGAGCTTGCGCGCGCTCACGCGAGCGCTATCGTCGATCGCCCGCCGCCACTGGCGCGGCGCCGGATTGGGTGCGCCACGAGGCCGTGCTGCTCGAAAGCGCGTTCAGCGAGCTCGAGGAGATCGCGGTGGTCGAGCGCGCGCACGCGTGCACCGCGGACGAGATGGTCGAGCGCGTGCTCTCGATGTCCAGCACCTCGCGCGAGAAGCTCGGCGACGCGGCGGACCAGCTCGCGGCGGATCGTCGAGGCGCTGCACCGGCGTCTGGCGCCCGACGGCAATGTTGCCGGAAGTGGTCTCGGTGCACGCTATGATCGCTGAGGCGGCCGCCGAAATCACCCGGCTGACACCGGCGCGGAGCTCTCCGGTCGGCGACCGCTACGAAACCCACTCGCCGCGCGCGCATCACCGGCGATCGCGCTGCCGTCCTGCCGCGAAGGCCGTCCACGTCCACCTCGCCCGAGCCGATCATCCAGTCGATATGGATCAGGCTGCGATTGGCGCCGCGCGCGGCGAGGCCGGCTTCGTCGAGGCCGTCGCTGCCGGCGAGCGCCGTGCTGTAGGCCTGGCCGAGCGCGATGTGGCTCGCGGCGTTCTCGTCGAACAGCGTGTTCTGGAACAGGAGCCCGCTCTGCGAGATCGGCGAGGAGTTCGGCACCAGCGCGACCTCGCCGAGGCGGCGCGCGCCGTCATCGGTGTCGAGCACGCGCTGCAGCACCTCCTCGCCGCGCGCTGGCGCGCGCCTCGACGATGCGGCCCGCTTCGAAGCGCACCCGATGCCCTCGATCAGCGTGCCCTGGTAGGAGAGCGGCTTGGTGCTGCGCACGGTGCCGTCGACGCGGTCCTTGTGCGGCGTGGTGAACACTTCCTCGGTGGGGATGTTCGGGTTGCACTCGATGCCGTTCTTCGCGGGCTTCGAGCCGCCGAGCCATTGATGGCCGTCGGAGAGGCCGACCGTGAGGTCGGTGCCCGGGCCGCGGAAATGGAGCGCGTGGAAATGCCGCTCGCGTGAGCAGCTTCGTGCGCGCATGCAGCGCGGCGTTGTGCGCCTCCCAGGCGGCGATCGGGTCCGCGCCGTCCACGCGCGAGACGGCGAAGATCGCGTCCCACAGCCGTGCCGATCGCCTGCTCCGCCGGCAGGTCGGGGAACACGGCCTGCGCCCAGGCGGGCGTCGCGGCGGCGACGATCGTCCAGTTCACGGTGAAGCTCGTGATGAGCTCCAGCACGCCGCGATAGGATTGCGATTGCGCCCGGTTGGCGCGCGCGACCTTCGCGGGATCGGCTCTCCGGCGAGCAGGCGACGGGTTCTCGCCCGAGATCGCCATGCGCGCGGCGCCCGAGCGGAAGGCGGCGGCCATGCCGTCCGAGAGCCAGCCGGCGGCGTGTGTCGAAGCTCGCCGTCCGGCGCCGTGGCGGAAGCGGGCGAGCCGGGCCTGCTCGTCGGTGTAGAGCGTCGTCACCAGCGAGGCGCCGGCCTGGTAGGCGTGCTCGGTGATGCGGCGGACCAGCGGCACGGCGTCGAGCGGGGCGGTGATGACGAGCTCCTGGCCTTGCATAAGCCGCAGCCCGACGTTGACGGCGATTTCGGCCAGGCGGTCGAGGCGCTCGGCATGGGTGAGGGTGGTCGGGCGCTGGGCGTCATCGGGCATGGGGCATCACTCCTTCGGCGCGGGCCGCCGGTCGCTGCGGGACCCAGAGCATGACCGGTGCCGGCAGGCGCCGCCGGCCATGCTTTGGCTCTATCGGAGCGCGTGATTAACCCATCGGCGATTCCGATCAGGCGGTCACGCCGGCTCCCCATTGTTGCCCCGCGCGTGCCGTGCGCCAACCCAGCCGGCCACGAGCCGGATGGTGCGGTCGCGGAAAGGGCGGCCTCAGGCTCGGCGGTGTGGGGGTGGCGGAGGTGCCAGAGCCGCTCATGGGCGGCGACCAGGCCTTCCATGCTGCGCCGGCGGTTGCCTTCGACCGCGGAGACCGGGCGACGGGTAAGCATCATCTCGAGGATGTTGAGGAGCTGCTCCGCGACGTCGAGATCGGTCTGATCGCAGGCATGGTGGAAGGCGACCAGGATCTTGTCGGTGAGCCGCCTGGTGTGCCGCGGCAACGACATCACCCCGAGATCGCGACCGCCAGGTCCCGGTCCGCCAGCTCCGTGAGCTCTTCGTGCTTGGTCGCCATCACCCCACCCTGTTGTCTGCGCTTGGGCCTGTGAGCTGCCGTTCGATCGACGCCGCCATCTCGTCCGGCGATTCACCCGGGCTGCAGAAGGGCGCGGAACCGCCCGTCGGGGCCCATCAAATACGCGAACGAGGAATGATCCATCAGATACGATCCGTCGGATCGCGGCGTGACCTTGGCGTAATAAACCCGATACTCGTGCGCAACATCATCAATCTCTTTGGCCGACCCCGTCAGCCCGATCAGCCGCTTGTCGAACAATTTCACGTAATCGGCAAGCACCGAGGGGGTGTCGCGCGCGGGATCGACGGTGATGAAGATCGGCGCGACGCTTGGCCGCGTCCGGCCCCAGCCGGTCGAGCGCGCCGGCGATCGTCTGCAACTCCGTCGGGCACACATCGGGGCAGAACGTGTAGCCGAAATAGACGAGCATCCAGCGGCCGCGGAAATCCGCCTGGGTGACCGTCTTGCCGGACTGGTCGATCAGCGTGAACGGCCCGCCGATGGCAAGGCCGGCCGGCACGCCGCTGCCGTCCGCCCCGCCGGTGATCACGGCGACGCGCTCGAGCAGCGCCCGGCCAGGCTGTCCGGCGCGCGCGTGCCGAACCAGACCGTGCCCCAGAGGATGATCAGCACCGCCAGCAGGCCGATGGCGGTCCAGCGGATCGTGCGCAACATGGCTCATCCTGAGGAAATCGGCCAGCAGACGCCAAACCTCCCCTATTCGGCCGGCAGGACGTTGCCGCTCGGCTGCTTGGTCTCGAACACGCCATCGGCGAAGGCCTCCTCCCACGAGCCGGTGGTCGCGGCCTTGCTGTATTCGGTGGAGCGGTTCTCGAAGAAATTCGTGTGCTCGACCGCGTTCAGCATGTCGTCGAGCCAGGGGAGCGGGTTGCGTCTCGACATGGTAGAGCGGGTTGAGGCCGAGCTGCATCAGCCGGCGGTCGGCGATGTAGCGGATATAGGTTTTCACCTGCGCCGCATCGAGGCCCTGCACCGAGCCCAGTTCGAAGGCGAGGTCGATGAAGGCGTCCTCGTGGTCCACGATGGTGGCGCAGATCAGATAGAGGTCGCGGCGCAGCTCCTCGGTCCAGATCTCCGGGTTCTCCTGCACGAAGGTGCGGAACAGGCGGATGACCGAGAGGCAGTGCAGCGTCTCGTCGCGCACCGACCAGGAGATGATCTGCCCCATGCCCTTCATCTTCCCGAAGCGCGGGAAGTTCAGCAGGATCGCGAAGGAGGCGAAGAGCTGCAGCCCTTCGGTGAAGGCGCCGAACGCGGCGAGCGTCTTCGCGATCTCGTACTTGTTCTCGACGCTGAAGGACTGCATGTAGTCGTACTTGTCCTTCATCTCCTTGTATTTCATGAAGGCGGAGTATTCGAGCTCCGGCATGCCGACCGTGTCGAGCAGGTGGCTGTAGGCGGCGATGTGGATCGTCTCGATGTTGGAGAAGGCGGAGAGCATCATCAGCACTTCGGTGGGTTTGAACACCTGGCTGTAATGCTTCATGTAGCAGTTGTTCACCTCGACATCCGCCTGGGTGAAGAAGCGGAAGATCTGGCTGAGCAGGTTGCGCTCGCCGTCGGAGAGGTTGCGGTGCCAGTCCTTCACGTCATCGGCGAGCGGCACTTCCTCGGGCAGCCAGTGCACGCGCTGCTGGGTGTGCCAGGCCTCGTAGGCCCAAGGGTAGCGGAACGGCTTGTAGACCGGGTTTTCGGTGAGCAGGTCGAAGCGGACGGGGGTTTCGTCGGGGGTGATGGTGGTTTGGCTCATCGTCGTTCGTCCCGTCTTGAATGCGTGCGGATCGGGCTGTCCTCGATCCTTGATGGTGTGGCCGGATCGCCGGCCCGTTCAAGGCCGAGCCGCTTCGCGGTCGCTACGCGAGCCTTGAGCGGGCCGGCGATTGGCAGTGTGGCATTGATCGAGAAATGCCAGCTGTGCAGTTCCTAGATTGTCTGATCCCGAGCTCGCTTCAGCCGTTCGCTCCGGTCAAGTCTCGCGCAGCGACCGCGAAGCCGGCTCGGACTTGACGCGGAGCGGATGCAAGCACGATCGGCATCAGGCAAACGCCTCCATCACTGGCAGGCGAGGCATTCCTCGTAATTCGTCGTCGCGCCGGCGCGCGACCAGCGGCAGCGTTGCCGTGTCGTTCGCCGGCGGCGCCAGGATGTCGCCCGGGCGCACCACCTTCTCGCTCACCGCATCGGCGCGCTGGATGCGAGAGCGAGCGGCAGTAATAGAGCGACTTCACGCCCTTCTTCCAGGCCAGGAAATGGATCTGGTGCAGGTCGCGCTTGTGCACGTTCGCCGGCAGGAACACGTTCACCGACTGGCTCTGGCAGATGAACGGCGCGCGATCCGCCGCGTGCTCGATGATCCAGCGCTGATCGAGCTCGAACGCCGTCTTGTACACCGCCTTCTCGTGCTCGGTGAGGAAATCGAGATGCTGCACGCTGCCCTTCGACAGCGTGATCGAGGACCAGATCTCCTCGTTGTCCTGGCCCTTCTCGGCCAGCAGCTTCTGCAGATGCCGGTTGCGCACGGAGAAGCTGCCCGACAGCGTCTTCTGCAGGAACACGTTCGCCGCGATCGGCTCGATGCCGGGCGAGGAATTGCCGGCGATGATCGAGATCGACGCCGTCGGCGCGATCGCCATCTTGTGCGAGAACCGCTCCATCACGCCGTAATCCGCGGCGTCGGGGCAGGGGCCGCGCTCATCGGCGAGCAGCCGCGACGCGGCGTCCGCCTGCGCGCGGATGTGCTTGAACATCCGCATGTTCCACACTTTCGCGATCGCGCTCTCGAACGGCACGTTCTGGCTCTGCAGGAAGGAGTGGAACCCCATCACGCCGAGCCCGACCGAACGCTCGCGCATCGCCGCATAGCGCGCGCGCTCCATGCCCTCGGGCGCGCGGTCGATGAAATCCTGCAGCACGTTGTCGAGGAAGCGCATGACATCCTCGATGAAGAGCGGATGGTCCTTCCACTCGAACCAGGATTCGAGGTTGAGCGAGGAGAGGCAGCACACCGCCGTGCGCTGCTTGCCGTGCTGGTCGAGGCCCGTCGGCAGCGTGATCTCGCTGCAGAGATTGGAGGTCTTCACCTCGAGCCCGGCGAGCTTGTGGTGCAGCGGCTGCGCCCGGCTCACATGGTCGGAGAAGATCGAGATACGGCTCGCCGGTCTCGATCCGCGCGGTGAGGATGCGGATCCAGAGCGTGCGCGCGGAGATGCTGCGCACCACCGTCTGGTCCTTGGGCGAGAGCAGCGCCCAGGGCTCGTCCGCCTCCACCGCGCGCATGAACTCGTCGGGGATCAGGATGCCGTGATGCAGGTTGAGCGCCTTGCGGTTGGGATCGCCGCCCGAGGGCTTCCGCATCTCGATGAATTCCTCGATCTCGGGATGCGAGACCGGGAGATAGACCGCGGCCGAGCCGCGCCGCAGCGAGCCCTGCGAGATCGCGAGCGTCAGGCTGTCCATCACGCGGATGAAGGGGATGACGCCCGAGGTCTTGCCGTTCTGCCCGACCTTCTCGCCGATCGAGCGCAGATTGCCCCAGTAGCTGCCGATGCCGCCGCCCTTGGAGGCGAGCCAGACATTCTCGTTCCAGAGCCCGACGATGCCCTCGAGACTGTCGGAGGCCTCGTTGAGGAAGCAGGAGATCGGCAGGCCGCGGTTGGTGCCGCCATTGGACAGCACGGGCGTCGCCGGCATGAACCAGAGCCGGCTGATATAGTCGTAGAGGCGCTGCGCGTGGCCGGCATCGTCGCCGTAATAGCTGGCGACGCGCGCGAACAGATCCTGGTAGCCCTCGCCCGGCAGCAGGTAGCGGTCATCCAGGGTGGCGCGGCCGAATTCGGTCAGCAGCGCGTCGCGCGAACGATCCACGCGAACCTGATGGCGACCCTGCATCTGCACTGCGTCGAGCACCGGCGGCCCCTCCAGAATCTCTGTCTCCATCACCGTCACCTTCCCGCCGCGCCTCGCCGCGCCGTCAAGCCCGGCCACAAGATATGGGGGTTGGTGGCAGGAATGCTACAAGATGCGGCTTCCGAGGCGTCATGGCGGGCTTGCTCGCGCGAGAAGTGCGCGCGACGATCATATCCTGCGGCCGACTCCGCCATCATAGGCCCGCGCGCCACTCCACCCAAGCTGCGCCGCAGCGCGCTGGCATCGCCTGGTCGGGATGCCATATCCGATCATGTTGCACCGACAGCGCCGAGGTCACGATGCCGCTATCCGCCCCCGCCGAACGCCGCCTCATGCACCAGCGCGACATCGTGCTGCGCGGCTACGAGCGCGAGGACGGGCTGTTCGACATCGAGGCCGACGCTCGCCGACACCAAGACCTACGGCTTCGACAACGAGGATCGCGGCCGGATCGAGCCCGGCGAGAAGCTCCACGGCATGGCCATGCGCTTGACCGTGGACGAGGCGATGGAGATCGTCGCCTGCCGAGGCCGCCACCGATTTCGCCCCCTACGCGATCTGCCCGGCCGGCGCCGCCAATTTCGGCCGCCTCGCCGGCCTCACCATCGGCCGCGGCTTCCTCCGCGCGCGCGGCCGAGCGCGTCGGCGGCACCAAGGGCTGCACCCATCTGCGCGAGCTCCTCCAGCAGATGGCGACCGTCGCCTTGCAGACGATCCTGCCCATCGTCTCCCGCCGCCGCGCGCGCCATCGCGGACGGCAGCCCGCCGAAAGGCATCGCGCTGCTCAATTCCTGCACCGCCTACGCATCCGACAGTCCGGTCGTGAAACGGCGCTGGCCGGAGAAATACACCGGGCCTTGACGCGCAACGGCGCGCGGACGCCATAAGCCGGGCCCTCCCGGCTGCGCGCGAGCCCGCGCGGCCCCCGACGCATTGAGGTCGAAGCGATGTCGCGCCGCTGCCAGATCACCGGCACAGGCGTGCTGACGGGCAACAACGTCAGCCACGCCAACAACAAGACCCGCCGCCGCTTCCTGCCGAACCTGCAGGAAACCACCCTCCTGTCCGACATCCTCGGCTTCGCCGTGCGCCTGCGCCTGACCACCCGCGCACTCCGCACCATCGAGCACAATGGCGGCCTCGACAACTTCCTGCTCACCACCCCCAACCGCAACCTGCCCGAAGAAGCCCGCACCCTGAAGCGCCGCCTCACCCGCGCGCAGGCCAAGCGCACGGCGCAGGCGGCGTAGGCGCAATTGAAGACCGGGCTCTGCTCCAGCCGGCCGTCAGGCGCCGCTTTCCTGCGCGCCGGTGCCACGGGCTGGAGCCCTGATCCGCTACCGGTTAGCTCAAAAAGGGCGGCCCGACGGCCTAGCGGGTTTTGAGAGTCGCTCTCGCTGGGCACGCCCTTTGCAGCTAACCGGCATCGGGCGGGCCCTGTCCCTTAGCGCAGAGCCCGTTTGGAAATGCGCTCTGGCAAGTGAAGCGCGCGTCGCGCCGCCGGCAGTGCTTTTGAGCACCGGAGCGGAGCGGCCATGAGGGCCGTGAGCACCGGAGCGCAGGAAATCGCCGTCGGATGACCGCCGAGTGGCGTTTCCAGACGGGCTCTACGCCACCAGCGGCGCGCGTTCGCTGGCGGCGCGGGCCCAGGCGGCGGCGGCGTCTTCGTCGAAGAGTTCGGAGAGTTTCTTCATCATGGTGCCGCCGAGTTCCTCGGCGTCGACGATGGTGACGGCGCGGCGGTAGTAGCGGGTGACGTCGTGGCCGATGCCGATGGCGATGAGCTCGACGGCGTCGCGGCTTTCGATCTCGTGGATGATCTCGCGCAGGTGCTTTTCCAGGTAGTTGCCCGGATTGACCGAGAGCGTGCTGTCGTCGACCGGCGCGCCGTCGCTGATCACCATCAGGATGCGGCGGTGTTCGGGGCGGGCGACCAGGCGGCGATAGGCCCAGAGCAGGGCTTCGCCGTCGATGTTCTCCTTCAGCAGGCCCTCGCGCAGCATCAGGCCGAGGTTCTTGCGGGCGCGGCGCCAGGGCGCGTCGGCGGCCTTGTAGATGATGTGGCGGAGGTCGTTGAGCCGGCCGGGATTGCGCGGCTTGCCGTCCTGCACCCAGCGCTCGCGGGACTGGCCGCCCTTCCAGGCGCGGGTGGTGAAGCCGAGGATCTCGACCTTGACGGCGCAGCGCTCGAGCGTGCGGGCGAGGATGTCGCCGCACATCGCGGCGACGGTGATCGGGCGGCCGCGCATCGAGCCGGAATTGTCGATCAGCAGCGTGACGACGGTGTCGCGGAATTCCATCTCGAGCTCCCGCTTGTACGAGAGCGACTGCATCGGATTGACGACGACGCGGGCGAGGCGGCGCGACATCGAGCAGGCCTTCCTCGATATCGAACTCCCAGGCGCGGGTCTGCTGCGCGAGCAGCCGGCGCTGCAGGCGGTTGGCGAGCTTGGAGACGACGCCCTGCAGGTGCTGGAGCTGCTGGTCGAGCTGCTGGCGGAGCCGGGCGAGCTCGTCGGCGTCGCAGAGCTCCTCGGCGGAGATTTCCTCGTCGAAGGCGCGGGTGTAGGCGCGGTAGGTCTCGCGCGGGTCGGCGATCTCGCGCTCGCGGCGGGGCTGCGGGCCGCCGGGACGGTCGTCGCCTTCGGCGGCGGCGCTGTCGTCGTCGGAGTCCTGTGCCTCGTCGTCGGCCGCCTCGCCTTCCATCTGCTCGGGCTGGGCGCCGAGCATGCTTTCGGTCTCGCTCTCGGACTGGCCTTCGCCTTCCTGGGAATTGTCCTGGGCGCCGGATTGCTCGCCGCCTTCCTCGCCCTCGTCCTCCTGCGGCTCGGGCTCGGCGTCGACCTCGGCCTCGGCGAGGTCGAGCGCGGCGAGGAGGCGGCGGGCGGCGCGGGTGAAGGTCACCTGGTCGTCCTGCGCCGCGGCCATGTCGGCGAGCGCCTGGTCGGCGCCGGCGCCGAGCGTGTCGCGCCAGAGGTCGAGCACCTGGCGCGCGGCTTCGGGGGCGGGGTCGCCCGACATCTTCTCGCGGGCGAGCAAGCGAGAGGGCGGCGGCGATCGGCAGCTGGTCCTTCCGCGTCATCCGGTCGAAGCCTTCGGCCTCGCATTCCTCGCCGAGCCGCGCGCGCAGATTGGCGGCGACGCCGGCCATGTGGCGGGAGCCGACCACCTCGACGCGGGCCTGCTCGAGCGCGTCGTAGACGTCCTTGGCCTCGCGCGGGCCGGGGCTGCGGGCGGCGTGGATGGCGTCGTCATGGTGGCGGAGGCGGAGCGCGATGCTGTCGGAGGCGCCGCGCAGCCGCGCCATCTCGGCGGGCGGCAGGGCGCGGGTCGGCAGCGGCAGGCGGGCGCGCTTGCCGACCAGGCCGGAGGGGCCGGGCTGGAACGCGACCTGCACCTCGGGCTGCTCGCGATCGCGCGCAGCACGCCGGCGGTCGCGCGCTTGAACTCCTCGGACCGGGTGCTGTCCTTGCCCGCCGCTTCCGCTCATCGCGCGGCCGCTCAGATGCGTCTTCCGCGGGCCGACGCCGGTCGGGATGTCCTCGTTGAAGCAGCGCTGGTAGTACTCGGCGACCGTCCCGCGCTCGGCCTCGTCGCATTTGTTGAGGAAGGTCATGCGGAAGGCGAAGCCGATATCGCCGAAGATGCGGGTGTTCTCGGCCCAGGTGATCACCGTGCGGGGCGACATCACGGTCGAGATGTCGCCGTTGATGAAGCCCGCGCGCGTCAGGTCGGCGAGCGCCACCATGCTCTCGACCCGCTTCTTCATCGCGCCGTCGCCGGGATCGACGCCGAGCTTCGCCAGCACGATGGAGGTTTCCTGCCCGTGCGGCAGGTAGTTGAGCGTGGCGACGATGTTCCAGCGATCCATCTGTCCCTGATTGATCTGCTGGGTGCCGTGATAGAGCCCGGTGGTGTCGCCGAGCCCGACCGTGTTGGCGGTCGAGAACAGGCGGAACGAGGGGTGCGGGCGGATCACCCGGTTCTGGTCGAGCAGGGTGAGCTTGCCCTCGACCTCGAGCACGCGCTGGATCACGAACATCACGTCCGGCCGGCCGGCGTCGTATTCGTCGAAGCAGAGCGCGCAGGCGTGCTGCAGCGCCCAGGGCAGGATGCCCTCGCGGAACTCGGTGACCTGCTTGCCGTCCTTCAGGACGATCGCGTCCTTGCCGATCAGGTCGATGCGGCTGATGTGGCTGTCGAGATTGACGCGGATGCAGGGCCAGTTGAGGCGTGCCGCGATCTGCTCGACATGCGTCGACTTGCCGGTGCCGTGATAGCCCTGGATCATCACCCGGCGGTTGAAGGCGAAGCCGGCGAGGATCGCGAGCGTGGTCTCGCGGTCGAAGCGGTAGGCCGAATCGAGATCGGGCACGTGCTCCGTGCGCACCGAGAAGGCCGGGACCTCGAGCGTCGAATCGATGTCGAAGACCTCGCGCACGTTCACCTTGGCGTCGGGCACGTCGATCGCCGAGGTGGGCGTCGGGCGGGCTTCGGCGAGGGCGGCAACCTTGTTCATCAGCCGAAATGTCCTGTGGTTTCGGGTCGTCAGAGTAAACCCGGCGTTCGCATCCGCAAGATGAGTTCGCGGCCGGCGAGCGAGGCGGTCAGCCGGTGGCGGCGAGGCCCGGATCATCCGCGAGGCCGCGGCGCAGGGTCGCGTAGGCCAGGTTGATCGTCTTCAGCCGCTCCTCCGCCCTGCGGTCGCCCCCGTTGGCGTCCGGGTGGTGCCGCTTGGCTAGCTCCTTGTAGCGCGCCTTCACTTCGTCAAGCGTGACCGGCCAATCAAGTCCCAGTGTGGCGAGCGGCTCGCGCAGCGCGGTGGGCATGTCGCGGCGGAGCGCGCCAGTCATGTCGGGGCGCGGCGGCGGCCGGAAGCGGCCGGCGGAGAGGAGATCGAGCGGGTCGCGGAAGGCCGCCTCGTCCTGGCTGCCGCCGCCGAGGCGGCCGAGCGGCCAGGTCGGCCGCTGCCAGGCGGCGTCGGCGCGGAGCTGCAGCTCGATCTCGCCGGGACTCATGCCTTTGTAATAGTCCCAGGCCGCGTTGTAGCTGCGCACATGCTGCGAGGCAGAACCAGAAATACTCGCGCAGTGCGCCGCGGGACTTGGGGGCGCGATATTCGCCCGGTTCACAGCAGCCGGGCATGTCGCAGAGCTGGCCCGGCGCGTCCGGATCGGGCGCGTAGGCCCGGGGTCGCGGGGAGCGTCGGGTCATCGGGCAGTTATGTGCGTCACGGATGCCGGCGGGCAAGGGGAGGTTGGCGCGCTGCCCGCGGACGCCGATATATCAGCCATGCAGCACAGCCCAACACCGCGCGCCGCCCGCATCGAGACCTGCCTGCGCGAGGAGTTCTCTCCCGTCCTGCTCCGCGTCAGCGATGACAGCGCGCGTCATGCGGGTCATGCCGGCGCGCGGCCGGAGGGAGAGACGCATTTTTCGGTTCTGCTTGTCTCCGACCGGTTCCGCGGCCAGAGCCGCCTGGCCCGCTCGCGCGCCGTGCACGCCGCGCTGGCGGCGGAGCTGCAGGCGGGGCTGCATGCGCTCGCCCTCAGCCTGCGCACGCCGGAGGAACAGCGGGCGTCGGAAACCGGCGCTTAACTTCCCGGCGCGACACTGCCCATCTTTGGAGGAGTGTCGCGGCCATGAACGGCAGCCGCTTGGTCAATCGGAACATCATGGCGCAGCACGGGCGGACCAGCATCCGGCTGGAGCCCGAGCTGTGGGACGCGCTCGCCGAGATCTGCCGGCGGGAGGGCATCTCCACCGGCGAGCTGATGCGCCGCATCGAGGCGGGAAAGCCGCACGCGGGGGGCCGCACCAGTGCCGTGCGGGTGCACGTGCTCGAATATTTCCGCGCCGCCGCGACCGATGAGGGGCATGCGGCCGCCGGCCACGGTCCGCGTCTCGCGCGGAGTGGCGGCCTCTCCCGCAACACCACCGATCAGAACGCGGCGCGGCCGAATATCGCCGCGAGCAGCGCGTAGAGCACCCCGCCGGCGAGGAATCCCACCAGGGTTCCGTTGATCCGGACATATTGCAGGTCCTTGCCGACCCGAAGCTCGAGCTTCTCGGTGATGGTGCGCGTGTCCCATCCCGCAACCACGCCGGCGATGAAATCGGCGAGCTGCGCCTGCGCGGCGGGGAGGAGGGTCGCGATCACCGCCTCCGCGCTCTTCTGCAGCCGGGCGCGGGCGGTCCCGTCGGTCGCGAGCACCCTGCCGAGATTGCCGAAGGCGCCCTCGATCAGCGAGATGGTGTGACCGTTCGGGCGGGCGGCGTCCGCCTCGATCGCGAGCCGGAGCCGCGCCCAGACGTCCCAGATCCAGGCCTGCACCGTCCCATGCGCGACCACGTGGCGGATCGCGAGGCCGATCTCGCGTGCCCGCTCCGGATCATCCTCCATGCGCGCGATTTCCCGCCTGATCCACTCGTCGAACGCCTCGCGCAGCCCCGATTCCGGCCCGATCCGGTCGAGCTCGGCGTTCAGCACGCCGAGGATGCGGTTGGCGACGGTGGCGCCGATCGCCCAGCCGAGCAGCCGACCACCCTGCTCGCGCACCTTCTCCTCGATCGCCAGGCGGAGCTGCTCCTCCTTGGCGGCGAGGATCGCCTTGAGCTCGCCCAGGATGAACGTGAGCACCTCGAAATGCCGGCCGCCCTCGACGAGGCCGCGCAGCGCGCGCGCCACCACCTTCCCGGCGCCGGGGCCGCCGAGGATGCGGGGCACGATGCGGGCGACGGCGCGGCGGGCGCGGCCATCCTCCACGCTCGCGAGCAGGCGGGGCAGCATCGCGGCCAGCGCCTCCGCTGCCGGTCGGGCGGCGGCGGGATCGCCGAGGAAGCGACGCAGGATGCCGGCCAGGTCCAGGCGGGCGAGGGTGCGGGCGACCTCCGCCTCGGTGAAGACGTGGTTGGCGACGAAGCGGCCGAGCGCGCGGCCGAGCCGCGCCTTCTGCGCCGGCAGGATCGCGGTGTGCGGGATCGGGAGGCCGAGCGGGTGGCGGAACAGCGCCACCACCGCGAACCAGTCGGCGAGGCCGCCGACGAACCCGGCCTTTGCCGCCGCCTGCAGCAGGTCCGACCAGCGCGAGACCGGCAGCGCATAGCTGACGAGCGTGAGCGCCGCCATTCCCCCGAGCAGCGCGGTCGCGACTGTCCGATGCCGGCGCAGCTCGCGTCGTGCCACCGCGTCGGGATCGGCTTGGTCGGTTTCTCTCTGCATCGCGCGTGAGACCGACAGCTAGGGCCGGCCGGTGGCAACGGCAACGGCTTCCCGCCACCGCGCAAAAGGCATTATCTCCCGGCCATGCTCAGCAAGACCTACGCACCGGGCGAGACCGAGACGCGCATCTATGCGCAGTGGGAACGATCGGGCGCCTTTGCCGCCGATCCCGGCTCCAACGCCGCCCCGTTCACCATCATGATCCCGCCGCCGAACGTCACCGGCAGCCTGCACATGGGGCATGCGCTCACCTTCACCCTGCAGGACACGCTGATCCGCTGGCGGCGCATGCAGGGCCGCGACGCGCTGTGGCAGCCCGGCAGCGACCATGCCGGCATCGCGACGCAGCTCGTGGTGGAGCGGCTGCTCGCCGGCGAGGGGAGTTCCCGCGCGAAGCTCGGGCGCGACGCCTTCGTCGAGCGGGTCTGGCAGTGGAAGGCCGAGTCGGGCGGCACGATCACCCGCCAGCTGCGCCGGCTCGGCGCCTCGCTCGACTGGCCGCGCGAGCGCTTCACCATGGACGACGGCCTGTCCAGGGCGGTCCGCGAGGTGTTCGTCACGCTGTATCGGGAAGGGCTGATCTATCGCGACCGGCGGCTGGTGAACTGGGACCCTGAGTTCCGCTCGGCGATCTCGGATCTGGAGGTGGAGAGCCGCGAGATCGCCGGGCACCTCTGGCACATCAACTATCCGATCGAGAACCATCCGGGGCGCTTCATCACGGTCGCCACCACGCGGCCGGAGACGATGCTCGGCGACGTCGCCGTCGCGGTGCACCCGGACGATCGCCGCTACCATGAGTTCGCCGGGTGTTGCGCGATCCTGCCGCTGGTCGGGCGGGTGATCCCGATCATCGCCGACGCCTATTCCGATCCGGAGAAGGGCACCGGCGCGGTGAAGATCACGCCCGCGCATGACTTCAACGATTTCGTGGTCGGTCAGCGCCATGCGCTCGACATGCCGTCGGTGCTCGACGCGGGCGCGCGGATCACGCTCGACGACATCGACGGCGAGGCGGTCCCCGGCGTCGCCGATCCGCATTTCCTGCGCAGCCTCGAGGGCCGCGACCGGCTGGAAGCGCGGGCGATGATCGTGGCCGAGCTCGAAGGGCTGGGGCTGCTCGCAAAGGCCGAGCCGCATGTGCATGCGGTGCCGCACGCGCAGCGCGGGGGCGCGGTGGTGGAGCCGCTGTTGACCACGCAATGGTTCTGCAACGCGGCCGAGCTCGCGAAGCCCGCCATCGCGGCGGTCGAGAGCGGCCGGACGCGCTTCGTGCCGAAGCAGTGGGAGAACACGTTCTTCGCCTGGATGCGCGAGGTGCAGCCCTGGTGCATCAGTCGCCAGCTCTGGTGGGGGCACCGCATCCCCGCCTGGTACGGGCCTGACGGCACGGTGTTCGTCGAGAGGACCGAGGCCGAGGCGCGCGCGGCGGCGGCGCATTTCTACGGCCAGGAGACCCGGCTCACCCAGGACGAGGACGTGCTCGACACCTGGTTCAGCTCCGGGTTGTGGCCGTTTTCCACCCTCGGCTGGCCGCAGCGGACGCCCGAGCTCGCCCGCTACTATCCGGGCGACGTGCTGGTGACGGGGTTCGACATCATCTTCTTCTGGGTCGCCCGGATGATGATGATGGGCCTGCACTTCATGGACGAGGTGCCGTTCCGCAGCGTCTACATCCACGGCCTGGTGCGCGACGAGCGCGGCAAGAAGATGTCGAAGACGACCGGCAACGTCATCGATCCGCTGGAGCTGATGGAGCAGTACGGCGCCGACGCGCTCCGCTTCACCGTCTGCGCGCTGACCGGGCCGGGGCGCGACATCAAGCTCGGCGCGAGCCGGGTGGAGAGCAACCGCAGCTTCGTCACCAAGCTCTGGAACGCGGCGCGCTTCTGCGAGCTCAACGGGATCGCGCCGGGAGAGGGTTTCGACCCGGCACTGGTCCGCTCGCCGCTCTGCCGCTGGGTGCTGGACGGCGCAAGCCGGGCGGCGCTGGCCGCGAGCGCGGCGCTGGAGGAGTTCCGTTTCGACGAATATGCGGCGACGCTCTACCGCTTCACCTGGAACCAGTTCTGCGACTGGTTCCTGGAATTCGCCAAGCCGGCGCTCGCCGGCGCGGGCGAGGAGGCGAAGGCGGAAGCCCGCGAAATCCGCGGCACCGCCGCCCATGTGCTCGGGATGATCCTGCGCCTGCTGCACCCGGCGATGCCCTTCGTCACCGAGGAGCTGTGGGATCGGTTCGGCTACGGCGCACCCGGCAGCCTGATCCGCGCGGAGTGGCCGGAGGCGGTGGCGGTCGCCGGGGCCGCGGAGGCCTCGGCGGAGCTCGACTGGGTGGTGCGGCTGATCGGCGAGATCCGCACGGTGCGGGCGGAGATGAATGTGCCGGCCGCGACCACCACCCCGGCGCTGCTGCGCGACGCCGCACCGGAGACCCTCGCCCGTGCCGCGCGCTGGATCGAGCCGATACGGCGGCTCGCGCGGGTGACCGAGATCCGGCCGCTCGCGGGCGCCATGCCGGAGGGCTCGGCGCAGGCGGTGCTCGACGAGGCGACCCTCATCCTGCCGCTCGCCGGCGTGATCGACCTCGCCGCCGAGCGGGCCCGGCTCGGGCGCGAACGGGAGAAGGCGGCCGGTGAGGCGGAGAAGCTCGCGCGCAAGCTCGCCAATGCCGATTTCGTCGCCCGCGCGCCGGAGGACGTGGTGGAGGAGAATCGCGAGCGGCTGGGCGCGGCGCGCGCGGAGATGACCCGCCTCGCCGCCGCGCTGGAGCGGCTGCGGTAGGCACCTCGCGGGAAAACCTGTCCGCGGCGCCGCGTTTCCAACCAGACACGAACCCGCCCCTTTTCCGCCAAGCTTGTCGGCCATGCCTCTGGGTCAGGCAGGATGCCAGAAGGAGATACTGAACGTGAAGAGGATGCTTGCCGCCGCGGCGGTCGGGGTGCTGATGGCCGGGACCGCGCTCGCCCAGCCCGCACCGCCGCCGCCCTATCCGCCGGTGCCGGCGCCGCGGATGGAACAGGTGCCGCCACCGCCCGGCACCAACTACATCTGGGCGCCCGGCCACTGGCGCTGGACCGGCCGCACCTATGTCTGGGTTCCCGGCAGCTACGTGGTCCGCCGGGCCAGCTACCACCAATACGTGCCCGGCCATTGGGCCAATCGCGGCGGTCGCTGGGTCTGGGTCCCGGCGCACTGGCAGTAAGAGGGCCTTTCAAAGCCCGCTAGGCTGAGTTGCATGGCGTCGGTTTTCGAGCACCGGAGCGGAGCGGCCACAGGGGCCGTGAGCACCGAAGCGCAGAAGATCGCCGTTAGACGGCCGGCGCAGCTAGGGTTTTGAAAGGCACTCTAAGTCGGGGGTCAGGCGAGCTCGATCAGGACGGGAACGTGGTCGGAGGGCTGGTCCTCCGCCCGTTCCTGGCGGTCGGGATCGGCGCGGGTCAGCCGCTCGGCAAGCCCCGGCGCCAGCATGACGTGGTCGATGCGCAGCCCGCGATCGCGCGGCCAGCATCCGGCCTGGTAGTCCCAGAAGGTGTAGACCGGCCCGTTCGGGTGCATCTCGCGGACGGCGTCGGAGAGGCCGAGCCAACGCAGCCGGCGGAACCGCTCGCGCGTCTCGGGCCGGCAGCAGCGCGTCGCCGGGCGGCAGCACGCCGGGGGCGAAATCGTCGTCCTCGGGGCAGACATTGTAGTCGCCCGCCAGCAGGAACTCGGTGTCGTCCAGCATCATCGCCTCGGCGCGCTCGGCGAGACGATCCATCCAGGCGAGCTTGTACTGGTAGCCGGCCTCGCCGCCGGAATTGCCGTTCGGCAGGTAGAGATTGGCGATGACGACATCCCCCGCGGCGATCTCGATGTAGCGCGCCTGGGCGTCGCCCTCGGGCAGGCCGGGCAGCGCGAGCAGCCGGCTCTCGAATGGATGGCGGGCGAGGATGGCGACGCCGTTATAGGCCTTCTGCCCGACGACGACCGACTGGTAGCCGAGCGCGGAAAAATCCGGGAACGAAGCCGCCTCGCACTTGATCTCCTGCAACAGGAGAAAATCCGGCTCGACGCGCTGCAGCCAGCGGCGGACATGCCGCTCGCGGCTCCGGATCGAGTTCACGTTCCAGGTGCCGAGTTTCACTCAGTCGACCGAGAACGAGGTGCCGCAGCCGCAGGCCGAGGTCGCGTTGGGATTGCGGACGGTGAAGTGGCTGCCCATCAGCTCGTCGGTGTAGTCGAGCTCGGCGCCGGCGAGCAGGTCGAGGCTGGCCGGATCGACCAGTACCCGCGCCGCGCCGGACGTGACCACCAGATCGTCCGGCCTGGTCTCGCCATCGAGGCCGAACCGGTACTGGAACCCGCTGCACCCGCCCGCCAGCACCTCGACCCGCAGCGCGGCGCTCGCGCCGTCCGCCGCCCCATTGGCGGCGGCGATCTCGGCGATGCGGGCGGCGGCGCGGTCGGAGACGGCGAAATTCGTGTCCATTCCCGCAACATAGAGTGCCGCCCTGCCCGATTGAAGATGCGCCGCCGCAAGGCTAATGCGCCGGCCCGCATGTCCCTGGCCCCCTACGCCGTCCGCCCGGAGAAGAGCCGCGGCCGGCTGCACCCCGAGCCCGAATCGCCGTCGCGCTCGCCCTGGCAGCGTGACCGCGACCGCGTGATCCACAGCGCCGCCTTCCGCAAGCTCCAGTACAAGACGCAGGTCTTCGTCAACCACGAGGGCGATTTCTTCCGCACCCGGCTCACCCACAGCATCGAGGTGGCGCAGATCGCCCGCTCGGTCGCCCGCGCGCTCGCCCTCGACGAGGACCTGACCGAGGCGCTGGCGCTCGCCCATGATCTCGGCCATCCCCCGTTCGGCCATGCCGGCGAGGAGGCGCTGAACGCGGCGATGAAGCCGCTATGGCGGGTTCGACCACAACGCGCAGAGCCTTCGCATCGTCACCCTGCTGGAGACCCGCTACGCCGCCTTCGACGGGCTCAACCTCACCTGGGAGACCCTCGAGGGCCTGGCCAAGCACAACGGTCCGCTGCGCGATCCGCCGCCCTACATCGCCGAATACGATGCGAGGCAGAGGCTCGAGCTCGCCACCCAGCCCTCGGCCGAGGCGCAGGTCGCGGCACTGGCCGACGACATCGCCTATCACAGCCACGACCTCGATGACGGCATGCGCGCCGGCCTGTTCGGCCCCGACGAGATCGCGCATCTTCCCGTGGTGCGCGAGGCGATGGCGGAGGCGCGGCTGGCGAGCCTCGACGAGCACCCGATGCGGCTGCGCCACGAGACCATCCGCCGGGTGATCGACCGCTTCGTCACCGATCTCGTCGCCGAGACCCGCCGCCGCATCGCCGCGCGCGATCCGAAGGATGCCGACGCGATCCGCCGGGCGAGGCAGCCGGTGGTGGGGTTCAGCCCGGCGATGGCCGAGGCGAACCACGCGATCCGCGAGTTCCTCTATGCGCGCATGTACCGACACTGGCGCGTCGCCCGCATGGCGCGCAAGGCGAAGCGGCTGACGGCCGAGCTGTTCGAGGTGCTGGACGGCGAGCCCGGCCTGCTGCCCGACGCCTGGCGTGGCCTTGCCGCGAGCGACGGCAAGCGGCGCACCGCGCTCACCGTCTGCGACTACATCGCCGGCATGACCGACCGCTTCGCGATCGACGAGCACCGCCGGCTGACCGACCTCAACGTTCCGGGTTAGCTTCCGAGCATGCACAACCTCTTTGCCGAGATGCGCGCACACGTGCTGGCCGCGCTCAGCGGCGCGATCCCCGATCTGCCGGAAGATGTCGTGGCCAAGGTCGAGGTGACGCCGGCGCGCGAGCCCGCGCATGGCGACATGGCGACCAACGCGGCGCTGGTCGCCGCGAAGGCGGCCCGGCTTCCGCCGCCGAAGATCGCCGCCGCACTGGTCGCCGCCCTGCGGGTGCTGCCCGAGGTGGCGAGCGCCGAGACGGCCGGTCCCGGCTTCGTCAATCTGCGCCTGCGTCCGGCGGCGCTGCGCGCGCGTGCTGCCGGCGATCCTGCGCGCGGGGGAGGGCTATGGCGGCTCCACGCTCGGCGCGGGCGTTCGGGTGAATGTCGAGTACATCTCCGCCAACCCGACCGGACCGCTGCATGTCGGCCATTGCCGGGGCGCGGTGGTGGGCGATGCGCTCGCCAATCTGCTGGCGAAAGCCGGCTTCGCCGTCACCAAGGAGTTCTACATCAACGATGCCGGCGCGCAGGTCACCGCGCTCGCCTGGGCCGCCTACTGGCGCTACCTGCAGGCGATCGGCACCGGGCTCGACGAGGAGGCCTTCGCCGCCGAGGTGCCCGGCGGACTGCAGTATCGCGGCGACTACCTGATCCCGGTCGGCGAGAGCCTGGCGGCGCAGCACGGCGCCTCGCTCGCGGAACCGGGCGGTCGCATCGCCGCACCCGACCGCTGGTTCGAGATCGTGCGCGACGCCACCGTCGGCGCGATGATGGAAGCGATGCGCGCGGACCTTGCGCTGCTCGGCGTGCGCCAGGAGGTGTTCAGCTCCGAGCGCGCGCTCACCGAGAGCGGCGCCGTCGGGCGCGGTGATCGTGCGGCTGCGCGAGTCCGGGCTGATCTACGAAGGGATGCTCGAGCCGCCGAAGGGCAAGACGCCGGAGGATTGGGAGCCGCGCGAGCAGACGCTGTTCCGCGCCACCGCCTTCGGCGACGACGTCGACCGGCCGCTGCGCAAATCCGACGGCTCCAACACCTATTTCGCCAACGACATCGCCTATCACGCCGACAAGCTCGCGCGCGGCGCCGACGTGCTGATCGACGTGCTCGGCGCCGACCATGGCGGCTACGTCAAGCGCATGCGCGCCGCGGTGCGGGCGCTCTCCGGCGATCGGGCGCGCTTCGAGGTCGTGCTGTGCCAGATCGTGCACCTGCTGCGCGGCGGTGCGCCGGTGCGGATGTCGAAGCGCGCCGGCAATTTCGTCACCCTGCGCGAGCTGATCGAGGAGGTCGGGCCGGACGCCGTGCGCTTCACCATGCTGACGCGCAAATCCGACGCGCAGATGGAGTTCGACCTCGACGCCGTGGTCGCAGAGACGCGGGAGAACCCGGTCTTCTACGTGCAGTACGCCCATGCCCGCTGCCGCTCGGTGCTGCGCGCCGCTGCGGAGATGTTCGGCGCCGATGCGGTGGGCGAGGGGGTGCTCGCCGGGGTGGCGCTCGACACCCTGGATGCCGAGCCGGAGCTCGCCGTGATCCGCCGGCTGATGGCCTGGCCGCGCCTTGTCGAGGCCGCGGCGCAGGCGCGCGAGCCGCACCGAATCGCGTTTTTCCTCTATGACTTGGCTTCCGACTTTCATATGCTGTGGAACCGAGGCAAGGACGACTCGACGCTACGGTTCCTGCAACGCGACCGCCCCGCGGAAACGGCGGCGCGGCTGGCGCTGGTGGCGGCGACGGCGGTCACGATCCGCTCCGGCCTTGCGGTCCTCGGAGTCGTTCCGGTCGAGGAGATGCGCTGAGCCGTGCCATCCGATTTCCACATCCCGCAGGCCGGCTATCGGCAGTTCCGCCGCTCCGCCGGCCTCGATCCGGCCACTCGCCGGCTCGCCCTGACTGCCGCCGCGTTAGGCGGCGCGCTCGTGCTGCTGGTCGGCGGCTGGATGACGCTCGGCCATCGGCAGACCGGCGTGCCGCTGGTGCTGGCCGATACGCATCCGATCCGGGTGAAGCCGGAGAATCCCGGCGGCATGCAGGTGATCGGGGCGAATGACGGGCTGCTCCCCGGCGATTCCGGCAACGGCAAGGATGCGGTGGCGCCCGCCCCCGAGACGCCACAGCTCCAGGCTCTGCAGCAGGAGATCCAGGCCGCCAAGGCCGCCCGGCCCCGCGCCCCGGCCCCGGCCGCATCCGCGCCGCCATCGCCAGGCCCGGCCGCGGCCCTTGTGGCGTCCGCGCCTGCGGCTCCCGTCCCCGCGGCGCCCGCGGCAGCGCCGGCCGCGCTCGCGGCCCCGCAGATTGCCGCCCGCAGCAGCCCGAGGCCCGAGGCGAAGCCGGGTGGCACGATCGTGCAGGTCGCCGCGCTGGCTTCGGAGCAGGCAGCGAAGCTGGAGTGGGAGCGACTCGGCAGGCGGGCGCCGGCCCTGCTGAACGGCCGCAAGCCGCTGATCGCGCGCGCCGACGTGGGCGGTCGCGCCGTCTACCGCCTGCGCATCGCCGGCTTCGCCGACATGGCCGCCGCCACCGAATTCTGCGTCCAGCTCCGCGCGAAGGGCGGCGGCTGTTCCATCGCCGATTTCTGAACGGCGTGGCACGGGCGGCGGTCGTCGGGATCGCCGGAACCGCCCTCGCCGCGGAGGAGGCGGCGCTGTTCCGCGCCGTCCCCCCCGCCGGCATCATCCTGTTCCGCCGCAATGTCGAGGAGCCGGCGCAGCTCCGCGCGCTGACGGCGGCGCTGCGGGAGGTGCTCCCCGCCGGCGCCGTGCTGATGGTCGATCAGGAAGGCGGTCGCGTCGCCCGCCTGCGGCCTCCGCACTGGCGCGCGCACCCGTCGGCCGCGCGCATCGGAGAGCTCCATGCAACCGACCGCGGAGCCGGCCGGCGCGCCGCCTGGCTCACCGGCGCGCTGATCGGCCGGGACTGCGCCGAGGCCGGCCTCGACACCGTCTGCGCGCCGGTCCTCGACCTGCGCTTTCCCGGTGCCCACGACGTGATCGGCGACCGCAGCTTCGGCCCCGATCCCGATGCGGTCGCGGCACTCGGCCGCGCGATGGCCGACGGCCTGCTCGCCGCCGGCATCCAGCCGGTCGGCAAACACGCCCCCGGGCACGGGCGGGCGGAGGCCGACAGCCATCTCGCCCTGCCGGTGGTGCGCGCCGCCGACCTCGCGCCCGACTGCGTGCCGTTCATCGCCAACGCCGATCTGCCCTGGCTCATGACCGCCCATATCCTCTATGAGCGGCTGGATCCGGACCGCCCGGCGACGCTCTCGCCCGGCATCATCGCGCGGGTGATCCGCGGGACCATCGGCTTTCAGGGAGTGCTGGTGACCGACGACCTGACCATGCGCGCGCTCGCCGGCGAGCCGGGCGGCCTCGCCGGCGCGGCCATCGCGGCCGGCTGCGACGTCGCGCTGCACTGCTCGGGCGAGCTCGCCGCCTCCGAGGCGGTGCTGCTCGCCGTCCCGCCGGTCCCGCCGGCCACCGCTTCGCGCCTCGCCGTCGCCGGCGCGCTCGCGGCGGGGCGCCGGAGCGCGTTCGATGCGGAGGCGTTCGCCGCGGAGCGGGACCGGCTGCTGGAGCAGGATGGCTTCGGAAGATGAAGCCGGTCTGCTCCAACTGGATGCTTGGGAGCGTGATTCAGACTTGCGGCGATTCCGCCTCCAGTCATCACGTTGCAGGTGCATGAGCTTCGTCCAGAATCTGCTGCTTGCCGCCGTGCCCGTGATCCTCGCGATCACGCTGCACGAGGCGGCACACGGCTTCGCCGCGCTCGCCCTCGGCGATGACACCGCGCGGCGCCTGGGCCGGCTCTCGCTCAATCCGATCCGGCACATCGACCGGTTTGGCACCATCATCCTGCCCGGCCTGCTGCTGATCACGCAGCTCCTCACCATCGGCCGCGTCGCCTTCATGTTCGGCTGGGCGAAGCCGGTGCCCGTCGATGCGCGCCGCTTCCGCGACCCGCGCCGCGGCATGATGCTGGTCGCCGCCGCCGGTCCAGCGATGAACTTCTTCCTCGCCTGGCTCGGCGCGCTCGCCTTCTATGTGCTCCCCGCGCTGCCCGCGAGCGGCGTCGCGATCGCGATCTCCTTCCTGTTCTACTTCATCCTCTCGAATCTGGTGCTCGGCCTGTTCAACCTGCTGCCGATCCCGCCGCTCGACGGCGGCCGGATCGTCGTCGGGCTGCTGCCGCTTCGTGCCGCCATTGCCTGGGCGCGGCTCGAGCGGGCCGGACTGCTGATCGTGATCCTGCTCGTCTTCCTGCTGCCGAGCCTGCTTTCCGAGTTCGGCATCGCCTTCGATCCGGTGCGCGGCGCCCTCAACACCGTCCTCCCCTGGGCCTTCCGCCTGGTGCTCCAGGCCGCCGGCCACGGCCATCCGAATGCGATGCTGAATGAGCTCGGCGCCTGACCACGCCCTGATCCTGCATCTCGAAGGGTTCGAGGGGCCGCTCGACCTGCTGCTCGAACTCGCCCGCGCGCAGAGGGTCGACCTCGCGAGAATCTCCATCCTGGCGCTGGTCGAGCAGTATCTCGCGCTCGTCGAGGGTGCGCGGCAGGTCCGCCTCGAACTCGCGGCCGACTGGCTGGTCATGGCGGCCTGGCTCACCTGGCTGAAATCGCGGCTTCTCCTGCCTTCGGAGGAACCCGAGGCGGTCGAGGGCGAGGAGGCCGCCGAGGTGCTCGCCGCCCGACTGCAGGCGCTCCAGGCGATGCGCACCGCCGCTGCCTGGCTCGGCACCCGCCCGATCCTCGGCCTCGACGTGCACCCCCGCGGCGCGCCCGAAACGCTCACCGGGACCGAGGATGCGGGCTTCGCCGTCGATCTCCCGGCGCTGCTGCGCGCCTATCTCGCTGCCATCCGCCGCAGCGCCGGCAAGCGCACCTACCGGCCGCGCCCGCTTACCCTCTGGAGCGTGCAGGACGCGCTGCAGCGGCTCGGTGCGATGCTCGGCAGCCTGCCCGACTGGACCTCGCTCGACCGCTTCCTGCCCGAACGCCTCGGCGATCCGATGGCGCGCCGCGCCGCGCTCGCCAGCACGCTCCTCGCCGGGCTCGAACTGGCGCGCGGCGGCGCGGTCCTGCTTCAGCAGGAGCGTGATTTCGGCCCCATCCTGGTGATCCGGTCGCCGCGATCGGTTCCCGACTGCGGCAACCGGTCGCAGGAGCCATCTGCACCGATCGCACCGCCCCGCCGCGGAGGCCAGGAATGACCGACACCGACGACGCGATCCGGCTCGCCGAGGCGCTGATCTTCGCCAGCGCCGAGCCCGTCCCCGCCCGCGCGCTCGCCCAGCTCCTCCCCGAGGATGCCGACCCCGACGCGGTGCTCGCCGCCCTCCGCGACCGCTACGCGGGCCGGGGCGTCGAGCTGGTCGAGGCGGCCGGGGGCTGGCAGTTCCGCACCGCCCCCGACCTCGCGCCGCGCCTCACCCGCGTCGTCCGCCAGACCCGACGGCTGCCGCGGGCGGCGATGGAGACGCTCGCCGTCATCGCCTACCACCAGCCCGTCACCCGCCCCGAAATCGAGGAAATCCGCGGCACATCGCTCGCCCAGACCACCCTCGATGCCCTGCTCGAAGCCGGCCTCGTCGCCCCCAAGGGGCGCAAGGAGGTTCCCGGTCGCCCCACGCTCTGGGGCACCACGCCCGCCTTTCTCGCGCATTTCGGTCTGTCGGACCTGCGCGATCTGCCGCGCCGCGAGGACCTCGTGGTCGAACCGCCGGCCCCGGCCTGAGATGCACCTCCGGCGCATCTCCGAACGAGCCATGACCTCTTTGTTTGCGACACTACCTCCTGTTTTCCGGTCTGCAGATTCCTGATAGCAAGCGCAGATGTTCGACTTTGCCTGGTCCGAGATCGCCCTGATCGGCGTGGTGGCGCTGATCGCCATCGGGCCGAAGGACCTGCCCGTCGCCATGAAGGCGGTTTCGGAGGTGATCAAGAAGGCGCGCCGCATGGCGGGCGAGTTCCAGACCCATGTGGACGAGATGGTCCGCGACGCGGACCTCCATGAGGTCCGCGACTCCATCAACCAGATCCGCAATTTCGACATCAAGGGCGCGATCCGGCGCACGATCGACGAGGACGGGTCGCTCGAACGCACGCTGCGCGACGACCCGTTCGCCGGGACCAGCGCGAGCACCGGCGTGACGCCGACCACGCTCACCTCCGAGCAGGCGAGCGACCTGCTGGTCGAGACGCGGCCGGAGGTCACGGCCGCGCCGGAAATCACGACAGTGCCGGCGCCGGTCGAGGCGGAGGCCGCGCCGGCGTTCATCCCGCCGGAGGCGGTGAGGCCGAAGCCGGTCCCGCCTCCCTTCATCCCGCCAGCGGTCGCGGCGGCTGCGTCACGCCCGGCGCAGTTGTTCTGAGCACGCGGAAAGGCAGCAGCACGTGGCGCCGCGCGACGTCAATCAGCCGGAAGACGATCCGATCAACGACAAGCCGATGCCGCTGCTCGATCATCTGATCGAGCTCCGACGCCGGCTGATGTGGTCGATCGGCGCATTCCTGATCGCCTTCTTTGTCTGCTATCACTTCTCCGGGCGCATCTACCTGTTCCTGGCGGAGCCGCTGGCGGAGATCATGCGCCAGAAGGGTCAGGAGCCGCACCTGATCTACACCGCGCTGACCGAGGCGTTCTTCACCTATCTGCGGGTGGCGTTCTTCGGCGCGGCGTTCGTGTCCTTCCCCGTGGTCGCCTCGCAGCTCTGGCTGTTCGTGGCGCCCGGCCTCTATCGCAGCGAGAAGCGGGCGATGGCGCCGTTCCTGATTGCGACGCCGGTGCTGTTCTTCCTTGGCGCGGCGCTCGCCTATTACGTCATCTTTCCCTTCGCCTGGCGCTTCTTCCTGAGCTTCGAGACGACCCCGGCCACGAGCGGGGTGCAGATCGAGCTGCAGGCGAAGGTCTCCGAGTATCTCGGACTGGTGATGAAGCTCATCTTCGCCTTCGGCATCGCGTTCGAGCTGCCGGTCGCGCTGACGCTGCTCGCCAAGGTGGGCATCACCTCGTCGAAGGCGCTGAAGCGGTTTCGCCGCTACGCCTATGTCGGCATGTTCGTGATCGCCGCGATCCTGGCGCCGCCCGGATGTCATCACCCAATGCGGCCTCGCGCTGCCGCTGCTCGCGCTCTACGAGGTGTCGATCATCAGCGCGCGCCTGGTCGAGCCCAAGCCGGTCGACATCTGATGCACGACATCCGCGCCATCCGCGCCGACCCCGCTGGGTTCGATGCCGCCATGGCGCGCCGGGGGCTGCCGCCCTCTGCCGACGACCTGCTGGCGAAGGACGCGGAGCGTCGCGCCGCGCTGACCGCGCTGCAGGAGAAGCAGGCGCGCCGTAACGCGCTCGCCCGCGAGGTCGGGCAGGGCCGACGCAGCGGCGGCGATACCTCGGTGCTGGAGGCGGAGGCGACCGCGCTGCGCGGCGACATGGAGGCGCTGGAGGCGCGCGCCGCGGCGCTCGACGGCGGGATCCGCGACCTGCTCGCGGCGCTGCCCAACGTGCTCGATGCCGACGTGCCGGACGGCGCCGACGAGAGCGCGAACCAGGTGCTGAAGCAATGGGGCGCGCCGCGCGAGTACGGCTTTCCCGCGAAGCAGCATTTCGAGCTCGGCGAGGCTCGGGGGATGATGGATTTCGAGGCCGCGGCGAAGCTCGCCGGCACGCGCTTCGTGGTGCTGAAGGGCGCGCTCGCCCGGCTCGAGCGCGCGCTCGGCCAGTTCATGCTCGACCTGCACACCACGAAGCACGGCTACCAGGAGACCGCGGTGCCGGTGCTGGTGAACAGCGCCGCGATGTTCGGCACCAACCAGCTGCCGAAATTCGCCGAGGATGCGTTCCAGACGACCGATGGCCGCTGGCTGATCCCGACCTCGGAAGTGCCGCTCACCAATCTGGCCGCCGGCGAGATCATCCCGGAGGCGAAGCTGCCGATCCGGCTCACCGCCCTCACCGACTGCTTCCGCAGCGAGGCCGGCTCGGCGGGCAAGGACACGCGCGGCATGCTGCGCCAGCACCAGTTCCGGAAAGTGGAGCTGGTCTCGATCGCGCATCCGGAGCGGAGCGACGAGGAGCACGAGCGGATGACCGGCTGCGCCGAGGCGGTGCTGCAGGCGCTCGGGCTTCCCTATCGCCGCGTGGTGCTGTGTGCCGGCGATACCGGCTTCGGCGCCGCCAAAACGTTCGACCTCGAGATCTGGCTGCCCGGCCAGCAGGCCTGGCGCGAGATCAGCTCCTGCTCCAACACGCGCGCGTTCCAGGCGCGGCGGATGAATGCCCGCTTCCGCGCCGGCGACGGCAGGACGCTCGGCTTCGTCCACACGCTGAACGGCTCCGGGGTCGCGGTCGGCCGGGCGCTGATCGGGGTGATGGAGAACCATCAGCTGCAGGACGGCTCGATCGCGGTGCCGGAGGTGCTCCGGCCCTATCTCGGCGGGCTCGACCGGATCGCCTGAACCGCGGGGAACTCGCGGGCCGGCCGATCGCTCGTGCTCCGGCAACCCCGGAGCGCGGCCATGGCCCTGTCCATCCTGTCGCAGATCGGCGCCTGGCTGCGGCCGGTGCGGCCGGGGCTCGGCAGGATCACCTGCAATCGGCCCGAATTCGCCGGCGTGACCGGGCGGATCGCGGTCAGCAGCCCGGCATTCGAGGATCACGGCACGGTCCCGCGCCGCTTCACCGCGGACGGGGAAGGGATCGCGCCGCCGCTCGCCTGGAGTGGCGTGCCGGAGACGGCAGCCGGGCTCGTGCTGCTGGTCGAGGATGCCGATGCGCCGTTCCCGCGTCCGCTCGTGCATGCGATCGTCCCCGCCCTGCCGCTCGGCGACGGGCATCTGTCGGAAGGCGAACTTCCGAGCCGAAGGCGGACCGAGGCGGGCGCGAAGATGGGCCGCAACTCCGTCGCCGGCCGCGCCTGGTTGCCGCCGAGCCCGGTGCCCGGCCACGGCCCGCACCGCTACTGCTTCCAGGTGTTCGCGCTCGATGTGCATCCCGGGTTTCCGCACCCGCCGGGCCGGAGCTCGGCTGCTCCAGGCGATGCGCGGGCACGTCATCGCGATGGGCAAGCTCATCGGCTGCTACGAGCGGCGCTGAGCGCCTGCCCCCGCGCGCGATGCAAGGGTCATGAGGAATGACCGCTGGGATCAGGCCGCGGCGTCGCGCGCTTCGGCATCCTCCCGGGCCCAGGCGATCGCGGCGCGGGCGAGGGCGTCGATCGTGTCGATGCAGGGCACCGGCAGGCCGTCCGGCGGCCCGGCCTGGATGCCGAGCGGGATCTCGGTGCAGCCGAGCACGACGGCGCGCGCGCCACGCGCGGCGAGCAGGCGCACGGAATTGGCCAGCGGCTCGAACGCCGCGGCGACGCGGTTCGCCTTCACCGCGGCGATGGCGGGGCTGACGAGGGAGGCCATTTCCGCCTCGTCCGGCACCAGGCACTCCCAGCCCAGCGCGCCGAGCCGGTCCTGGTAGAGGCGCATCGCGAGCGTGGCCGCGGTGCCCATGCACGCCGATCGGACCCGGCGCCACGCGCGCCCGTCGGAGCTCGGCCGCGGCGGCATCGACGATGTGCAGGATCGGCAGGCTGCAGGCCTCGCGCATGCCCTCATACCAGCCATGCGCGGTGTTGCACGGGATCGCGATCGCGCCGGCCCCGGCCGCTTCCAGCACGCCGAGCCCGCGCACGAGCGCCGGCAGCGGATCGGGACCGGTGCCGAGCCGCGCCGCATTGCGGTCGGGCACGCCCGGATGCGACCACAGCACCGCCGGGATGTGGTCCTGATCGCGTTCCGCCGGCGTGAGCAGCGTCAGCCTGGCCATGAACTGCGCGCTCGCCAGCGGTCCCATGCCGCCGAGCACGCCGAGGATGCGCTCGCCCATCGCCCCGTCCTGATTCTCACTCTCTGGTCCGTTCGGCCGTCCGGGAGAGCATATGCCAGTCGCGATCATCGGTCATCGGGGCGCCCGTGGCCTCCATCCCGAGAACACGCTCGAGGGTTTCCGCGCGGCGCTGCGGGCGGGCGTGGCGCGCTTCGAGCTCGATGCCGGCATCTCCGCGGACGGCGTCGTGGTCGTGCATCACGACCCGGCGCTGAACCCGGACCTCGCGCGCGAGCCGGACGGCGGCTGGATCGCGCCGCCGCCGCCGCTGCTGAAGGAGCTGACCCAGGCCGAGATCGCGCGCTTCGATGTCGGCCGCATCCGCCCGGGCTCGCCGACCGCGGCGCGCTTTCCCGACCAGGTGCCGATCGACGGCGCCCGCATCCCGACGCTCGCGGCGGTGCTCGCGCTGCCCGCCCATTTCACGATCGAGGTGAAATCGCTGGCCACGCGTCCAGAGGCGACGATCGCGCCCGAAGCGATGGCGGAGCGCGTGGCGGCGGCGATCGATCGCGGCGGGCGCGGCCGACCGCGTCGCGGTCTCCTCCTTCGACTGGCGCGTGCAGCGCGCGATGCGCCGCCTGCGTCCGGCGATCCCGCTCGCCTATCTGACCAGCGCGGAGACGGTCGCGCGCGCGCCGCTCTGGTGGGGCGGCGGCAGCCCCGCCGCGCATGGCGGCTCGGTCGCCGCGCGCGGTCGCGGCGGAGGGCGGCGGGACCTGGTCGCCGGAACATCCCGATCTCTCCGAGGCTGCCGTCGCCGAAGCGCATGCGCTCGGCCTTCGCGTCGTGACCTGGACGGTGAACACGCGGGCCGAGATGGAGCGCCTGATCGCCTGGGGCGTGGACGGCATCATCACCGATCGTCCCGACCGCGCACCGATGCGGTGACGAAGCGCATTGAGTCGTGGGCGCCGCTCGCCTACGCTCATCCCGATGGGATCGGGCGTGATGATCGAGCGTGATGAGGGGGAACGCCACGCACGGCTTCGACCGATGCCGATCGCGGCGTGAGCGGGTATGTCTCCCGCCGCGTCGCGGCGATCCTGGCGCTGACCTTCGGCATCACGCGTCGCTCGTCTTCCTCATCATCCGGCTGATCCCCGGCGATCCGGCCATCGTGATGCTCGGCACCAATGCCGGCGATCCCGGCGCTCGTCGCGCGCCTGCATCATCAGCTCGGCCTCGATCAGCCGATCCCGGCGCAGTACGTGCGCTGGATCGGCAACGTGCTGCACGGCGATTTCGGCTATTCCTACGGCCAGCAGCAATCGGTCGCGTCGCTGCTCGCCGGCGAATTTCCCGGCGACGATCCAGCTCACGCTCGCCGCGCTCGCGCTCTCGCTGCTGCTCGGCGGCGCGATCGGCGTCGCCGCGGCGCTGCGGCGCAACCGCGGCGTCGATACCGCGGCGATGGGCGTCGCGCTCGCCTTCATGTCGATCCCGAGCTTCTGGCTCGGCCTGCTGCTGATCCTGCTGTTCGCGGTGCAGCTGCCCTGGTTCGACGTGGTCGGCGGCACCTCGCTGAAGGGGCTGGTGCTGCCGGCGGTCACGCTGGCGCTCGGCAGCGCCGGGTTCAACGCGCGCTTCGTCCGCTCGAGCGTGATCCAGGCGCAGATGCAGCGCCACGTGCTGACGGCGCGGGCCAAGGGGATCACGCCGCGCGCAGGTGTTCCGCCGCCACGTGCTGCGCAACGCGCTGCTGCCGGTGCTGACGGTGGCCGGGCTGCAGGTCGGGCAGTTGCTGTCCGGCACGGTGATCGTCGAGACCGTGTTCTCGCGGCCGGGCATCGGCCGGCTGCTGGTGCAGGCGATCCTCGCGAAGGACTATCTGACCGTGCAGGCGGTGGTGCTGATCATCGCCTGATCTACGCGCTGTGCAATTTCGCGGTGGATCTGCTCTATCCGGTGCTCGACCCGCGGATCGGGCAGCGCTGAGATGGTGATGCGCGCCGACGCCGATCTCGTGCGCCGACGCCGGTCCGGCGGCGCGCCGCCGCCGACGGTCGCCGCCGTCGCGCGGCGACGCGCTGCGTCGCGCGCTGCGCCACCGCAGCCTGCTGGCCGGGCTGGTGATCTGCCGTCGTGATCGTGCTGCTGGTCGCTCGCCGCGCCGCTGCTCGACCTCGGCCGATCCCGAACGCGCAGGACCCGATGCCGAGCTTCGCGCCGCCGTCGCTCGCGCATCCGATGGGCGCCGACGCGTTCGGGCGCGACCTGTTCGCGCGCGTGCTCTATGGCGGCCGGACGACCATCCTGGCCAGCCTCTGCGTGGTGGTGCTCGGCGGCATCGTCGGCACCGCGCTCGGGCTGGTCGCCGGCTATGTCGGCGGCGCGATCGGCTTCGTCATCATGCGGCTGGTCGATCTGCTGCTGGCCTTTCCCGGCATCCTGCTGGCGCTCGCGGTCTCGGCGGTGCTCGGGCCGGGCCTGGTCAACGGCGTGATCGCCATCGCCGTCGTCCTGGTGCCGGTCTATGCGCGGCTGGTCGAGGGCGCGACGGCCGAGGTGCGGCATCTGCCCTATGTCGATGCCGCGGTGACGCTCGGCGCCGGCGCGCCGCGCATCATCCTGCGCCACGTGCTGCCCAACGTCTCGCCGGGGATCATCGTGCTGACGACGACCTGGCTCGGCATCGCCGCGCTGTGGATCGCCGCGCTCGGCTTCATCGGCCTCGGCGTGCAGCCGCCGACGCCGGAATGGGGCGCGATCCTGAATGACGGGCAGAACTACATCACGCTCGCCTGGTGGATCACCGTCTTCCCCGGCATGTTCCTCGCCCTGTTCGTCGTCGGCGTGAACCTGATCGGCGACGGGCTGCGCGACGAGCTCGACCCGACCCTCGCCCGCCGCTAAGCGACATCCGACAGCGGAGGAGTGCGCCATGCAGCGTCGTCTTCCGAGCTTCGTCCTCGCCGGCGCCTCGCCCTGCTGGCGCAGCCCGCGCTGGCCGCGACCGTCGACAAGGACGCGAAGATCGCGGTCGGCTGGGGCGGAGCCGCTCGACACGCTCAACCCGGCCACCACCGGCAACCGCGATGTCGGCCCGATCGACGCCAACATCTTCGACACGCTGGTCTGGCTGACGCCGGACTTCAAGATCACGCCCGATCTCGCGACCAAATGGGAGATCTCGCCGGACAAGCAAGACCTACACCTTCACGCTGCGCGAGGACGTCACCTTCCATGACGGCACGCCGTTCGACGCCGACGCGGTGGTCGCCAACTTCGACTACATCACCGACAAGACGACCCAGTCCAAGATCTCGCTGAACCTGCTCGGCCCCTGCGCGACGGCGAAGGCGACGGCGAAATACGCCGTGCAGTTCACGCTGCACCGCGCCCTACGCGCCGCTGCTGGCGCAGCTCGGCGAGCCCTATCTCGGCATCCAGTCGCCGACGGCGATCAAGCAATACGGCAAGGATCTCGGCCTGCATCCCGTCGGCACCGGCCCGTTCGAGCTTCGTGAGCTACAGCGCCGAGCCAGAGCCTCGTGCTGAAGCGCAACGAGGCTTACAGATGGGGACCCGCCGGCGACCGGCCATTCCGGGCCGCCCGACATCGCGCAGATCACCTTCCAGATCGTCACCAGCCCGCAGGCGCGGGTCAGCCAGTTCCAGAGCGGGCAGTCCGAGATGATGCAGGAGACGCCCGGGCGTGTTCTGGAACGCGCTGCAGAAGACCGGACCGCTACAACGCGATCCCGGTGCCGATCAGCGGCATGGGGATCTTCGCGCCGATCAATGCCGAGCAGCTGGCCGACCAGCGACGTCGCGGTGCGCAAGGCGATCCTCTACGCGGTGGACAAGAAGGGCGTCGATGCAGCTCGCCGATGCCGGCGCGTATCCGGTCAGCAACACGCCGCTGGTGAAGGGCATGATCGGCTACGACCCGTCGCTCGAGAACTCTACCCGTACGACCCGGCCAAGGCGGCGGCGACTGCTGAAGGCGGCCGGCTGGACCAAGTCCGGGCGAGTTCTGGGAGAAGGACGGCAAGCCGCTCGCCGCTCAACATCACCGCGATCTCGACCTCGACCGGAATATCCGCTGCTCGCGCAGGCGATCCAGGGCTATCTGCGCAAGGCCGGCATGGATGCGAGCGTGCAGCAGATGGCGGCGCCGGCCTGGCTCGCCGCCAACATCAAGGGCGACATGTCGCTGACGCCGCTGCAATATATCGGCGTCGATCCGGACGCGCTGCATCTCTGGTTCCTGCCCGACCAGTATTTCAACTGGAGCCACTACACCGACCCGACAGCTGACGCAAGCTGCATCACCAGGGCCAGCAGGAGCTCGATCCGGCCAAGCGCGCCGCGATCTACGCGCCAGGCGCAGAAGATCATCATGGACCAGGCGGTGGAGATGCCGATCCACCAGAACATCGACCTGGTGATGACGACCAAGAAGCTGACCGGCCTTACCTGGTCGGGCGGCGGCTTCGAGTATTTCGGCGCGGCGTCGGTGTCGAAGTAGAGCCGCGAGCCGTTGACGACGCTCATCCGGGCCGACCGGCTGATCGACGGCACCGGCGCGGCGCCGATCGACGATGCCGTGCTGGTGATCGAGGGCGGAACGATCGCCGGCGTGTTCGCCGGACGGCCGCCCGACGGGCTCGGTGCCGGATGGCGCGGAGGAGCTGCAGTTCCGCGGCTGCACCATCCTGCCCGGGCTGATCGATGCGCATGTGCATCTCAACCTGCCGGGCGACGGCACGACGCTCGAGGATGCGGTGCGCGAGCCGACGGCGTGCTGGTCGCGACCTCCGACCTTCTGCGCCGCGCGCGCGCTCGCACGCCGGCATCACCACCGTGCGCGATGTCGGCGGCGCGCGCGACACGGTGTTCGACGCTGCGCCGCGCGCTGGAGCTCGGGCACGGGCACGGCGCGCGCATCGTCGCCTGCGGCCAGCCGATCACCATCACCGGCGGCCACACCTGGTATTTCGGCGGCGAGGCCGATGGCGAGGACGGCGCTGCGCCGCAAGGTGCGCGAGATGGCGAAGCTCGGCGCCGATTTCATCAAGGTGATGGCGAGCGGCGGCGGCACGGTCAACACCATGTCCTGGCTGCCGTCGTACAGCCCGGCGGAGCTCGCGGCGCTCGCCGACGAGGCGCATCGCGCTCGGCCGCACGCATCACCGCGCATTGCCTCTGCGCGGAGGCGACCGAGCTGCGTGGTCGATGCCGGGTTCGACGGCATCGAGCACGCCGGCTTCCTCGTCGATCGCGACGGGCAGGCAGGAATTCGTGCCCGGCGATCGCCGAGAAGGTGGCGCGCGCCGGCATTCCGGTCACCAGCACGCTCGCGGTCGGCGGCTTCATGCTGAAGGCACCTGCGAGGCGCATGCGAGCGCTCGCACCGCCGGCCGAGCAGCGCGATCGCTGCGATCGCTGGCTGCGCATGTTCGACGACAATCTCGAGCAGTTCCGGCGCATGCGCGAGGCGGGCGTCGACCTGGGTCGCCGGCACCGATGCGGGCTGGCGCTTCACGCCGATCGAGGGCATGCCGCTCGAGCTCGAGCTGATGCAGCAGGGCGGCATGTCGGCGCTCGAGGCGATCACCGCCGCGACCGGCTTCGCCGCGCGCGTGTGCGGGATCGCCGACACGCGTCGGCACGCTGCGGCCGGGCATGATCGCCGACGTGCTCGTCGTGCGCGGCAATCCGCTCGACGATCTCGCGCGGCTCGGCGAGTCCGCGCCTGGTGATGCAGGGCGGCGAGATGCGGGTGCAGCGCGAGCCGGCATGAGCCGCCGCTGCTCGAGGTCGAGGACCTGCACACGCATTTCCGCACCCGCGCCGGCATGGTGCGCGCGGTGGACGGCGTCAGCTTCGCGCTCGCGCCGGGCGCCAGCCTCGGCATCGTCGGCGAATCCGGCTCCGGCAAGACCGTCACCTCGCTCTCGATCATGCGGCTGATCGAGCCGCCCGGCTTCATCGCCGGCGGGCGCGATCCTGTTCCGCGGCCGCGACATGGTGGGGCTGTCGGAGCGCGAGATCCGCGAGATCCGCGGCCGCGAGATCTGCCTCGTCTTCCAGGATCCGATGACGGCGCTCAACCCGGTCTACACGGTCGGCACGCAGGTCGTGGAGGCGCTGCGGGCGCACCAGACGCTCGATCGCAGCGGCGGCGATGGCGCGCGCGGTCGCGCTGTTCCGCCTGGTCGGCATTCCCGGCGCCGGAGCGGCGCGTGCACGACTATCCGCACCAGCTCAGCGGCGGCATGCGCCAGCGCGTGACGATCGCGATGGCGCTCGCCAACGAGCCCGAGCTGCTGATCCTCGACGAGCCGACCACCGCGCTCGACGTCACCATCCAGGCGCAGATCCTCGACCTCATCCGCGGCCTGCGCGCAGCGGGTCAACACGGCGGTGCTGCTGATCACGCACGATATCGGCGTCGTCACCGAGCTCTGCGAGCAGGTGCGTGGTGATGTATGGCGGCCGGATCATGGAGCGCGGCACGCGTCGCGCAGGTGACGGCGGCGCCGAAGCACCCGTACACGCGCGGCCTGCTCGCCTCGATCCCGACGCGCGCGATGCGCGGCCGGCCGCTCGACGCGATCGGCGGCGCGGTGCCGAACCCGCTGCACATGCCGCCGGGCTGCCCGTTCCAGCCGCGCTGCCCGCACGCGATGGCGGTCTGCGCGACCGATCCCGGGCTGCGCGATCCCGGCGACGGGCGCAGCGTCGCCTGCTGGCTCTACTGAGATGCCGCAATCGCGCCGCCGCGCGGCGACGACACGCTGCTCGAACATCGCGCAACCTGCGCACCTGGTATCCGAGCCGCGAGCGGGCTCGGCCGGCGGCGACCGAATGGGTCAAGGCGGTGGACGACGTTTCCTTCGCCATCCGCCGCGGCGAGACCTTCGGTCTGGTCGGCGAATCCGGCTGCGGCAAGACCACGCTCGGCCGCTCGATCCTGCGGCTGGAGACGCCCGCAATCGGGCAGATCCTGTTCGAGGGCGAGGATCTGCTGACGCTGCCGCCGGGCCGGCTGAAGCGCGTGCGGCGCGACATGCAGGCGATCTTCCAGGACCCGCACGGCTCGCTCGATCCGCGCATGACCGTGCGCCAGCTCGATCGGCGAAGGGCTCGTCGTGCAGGGCACGCTGCGCCGCGACGAGCGCGATGCGCGCGTCGGCCGAGCTCATCGACGTCGTCGGCCTGCGGCGCGAGCATCTCGACCGCTACCCGCACGAGTTCAGCGGCGGCCAGCGCCAGCGCATCGGCATCGCCCGCGCGCTCGCGCTGCGGCCGAAATTCGTGCTCGCCGACGAGCCGGTCTCGGCGCTCGACGTCTCCGTGCAGTCGCAGGTGCTGAACCTGCTCGCCGGAGCTGCAGCGCGAGTTCGGCCTGACCTACCTGTTCATCGCGCACGATCTCTCGGTGGTGGAATATCTCAGCGACCGCGTCGGCGTGATGTATCTCGGCCGCCTCGTCGAGCTCGCGAGCGCGGAGGCGCTCTACGACGATCCGCGCATGCCCTACACGCAGGCGCTGCTCTCGGCGATTCCCGGCAGCGAGCGCGCGCACCGGGCGCCAGCGCATCGTGCTGCAGCGGCGACGTGCCGAGCCCGCTCGACCCGCCCTCCGGCTGCCCGTTCCGCACCCGCTGCTGGCGCGCGGAGGCGATCTGCGGGGAAGTGGCGCCGCCGCTCCGCGCAGTGAAGCCCGACCACCTGGCCGCCTGCCATTTCGCCGACAGCGGCTGAGCGGTTCCGCTCCCGGCCGCCACTGGTCCATGCTTATACCAGCGCGCTCACATCGTGGCTCACCGAGAGCACCTCGGCGCGCGGTACAAGCCTTTGTCTTGGCGCGCGCCGCCCGCCAACCCGCGCGCACACCAACGGTCATGAGAGATGGCCGTTGGTATTGCTCCGGAGTGGTGAGGGACAGCATGCAGGATTGAAGTTGCCCCGGTTTGGTGGACACCCCGCCTGCTTTCGCGAAAGGTGTCGTCATGCCGAAAACCCGTCCCCCCATACTCACCTGAGTTTCGTCGCCAGATGGTTGATCTGGCGCGTTCCGGCCGCGATCCGTCTGATCTAGCGCGCGAGTTCGAGCCGTCTGCACAGGCGATCCGCAACTGGGTCGGTCAGGCCGATCGTCAGGATAGCGGAGGAGCAAAGAAGCCGGTGTCGGCCGCGCCGGCGATCACGGACTGACGAGCGCGAGGAATTGGCGCGGCTGCGGCGCGAGAACAAGCAATTGCGGGTGGAGCGCGATCTATCGTCTCTCTCGAGCGGCGGCCTGGTTTGCCCGCGTAGACCGGCGCCGTGCCGTCCGGATCTTCCGGTTCATGAGCGCGAACCAGGCCAATTTTCCCGTCAGCGTCATGGCGCGCGTGCTCGGCGTGTCCAAGGCCGGCTACTACGCCTGGCTGAGGCGCCCTGCCTCGAGCCATGCACAAGCTGATGCCGCGCTGCTGAAGCGGATCCGGACGGTGCACGCCATCTCGCGCGAGACTTACGGCGCGCCTCGCGTGCACGCTGAGCTTCAGGCTGATGGGGAAAGACACGGACGCAAGCGCATCGCCCGCTTGATGCGCGACGCGGGGCTGGTCGGTGCCAGCCGCCGGCGGCATGGACCGGTCACGACCCGGCGCGACAAGGGGGCCCGCCCCGCGCCCGATCTCGTGGACCGCAACTTCACTGCCGATGGCCCTGATCAGCTCTGGGTCGCCGACATCACCTTCGTGCCGACGGCGGCCGGTTTCTTGTTCCTTGCAGTGGTTCTCGATGCCTGGAGCCGCAAAGTTGTTGGCTGGTCGATGGCCAACCATCTGCGCGCCGAACTGGTCGTCGACGCCCTCGAGATGGCAGTCGGCCAGCGCCATCCGGCTGGCGACGTCATTCACCATAGCGATCAAGGGCTCTCAATACACGTCTCTGGCCTTCGGCAATCGCTGCAAGGAAGCGGGCGTCCGGCCATCGATGGGATCGGTCGGCGACGCCTACGATAACGCCATGTGCGAAAGCTTCTTCGCCACGCTCGAATGCGAGTTGCTGGATCGGCGTCGGTTTGTCTCACAAGCGGAGGCACGCGTTGCCTGCTTCAGTTTCATCGAGGGCTGGTATAACCCTGTCCGCTTGCACTCTGCATTGAACTACCGGTCGCCCGTCCGCTACGAGCAAGACATGCAAACCGAACTGCTGCCGACCAAGCCCTGAAACACCGGCGTGCTGATGAATTGACTCGGAAGGGGATTCCGGCGCGGCTTGAAGGGTGATTTTGTTCTGGTCCGACCAGGTTGGGAGGATCGAATGGGACGTCCGCTTGTGATCCGCACGGATCTGGCCACCCCCTCGGAGCTGCGGTCGATGGCGCGGCGGGAGCGCAGTCCGCGGACGGCGACACGATTGCTTGCGATCGCGCACGCGCTGGAAGGGTCGAGCCGGGCAGAGGCAGCGCGGCTCGCGGGGATGGAGCGGCAAGCGCTGAGGGATGCGATCATCCGCTACAACGAAGATGGGTTCGAGGGATTGCGGGATCGCCCGAAGTCAGGACGCCGCCCACGCCTGTCGGACGGCGAGCAGGCCTCACTTCGGGCGGTGATCCTGCGAGGCCCCGGTGGCGGGCGAGACTGGACGTTGCCGATGCTGTGCCGATGGCTGGAAGCGCGGTTCGACAAACGACTGCATCCCGCCAGCCTCTCGCGCATCGTGCGCCGGCTCGATTTGTCACGACAGAAGACCCGGCCCTTGCACCCGCTCTCCGATGCGCAGGCACAAGCCGCATTCGCAAAAAGGGGCTTCCGCGCGCGGTCGAAGCCGCGGCAGCGTTCCATCCGGACAAGCGCATAGCGGTCTGGTTCATGGATGAAGCGAGAGTTGGGCAGAAAGGCCGGACCGGCTATCGATGGTGGTTGCGCGGTGAGCGACCGCGCGGGCTCTGCGACCGGCGCTTCGACTGGACCTACCTCTATGCTGCCGTCCGACCGGCAACTGGCGATGGCTTCGCGCTCGTGCTGCCAGAGGTCTCAACGGCAGCGATGAGCACCTTCCTCGAGCGGTTCGCCGCAACCATCGACGCCGATACCCATGTGGTGCTCGTGCTCGACCAGGCCGGATGGCACGGCTCGCACCACCTCGACGTTCCGGAGAACCTCAGCTTGGTCCCGCTTCCGGCCTATGCGCCGGAGCTGAACCCGGTCGAGCGGCTCTGGCTCCATTTGCGCGAACGCTTCTTCTCGCATCGTGTCTTCGACAGCTACGACGAGATCGTCACCGCCTGCTGCGCCGCCTGGAACAGCCTCGCCACGGACCAACTCCAATCCCTCTGCGGATATCCCTGGATCACACGGGTCACTTCATAGGCTCGGCGGTATCAATCGCCACACGAGACTGGGCGATACCGGTCAAAGCTTGATGCCGCTGGTATCAGACTTGAGCCACGTCGCGGAACACCTTTCGATTCGGATCGCTCAGAAAGTGCTCCAGCCTCCCGATCGCCCTGACTGGAATCAGTCAGGGCGTGAATTGGGCAGGCCAAAGATACAGAGACCCAAATCGCCCTGACCACAGTCAGAGCGATTTCGGGGCTAGCCGCTGCCGGCGACGCTGGTGGTTGCCATCAGCAGCTGGAGCAGTTCGGCCTGGCGGCTGGTCCCGGTCTTGGCCATCAGGCGGGCGAGATGCGTGCGGACGGTGTGCACGCTGCGGCCGCTGCTGGTGGCGATCTCGGTGACGCGTGCGGCCGGCGAGGAGTTCGGCGGAGAGCGCCGCTTCGGCGCGGGTGAGGTCGAACATCTCGGCGGCGCGTTCCGCCTGCGGCTCGGCGCGATCCTCGGGATCGCTGACGATGGCGAGAATCGCGGGCGGCTGGAGCAGCGACCAGCGTTACCTCGTGGCACGAGCGGCAGCGCGGTGAGGGTCAGCGGCTTCCGGCGGGACGGTCGGGGGAGGCGCGCCATGCCGGAGCGCGGCGGGCGGCGGCCCTTGCGCCCGGCGCGGGCGATGACGCCGGTGAGCTCGTCGGTCGCGGCGTGGCCTGCGGCGCGCAGGGCGGAGAGGGTGAGGGAAAGGCCGTCATCGGCGGCGAGGAGCCGCTCCGCCGCCTGGTTCCACTGCATCGGCTGGCCGTCGCCGTCGAGCAGGAAGACGGGATGGCGTAGCGTGTCGAGCGCGGCGGCGCCGGCGGCGGCGGTGGCGGCGGCTTCGGCGAGGCGGCGGGCGACGGCGGCGGCGCGCTGCAGATGCGGCAGCAATCGCGCGCGCGACGGCGAGTTCGCCGGCCTCGAACGGCCCGACGGAGAAGGGGCGGAGCAGCGAGATGTCCTGGATCCAGCCATTCCCGGCCCAGATCGCGAGGCGCAGCCCCTCCTCGAGCGCGCGCGGGCGGAGATATTCGTTGTACATCTCGCTTCGCAGCAGCTCGGCGCGCGGCATGATCTGCCAGGTCGGGATCACTTCGCCGGCGATGCGGACCGGCTTGCGCTTGCCCCAGACGTTCCGGCGGGTCCAGGTGCCCAGGAACTCCTGCTCGTAATCCTCGGGGGTCAGGCCGAAGGCGATGCCGGCGAAGTGGGCGTAATCGTCGCTGCGGGCGAAGCTGTCGGCGAAATGGCTGCGGAACAGGCCGGCGAGACGCTCGAGCATCAAGGGCCAGCGTTCGGGCGCGACGGCGCCGTCATAGGCGGCGTTGAGAACGGCCTCGATCGCGGCGTGATCCATTGCGTTCTGCCGTCATCCCGGCTGCATTCTCCCGCAAGAACGATCCGCGTGCAATATAAATTGTGCGATTTCGTCTCGCGATCGGATCGGCCTCGCAAGATTGAGCCTGTGCCGCAGCCCCGAGGCCCGTGCTTGCGCGGGGTTCGGACTTGGTATAGACCACGTGGACCAGCGAGGACGGAGGCGCGCGATGGCGACGGACGTGGACAAGGCGGCAATCGTGCAGAGCTACGCGGCCGCGCGGGGCCTCCTCGACGGCACCGCCAGGCTCGGGCGCGCGCTCGCGGGCGAGATCGACCGCATCCATCTCGTCGGCTGCGGCGGCCCGAACCGCGCCATGCTCACCGTCGAATACTGGATCGAGCATCTGAGCCAGGCGATCGAGGTCAGGCGCTTCTTCCCCGCCGAGTTCATGACGCTCAACCCGCGCCGGCTGGATGCGCGCACGCTTGTCGTGCTCGGCTCGAAATCCGGCACCACGCCGGAAACGGTGCAGGCCGCCGAGTTCGTGCGCGGCCGCCCGTGCAAGGTGATCGCGATCACCGAGAAGGCCGAACTCGGCGCTTGCGAAGGCGGTCGAGAAGCCGCTGCTGATGGGCGAGGCGAGCGGCGGCGCCAGCATGTTCATGCTGCTGCAGGCGCTGGTCGGCGGCATCCTCGCCGAGCGCGACGGCTGGAACCTGTTCGATCCGCTGATGTCCTCGCTGCACGCGCTGCCGGAGGTGATGGCCGATGTTTCCGCCGCGAGCGACCGGCGCGCCGCCGAGGATGCGCGGCTGCTCAAGGACGACCGCATCCTCTACCACGTCGCCGCCGGCCCGATGTTCTCGACCGCCTATGTCTGGGGCGTCTGCGTGCTGATGGAGATGCAGTGGATGCACAGCGTGCCGCTCGAGGCGGCGGAGTTCTTCCACGGACCGTTCGAGATCGTCGACCAGAACACGCCGCTGGTGCTGATGAAGGGCGAGGATCCGAGCCGGCCGCTGATGGAGCGCGTCGAGCGGTTCTGCAAGAAATACACCGAGCGCCTGTTCATCTACGACACCAAGGACTACGAGATGAAGGGCATCGATCCGCGCATCCGCCCGATCGTCGGCCCGAACGTGCTGCAATCGGCGCTGCGCCGCATCTCCGACCGGCTCGCCGTGTGGCACAACCATCCGCTGACGACGCGGCGCTACATGTGGAAGACGGAATACTGATGGCCTCACGCGCGCGTTGGTGGGCGGAGCTGGCCAAGGTTCCGCCCGCGTCAGCGGGTGGAATGCCAGCGCAGGGGGCCCGCGCAAGAGGCGCGCGCCGAGGTGATGTATGAACGAGGCAGTCATTGAGCGCGCGCGCATGAAACTCCTCGGCATCGGCGACAACACCGTCGACATCTATCTGACCGAGGGCATGCAGTATCCCGGCGGCAACGCCGTCAACGTCGCCGTGCAGGCGCGCCGCTGCGGCGCGGAGGCGAGCTATCTCGGCTGCTTCGGCAGCGATTTCCTGGGCGACCTCATGCGCGACAGCCTGCGCGAGGAGGGCGTCGACATCAGCCGCGCGCGGCGCGTCGATGGGCCGAATTCCTGGTCGCGCATCCGCCACCAGGGCGGCGACCGCCGGTTCGACGGCAGCAATCCCGGCGTGCGCGGCCGCTACGATCTCGGCCCGGAGGACGACGCGTTCATCGCCGCGCACGATCTCGTCCACACCAGCGTGCACAGCGCGCTCGACGGCGAGATCGCCCGCATCAAGGCGTCGGCGCCGATCCTCTCCTACGACTATTCCGAGCACTGGGAGCGGCCCGGCGTCGCGGCGACCATGCGCCATGTCGACATCGCCTTCCTCTCCGCCCCGGGGCGCGATGCCGGCGAGTGCGAGGCGCTGCTGCGCTGGTGCGCGGCGCAGGGGCCGGACACTGTCGTGCTGACGCGCGGCATCGACGGGGCGTGCGTGCTGTCGAGCGGGCGGATCACCTTCGCGCCGGTGCAGCCGGCGGCCATCGTCGACACGCTCGGCGCCGGCGACGGGTTCATCGCCGGCTTCCTGCTCGCGCGCGCCAATCGGTGCGGACGACGCCGAGTGCCTGCGCTACGGGGCCGAGCGGGCGGCGATCGTCTGCGGGAGCAAGGGCGGGTTCGGCCACGGCATCCCGGTGCGTGCCGGCCAGGCCGGCCTCGATCCGAGGAACGCCACGCATCGTCCGACGCAGGAAAGCCAAGCAACAGACCGAGGGAGTGGGACCATGAAGCGACGGGAATTCACGGCCGCGGCGCTCGCCGCCGCCGGCTCAGCGATGCTGCCGCGGCTCGCAGCGGCGCAGGAGAAGGTGCACCTTTCCTTCCTGCACAAATGGCCCGAGCCGGACAACGTCAAGTTCTTCCAGAACGCGGTCGCCGAGTTCGAGCGCGCGCATCCGAATGTCAGCATCAGCATGGATGCGGTCGCCGACGAGCCGTACAAGGAGAAGATCCGCGTCGTCATGGCGAGCGGCCAGATCCCCGACATCTACTTCACCTGGGTCGGCGAGTACACCCGCCAGTTCATCCGTGCCGGCCGGGTGCATGGACATCACGCAGTATCTCGCCGCAGCCGGAATGGCAGGGAAGGTTCCCGGCGGCGACGCTCGACGCCTATCGCACGGACGGCAAGCTCTACGGCGTGCCGATCGACCAGGACGCCAAGTTCATGGTCTACAACAAGGCGCTGTTCGCGAAGGCGGGCGTCGCCGAGCCGCCGAAGGACGTGGCCGGATTTCACCGCCGCGCTCGACAGGATCAAGGCCGCCGGCATCGTGCCGATCGCCTACGGCTCGCAGCTCGCCTGGGCGACGGTCGCATTATATCGGCGACCTCAACGCCAAGCTGGTGCCGCTGGAGGTGCGCGAGGCCGACTACCGGCTCAACGACGCCGGCGGACAAGCTGTTCACCGATCCGGGCTATGTCGATGCGCTGACCCGCTACCAGGACTTCCTGACCAAGGGCTGGTTCAACAAGGCGCCGAACGCGCTGAGCCACGCGGTCGCGCGCGCGAGCTTCTTCGCCGGGCGGCAGGCGATGATGTATCAGGAACTGGTGGAGTTCGGCCGCGTGCCGGGCACCAAGCTCGAGCAGGATGGCTGGGATTTCTTCCCGATGCCGGCGATCCCGAACGGGCGCGGGCGGCAGGACATGCTGACCGGCGCGCCGGACGGCTTCGTCGTCTGGTCCGGCTGCAAGCATCCGGACGTCGCGATGGCGTTCCTGAGCTTCCTCACCAGCAAGCCGCAGGGCGCGGAGTTCACGCGCATCACCGGCCGCACCTCGGCGACGATCGGGCGCGGTGACGTCGGCCAATGCGGCGCCGCAGACGCTGCGCGGCGTGCAGATGATCGAGCACGCGAAGGGGCTGGTGCTGTGGCTCGACACCGATGTCGAGAGCCGCGTCGCCTCCGCCTTCCTCGCCGGCGGCCAGGCGCTGATGGGCGGCAGCGACACGCCGCAACAGGTGGTGGCGAAGGTGCGCCAGGCGGCGCTCGCGGCGCAGAAGGACCGCGCCTGAGCGGAGCGCGCGGGGCAGGGCTCGGTGTGCGATGATGAAAGCGCGTCTCGCGCCCTATGTCGCGCTGAGCCCGGTCCTGCTGCTGCTGTTCGTCTTTCTCTATCTGCCGCTGTTCGCCGATGCGGCGTACAGCCTGCATGACTGGAGCTCGCTGAGCCCGACCTGGCGCTGGGTCGGGCTCGACAATTTCCGCGCGCTCGGCATCGACCCGCTGTTCTGGAGCAGCCTGCGCGGCAATGTGCTCTACGCGGTGGTCTCGCTGGTCTTCCAGGTCGCCGTCGCCCTGTGCATTGGCGGCGATCCTGGAATCCGGCATCGCGGGAAGGCGCCTCTCGGGCGGCTTCCGCATCGCCTTCTTCATCCCCTCGATCATGCCGATCACGGTGATCGGCCTGCTCTGGCAGATCCTCTATCAGCCGGATGTCGGGCTGATCGACCAGGTGCTGACCGCGATCGGGCTCGGCGGCTACGCGCATGCCTGGCTCGGCGAGGAGGGCACGGTCCTGCCGTCGGTGATCGCGGTCTCGCAGTGGCAGTGGACGGGCTATCTCACCGTGCTCTTCATCGTCGCCATCCGGGCGATCCCGAAGGAACTCTACGAGGCGGCGGAGATCGACGGTGCCCGCGCGCTCGGCAAATTCTGGCACGTGACGGTGCCCGGTGTCAGCGAGACGACGGTGCTGATGGCGCTGATCACCGTGTTCGGGTCGATCAAGGTGTTCGACATCGTCTGGGTGATGACCGGCGGCGGCCCGAACAATGCGAGCCAGGTGCTCGGCAGCTACATGTACCGCTCCGCCTTCCGCGAGGACCGCGTCGGCTACGCCTCGGCGATCGCCGTGGTGATGTTCGTGCTGTGCTCGGTCGTGGGCAGCCTGCAGATCGCCTGGTCGCGCCGGCGCGCGCGCGTCGCGGCATGATCGGCGTTCGCCGCGGACGCGATCTGCTGCCGGCGCGTGCCGGCGCGCTCGCGCTGCTCACGGTGCTCGCGGTGGGGACGATCTATCCGCTGATCTGGCTGGTGGTGAACTCGCTCAAGCAGTCGGACGAGATGTTCGACCGCAGCTGGACGCTGCCGACGGTCTGGCACTGGGGCAATTACCCGAAGGCCTGGGCGTTCGGGCTCGGGCACTTCATGGCGAACAGCGTGCTCGTCACCTTCGTCTCCGTCGCCGCGATCGTGCTGCTGAGCGCGCTCGCCGCCTTCACGCTGGTGACGATGCGCTTCCGCGGCCGCGGCGTGCTGCACGCGGTGATCCTGGGCGGGCTGATCGTGCCGCCGGAGGTCAGCCTGTTCCCGCTGTTCAAGATCATGCTCGTGCTCGGCATCTACAACACCTATTTCGCGATGATCCTGCCGGACATCGCCTATGGCCTGCCGTTCACGGTGCTGCTGCTGCGCGCCTACATGATCGTCATCCCGTCCGAGATGGCGGAGGCGGCACGCATCGACGGCGCTTCCATGCTGCGCTGCTTCTGGAGCATCTACCTGCCGCTGGCGCGCCCGGCGCTCGCCGCGGCGGCGCTGGTGCAGGGGATGCGGGTGTGGAACGAATTCGTCTTCGCGCTCACCTTCGTCGAGCACGACTCGTTGCGGCCGCTGACCGTCGGCTTGACCACTTTCGGCGATTCGTTGCACACCGACTGGCCGGTGCTGATGTCCGGGCTGGTGATCTCCATCCTGCCGGTGCTGGCCGCCTTCCTGCTGATGCAACGCCAGTTCATGGGCGGCCTCACGGCGGGGGCGCTGAAGTAGAGTCGATGTGCTCACGGGTTTCGCGGAGGGCGGGTTTGGCTGCGGGTCGGGCTGGCCGGGACCTGCCGGCCTACATGCGGGCGCAGGAGGCGGTGCTCACGCTGGTGCGTGCCGAAGGGCTGCGGCCCGGTGCGAAAGTGCCGTCGGAGCGCGCGCTCGCGAGCCAGCTCGGGCTGAGCCGCATGACCGTGCGGCAGGGTGTCGAGAATCTGGTGCGCGCCGGCGTGCTGGAGCGGGACGGCACCAGCGGCACCCGCGTCGCCGAGGTCAGCGTAGTGCGCGTGATCGATTCCCGCCGCGCAATCAGCATGACGGACATCGTGAAGACCTCGGGCGCGCGGCCGGGGAGCCAGTTGCTGAGCTTCGCGCCGGAGCCGGCGGATCACGCGCTGGCCTCGCGGCTCGGCATCGAGGCGGGCGCGACGGTGCTGCGGATCACGCGGCTGCGCACCGCCGACGGCGTGCCCTTCTGCATCGAGCGGAGCGCGATCGCGGCATCGCTCGTGCCGGGCTCTGGTCGCCGAGGACCTGGCACAGAATGCCTCGCTCTACGCGCTGCTGCGCGAGCGCTACGGGCTGCTGCCGATCGAGCGCGACAGCGAGATCAGCGTCGGCCCGATCGGCGCCGAGGACGCGCGGCTGCTCGGCCTGCGCGAGGGCATCAACGTGCTGCTCTATCGCAGCGTGGTGCGCAACGCGGAGGGGCTGCCGATCGAGAGCGTCGCCTCGGTCAACCACCCGCAGCGCGTCGTGTTCAGCACGCAATCGCCGCAGGTGAGGGTCTGATGATCGAAGTCGATGATCGCGTGGTGATGGTCTCGGGCGCCGCGCGCGGAATCGGCCGCGCGATCACGGACCGGCTGCTGAAGGCGGGATTTCGCGTCTCCGCCGGCGTGCGCGATGCCCGCGATCTCCAGGAATCCGACCGGCTGATGCTGCATCGCTACGACGCCGAGAACCGCGAGAGCGCGCAAGCCTGGGTGGCGGCGACGGTGGCGCGGTTCGGCACGCTCGATGCGCTCGCGAACGTCGCCGGCATCAACACGCGCTTCGCGATCACCGATCCCGACGAGACCGCGCTCGATGCGCTCTGGACGGTCAACGTGAAGGCGCCGCTGCGGCTGATCCGCGTGGCGCTGCCGCATCTTGCCGCCAGCGGCCGCGGGCGCGTCATCAACGTCGCGTCGCTCTCGGGCAAGCGGGTGAAGAACGACAATGCCGGCTATGCGATGAGCAAGTTCGCGCTGGTGGCGCTGACCCAGGCGGTGCGCCGTGCCGGCTGGGAGAGCGGCGTGCGCGCGACCGCGCTCTGTCCGGGCTTCGTCGCGACCGACATGACGAGCGCGGCACCGTTCCCGCGCGAGAAGATGTCGGACCCGGCCGATGTCGCGCTGCTGGTCGAGACGATCCTCCGGCTCTCCAACACGGCGACGATCGCCGAGCTGCTGGTCAACTGCCAGTTCGAGGAGATGCTTTGAAGGAAGGATTCTTCTTTTTCTGAGGAAAAAGAAGCAAAAGACTTCTGTCCGTTTGGGCCTGAGCGGTCGCACCCGCTCAGGCCCAAACGGATAAAAGACGGGCTCGATGAACAGGCGCCCATGCGATTTTTCCTGTTCAGAGAGCCGCTGTGCGCACCAACCCAATTGTTCACACAGGCGCTTGAAAGGGGGCTCCGAGTTCGGCGATTTTCCTGATACTATCGGGATCATCTCCCGTTTTGCCGCGGAGCTGCTGAAAGGCTAACATAAACTTCACGACTTCGTCGGAATCCTTGTTCCCGGCCATCTGCCCCCCTTTTCGGACGAGATCGGCTTCTGCCTGGTTGGTCCGATCTGATAGGCCGTTATGCCGCGCGCTTCTCCGCCCGCTTGAAACGCTCGAAGCGGAACGGCGCCGGATCGACGATCGGCGTGTCGCCGGCGACGATGTCCGCCATCAGCCGTCCGGCGCCCGGTCCGATCCCGAATCCGTGGCCGGAGAAGCCGGTGGCGACGTGGAATCCCGGCAGCGCGGCGACCGGCGCGATCACCGGCACCGCATCCGGCGTCACGTCGATCAGCCCGCCCCAGCGCTCGGCGATCTCCATCTTCGCGAAGGCGGGAAAGGCCTGGGCGAGGCGCGACTGCACGCCGCTCACGATATGCACCGCCGGCACCGGATCGAGCACGCGCACGGTCTCGAACGGCGAGGCCTCGTCGAGCTTCCAGCGCCGCTTGAGCTGCCATTCCTCGACGAAGCGCGGACCGATGCGGAAGCGGAGATCCTTCCAGGTCGTGCGCAGCGCCGGCAGGTAATCGAAGAACAGGCGGAAGCTGTCCGGCACGATGTCGCTGATCGAGGAGCGCTGCGAGATCGTGTAGCCGCCGTCGAGCCGCTTGCGGAAGGCGAAGTTCGAGGCGGAGGCGGCGATCTCGGGCGCGCCCTCGAGCGGCGCCGTGCGCGCGACCGAGCCGAGCACCTTGAGCTGCGGCAGGTCGAGCCCGTTATTGCCGCAGAACAGCCGCGACCAGGCGCCGCCGGCGAGCACCACGGCATCGCAATCGATGCGTCCCTTCTCGGTGACCACGCCGGCGACGCGCCCGCCCGACGTCTCGATGCCGCGCACCGCGCATTCGGTGAGCACCGCCGCGCCGCGCCGGCGTGCCGCCTCGGCGATCGCGGGCGCGGCCTTCGACGGCTCGGCGCGCCCGTCGGTCGGCGTGTAGAGCCCGCCCGGAAAGCGCCGCGCGGCGCCCGGCAGCACCTCGGCGACCTCGTCGGGCGACAGCAGCCGCGAGCTCACCTGGTATTTCCGCGCCTCGTCGAGCCAGGCCTGGTGCCGGTCGATGTCCTGCTTGTTCTCGCAGAGATAGACGATCCCCGCCTCGCGGAAGCCGGTCTCCGCTTCGACGCGCGCGTTCATCGCCGCGCCAGAACTTCAGCGCCTCGAGCGCGAGCGGCACCTCGCGGATGTCGCGCCCCATCACGCGGCACCAGCCCCAGTTGCGGCTCGACTGCTCGCCGCCGATGCGCCCCTTCTCGCACAGCGCGACGGAGAGCCCTTCTCCGCCAGCGCGAGCGCGTGCTGGTGCCGATGATGCCGCCGCCGATCACGACGACATCCGCGCGTGCGGGGAGTTTCGCATCCGAGCGGACGGGATCGACGGGAGGCGACATCCGGCATCTCCTTCGCGGGCGGACGAATGCGCCAACCGGATCGAGCCACGCCTTCGTCACCTTTCACTTTGCAACTGGTATATACCACCTTCCCGTTCCGGAAGGGGTGTTGCGATGGCCTGGCGCGTCGGCGTGGATTCGGGCGGGACGTTCACCGATGTCTGCCTGTTCGAGGACGAGAGCGGCCGCATCGCGGTGTGGAAGGTGTCCTCGACGCCGGATGATCCCTCGCGCGGCATCGCATCCGGGGTCGAGGAGGGCGCGGCGGAGACCGGCGCCGCGGTCGCCGACATCGGCTATTTCGGCCACGGCACGACGGTCGGCACCAACGCGCTGATCCAGCATCGCGGCGTTCCGACGGGCCTCATCACCACCGACGGATTCCGCGACCTGCTCGAGATCGGGCGGCAGAAGCGGCCCGACCTCTACGATCTGCAGGCCGACAAGCCGCCGGTCCTGGTCGCGCGCGACCTCCGCCTCGAAGTGCCGGAGCGCGTGCATCACGACGGCACCGTCGAGACCGCGCTCGACGAGGAGGCGGTGCGCGAGGCGGCGCGCGCGCTGCGCGAGGCGGGCGTGCAGTCGGTCGCGATCTGCTTCCTCTACGGCTTCATCCGCACCGAGCACGAGGCGGCGGCGCGACGCATCATCGCCGAGGAAATCCCGGACGCTTTCGCCTGCGCGAGCCACGAGGTCGCGCCGGAGTTCCGCGAGTACGAGCGGATGTCGACCGCGGTGGTGAACGCCTATCTCGGCCCGGTGATGCAGCGCTACATCGAACGCCTGGCCGCCCGGCTGAAGGAGCTCGGCCTGCGCGTTCCGCCGCATCTCACGCAATCGAATGGCGGCGTGATCGGCTTCGAGACGGCGGCGCGGCTGCCGGTGCGCACGGTGCTGTCAGGCCCTTCCACCGGCGTCGTCGCGGCGCAGGCGGTCGGCCGCATGGCCGGGATCGTGGACCTCATCACCTTCGACATGGGCGGCACCAGCACCGACGTCGCGCTGCTGCAGGGCGGCCAATGTCGGCTCGCCAGCGAGGCCGTCGTGCACGGCTATCCGATCAAGGCGCCGATGCTCGACATCCACACGGTCGGCGCCGGCGGCGGCTCGATCGCGCATGTGGACAGCGGCGGGCTGCTGAAGGTGGGGCCGCGCAGCGCCGGCGCGTATCCCGGGTCCCGTCTGCTACGGCAAGGGCAACGAGGAGCCGACCGTCACCGACGCGAATGTCGTGCTGCAGACGCTGAACCCGACGCATCTGCTCGGCGGCCGCATGAGGGTCGATCAGGCGCTGGCGAAGCGCGCGATCGCCGGGCTTGCCGCGAAGCTGGGCATGGACCCGATGGCGACGGCGCAGGGCATCATCGCGGTCGTCACCGCGAACATGGCGCGGGCGATCCGCGTCATCTCGGTGCAGCGCGGGCATGATCCGCGCGACTACACGCTGGTCGCGTTCGGCGGCGCCGGGCCGCTGCACGCGGCGCGGCTCGCGCGCGAGCTCGACATCGGCCGCGTGTTGGTGCCGCGCAATCCCGGCATCCTCTGCGCGCTCGGCCTGCTGCTCACCGATCTGCGTGCCGATTTCGCCACCACGCGGCTGCAGACGCTCGGCGCCGCGGCATTGCCGGCAATCCGCGATGCGTTCACGGCCTTGCAGGCGCGGGCCAATGAATGGTTCGCGGAGGAGGGGATCGGGGCCGCCGATCGCCGGCTCGGGCGCACCGTCGACATGCGCTATGCCGGGCAGAATTATGAGCTTTCCATCGCTTTGCCCGACGGCCCGATCACCGCGGCGACGCTCGACCTGCTGGCGGAGGGTTTCGCCGCCGCGCACAGGCGGATGTACGGCTTCGTCGCCGAAGACGAGCCGGTGCAGCTGGTGACGTTCCGCGCCGAGGCGGCGGGCATCGTGCGCAAGGCGGCGTTCCAGCCGCGCCCCGCGCGTGGCGCGGACGCCTCCGCGGCGATCATCGGCAGCCGCGAGGTGTGGCTGCCCGAGGCCGGCGGGTTCGTCGCCGCGCCGATCTATGATCGCGAGCGCCTCGATGCCGGCAACCGCATCGCCGGCCCGGCGGTGATCGAGCAGATGGATGCGACGACGATCGTGCTGCCCGGCATGGTCGCGCGCGTCGAGCCCTATCTCAACCTGATCCTGGAGGCCGCATGAGCGAGGCCCTCGCGCTCACGACGCGGAGCGTCAATCCCGAGCTTATGCGGAGCGTCGATTCCGCGGCCGCCAGCGAGGTCGATCCGATCACCGTCGAGGTGATCGGCAGCGCGCTCTCCTCGATCGCCGACGAGATGGGCGAGGCGCTGGTGCGGGCGAGCTACTCGACCAACATCAAGGAGCGCCGCGACTGCTCGACCGCGCTGTTCAACACCGCGGGCGAGACGCTGTGCCAGGCCGAGCACGTGCCGATGCATCTCGGCAGCTTCATCGGCATCATCCCGCACATCCTGAAGCGCCATCCGCTCGCGGAGATGCGGCCGGGCGACGTGTTCGTCGGCAACGACGCCTATGAGGGCGGCGGCACGCATCTGCCGGATATCGTGCTCGCCGAGCCGATCTTCGTTGCCGGGCAGATCGTCGCCTGGGCGGTGAACACCGCGCATCATGCCGACTTTGCCGATCGCGGGCACGCGCATATCTACCAGGAAGGGCTGCGCATCCCGCCGATCCGGCTCTATCGCGCCGGCGAGCTGCAGGCCGACGTGCAGGAGCTGATCCTGCTGAACTGCCAGGTGCCGCGCGAGCGCCTTTCCGATCTTCGCGCGCAGATGGCGGCGAACCGGCTCGGTGTCGAGCGCATGACGGCACTCTGCACGAAATACGGCCGCGACACCGTGCTCGCCGCGGGCGCGGCGTTGCTCGACTACGCCGAGCGCAAGATGCGTGCGGGGATCGCCGCGATCCCCGACGGCACCTATCGCGCGCGCGATTTGTATGACGGCCCCGAGCTCGATGGGGAGATGGAACTCTCGGCCGAGATCCGCATCGCCGCCGACGAGATGCACCTCCACTTCGACGCGCCGGACCAGGCACGCGCCGGCGTCAACATGGTCTACACGGCGCTGCTCTCGACGGTTTATTACGCGGTCAAGACGGTGGTCGATCCCACGATCCTGCCGAATGCCGGGTTGGCGCGACCGCTGCACGTCACCGCGCGCGAGGGGAGCGTCGTCAACTGCGTGCATCCGGCGGCGGTGAACGGGCGGCTCGCGCCCTGCCAGCGCGTGGTGGATCTCGTCCATCTGGCGCTGGCGGAGGTGATCCCGGAGCGCGTCACCGCGGCGAGCAACGGCGCCTGCTTCTCCGCGACCTTCGCGGGCACCAAGGCTGACGGCTCGCTCTGGGTCTATCTGGAGACGATCGGCGGCGGGTCGGGCGCACGTCAGGGCAAGGACGGGCTCGACGGCGTGCACGTCCACATGACCAACACCTCGAACCTGCCGGTGGAGGCGCTGGAGCTCGAATACCCCCTGACCTTGCTGCGCTACGAGCTGGTGGACGGGTCCGGGGGATGCGGGCAGTTCCGCGGCGGCATGGGCTTGCGGCGCGTCTATCGCGCGGAGGCGCCATGCCGGCTGCGGCTCGACGGCTCGCGGCTGCGCTCGGCGCCCTGGGGGCTTGCCGGCGGATTGCCGGGCGCGGGCGGCGGTTTCGTGTATGATGCGGGCGTCGCCCCGTTCGATCACGGTTCGGGCAAGCTGGAGCCGGGGCAGATCGTCGAGATCATCACCCCGGGGGCCGGCGGCTACGGACCGCCCGCGTTGCGCGACGAGGCGGCGGTCGCGCGCGATGTTGCGGAGAAGCGGATTGACCCGGCCACCGCGTCGCGGATCTACGGCAGGGCTTGAGCGCGGGAGGGCGCGTTGCTCTGGGTCCTGAGGCGCCTCGCCGTCTCGGTGGTGCTGGTGTGGGTGGTCGCCAGCATCGTCTTCCTGGCGATCCGCTTCGTGCCCGGCGACCCGGCGGAGCTCTTGCTCGCGCAGGGCGGTGCGGCGCCGGATCCCGCGTCGGTGGCCGCGCTGCACCAGCAGCTCGGGCTGGATCGTCCGATCTCGGTACAGTATCTCGCCGAGATGCGCGGCCTGCTGCACGGCAATCTCGGCAACAGTCTGCAGGACGACACGCCGGTCGCCGGCGAGGTCATGCACCGGCTGCCGCGCACGCTCGAGCTGATCTTCGCGGCGACCCTGATCGCGCTTCTCCTCGGCGTCCCGTCCGGGCTGTCCGCGGCGCTGCGACCGGGCGGCGGGTTCGACCGCGCGGCCTCCACCCTCGCGGCGGCGGGGCTCGCCGTGCCGATCTTCGTGGTCGGCACGCTGTTCGTGCTGCTGTTCGCACAGGTCCTGCGCTGGGTGCCGGCGGGGGGCTACGTCTCCGTGACCGACTCGCCGCTGCGCCACTTCACGCTGCTCGCGATGCCGGCGCTCACCATCGCGCTCGGCCTGTTCGCGACGGTGTTCCGCATGACGCGGGTCGCGGTGCTCGAGGTGAACCGGCGCGATTTCGTGCGGACCGCGCGCGCCAAGGGGGTCCATCGCGGCCGCATCCTGGTGCGGCACGTGCTGCGCAATGCGCTGATGCCGGTCGTCACCGTGGTCGCGCTCAACATCGGCTCGCTGCTCGGCGGCACCGTGCTCGTGGAATACGTGTTCAACTATCCCGGGCTGTCGGGCCTGCTCGTCGATGCGGTGAATGCGCGCGACTATCCCGAGGTGCAGGGCGTCGTGCTGGTGATCTCGATCCTGTTCGTGACGCTCAATCTCGCGGTGGACCTGCTCTACGGCGTGCTCGATCCGCGGGTGCGCCAGGCGTGAGCGTGCGGCTGAACGCCCGGCTGTGGACGCCCGTCGCCGCGGTCGGCGCCATTGTGCTGATGGCGATCGTGGCGCCCTGGCTCGGTCTCGCCAATCCGGTGTCGATGGACATCGCGCATCGCATGGCGCCGCCCTCCTTCGCGCATCTGCTGGGCCGCGACGAGTTCGGCCGCGACGAGCTGTCCCGCCTGATCTGGGGCGCGCGCGTGTCGCTCACCGTCGCGGTGACCTCCTCCGCGCTCGCCTGCCTCGTCGGCACGGCGATGGGGCTGGCGGGCGGGTTCCTGGGCCGGGTCGCGGAACTGCTCGCGCTGCGCAGCACGGATATCGTGCTGTGCTTCCCGCCGCTCCTGCTCGCGCTGCTGGTGGTGACGCTGCTCGGCCCGGGTGCCGCGACGCTCATTCCCGTGCTCGCGCTCGTCTATCTTCCGGGATTCGTGCGCGTCGTCTATGCCGGCGTGCTGTCGGTGCGGTCGCATGAATATGTGGAGGCGATGCGCGCGCTCGGCGCCGGGCGGCTCCGCATCATGCTGCGCACCATCCTGCCGAATGTCGGCGGCCCCATCCTGGTGCAGTTCAGCCTGGCCGCGGCCTCGGCGGTGGTGCTGGAATCCGGGCTCTCCTTCCTCGGCCTCGGCGTGGTGCCGCCATCGCCGTCCTGGGGACTGATGATCGCCTCGGCGCGCTCCACGATGACGCAGGCGCCGCTGCTGCTGCTGTGGCCCTGCCTGGCGCTGTCGCTCACCATCTTCGCCATGAACGCGCTGTGCGACGCGCTGCGCGACGCCGTCGATCCGCATCACGCTCCGCTGCGCGGCCTGCGCCGGGTCGGTGCCGCGCTGGCGCCCGGCTTGCTGCCCGAACCGGCCTCCGACGTGCTGCTCGACATCCGCGATCTGACCGTCGCCATCGAGACGCCTTCCGGCACCATCCACCCGGTGCGCGGCGTGTCGCTGAGCCTGCGCGCGGGCGAGACGCTCGCGATCGTCGGCGAGAGCGGGTCGGGAAAGTCGCTCACCGGGCTTGCGATCATGGGCCTGCTGCCCGGCGCCGCGCGGGTGTCCGGCGGCTCCGCGCGGCTGGAACGGCAGGAACTGCTGCACCTCACCGAGCCCGCGCTGCGGCGGCTGCGCGGCGAGCGGATGGCGATGGTGTTCCAGGACCCGCTCGGCAGCTTCAACCCGGTGCATCGGATCGGCGCGCAGATCGGCGAGGCGATCCGCGCGCATCACCGCGTTGGCCTCCCGACACTGTCGAAGCGCGTCACCGGCCTGCTGCAGCGCGTCGGCATTCCCGACGCCGCGCGGCGCGCGCGGGCCTTTCCGCACGAGATGTCCGGCGGCATGCGGCAGCGCGCCATGATCGCGATCGCGGTCGCGAACGATCCGCGACTGCTGATCGCCGACGAGCCGACCACCGCGCTCGACGTGACGATCCAGGCGCAGATTCTCGACCTGCTCGACCGGCTCCGGCGCGAGCGCGGCATGGGCCTCGTCTTCATCACCCACAGCCTGCCCGTGGTCGCCGAGATCGCCGATCGCGTCGTCGTCATGTATGCCGGCGAGGTGGTGGAATCGGGAAGCGCGGGTGAGGTATTCGCATCGCCGCTGCATCCCTACACGCGCGCGCTGCTGCGGAGCGTCCCCGGCGAAGGCTCCGGCCTGCCGGAGGGCATTCCAGGCATCGTCCCGCTGCCGCACGCCTTGCCGCCGGGCTGCACCTTCGCGCCGCGCTGCGCGTTCCGCACGCCGCAATGCGAGGCCGCGCCGCCGCGGCTGGAGGATGTGAGCGGCGCGCGCGCGACCCGCTGCATCCGCTGGCGGGAGCTCGCCGTCGCGCAGCCCGTCGCGAGCGTCGCATGACCGCGCTGCTCGCCGCCGAGAACCTGACGCGACGCTTCGGCAGTGCCGGCCTGTTCGCCCGCCGCAAGCCGATCCAGGCGGTGACGGATGTGAGCTTCGCGATCGGGCGCGGCGAGGCGGTCGGGCTGGTCGGCGAGAGCGGCTCCGGCAAGAGCACGATCGGCCGCCTGGTGCTTGGCCTGCTCACGCCGACCAGTGGCCGCGTGGCGCTCGATGGCGCCGATCTCGCCCGGCATCGCGGCGGTGCGCTCCGGCGCGCGCGGCGCCGCATGCAGCTCGTGTTCCAGAACCCGGATTCGAGCCTCGATCCGCGCCGCCGCATCGGGCCGCAGATCACCGATGGAATGGCGATCCACGATCTCGCGCCGAGGCGGGAACGCCGCGCCCGGGCGGAGGCGCTGCTCGCGCAGGTCGGGTTGTCCCCGACGCACATGGACCGCTATCCGCATGAGTTCAGCGGCGGCCAGCGCCAGCGCATCGCGATCGCGCGCGCGCTCGCGACCGGGCCGGACCTCCTGATCGCGGACGAGCCGGTCTCCGCGCTCGATGTCTCGGTGCAGGCGCAGGTGCTCGCGGTGCTCGCCGATCTGCGCTCGCGGCTTGGCCTCGGGCTGCTGTTCATCAGCCACGATCTCTCCGTCGTGCGCAGCCTGTGCGACCGCGTCATCGTGCTCTATCTCGGCCGCATCATGGAGGAAGGTCCAGCCGCCGAGGTACTCGAGCGTCCGCGCCATCCCTACACGCGCGCGCTACTCTCCGCCGTCCCCTCGCTCGATCCGGCGCGGCGTCGCGCGCGCATCCTGCTGCAGGGCGATCTGCCGAGCCCGGCCGATCCGCCGTCGGGCTGCGTGTTCCGCACGCGCTGTCCCTGGGCGATCGAGGCGTGCGCCGGGGCCGTGCCGCCGCTGCGTGGCGCCGCGCACAGATCCGCCTGCATCCGCGACGACATTCCTGCCGCATGAGAGGTTTCGCATGACCGCCATTCCGCGCCGTCTGTTGCTCGGCGGCATTGCCGCCGCGCCCTTCCTGCCGCGCCTCGCCCACGCCGCGCGGCAGGCCGACACGCTCCGCTTCGGACTGTCCTCCTATCCGCCGAACCTGCTGCCCTGGGCGAGTACCGGCACCGCCGCGCTCACGGTGAAGGCGCAGATCCACCGCGGCCTGCTGTCCTTCGGGCCGGACGGGAAGGTGCGCGGCGAGCTCGCCGAGACCTGGGAGCGCGATGGCGACACCGGCTGGCGCTTCCATCTGCGCGACGCGAAATTCCACAACGGCGCACCGGTGACCGCTTCCGACGTGCAGTGGAGCCTGACGCAGATCGTCGACGACAAGTCGACCGCCTATCTGCGCGGCCAGCTCGCGGGCATGCAGGTGGAGGCGCCCGACCCGCGCACCGTGCGCATCACCATGAAAACGCCGGTGGTAACCCTGCCGCTCATTCTCGCGACACCGTTCGCGTTCGTGGTCGCGAAAGGCTCGCTCGGCGCCGAGGGCGGTCCGATCGGCTGCGGCCCCTATGTCGTGACGTCGCAGGAGCGCGGCGTCTCGCTCGATCTCGCGGCGTTCGACGGCTTCTACAAGCCCGGCCTGCCGAAGCTGAAGAAGCTCCGCATGGTCGCCTATGCGGATGAGAACGCGCGCGTCGCCGCCTTGCAGGCGGGCGATGTGGACCTGATCGAATACGTGCCGTGGCAGGCGATGGGCCAGATCGAATCCGATGCCAGGCTGAAGCTCAATACGGTGAACGGCCCGTTCATGGCGCTCGACTTCAACGGCGGCAGCGGGCCGTTCAAGGATGCGCGGCTGCGCCAGGCGGTCGCGCACGCGATCCGCCGCGAGGAGGTGGTCAAGGCGGCGTTCTACGGCCGCGGCAATCCGCTGGAAGGCCTGCCGATCCTGCAGGACAGCGAGTTCTACAACGCGCAATACGCGCATGGCTGGAACTACGACCAGGCGCGCGCGAAGCAGCTGATGGCGGCGGCAGGCGTGCCGAACGGCTTCGCCTGCACGCTGCTCTCGACGGCGCAGTACGGCATGCACAAGGCGACCGCGGAAATCGTGCAGCAGCATCTGGGCGAGATCGGCATCCAGGTCACGCTCAACCTGCCGGACTGGGCGACGCGGGTGGCGCTCGGCAATCGCGGCCAGTACCAGTTATGCGTGCAGGGGCAGACCGCCGACAACAACGATCCCGACGGGCTCTCCGCCTACATCGATGGCGACCTGCCGCCCGACAACGCGCGCAGCGCGCATCTGCCGACGCCCGAGATCCACAAGCTGCTCGCCGAGGGCCGCGCCGAGTTCGATCCCGCGAAGCGCCGCGCCATCTACGACCAGCTGCAGAGGGTCGCGCTCGATACGGTGCCGATGGCGGCGCTCTGCTGGCGTTCGCAGGGCTATGCGATGGCCAAGGACCTGCAGGGCTTCACCAACCTGCCGGGCGGCCTCAACTTCTATTCCGGCTACTCGATCGAGGACGTGTCGTTTGCATGACCGAACTCAGGGACTGGCTTCCGGAGCGCCTCGATGCGGTCGTCTTCGACATGGACGGCACGCTGCTCGATACCGAGGCGCTCTACAAGGAGGTGCTGATCCTTGCCTGCCGCGAGCTCGGCCATGAGATGACCGCGGCGTTCCATCGCGACATGATCGGCCATCCGCGCGACCGCAACCGGGCGGCACTGTTGCGCGAGTTCGGCACCGACTTCCCGATGGACCGCTATGTGGCGCTGTGCCGCGCCGGAATGGCTGCGCGCTGCCGCAACGGCGTGCCGCTGAAGCCCGGAGCCCAGGCGGTGCTCAGGATGCTGCGCAGCAACCGGGTGCCGACAGCGATCGCCACCTCGTCGATGCGTGACGACACGCTCCGCAATCTGGCCAATGCCGGCATTCTCGACTGCTTCGACACCGTCGTCACGCGGAGCGATGTGACCAGCGGCAAGCCCGATCCGGAGACCTTTCTGCTCGCGGCCGAGCGGTTGCGCGCCGACCCCGCGCATTGCATCGCGGTCGAGGATTCCCATAACGGCGTGCGAGCCGCCCACGCCGCGGGGATGCACACGATCATGGTGCCCGACATCCTGGAAGCGACGAGCGAGATCCGCGCGCTCTGCCGCACCGTGGTGAACGGCCTCGACGAACTGGCCGAATTGCTGCGCGCGCGTCAGGCGAAGAAGGTCGTCTCCAGCGTCACGCCGGAATTGTAGCTGAGCGCGCCGGGCAGGCTGGTGAAGCCCTGCACGGCGCGGCGCATTGCATAGGCCTGGGTGCGCCAGCACAGTGTCACCGTGGGCGCGTCGCGCAGCGCAACCTGCTGCAGCTCGGTGTAGATCGCGTGCCGCTTCGCCTCGTCGAACTCGCGCCGCCCGGCGACGAACAGGCGGTCGATTTCCGGCGTCGGCATGTTGGCGCTGCGCCCATAGGTCGGCGGCAGCTGGCCGTCGAGCACCGTCTGCATGCCGTCGGGATCGTTGTTGTCGGTGGTGGTGCCGAACACGGCGAACTCGGTACTGGCCGCGATTGCCTGTTGTCACGCGCTGGCCCCATTCGGGCAGGTCGAGCTTCGCCTGGATGCCGATCGCGGCAAGATGCTGCTGCACCACCTCTGCCGTCGTCTTGTGCATGAGGTACTGCGCCGTCGCGAGCAGCGTGCAGGAAAATCCCTGCGCGAGCCCGGCTTGCGCGAGCAGCGATTTCGCGCGGTCGGGATCGTAGTGCCAGGTGTTGGCGAGCGTCGCGTCGTAGAACGGCGTCCCGGGCGGGATCGGCATGCCGCCGAGCGTCGCGCCGCGGCCGAAGAACGCCGCCTGCACGATCTCCTCGCGCCGGATCGCATAGGCGATCGCCTGCCGCACGCGCACGTCGCTGAACGGTGCGCGCGCGCCGTTGAACAGCAGGTTCATGAACGGACCGACGGAGCCGTCGAGTCGCAGCTGCGGATCGGTCTCCACATCGTGCATCGACTGCCACGGCACGTACTCGATGATGTCGACATCGCCCGCCTTGAGCGCCGCCATGCGCAGGTTCTCGTCGGCATAGGCGATCATGCGGATGCGCGGCAGCTTCGGCAGGCCGGGCTTGTAGAACTTGTCCCATGCCTTGAGGTCGATCCCGACGCCGCGTTCCTGCGACGCGATGGTGTAGGGGCCCGCCCCGACGGGGGTGCCACCATTCGCGACCGACCGCTGCTCGACGATCGCGGAATAGGGGTTCGCCATCCAGAGCGGCAGCACGGCGGTCGGTTCCTCGGTGATGATCCGCAGCGTGCGCGGGTCCGGCGTCTCGACGGATTTGATGGTCTGAAACTGCCCGTGCAGATAGGCGCTGGATTGCCGCCGCCGATCTGCGCGATCGTCCAGGCGACGTCGGATGCGGTCACCGGGGCGCCGCTCTGGAAGACCGCCTCGCGCAGATGGAACACCCAGCCGGTGTCGCCGTCGCGCTGCCAATGCTCGGCGAGTTCGCCGCGCACGGAACCGTCGGGCGCGAAGGACAGCAGGCCGCGGTACAGCAGCAGCTTCACCGTCACCGCCGCCTGGCCGGTCGAAACCCAGGGCTGCAAATTCGGCGGATAGGCGGACAGGCCGAAGCGGAGCGTGTCCGGTGCGGCCTCCGCATGCGCGCCGAGGAGCGGCGAAGCGGCGGCGCCGAGCATCACGCTGCGTCGGGACAGGATCATGGCGGCAGTTCCGATCCGGGTTGAGGCGAGGCTATGCGCGGGATACCGTCGCGTCCAGCAAGGGGAGAGATCCGTGCGCAAAGTGCTGATGGCGGAACTGACCGGTGGCGAGGCCCGCGAGATCTACCCGCGCAATCCGGTGATCCTGCTGCCGATGGGGAGCCACGAGGATCAGGGACCGCACGCGCCCATGGGCGATTTCCTCGCCGCCGCGAAGATCGCCGAGCTGATCGCCCGGCGCGCGAGCGATGCCGGGACCGAGACGCTGGTGGCGCCGGTGCTGCCGTTCGGCGGCGCCGACTATTTCGGCGCCATGCCGGGCGGGATCGCCCTCGGCCAGGCGACGTTGCTGGCGGTGATCCGCGACATGCTCGACAGCCTGCTGCGCCACAAGCTGACGCGGCTGATCGTGATCAACGGGCATGGCGGCAACGTGCAGGCGATCCATGAGGCGACACATGCGGTCTATCGCGCGCGGGGCGTGCTGATCCCGAGCCTCTATCTCTGGCGCATCGGCTACGGGCTGCTGCCCGGCGTCCTCGGGCCGGAGGTCGCCAGGCGCGCCGCGGGACACGGCGCCGATCCGCTCACCAGCGTCGCCATGCATCTTTTCCCGGAGCTGATGCGCCCCGATCTGGTTCCCGATCCGTCGCCGCTGCGGAACGTGCGCGGGATGGAAGCCGTCTCCTTCGGCAATGTGCGGTTCGAGGGAGCCGAGATCCAGCTTCCCGTCGAATACGACGAGATCGCGCCCAACGCGGTGCGCAGCGGCGATCCGCGACTGTGCTCGAAGGAAACCGGCGCGGCGCTCGTCGAGAAGCTCACGCAACTCGGCGCGAACTTCATCGTGCACTGGGTGAAGCAGGCCGGCTGAGCCACGTTCGGCGGCTCAGCGTCGCACGATCAGCCCTTGCGCGGCGAGGGCTGGTCCGGCTGGTTGTCGGAGGAAAGCGGCAGCGGAATCCACCGCAGCCCGTCCTGTCCCTGCACCAGCACCAGCACCGAGCGCCGGTTCTGCTTGCGCACGCGATCGACGCGCTCCTGCACGTCGGAGGGCGAGTTCACCGCCTCCTGCTGGACCTCGACGATCACGTCGCCCGCATGCAGGCCGCGCGTGGACGCCGCACTGTTGGGCGCGATCTTGGTGATCACCACCCCCTTCTGGTCGGCGTTGAGCTGATACTTGCTCCTCGCCTCGTCGGTGATCGGCGCGAGGCTCAGTCCCAGGCCGGAAATCTCCGCGGGCTGCGGCGTTGCGGGCTTCGCCGGTGCGGCCGCGCTCGCCTGCTGCGCCTGGTCGTCGGGCAGCTCGGCGATGCTTACCTGCACGTCCTGCTGCTTGCCGTCGCGCCAGATCGTTACCGGCACGTTGTTGCCGATCGGCGTCTCGGCAACGATGCGCGGGAGGTTGTGCCAGCCCTTCACCTCCTCGCCGTTGAACTTGAGGATGATGTCGCCGTTGCGGATTCTCGCCTTCGCCGCCGGGCCGTCATCCGTCACCCCGGCGACCATCGCGCCGTTCGGATCGTGCAGCCCGAGGCTCTCGGCGATCTCCGGCGTCACCTCCTGGATGCGCACGCCGAGCCAGCCGCGTCGCGCATGACCGAACTGGCGGAGCTGCGCCACCACGTTCTTCGCCATGTTGGACGGGATCGAGAAGCCGATGCCGATCGAGCCGCCCGACGGCGAGTAGATCGCGGTGTTGATGCCGATCACCTCGCCATCCATGTTGAACAGCGGGCCGCCGGAATTGCCGCGATTGATCGCAGCGTCGGTCTGGATGAAATCGTCGTACGGCCCCTGATGGATGTCGCGGCCACGCGCGCTGACGATGCCCGCCGTCACCGACCCGCCGAGCCCGAACGGATTGCCGATCGCGAGCACCCAGTCGCCGACGCGCGCGCCGTCGCTGTCGGCGAACTTCAGCGCCGGCAGCGGCTTGTCGGGATCGACCTTGAGCAGCGCGAGATCGCTGCGCTCGTCCTTGCCGATCAGCTTCGCCTTCAGGGTCGTGTTGTCGGTCAGCGTGACGGTGATCGCGTCCGCATCCTCGATCACGTGGTTGTTGGTCACGATGAGGCCGGACGGATCGATGATGAAGCCCGAACCGAGGCTCTGCATCCGCCGCACCGGCGCCTGATCGTCCTTCTGGCCGTTCTGCTGGTCCCGCGGCGCGTTCGGATGCGCGCGGTTCATGAAGTCCTTGAAGAACTGCTCGAACGGCGAACCGGGCGGGAACATCGGCATGTCCGGCCCCGGCCCGTTATCCGCGCTCGCCTGCACGCTCTGCGTCGAGGAGATGTTGACGACCGCCGGCAGCAGCCGGGCCGCCAGATCGGCGAAACTGTCGGGCGCACCCCGGGCAAAGGCCGGAGCCGGCACGGCCACCGGCAGCATCGCAGGCAAGGCGAAGGCGCCGCAAAGCAGCAGCGCACGAAACGCGTGGGAACGCATAGCAATCACCCTCTGGTTGCCCGGATACTGACCCCCCCACCCGGCCGTCGCAAGCACGGCGTGGAGCCGGTCGTGCGGGATTGAAAGAGGAAGGCCAGGGGCTCTGCCCCTGGACCCCGCTAAGGGCGGAGCCCTTAGAACCCCGGCGGGTTTGTCGAAGAGGGTGGGCCAAGCCGGACCTATCAACCACCTCGTTGGCCCACCCTCTTCAACAAACCAGTCAAGGATTCCAAAGGCTCTGCCTTTGGCGGGGGTCCAGGGGGCAGAGCCCCCTGGCCTTCCTCTTGCAACCCCCTCCGACCCGGGCTACAGACCCGCGCTGCGCGCCGGCACCCCTGGAGGCCGGCGTTTGCTGTTGGAGGGATCGATGGCCGAATTCGTGACGATGGCGGCCGAGGCGCGTGAGCGGGCAGGTAAGGGGGCGGCGCGGGCGACTCGGCGGGCGGGCAAGGTTCCCGCGGTGATCTACGGGGCGAAGCAGGCGCCGACGCTGATCAGCCTCGATCCGCGGCAGGTGCTGCGGGAGTTGCACCGGAGCGGCTGGCGGTCGCGTCTCTATGAAATCAGCCTGAACGGCGCGTCCGAGCGGGCGCTGATCCGTGACGTGCAGTTCCATCCGGTGACGGAAGCGCCCGAGCACGTGGATTTCCAGCGGCTTGCCGCGGGCGAGAAGGTCCATGTCGCGGTCGCGGTCGCGTTCCTGAATGAGGGGATCTCGCCCGGGCTGAAGCGCGGCGGCGTGCTCAACATCGTGCGCCACGCGGTCGAGGTGTATTGCGACCCCGACAACATCCCCGAGCGGTTCGAGGCCGATCTCGGCGCGCTCGACATCAATGACAACGTCCGCTGGTCCAATCTGAAGGGCACCGAGAACACGCGCCCCACCATCGGCGACCGCGATTTCGTGGTGGCGACGGTGGCGCCTCCGACCAAGATGGCGGCGGAGCCGACGGCCGAAGCGGCGGTGGCGGCACCCGTGGCGGCTCCGGCGGCTCCCGCCAAGCCGGCGGCCAGGGCGTCCGCCAAGAAGGGCTGACCCCCGATTCCATGCAGCTTTGGGTCGGGCTCGGCAATCCGGAGCCCGCCATGCTCCGCCAGCGCCACAATATCGGCTTCATGGCGATGGACCGCATCGCGGATCACTACCGGTTCTCGTCGTGGCGGCAGCGCTTCAGGGGCGTGGTCGCCGAGGGGAGCGTGGACGGCGAGCGCATCCTGGCGCTGAAGCCGCTCACCTACATGAACGGCTCGGGCGAGAGCGTGCAGCCGGCGGCCGCGTTCTACAAGCTGGCCCCGGAGGCGATCACTGTGTTCCACGACGAGCTCGACCTGATGCCGGGCAAGGTGCGGGTGAAGCGCGGCGGCGGTGCCGCCGGACATAACGGGCTGCGGAGCATGGACCGCATGCTGGGCACGCCCGAGTACTGGCGGGTGCGGCTCGGGATCGGGCATCCCGGCGCGAAGGAGCGGGTGCACAGCCATGTTCTCAGTGATTTCGGCAAGACGGACATCGACTGGCTGCTGCCTCTCCTCGATGCGGTGACCGAGGCGGCGCCGCTGCTCGCGCAGGGCAGGCGCGAGGAGTTCATGACGCGCGTCGCCCTGCTCACCGAGGATGCGCGCTGAATGGGGTTCAATTGCGGGATCGTCGGCCTGCCGAATGTCGGCAAGTCCACGCTGTTCAACGCGCTGACCGCGACGGCGGCGGCGCAGGCGGCGAATTATCCGTTCTGCACGATCGAGCCGAATGTCGGCCGGGTCGCGGTGCCGGATGCGCGGCTCGACGCGCTGGCCGCGATCGCGAAATCGGCGAAGATCGTGCCGACGAGCCTCGAATTCGTCGATATCGCCGGCCTGGTGCGCGGCGCGAGCAAGGGCGAGGGGCTCGGCAACCAGTTCCTTGCCAATATCCGCGAGGTGGATGCGATCATCCACGTGCTGCGCTGCTTCGAGGATGCGGATGTCACGCATGTCGAGGGCAGCGTCGATCCGATCCGCGATGCCGAGACGGTCGAGACCGAGCTGATGCTCGCCGATCTCGACAGTCTCGAGAAGCGGCTGCCGGGCTTGCAGAAGCGCGGGCGCGGCGGCGACAAGGAAGCGGCGTCGCAGACGGCGCTGATCGAGCCGATCGTCGCGGCGCTGCAGGCAGGCCGCCCGGCGCGCACGGCGATCGGCGCCGCGGATGCGGAAGCGGCGAAGCGGCTGCAGCTGCTGACCAGCAAGCCGGTGCTCTATGTCTGCAACGTCGAGGAGAACGCGGCGGCATCGGGCAACGCGCATTCGGCCCGGGTGACCGAGCTCGCGGCGAAGGAGGGCGCCGGCATCGTCGTCGTTTCGGCGGCGATCGAGGCGGAAGTGTCGCAGCTCGCCGAGGCGGATCGTCGCGAGTTCCTGGACGGGCTCGGGCTCGCCGATAGCGGGCTCGATCGCGTCATCCGTGCCGGGTACGCGCTGCTCGGCCTGATCACCTTCTTCACCGCGGGGCCGAAGGAGGCGCGGGCATGGACCATCACGCGGGGCACGCGCGCGCCGCAGGCCGCCGGCACGATCCACGGCGATTTCGAGCGCGGCTTCATCGCGTCGGAGACCATCGCCTATGACGACTATGTCGCCTGCAAGGGCGAGGTGGGCGCCAAGGAGGCCGGCAGGATGCGCGTCGAGGGCAAGGAGTACGTGGTGCGCGACGGCGACGTGATGCTGTTCCGCTTCAACGTGTGATGCCCCGCACCGCTCTGTCGCGCTGAAGCTTCTCGCCGGTTAGCGCGTGATCGTTTCAGGCCGAATCGGCCTGAAACGTGAATCACTCGCTCGAACAACTCGCTAAAGCAGGCCGGTGACCGGAAGGGAACCGGTCATGCTTTGGCGTTAGGGCTGACCGTCGTCGCCGGGCGCAACGCATCTTCCTCGGGGTGGCGACCTTCGAGGCTGCGTTCAATTCCGTCGGAAACCCCTGCGGCACATATACCGATGAGCTGATCATTCACCGCTGTTTCAGGGCGAGATGCGTAGAGGAACATCCGATGCGCTCCCGGAGCGCTGTGGACGTGTTCCGGGACCGGCGCAGTGGTCCTCCAGATGCATCAGATCGGCAGGACCGGCAGCATCACACGGCTCGGCCGCGCGGTGTCGACGAAGACGGTGTTGATCGCGATGCGCTTGCGTCGGGCGCGGCCCTCCGGTTCGCCGGTGTTCGGGTTGACGTCGTATTTCGGGAAATTGCTCGAGGAGATGTCGAGCCGGATTCGGTGGCCGGGCAGGAACAGGTTCGCGGTCGGGAACAGCGTCACGGTGATGCGCACGATCTCGCCGGGCTTCCGCAGCCGCGGGTGCCCCGGGTCTTCCGCATAGCGCAGGCGGAGGATGCCGTCGGTGAGGATCATCGCGTAGCCGCGCGGATAGTCGGCACTCGGCGGATGCACGTCGATCAGCTTGGCGGTGAAATCCGTGTCCGGCGCGTCGGTGGCGACGAACAGCTCGGCCTCGACCGGACCCACGATCCGCAGTGGTGCGGCGAGCGGCGCGGTCTGGAAGGCGAGCACGTCGGCACGCGAGGCGAGCGGCAGGAACGGCGGCGTGCAGCCGAAGATGTCGGCGCTTTCGACCTGGTCGAATGCGCCGCCGGATGCCACCGGATCGAGGCTGGTCAGATTGCCGCCGATCGTCGGAACCGGGTGGGTGGGATCGAAATCGTAGGCGAGCGGTGCCTCGTCGCCCGGTGGCGGTGATTGTGCGAGCGTGAGGTCGCCGCGCAGATAGAAGGGGGTGGCTTCGACACCGGGCGGCGGCCAGTCCTCGGCGCTGATCCAGCATCCGCCATGGTCGAGATGGCCCGCCGGCGTTCGCCTGCCGCTGCCACCGCCCATGACGAAGATGCGCGCTGCGGGTTCGTCGAGCGGTGCGCCTTTCACGACATGGTCGAAGAAGCGCAGCCGGTACGCGCGCCAGTCGCCGGCCCAGGAATCGATCGGCGCGTCGGCGCCGAAATCGACATCGCCGAAGACGCGGTTGCTGCGATCGCCATGCGTCCAGGGTCCGAGGATAAGCCGCTGCCCGCCGCGTCCGGCGCGCTTCAGCCCGAGATAGTTGCTCGTCGCGGTCAGCGTGTAGGGATCGAACCAGGACGACATGTGGACGCAGGCGGCGCCGCTGTAGCGCGCGTGAAAACCCTCCGCCCAGATGCCGAGCTGCTGCCAGAACGCGTCGAACGCGCCATGCGTCCATTGCTCGAACAGGTAGGCTTCGTAGTCCGGGTGATGGCGCAAGCGGGGAATGGCCCGGCTTCCACGGCATTCGCTTGAACCAGTCGGCGGATGTCCTCGGCCGCGAGCGCCGCCCGCAGCACCGGATCGGCGATCGCCTCCGGCGACAGGATCGCCTGCTTGCAGGCCCAGGTCGCCTGCTTCAGCTCGAACGCGCCGGATTGGCGGATGCCGCCGCGCCAGGAATTGGCGAAGCCGCCGGAATCGAGCACCTGCGCGACGAGCCCCGGTGGATCGAGGCAGCCGAGCGCCGCCTGGGTATGCGCGGCATAGGACAGACCCATCGTGCAGATGCGACCGTCGCACCAATCCTGGGCGCGGATCCAGGCGCAGCTGTCGAACCCATCCTCGCCGTCGGAGAGGTATTTGACGAAGCGGCCCTCCGAGCCGTGCCGCCCGCGCGTGTCCTGAAAGACGACGGCATAGCCGTGCCGCGTGAAATAGCGCGGCGAGCTCGTGGCGGGTGATGGGATTGCGGTCGGCGGCGGTGAGTTCGCTGCGGCTGGTCTCGTCGCGGCCGTAGGGCGTGCGCTCGAGGATGACCGGGAAGGGGCCGGCGCCGTCGGGACGATGGATGTCGGTCGCGAGATGCACGCCGTCGCGCATGGCGACCATCTGCGTCTGCTTGCTCATACGGTCGCCTCCGCTTCCTCCAGTTCGACGCTCAGCGCGCGCAGCTCGATCGTGTGCGGATGCTGCGCGCGGCCGGCGCGGAGATCGGCGGCGGTGATCTGCTCCACCATCTCGCCGCCCTGCATGACGCCGATGGTCGGACAGAGATGCGCGACCACCGCCAGGTTGTGGCTGACGAGGACATAGGTGAGCTTGCGCCGCTGCTGCAGCTCGGCAAGGAGGTTCAGCACCTCCGCCTGCACCGAGACATCAAGCGCGCTGGTGGGCTCGTCGAGCAGCAGCACCTCCGGCTCCGCCATCAGCGCGCGCGCGATCGCGACGCGCTGGCGCTGCCCGCCGGAGAGCTGGTGCGGATAGCGGAAGCGAAGCGCACCCGGCAGCGCGACTTCCGCGAGCGCGCGGCCGATGCGGCGATCGACGTCACCGAGCCCGTGCACGACCAGCGGCTCGGAGAGCGCCCGGTCGACGGTCTGGCGCGGATGCAGCGATCCGTAGGGGTCCTGGAACACCATCTGCACACGCCGATAGAACTCTCTGCCGCGCCGCGGGGCGAGATCGACCCCGTCGAGCGTGATGCGGCCGGTCCAGTCGGGATTGAGCCCGGAGATCGCGCGCAGCACGGTGGACTTGCCCGAGCCGCTCTCGCCGACGATGCCGAAGCTGCCGCCGGTCGCGACCGTGAAGGAGACGCCGCGCACCGCCTCGAGCGTGCCGAAGCGCACGCGCAGATCGGCGGTCTCAAGCACCTTCGATCATGCCTCGGCCCAGGCGGCGTCGCGCACCATCACCGGCAGGCGCTCGCGCGGATGGACGAGCGAGGGAAGGCAGCCGAGCAGCCCGCGCGTGTACGGATGCTCGGCGCGCGCGAGCTCGTTCGCCGCCAACGCCTCGACGATGCGGCCGGCATACATCACCAGCACGCGGTCGCAGAAATGCGACACGAGCGGCAGGTCGTGGCTGATCAGGATCAGGCCCATGCCGCGGCGGGAGACGAGGTCTTCCAACAGCCGCAGGATGTCGGCCTGCACCGTGGCGTCGAGCGCGCTGGTCGGCTCGTCGGCGATCAGGAGTTCCGGGTCGGGCGCGAGCATCATCGCGATCATCACGCGCTGGCCCATCCCGCCCGAGAGCTCGTGCGGATAGGAGCGGGCGACGCGCGCGGGATCGCGGATGCGCACCTGCGCAAGCAGTTCGAGCGCCGCCTGCTCCGCCGCGCGGCGGCTGCCGCCCTTGTGCACGCGCCAGGCCTCGGCGATCTGCGCGCCGGCGGTCATCACCGGGTTCAGCGAGTATTTCGGGTCCTGCAGGATCAGCCCGGCACGCTTGCCGCGGATGCGGCGCATGGCCCGTTCGCTCGCGCGCAGCACGTCGATGCCGTCGAAGGCGAGCCGGTCGGCGGTGATGCGCGCCTCCCCGGGCAGCAGCCGCAGCACCGAACGGGCGGTGAGCGATTTGCCGGAACCGCTCTCGCCGACGATGCCGAGCTTTTCGCCGCCGAGCGTGAGCGAGACGCCGCGCACCGCCTCGCTCCAGCCGGTGGGCGTCGGGAAGGCGATGCGAAGGTTCTCGATCTCGACCAGCATCAGCGCTGCTTCGGATCGAGCACGTCGCGCAGCCCGTCGCCGAGCAGGTTGAAGGCGAGGGCGGCGATGAAGATCGCGACGCCGGGAATGGTCGGCACCCACCATTGGTCGAGGATGAAGTCGCGCGACGAGGCGATCATCGTGCCCCATTCCGGCGTCGGCGGCTGCGCGCCCATGCCGAGGAAGCCGAGCGCCGAGGCGGTGAGGATGATGCCGCTCATGTCGAGCGTCACGCGCACGATCACCGAGGAGAGGCAGAGCGGGGCGATGTGGCGCAGGATGATGCGCGGCGCGCCGGCGCCGGTGAGCCGCACCGCGGCGATGAAGTCGCTGTCGCGGATGGTGAGCGTGTCGGCGCGCGCAAGCCGCGCATAGGGTGGCCAGGAGGTGAGCGCGATGGCGATGATCGCGCTGGTGATCCCGGGCTTCAGCGCGGCGACGAAGGCGAGGGCGAGAACCAGGCGCGGGAAGGCGAGGAACACGTCGGTGACGCGCATCAGCACGCGATCGACGAGGCCGCCGAGATAGCCGGCGATGCAGCCCACCGCGAGCCCGAAGGGGGCGACGATCAGCACGATCGCGACCACCATGCCGAGCGTGATGCGTCCGCCATAGAGCAGGCGCGAGAAGAGGTCGCGGCCCAGTTCGTCGGTGCCGAGCCAGTGCACGGCGGAGGGCGGGGCGAGGCGACCGGCGAGGTCCTGCGCCGACGGGTCCTGTGGGGCGAGGATGGGCGCGAGGATCGAGGCCGCGATCATCACCAGGATCGCGATCAGTCCCGCCATTGCGAGCCCGTTGCGGCGGAATTGCAGCCAGGCGCGGTAGCGCCGGCCCCACGCCGCCTGCCGCCGCGAGGCCGGGGTCTCGGTCAGCAGCCAGGCGCGCGTCGTGGCACTCATCGGACGCGCGGATCAAGCAGCCGATAGGCGAGATCGGCGAACAGGTTGAGGCCGAGATAGACGAGCCCGATCACCAGCGTGGCGCCGAGCACCGCGTTCATGTCGGCATTCAGCAGCGACACGGTGAGGTAATTGCCGAGGCCGGGCCAGCTGAACACGGTCTCGGTCACCACAGCACCTTCCAGCAGCCCGGCATAGGCGAGGGCGAGCACGGTGACCAGCCGAACGCTGATGTTGCCGAAAGCGTGCCGCCACAGCGTGCGCGCGGCGGACAACCCCTTGGCGCGGGCGGTGACGATGAACTCCCCGTTCAGCGCGTCGAGCATGAAGGCGCGCGTCATGCGGGTGATGTAGGCGAGCGAGAAATAGGCCAGCAGCAGCGCCGGCATGGCGAGATGCGCAAGCGCGTCCCAGAACGCATCCCATTCGCCGGCGAGCGCGGCATCGACCACGTGCATGCCGGTGATGTCGGGCACCATGCCCTGATAGAGCACGTCCTCCTGCCCGGTGCCGGGCGCGATGCCGAGCTTGGCGTAGAAGATGAGCAGGAACAGCAGGCCGAGCACGAAGACGGGGATCGACTGTCCGGCCATGCAGATGACGCGCACCACGTGGTCGAAATTGGTGCCGCGCCGCGCCGCGGCGGCGACGCCGAGCGGCACGCCGAGCACGATCGCGACAATGATCGCCGCGGTCGCGAGCTCGAGGGTGGCGGGGAAGAAATGCGCGATGTCCTGCGTCACCGGATGCGTCGTCATCACGCTGCGGCCGAGATCGCCGGCGAGGAGATGGCGCAGATAGATCAGGAACTGGACATAGAGCGGCTTGTCGAGGCCGAGCGCGAGCCGCACCTGCGCGACGACATCGGGCGGCGCGTGATCGCCAGCGATCGCCACCACCGGGTCGATCGGCATGACGCGCCCGATCAGGAAGGTGACCAGGATCAGGCCGAACAGGGTGATCGGAACGCTGGCGATGGTGCCCGCGAGGCTGCGGAACGTCCGGAGCACGCCGGTTCGACCTGCTTGCGGTCAGGCCTTCTGGAAGTCCTTGTAGCGCGTGTAGTCCGGCAGCGCCCCCACCACGAGGCCGGTCACGTTCTTGCGCAGAACCGCGACGGTGTTCTGCTGCAGCACGAAGGCGAAGGGCGCGCGATCCCAGAACTGGTGCTGCATCTTCTCGTAGAGCGAGATGCGCTTCTCGGCATCGAGCTCCTTCGCCGCCGCTTCCGCCTCCTGCGTCAGCTCAGGATCCTTGAAGTGGCTGCGCCAGGCGATGATCTTGAGCTTGCTGGTGTCGGAATCGTCGGGGTTGGCGCAGAAGGCCTGCGCGTTGGAGTTCGGATCGAAATAGTCCGAGCCCCAGACCAGGATCGCGAGCTGGTGCGTGCGCGCACGGGTCTTGGTGATGACCTGCTTCTGCTCGCCAGGCAGCAGCGAGACCTTGATTCCGGCCTGCGCGAGATCCTGCTGGATCGCCTGCGCGATGTCCGCATAGGGTGAGGCGGAGATGAAATCCATGGTCACCGAGAACCCGGACGCGAGCCCCGCTTCGGCCAGGAGCTGCTTCGCCTTCGCCGTGTCCTTCTTGAAGGGCTGCTCGGTCAGCGCGGCGGGCAGGCCCTTCGGCAGGAAGGACTGGTCGACGCCCCAGGTGCCAGGTGTGATGTTGGTGGCGATCGCATCGTAATCGATCGCCCATTTGATGGCCTCGCGCACCTGGGGCTTGGCGAGCTCCGGCACGTTCTGGTTCATCGCGATGTACATCGACGTCGCCTGCGCGGCGGAGAGCACGTGATAATCGGCGTTGTTGTTCACGCTTTTGAGCTGGTCGGCGCCCAGGTTGCGCGCCACATCGGCATCGCCACGCTGCAGCAGAAGGAGCTGGGCGCCGGGATCCTTCACGTGGCGGATGACGATGCGGGGGATGTGCGGCTTCGGATCGGCGTGCGGGTTCGTCTCGACGATGACGTGGTCGCTCGCCGCCCAGGAGGTAAGCCGATAGGGACCGGCGCCGGCGGTGTTCGTCTTCAGCCAGCCGTTGCCGAGATCGTTGTTCGTGGCATGCGCCATTGCCGCCGCCTTCTCGACGATGCAGGCCACGTTGGCGGTCAGGCAATAAAGCACGAAGCTCGTCGCCTGCACGGCGGGAAGTTTCAGCACGAGCGTCTGCGGGTCGGTCGCCTTGATGAGTTGCGCGACATTGTCCTTGGTGAAGCCGAACTGGGTGATGATGAAACCCGGCGTCTTGTTGAGCTGCACCACACGCTGGAGCGAGAACTCCACATCCGCAGCGGTCACCGGGTTGCCGCTGTCGAACAGCACATCCTTGCGAAGGTGGAAGGTGAAAGTGAGGCCGTCGGAGGTCACCTCCCATTTCTCCGCGAGGTCGCCCACGATCTTCCCGGGATCGCCGACGTCGGGCGAGACCAGCTTGCGGTAGCAGTTGGCGTCAACCTCGCTGTCGGAGAACTCATAGGCCTCGGCGGGATCGAAGCTGATGACGTCGTCGATCTGCATCGCCATGGAGATGATGTTCTTCGGCGTCGCCGCCACGGCGTGGTCGAGCGCGAGCCAAGACAGTGGCACGCCCGCCGAGCCGGCGAGCAGGGTGCGTCGGGTCAGCATCCGTGCGGTCTCCCCCAGATCAAATCCGGCCGAGCATAGGCTGGTGCCGGCCCGGCGGGGAAGGGGCGTGAGGAGGGGAGGCGCTTCTAGGCTTCTTCCTCTTCTTCCTCCTCGAGAAAGAACTGGTCGGCCTCCTCGTCGTAGCTGAAGAGCTCGGCATAGCGGCCCCAGCCGATCACCGCGTGCAGCGTGTCCTCGGCGTAATCGGGAGACATGTGCTCCTCGAGATCGTCGCGGAAGCGGGCGGCGGAGACGCGGTGGCTGCGCCGCTCCGCCAGCTCCTTCTGGATCAGCGCGGCGAGCGGCACGTGGTCGCGCAGTGCCGCGGCGAAGATCGCCTTGCGCGGCTCCAGGTCGGCCTGCGCGAACCGGAATCCCTGCTCGCGCAACTGGAGGTCGCCCTTCTCCAGGATGCCGAAGCCGAGCAGCTGCAGCGCCTCGCCGAGCGGCAGCAACTCGTCGAGCTCGAGCTGCAGCGAGGCGGCGAGCGCGGGGAGATCGGCGCGGCCGCGATAGGGATCGCCGGCCAGCGTCTCGATCAGGCCGGCGAGGAGGTTGATCGGCAGCGAATGCAGCGCCATGCCGAACGACGCGGCGTCAAGCCCTGCCGGCGCCCCGACCGGCCGTGGCGCCGGCGCGCGCCGCGTCATCAGCCCGTAGATGTCGTCGACCGTCTGCCGGAAGGCCGGATCGTGGCGGTTGCGCGGATGGGCGAACGGCACCCGGAGCTCGTGCGCGACGCGGCCGGGATTGGAGGAGAAGACGAGGATGCGGTCGCACATCAGCACCGCCTCCTCGATATTGTGGGTGACCATCAGCATGGACTTCACCGGCAGGCGGCCGTCCATCCAGAGGTCGATGAGGTCGGTGCGCAAATTCTCCGCCGTCAGCACGTCGAGCGCGCTGAACGGCTCGTCCATCAGCAGGAGGTCGGGATGCACGACGAGGGCGCGCGCGAGGCCGACGCGCTGGCGCATGCCGCCCGAGAGCTCCTTCGGATAGGCGCTGTCGTAGCCGCCGAGGCCGATCAGGTCGATCGCCGACTCCGCCCGCTCGGCGCGCTCGGATTTCTTCACGCCCTGCGCCTCGAGGCCGAGCTCCACGTTCTCCTGCACGGTGAGCCAGGGGAACAGCGCGAAGCTCTGGAACACCATCGCGACGCCGTCGGCGGGGCCGCGCAGCGCGGCGCCGCGCCAGGTGACCTCGCCGGAGGTCGGCTGCAGCAGGCCGGCGACGATGCGCAGCAGCGTCGACTTGCCCGAGCCGGAGCGGCCAAGCAGGCCGACCACCTCGCCCGATCGGATGGCGAGGTCGACGCCATCGAGCACGACGAGATCGGTATTGGCCTCCTTGTGGTAGGCCTGCCTGACATTGCGGACCGAAAGCAGTGTCTCCGCCGTCACCTTGGCGTCCATCGCGCGCACTCCCGTCAGAGCGTCAGCCGGCGGCTGGAATAGGCGTAGAGCGGCCGCCAGAGCAGCCGGTTGAACAGCAGGACGAAGCCCGACATGACGACGACGCCGAGCACCACTTTCGGCATGTCGCCGGCATCCGTCGCCCGCGCGATATAGGCGCCGAGCCCGTGCGCGACGAGCTTCGTGTTGCCCCAGGACGCGACCTCGGCGACGATCGCGGCGTTCCACGAGCCGCCCGAGGCGGTGATCGCGCCGGTGACGAAAAAGGGAAAGATGCCGGGCAGGATCACCCGCCGCCACCACAGCAGCCCGCCGACGTGGAAGTTCTCGGCCGCTTCCTGCAGATCGCCCGGAAACGCGGCGGCACCGGCGATCACGTTGAACAGGATGTACCACTGCGTCCCGAGGATCATCAGCGGGCTCAGCCAGATATCGGGATCGAGCGCGAAGCGCACGATGAGCACGACGAAGATCGGAAAGAACAGGTTGGCGGGGAAGGCGGCGAAGAACTGTGCCAGCGGCTGCGCGCGGCGCGCCCAGGCCGGGCGCAGTCCGAGCCAGACCCCGACCGGCACCCAGACCGCCGAGGCGATCACCATCAGCACGACGACGCGGACCAGCGTGAGGCAGCCGAGCTCGAGCGCCGTCCCGAGATCGCGCCAGCTCAGCGTGCCCGCGACATAGGCGACGATCCAGCGCAGCGCGACGACGACGGCGGCGAGCAGGGCGAGCAGCCAGATCGCATCGACGATGCGCGAGGGAGGCCGCGCCGCGGATGCGGTGCGGCGCTCCCAGGCGACCCGCTGCCCGGTCAGCGCGCCGAGGAAGTTGCCGACATGGCCGCCGACCCAGCGCAGGAGGCGCGTGCGGCGCCAGAGCGCGAGGACCCACGGATCCGCCGCCGTGCTGCCCGCCACGTTCTCAAAGCGGAACCGCGCGGACCAGGCGACCAGGGGGCGGAACAGGAGCTGGTCGTAGAACAGGATCACCACCAGCATCGCGCCGATCGCATAGAGCACCGCCCGGATGTCGCGATGCTCGAGCGCGAGGGCGACATAGGAGCCGATGCCCGGCAGGGTGAAGGTGGTGTTGCCGACCGAGATCGCCTCCGAGGCGGTGACGAAGAACCAGCCGCCCGACATCGACATCATCGTGTTCCAGACGAGGCCGGGCACCGCGAACGGCACTTCGAGTCGCCAGAAGCGCTGCCAGGCGGTGAGCCGGAACGCGCGCGTGGCCTCGTCGAGATCGGCCGGGACGGTGCGCAGCGACTGGTACAGGCTGAACGCCATGTTCCAGGCCTGGCTCGTGAAGATCGCGAAGATCGAGGCGAGCTCCGCGCCCAGGACGCGGCCCGGGAACAGGTTCATGAAGAAGATGACGGTGAAGGAGAGGAAGCCGAGGATCGGCACCGATTGCAGGATGTCGAGCGCCGGGATCAGGAGCAGCGCCGCGCGCCGGCTCTTCGCCGCGAAGGTCGCGTAGGTGAAGGTGAAGACGAGCGAGCAGACCAGCGCCGCGAACATCCGGAGCGTGGTGCGGATCGCGTAGAACGGCAGGTAGGACGGATCGAGCGTGATGTGCGTCGCGTTGGGCGCGGAGAGCGGCCCGAGCGTCGTGCGCGCGACCGAGGCGACGCCGAACACCACCCCGAAGACGCAGATGATGGCCGCGATGTCGAACAGATTGGGAAGGCGCCGGGCCGAGGCGAAGGCGGGGAAGGTCGTGTCGGACATGGGAGGGTCCCGGAGCCTGCGGGCGCCTCCTAACCCGGCAAACCGGGCCTGTCACCACCGGAGAAGTGTTGCGGTTGGGTGACGGCTATCCGGTGTTGGTGACGCCCGTACCTGCCGAAGCCGCCGACGCCACGCGCGGTCGCGTCGAGATCGGCGACCTCTTCCCATGCGGCGCGCGTCACGGGCGCGAGCACCGCCTGAGCGATGCGCATGCCGCGCTCGATCGTGAACGCCGCCTCGCCCGCATTCAGCACGATCACCTGGATCTCGCCACGATAATCCTCGTCGATCGTGCCGGGGCTGTTGGGGAGCACGATGCCGTGACGGAGTGCGAGGCCGGAGCGCGGGCGGATCTGCAGCTCGTGCCCGGGGGGGAGCGCCACGGTGAGGCCGGTCGGGATCAGCGCGCGAGCGCCGGGCGCGATGGTGACCGGGGTGGCGACCGCGGCGAGCAGATCCATCCCGGCGGCGCCGCCGCTCGCATAGGCGGGAAGCGGCAGGTCCTCGCCGTGCGGGAGGCGGCGGACGCGGATCGCGAGGCTCATGCCAGCGCCTCGGCGACGCGGGCGGCGAGGCGGCGTGCGACTTCCACCTTCGCCAGCGACGGCCACGCCTCGCTGCCGCCTGCGGTCACCAGGTGCACGGTGTTGCTCTCGCCGCCCATGATGCCGGTCTCCGGCCGCACGTCATTGGCGACGATCCAGTCGCAGCCCTTGCGAGCGCGCTTCGCCGCCGCGTTGGCGAGCACGTCGTCGGTCTCGGCCGCGAAGCCGATGACGAGGCGCGGACGGCCCGGGCCGGGGCGGGAAAGCGCCGCCAGGATGTCGGGGTTGGGGATGAGCGCGAGGGCGGGGGGCGGCGCGCCGGGCTCCTTCTTGATCTTGTGCGTCGTCGCCTGCGCGACCCGCCAGTCGGCGACGGCGGCGGCGCAGATCGCGACATCCGCCGGCAGCGCGGCTTCGCAGGCGGCGAGCATGTCCGCGGCGCTTTCCACGTGCCGGGTGGTCACGCCAGGGGGATCGGCGACGCTGACCGGGCCGCTCACCAGCGTGACGCGCGCGCCCAGGGATGCGAGCGCGGCGGCGATCGCGTGCCCCTGCCGGCCGCTGCTGCGATTGGCGATGTAGCGCACCGGATCGATCGGCTCGTGGGTAGGGCCGCTGGTCACCAGCGCGTGCCTGCCGGCCAGCGGTTTCGAGCCCGGCGCGAGCATCGCCATGATCGCCTCGAGAATGGCGGGCGGCTCGGCAAGCCGTCCGGGGCCGAACTCGTTGCACGCCATCGGCCCCTCGTCGGGCCCCACCACCGCGACGCCGCGCGCGGCGAGCGTCGCCATGGCCGCGACCGTCGCCGGATGCAGCCACATCCGCACGTTCATCGCCGGCGCGACCAGAACGGGCTTGTCGGTCGCGAGCAGCAGGGTGGAGGCGAGATCGTCGGCGATGCCGGCGGCGAGCTTCGCCAGGATGTTCGCCGTCGCCGGCGCGACCACGACGAGATCGGCGCTGCGCGAGAGCTGGATATGGCCCATCTCGCTCTCGTCGGTCAGCGAGAACAGCTCGGTGTAGACCTTGTTCTCGGACAGCGCCTGCAGCGTGAGCGGGGTGACGAACTCCGCGCCGTGCCTCGTCAGCACCGACGTCACCCCGATGCCCTGCCGGCGCAGCAGGCGGATGAGCTCGGGCACCTTGAAGGCCGCGATCCCGCCGCTGACGATGAGCAGCACGCGGCGGCCGGTCACAGCCGCCACCCCTCGTGGATGGCGACGATGCCGCCCGACAGATTGCGCCAGGTGACGCGCGCGAGCCCCGCCCTGCGCATCATGTCGGCGAGCGTCTCCTGGTCGGGGAAGGTGCGGATGCTCTCGGCCAGGTAGCGGTAGCTTTCGGCATCCTTCGCGACCGCCTGACCGAGCAGCGGCAGCACGCGGAACGACCACGCGTCGTACAGCGGTCGCGCCACGGCGACCTCGAGGCGGGAGAATTCGAGGCAGAGGAACCGTCCTCCCGGCCGCAGCACGCGTCGGGCCTCGGCGAGCACCGCATCCTTGTTGGTGCAGTTGCGCAGGCCGAAGGCGATCGAGACGGTGTCCACCGCCGCGTCCGGCAGCGGCAGGCGCTCGGCATCGGCGACCAGGAAGGCGAGCCCATCGATCAGGCCGCGGGCGAGCGCGCGGTCCCGCCCGACCGCGAGCATCGCCGGGTTGACGTCGGAGAGCGGTCACCGGGCCGCCGCCGAGGCGGCGCCAGGCGAAGGCGACGTCGCCGGTGCCGCCGGCGAGGTCGAGCAGCGTGCGGCGCGGGCGCGGTGCGAGGCGGGTCGCGAAGACGCGCTTCCAGGCGCGCTGGATGCCGAGCGACATCAAATCGTTCATCAGGTCGTAGCGCGGGGCGACGCTCTCGAAGACGTGCCGCACCAGCCCGCGCTTCGCGGCGCGGCGGACGGTGCGGAAGCCGAAATCGGCGGTCTCGTCCGTGCTGTCGTCGGCGCCGCGGGCGGCATTGTCGCTCATCGGGACAGGATATAGCGTTCTCGTCCGATGCCGGAACTCCCCGAGGTCGAGACGGTGATGCGCGGCCTCTCGGCCCGGCTGACCGGGCGGGTGATCCGCCGCGCCGAGCTGCGCCGCGCCGATCTGCGGTGGAAGCTGCCGGACGGGCTGGCGGCGCGGCTGACCGGGGCGCGGGTGCTGGGCTTCCGCCGGCGCGGCAAATACATGCTGATGCGGCTCCAGGGCGGCGCCTCGGTGCTGATCCATCTCGGCATGTCCGGGCGCGTGCTGCTCTCCAACACCCTGCCCAATGCCGAGACCGCGCACGAGCACCTGGTGCTGGAGACCGAGGATGGCTGGCGGATCGGCCTGGTCGATCCTCGCCGCTTCGGCGCGATCGACCTGGTGCCGACCGCCGGGGAAGACCGCCATCGCCTGCTCGCCGGGCTCGGCCCGGAGCCGCTGGAGCCCGGGTTCACCCCTGCGGTGCTCTCCGTCGCGCTGCACGGCCGGCGGACGCCGATCAAGGCGGCGTTGCTCGACCAGGGCGTGGTGGCCGGGCTCGGCAACATCTATGTCTGCGAGGCGCTGTTCCGCGCCGGCATCTCGCCGCGCCGGGTCGCCTCCAGCGTCGCCGGCGCGCGGGCCGGCCGTCTGGTGCCGGCGATCCGGGCGACGCTCGAGGACGCGATCGCCGCCGGGGGTTCCTCCTTGCGCGACTACGTGCAGCCCTCGGGCGAACTCGGCTATTTCCAGCACGCCTGGAAGGTCTATGGGCGCGCGGGCGAGGCCTGCGAGCGCTGCCCGGGGCCGCCCGCCTGCGGCGGCGTCGCGCGGATCGTGCAGTCCGGGCGCAGCACCTTCTTCTGCGGCCGGACGCAGCGATGATGCCGGCCGCGTGACCTGATCGCCAAACCCGACTACAACCCCGCCGCCGAGACGGAGGGGGCAGATGGCGGGCATGATCCTGGTGGAGACGCACGGCAGGGTCGGGCTGATCCGGCTCAACCGGCCGCAGGCGCTGAACGCGCTGTGCGATGCGCTGATGGACGAGCTCGGTGCGCAGCTGCTGGCCTTCGACGCCGATCCCGCGATCGGCGCGATCGTGCTGACCGGCTCGGAGAAGGCGTTCGCCGCCGGCGCCGACATCAAGGAGATGCAGCCGCGCCGCTATCCGGCGGTCGCGCTCGACGACTTCATCGGCAAGCGCTGGGAGACGGTGCTGCGGCGTGGTGAAGCCGGTGATCGCGGCGGTGGCGGGCTTCGCGCTCGGCGGCGGCTGCGAGCTCGCGATGTCCTGCGACATCATCCTCGCCGCCGACACCGCGAAGTTCGGCCAGCCCGAGATCAATCTCGGCGTCATTCCCGGCGCCGGCGGCACGCAGCGCCTGACGCGCGCGGTCGGCAAGTCGAAGGCGATGGAACTGGTGCTGACCGGGCGGATGATGGATGCCGCCGAGGCGGAGCGTGTCCAATCTCGTCGCCCGCGTCGTGCCCGCCGGCGGAGCTCGTCGCCGAGGCGCTCAGGACCGGCGAGAAGATCGCGGCGCTGTCGCCGGTCGCCGTTGCGCTCGCCAAGCAGGCGGTGAACCGCGCCTTCGAGACGACGCTCGACCGAGGGCGTGCGCGCGGAGCGCTCGCTGTTCCTGTCGCTGTTCGGCACGCCGGATCAGCAGGAAGGGATGTCGGCGTTCGTCGAGAAGCGCAAGCCGGCATTCGGCAAGTCGCGCTCCGCAAAGCCGCTGCCCCAGGCCGCTCCTTAGACTCCGCATCGGCGGCCTGTGCCTAATACACGCTTCCTTCGCGCGCCGCCCGGGCCTTTGATGTGGGCGCGTGCGTGTCAGCACGTTCACGCAATCAGACGGCAGAGTTTTGCATGGCCAACACCGCATCCGCCCGTAAGCGCGTTCGTCAGATCGAGCGGCGCACCGCGCGCAACCAGGCGCGCAAGTCCCGCATGCGGACCTTCGTCAAGAAGGTCGAGGCGGCGATCGCGGGCGGCGACAAGGCGGCGGCGGCGGTGGCGTTGCGCGCGGCGCAGCCGGAGATGCAGCGTGCCGCCGGCAAGGGCGTGACGCACCGCAACACCGTCGCGCGGAAGCTCTCGCGACTCTCGGCCCGCATCAAGGCGATCGCCGGCAAGGCTTAGACCGGGACTGAGGCGTTCGCGGGCAAGCCCGCCGGCCGCCGTTTTCATAGCGTTCGCTCCGTAAATCCCGGATAAGAAAACAATACAATAATTCAGCTCCACGTAATTGGAGCCGATTCTCGAGAGCACAAAAGTATTCGTGCTTCCATCGGTCGCACGGTCTTGGCTCTGTTACACAAAAAGTCGCTGCCGTCCCTCCAGTTTTCGATTGCGCCGACCGTTCGCCGGGCATTAAGATTTCTTCACGGAATTCGACGATGCGGCGGTCTCGACAGGCTGGCCGATCATCCTTGACCAGGAATTCGATGCGCGAACTACGCGCAGGGGGGAGTGTCGACCGTTTCGCCCGGGAGTGGTGGCCCGGGAGAGCGCGGGAGGTACGCTCGTGCAATGGGCAAACAGGGTGCGGCAATCGGGGCAGGTGGGCAGTGGCGTCAGGCGGCGACTGCATGGATCGTGCATCGGGCTTGTTCGGGCTGGCGGCGGGCCGGCCGGGCAATCGGGACGAAGCCACGCTGCGGTGGGCCCGGATCTGTGACCAGTTGCAGAGCCGAACTCGGCGAGACCGAGTACCGCACCTGGCTGCGGACGATGACCCTCGGCCCGCGCTCGACGGGGACGAGGTCACGATCAATCTCCCCACCCGCTTCGTCTGCGACTGGGTGCGGTCGCATTACGGCGACCGGCTGCGCACGCTCTGGCAGAACGAGAACCCGCGGATCCGCGCGATCGACTTTCGCGTCGGCGCGGAGGGCGCGCCCGCACCGTCCCCCTCCGATGTCCAGGAGGCGCGCATGGCCGAGCCGCGGAATGGTGAGCGGAGCGAGAGCGGCGAGCGGGGAGATCGGCGCCGAGATCGCCGGGCCGCTCGACGTGCGCTTCACCTTCGAGGGCTTCGTGGTCGGCAAGCCCAACGAGTTCGCCTATGCCTGCGCGCGCCGCGTCGCCGAGCGTCCGGCGAGCGCCGGCTTCAACCCGCTCTTCCTCTATGGCGGCGTCGGCCTCGGCAAGACGCATCTGATGCACGCGATCGCCTGGGAGATGCTGCAGGCGCGGCGGTCCGTGAGCGTCGTCTACATGTCGGCCGAGAAGTTCATGTACCGCTTCATCGCGGCGCTGCGCGCGCAATCGCAGATGGAGTTCAAGGAGCAGCTCCGCAGCGTCGACGTGCTGATGATCGACGATCTGCAGTTCCTGATCGGCAAGGACAGCACGCAGGAAGAGTTCTTCCACACCTTCAACGCGCTGATCGATGCCGGCAAGCAGATCGTGCTGTCCGCCGACAAGTCGCCCTCCGATCTCTCCGGCATCACCGACCGGCTGCGCACCCGCCTTGGCTGCGGCATGGTCGCCGATCTGCACGCGACCACGTTCGAGCTTCGCATCTCCATCCTCGAGGCGAAGGCGACGCGCGCCGGCACCGACGTGCCGCCGAAGGTGATCGAGTATCCTCGCCCAGCGGATCACCTCCAACGTGCGCGAGCTCGAGGGCGCGCTGAACCGGCTGATCGCCTTCACCCACCTGTTCGGCCGGCCGATCACCATCGAGACCGCGCAGGAGGTGCTGCGTGACGTCCTCAAGGCGCATGACCGGCGGGTCTCCATCGAGGAGATCCAGAAGAAGGTCTGCGAGCACTACAACATCCGGCTGACCGACATGTCCTCCGCGCGGCGCGCGCGCTCGGTGGCCCGGCCGCGCCAGGTCGCGATGTATCTGGCCAAGCAGCTCACCACCCGCTCCCTGCCCGAGATCGGCCGCCGCTTCGGCAACCGCGACCACACCACCGTCATGCACGGGATCAGCCGCGTGATCGAGCTGATGGAGCGTGACGCCCAGTTCGGCGAGGATGTCGAAATGTTGCGGCGCGCGCTCGAATCCTGATCGGCCTATCCCTTGTTGCCCCGCTGATCGCTCCTGCCCCATCATCTGGCCTCGCGCCGCGAGCTCGGCGGGCTTGTTTGCGGGGGTGGGCGGTTTCGCTAGACTGCGGCGCCGGAGGCGCGCCGTCCGAGCCTCCCCGGGGGAACGAGTGCAATGAAGTTCAAGGCCGATCGCGCCACGCTTATCAAGGCGCTGGCCCATATCCAGAGCGTTGCCGAGAAGCGCAACACCATCCCGATCCTCGCCAACGTGCTGATCGCCGTGCGCGATGGCAAGCTGACGCTCACCGCCACCGACATGGAGATCGCGATCGTCGAGGAGGCGGCCGCCAGCACCTCGCGCAACGGCGCGACCACGGCGCCGGCGGCGACGCTCTACGAGATCGTGCGCAAGCTTCCCGAGGGTGCCGAGGTGGAGCTCGACCATCCCGGCGGCGACGCCCAGCTCGCGCTGCGGTCGGGGCGCTACGCGACGTCGCTGGTCGTGCTGCCGGTCGAGGATTTCCCGAGCATGACCGCGGGTGCGCTCGCGCATCGCTTCCATCTCCCGGCCGTAAGCCTGCGCGGGCTGATCGACCGCACGCGCTTCGCGATCAGCACCGAGGAGACGCGCTACTACCTGAACGGCATCTACCTGCACGCCACCGAGAAGGACGGCGAGCGCATGCTGCGCGCGGTGGCGACCGACGGACATCGTCTCGCGCGCGTCGAGGAGAAGCTGCCCGAAGGGCGCCGGCGCGATGCCGGGCGTGATCGTGCCGCGCAAGACCGTGACCGAGCTCCGCAAGCTGCTCGACGAGGAAAGCGGCGACGTGGAGATCGCACTCTCCGATACGCGCATCCAGTTCCATGTCGGGCCGATCATGCTGACCAGCAAGCTGATCGACGGCACCTTCCCGGAATACGAGCGGGTGATCCCGCGCGACAACGACAAGGTGCTGCTGGTCGGCAAGAAGGATTTCTCCGACGCCGTCGCCCGCGTCGCCGCGATCAGCTCGGAGCGCTCGCGGCCGGTGAAGCTCTCGCTCGCACGCGACCTGCTGGTGCTCTCCGCCGCCAGTCCCGACCAGGGCACCGCCACGGAGGAGCTCGACGGCGATCGGGTGAAGTATGAGAGCAGCCCGCTCGAGATCGGTTTCCAGGCCCGCTATCTCAACGACATCACCGATCAGATCCCCGAAAAGGTCGAGTTCCGCTTCTCCGACGGCGCCGCGCCGACCGTGGTCCGCGATGCCGGCGACCAGTCGGCGCTCTACGTGCTGATGCCGATGCGGGTCTGACCCGCGCGGGATTGCCCGACGGAATCACGCGGCCGGCGCCTCGGCCTCGATCCAGTAGCGCCGGGTCAGCATGCCGGGATGCAGCGGATGCGGGCCTTTGCCCTCCAGCACGCCGCCATGCGATTCGATGATGCGGGCGGAGCCCGCATTGTCGTCGGCGCAGGTCAGCAGCAGGCGCGTCGAGGCCGTGCGCGCGGGCATGCGCGATCCCGAGCGTGAGCGCCTGGCGGCCGAAGCCGCGGCGCCACAGGCTCGGGCGGATCTCGTAGCCGATATGGCCGCCCCAGAGGCGCAGACCCTCGTTCAGCCCGTAGCGGATGCCGACCCGGCCGATGAACCAGGTCGTCGGTCGACCATCCAGAAATGCGCGAACGGCACCTTCTCGATCTCGCGCCCGTCGCTGAGCCGCATCGTGCCGCCCTGCGCGTTGAGCGCGGCGAGATGCGCCGGCAGGTCGGCGGCGATGGCGGCGATCGCCGCCGCGTCGTTGGCGCCGAGCTCGCTGCCGTCGCGGTAGCCCTCGCGCAGCGCCGCGATGTAGCCGGCGCCGTAGGCCGGGTCGGGCATGATCAGCCGCGCATCCTCCGGCCGCGGCTCAGGCTCGCTCGTTCATCCTCGCTCCTTCACCGGGCCGGCTCGCATCGAGCGCGGCCTGCAGCATGTATGCGGCGGCCATCTTGTCCACGACCACTGCACGCTTCGCACGGCTGAGATCGGCCTCGCCGATCAGCATGCGGTTCACCGCCGCGGAGGAGAGCCGCTCGTCGAAATTCGCCGCCGGGCAGGCCGGTCGCCTCGGCGAGCGCGAGGCGTCCAGTCCCGCGCCGCCTGCGCCGCCGGGCCGAAACTGCCGTCGAGCGAGAGCGGCAGGCCGACCACCAGGCCGCCCACGCCCTCCGCGGGCCGCGATCCGGCGCGATCTCGGCGGCGTTCGCCATGAGCTTCCCGCGCTTCAGCTCGCCATAGGGCGCGGCCAGCAGCAGCGAGACGTCGGAGAGCGCGAGGCCGATCGTCTTCGCCCCGGGATCGATCCCGAGCAGGCGCTGGCCGCGGCGCGAGCGCGGGCGCGGAGTTCCCTCATGTTGAAGAGCGGCATGGGCGCCGTTATGGTCCGCCGCTTCCGTCACCGCCAGGGAATGCCTGATGTCGCTCGATCCCGCGACCGTCCGCCGCATCGCGAAGCTCGCCCGCATCCGGCTCGAGGACCAGGAGGTCGCGCAGCTGCAGAACGAGCTCAACGGCATCCTCGGCTGGATCGAGCAACTGAACGAGGTGGATGTCGAGGGCGTCGAGCCGCTCACCGGCGCGGCGCAGATGGCGCTCAAGATGCGCGAGGATGTCGTCGACCGATGGCGGCATCGCCGATCGCGTGCTGGCCAACGCGCCCGGCCGCGCGAAGGCGACTTCTTCACCGTGCCGAAAGTCGTCGAATGATGCTGACCGACCTGACGATCGCGGCGGCGCGCGAGGGGCTGCGCGCCCGCGAGATTCTCCGCGCGCGAGCTGACCGAGGCGCATCTCGACGCGATCGAGGCGCTCAACCCGCGGCTCAACGCCTATCGTCACCGTCACCGCCGAGCAGGCGCTCGCGCAGGCCGACGCGGCCGATGCGGCGCATCGCGCGCGGCGAGTGCGGGCCGCTCACCGGCATCCCGCTCGGCATCAAGGATCTGTTCTGCACCGAGGGCGTGCGCACCACCGCCGGCAGCCGCATCCTCGAGCCCTTCGTGCCGCCCTACGAGAGCACCGTCACCAGCAATCTGCTGCGCGACGGCGCGATCTTTCTCGGCAAGGCGAACATGGACGAGTTCGCGATGGGCTCGTCCAACATGACCTCCGCCTATGGCGCGGTCGAGAATCCGTGGAAGCGGCGGCAGGACAATCGCGCCGTGCTGGTGCCGGGCGGCTCGTCCGGCGGGTCGGCGGCGGCGGTGGCGGCGCGGCTCGCGCTCGGCGCGACGGCGACCGATACCGGCGGCTCGATCCGCCAGCCCGCGAGCTTCTGCGGCATCGTCGGCATCAAGCCGACCTACGGGCGCTGCTCGCGCTGGGGCATCGTCGCCTTCGCCTCCTCGCTCGACCAGGCCGGCCCGGTCGCGCGCACCGTCGAGGATGCGGCGATCCTGCTCGGCTCGATGGCGGGGCATGATCCGAAGGACAGCACCTCGGTCGATCGCCCGGTGCCCGATTTCGCCGCCGCGTGCCGGCGCGGCGTGAAGGGGCTGCGCATCGGCGTGCCGCGCGAATACCGCATGGACGGGATGGCCGATGACATCGAGCGCCTGTGGCAGCAGGGCATCGCCTGGCTGCGCGAGGCCGGCGCCGAGATCGTCGACGTGTCCCTGCCGCACACGAAATACGGCGCTCGCCACCTACTACATCGTGGCGCCGGCGGAGGCGTCGTCCAATCTCGCGCGCTATGACGGCGTGCGGTTCGGCGCGCGCGTCGAGGGCGAGGACCTCGCCGACCTCTACGAGCGCACGCGCGCCGCGGGGTTCGGCGCCGAGGTGCGGCGGCGCGTGCTGATCGGCACCTACGTGCTCTCCGCCGGCTATTACGACGCCTATTACCTGAAGCGCGCAGAAGGTGCGGGCAGCTGATCCTGCGCGACTTCACCGACGCGTTCCAGAAGGTCGATGCGCTGCTGACGCCGACCACGCCGACCGCCGCCTTCGCGCAGGGCGAGAAGATGGACGATCCCGGTCACCATGTATCTGAACGACGTGTTCACCATGCCGGCGAACATGGCGGGCGTGCCCGGGCGCTCTCGGTGCCCTGCCGGCCTCGACGCGAAGGGACTGCCGCTCGGCCTGCAGGTGATCGGCAAGCCGTTCGACGAGGAGACGGTGTTCGCGGTCGCGCCGCGCTCGAGCGGGCGGCGGCATTCTCCGCGCTGCCGGCGATCCGCGCGGGAGTCGCGCCATGAGCTACACGCTCGAAGGCGAATACCGGCCCCTGGGAGGTCGTGATCGGCCTCGAAGTGCATGCGCAGGTGATCAGCAACGCGAAGCTGTTCAGCGCCGCGGCGACCGAGTTCGGCGCCGAGCCGAACACGCAGGTGAGCTTCGTCGATGCGGCGTTTCCCGGCATGCTGCCGGTGATCAACCGCGAATGCGTGGCGCAGGCGGTGCGCACCGGGCTCGGGCTCAACGCGCATGTCAACCTGGTGAGCCGGTTCGACCGCAAGAACTACTTCTACGCCGATCTGCCGGCCGGCTACCAGATCAGCCAGTACCAGCACCCGATCATCGGCGCCGGCACGATCGAGATCGAGCTGCCGGACGGCAGCGACCAAGGAGATCGGCGTCACCCGCCTGCATCTGGAGCAGGATGCCGGCAAGTCGCTGCACGACCAGCATCCGACGCTCTCCTATATCGACCTCAACCGCGCCGGCGTCGCGCTGATGGAGATCGTGAGCGAGCCCGATCTGCGCAGCCCGGAGGAAGCCGGCGCCTATATGCGCAAGCTGCGCACCATCCTGCGCTATCTCGGCACCTGCGACGGCAACATGGAGGAAGGCTCGCTGCGCGCCGACGTGAACGTCTCCGTGCGCAAGCACGGCGAGGCGTTCCGCACGCGCTGCGAGGTGAAGAACGTCAACTCCATCCGCTTCGTCATGCAGGCGATCGAGGCGGAGGCGAAGCGGCAGATCGAGGTCTGGGAAGCCGGCGGCACGGTCGATCAGGAGACGCGGCTCTACGACGTGTCGCGCGGCGTCACCCGCTCGATGCGGAGCAAGGAGGACGCGCATGACTACCGCTACTTCCCCGATCCCGACCTGCTGCCGCTCGTGCTCGACGAGGCGTGGGTCGCGGAGCTGAAGGCCGGGCTGCCGGAGCTGCCCGATGCCAAGCGCCGGCGCTTCATGCGCGAATACGGCTTGCCCGCCTACGACGCCGGCGTGCTGGTGGTCGAGCAGGCGACCGCCGATTTCTACGAGGCGGTCGCGAAGGGGCGCGATCCGAAGCTCGCCGCGAACTGGGTGATGGGCGATTTCTTCGCCGCGCTGAACCGCACCGGCAGGACGATCGAGACGAGCCCGGTTTCCGCCGCCGTCGCTCGGCAGGCTGCTCGACCTGATGGCGGACGCGACGATCAACGGCCGCATCGCCAAGGAGGTGTTCGAGGCGATGGTGGAGACCGGCGAGGATCCCGCCGCGATCGTGCGATGCGAAGGGCCTGCGCCAGGTCACCGATACCGGCGCGATCGACGCCGCGGTCGCGCAGGTGCTCGCCGCCAATCCCGACAAGGTCGCGGAATACAGAGCGGGCAAGGAGAAGCTGTTCGGCTTCTTCGTCGGCCAGGTGATGAAGGCGATGGCGGGGAAGGGCAATCCGGCGCTCGTCAACGCGGCGCTGAAGAAGCAGTTGTGAACGGGGGCGGCATGGCGATCGAGCTGCACACCTACAACACGCCGAACGGGCGCAAGATCAGCGTCGCGCTCGAGGAGATGGGGCTGCCGTACACCGTCAGGTGGTGGACATCACCAGGGACGAGCAGTTCGCGCCGGAATTCCTGGCCATCAGCCCGAACAACAAGATCCCGGCGATCGTCGATCCCGACGGTCCGGGCGGCGAGCCGATCAGCGTGTTCGAGTCCGGCGCGATCCTGCTCTATCTCGGCGAGAAGAGCGGCAAGTTCCTGCCGCGCGACCTGCGCGCGCGGGTGCCGGTGCTCGAATGGCTGATGTTCCAGATGGGCGGCTTCGGCCCGATGCCCGGGCCAGGTGCATCATTTCCTGCAGGTGAAGGACGAGGCAGGACCGGCGCTACGGGCTCGCCCGCTACTCGAAGGAGACGCGCCGGCTCTACGGCGTGATGGACCGGCGTCTCGCGCGAGGTCGAGTTCTTCGCCGGCGAGCCTGTCGATCGCGGATTTCGCGATCCTCGGCTGGGCCTGGCGGCACGAGCGCCATCAGGTCGATCTCGCCGAATTTCCGAACGTCAGCCGCTGGTACGAGGCGATGATGGCGCGCCCGGCGGTGCGAGCGCGGCTTCGAGGTCAAGCTATCCCGATAGCTTCGTTGACGCCCGGGCGCCGACCTCCTAGAACCGGCGGCGCAAACGCCGTGTTGCACCTCTCGGCGGAGGGGTGGCCGAGTGGCTGAAGGCGGCGGTTTGCTAAACCGTTATACGCCGTCAAGGCGTATCGTGGGTTCGAATCCCATCCCCTCCGCCAGCATGACGTTTAGAGTGCCTTTCAAAACCCGCTAGCGCGTGATCGTTTCAGGCCGAGTCGGCCTGAAACGTGAATCACTCGCTTGAACAATTCGCTAGAGCAAGCCGGTGACCGGAAGGGAACCGGTCATGCTCTAGGCTAAGTCGTATGGCGTTGGCTTTCGAGCACCGGAGCGGAGCGGGCTTGCAGCCCGTGAGCACCGGCGCGCAGAAAATCGGCGCCAGACGGCCCAGCATAGATAGGGTTTTGAAACGCGCTCTCAGTGCACTGATTTCATTCCAGTTTGGCTGAGGGGCCGTATAGCCCACGCGGTAGCACGCACCGATGCCGCTGGCCTGCCTTCTTTCCGCAATGGTTCAGCGTGACATCGCGCCCGGTCTGGGCAGAAACACCACCGCGATTTCGCCGGTCGCGGAGGTGCCCTGAAAACCGGATGGTCTTTGCGCGCAGGCCATGGCCAGCCTGCGCGCTGTCGTCCACCTCGGTTTAGAAACGCGGAAAGCGGTACAGCGTCCCGCAGCCGGAGGGGAGGCAGGGCTGGGTCTTCTGCGGCTGGCGCGCGCCGACGGTTCCACCATAGAGTTGGCCGAGATTGACCAGGATTCCGTCATCAGGGAATCCGCCGTCGTTGCCGCCGAGGAAATTGTAGAGTGTGGTGACGACGCCGCTGTCCGGGTCGATCTGGTACAGCATCCCCAGGCCGCCGCCGGCAACGCCGTAGAAGACCTTCTTCGTGCTGTCATAGGCCAGCGATCCGACCGGCTGCGACCCGGTGCCTTCGCCGTTCCCGAAACTGTACAAGGTCGAGCTGGTGTAGCTGCCGTCGCCATTCGGAACCAGCTTGATGATCCGCCCGGCCCGGTAGCGGCCGCTCAGGTTCGCGGTGACGTACAGATTGTCGTCCGGATCCGCGGCCAGCCCGTCCGGCGAGGTGATGCCGGGAAATGCGAAGATGAGGTTGGTGGCGCCGGTGGTCGGGTCGAGGCTGTAGACCGCGCCGTAACCCTGGGCGTTCGGACCGCCCACATCCTCGCCGCCGGCTTGCGTCGCGCCGAATAGCAGCCCGCCCGCGCCAAATACCAGAGGGCCCTGCGGCTCGGCACCGTCGGTCCAGTTAAAGCTGTGCAGCGTGGTGAATGTCCCGGTGACCGGATCATACTTGAACACCGTCCCGCAGGTGTTCGCCGCCGCGCAGGTCTTGCTGGCGTTGGTGCCCTTGGTGGTCCCGTAGACGGTGCCGTCGCCGCCGAGCGTCAGCGGGCCGACCGGGTACGCCTGGTCATCGGCGCCGGCGAAGGCGTGCACGACCGCATAGGTGCCGGTCGCGGGATTGTATGAAAAGAACGTCCCGCAGCCCTGCGTGCAGGTGCTGCTGGCCGATCCACCATATTCCGTCGTGCCGTACAGCATGGCCGCGCTCGCATCGTAGAGCGGCCCCGCCATCGGCGTCGCGCCATCGGTGCCGCCGGCGAAAGAGTGCAGCGTCTCGAAGGTGCGCGATACGCCCGGGGTGAATTTATACAGCGTCCCGATGCCGTAGGGGTTTTCGGAAGATGCGTAGGGACCACCGTTCATCGTGGTCCCGTACAGATTGCCCTGTCCGTCCGCCGCCGGTCTCCAGATGTTAGCCGCCCCATCGGTGCCATCGAAGCGAAAGATCGTCGTGACCGTCTGCGAGCGCGCCTGTGCGCCGAGAGCTGCGACTGCCAGGAGCCCAAGACACAATTCTCGGATCACTGTTCCTGCTAGCCGGTTGTTGCTTTTGGCGACCGAGTGTAGGCGCGGAACGGTCAGCCGCGCAATCTCAGGGGTTGGCGGCGCTGAGAAGCATCCCGCCTCGGCAATCATTCCGGTCTAGCATTGCAGCCGTCGGGGCACGCCATGCGCTTCATCGGGATCGCCGCAGCCGTCTTCACGATGATCCTCGCTCACGCTGCCCACGCCACCGGCCCCAAGCGCGGCGTCCTCGATCTGGTCGCGGTGGTGGGCTGGTTGACGCGGCGGGTGCTGAGCTGGCGTTTGTCGAACACCATGGATGTGGAGTTCTGCATCGCCGCGCTGGAGGAGGCGTGGGCGCGGTTCGGCCGTCCGTCAGAAGTCGAGCCGCCAGGGGTGGCTGGAATGGAGCCAGGGAGAGCTGGCCAAAAAGCCGCGTCGCCATGAGCACGGTCAGGGACTTCGAAAAGGGGCGCCGCGTCCCGATCAAGACAACCTCGAAGTCATCGAGGCGTGTTTCGGAACGTGGCCCAGGGTGGCGTGGGGTAGAGATCCGGGCCGTGTAGGTCAGCCGATCGCCTCGCTGTGCGCTTGAGGCCGCCATTGAGATTGTGGGTTGCGTCCACGGTCCGATTCGCGCGCCCCCTTCGTGGAGAGAGTCTGGCCTAGTCAAGCAATTATGAAAGACTCTTGCGAATCCGGACTCGGAATGGGCGCAGGATCTTCCCAGCCAGAGCCCAGTGTGTACCCTCGATCGGCCCGCCGGCTAAGCTGTGCTTGCTACCCAGGGCCGCAGGTTCGATCCGTGCCCGAGCGGGATCGCAAGGGCGGGCATCGGTCATGGGCCGGCTCATATCGCGGGCCCGGATGCGAGGGAACCTGGTGCGGGCGGTCGGATTCGAACCGACATGTCTTGCGACGGCGGATTTTGAGTCCGCTGCGTCTACCGTTCCGCCACGCCCGCGCGCAGCTCCAGCCGACCGGACCATACAGGCTCCGTGCCTTGTCGGGCCAGGGCTCAGACTGGTTGCATGACGGCGCGAACCGGAGCTATACGGCCGGCGGCGATCCCGGATAGCTCAGTTGGTAGAGCAAGCGGCTGTTAACCGCTGGGTCGTAGGTTCGAGTCCTACTCCGGGAGCCAGTTGCTCCAAGAATCCGGGCGCAGGCCACCCGAGCGGGGCGACCTCCGCCATCGCTCGCCCCGGCTCAGGCGCTGCCGGCCGTCCTGCCGACCTTGGCCCGCCGCGTCGGCCCCGGCGGCGCGTTACCTCAGTTCGATATTCGTGAGCGAGTTCTGATTGGCGTCGCGCACCTCGAGAATGCCCCGCACATTGGTCTTGCCCGGCGTGACGTTCGCCGAGCACGAATACGTGGAGTTGTTGGTGATGTTGCCGGCGATGCCGCAGGACTGGCCGGTCGCCAGCGGACCGCCGCACTGGCGGATGTCGAGCGGAACCGTGACGCCGTTCTGGTCGTACATGTCCATGAAGACGATGTTCACGGTCGGGCCGGCATTGAAGATGTAGCAGACCGCCCGCGTCTGTGACGGGCCGCCATACAGGCTGCCGGCGGCCAGCGTCTGTTCGGCATGCGCGACACCTGCAGAGCTGAGCGCCACGACCAGGCTGAGAACGAGCTGTTTCCTCATCACCACACTCTCCTTGGTGGTTTCTGTCCCGGATCGCTGCGGCTTCACCCGCTTCGGAGCCGAGCAGCAAGGGGAGGTTAGCCGAGCGAAACTGTTGCGGCAACCAAACAGATCGGTCCTCGGCCGGGCTCGGAGGCAATCCGGCTGCTTGCCGGGGCCAGAGCGTGCGTCCGCGTCCACGGTCGGCTCTCCGGACCAATGAAGCCCGGACGGCCGGAGACGCCTATCGCACCATGAAGAACCGCAATTCGACCCGGTCCGGGCGGCGGGTGGCGGTGGAGAGGAAGAGGTGCCGGCGCAGCCATTCATGCGGGCCGGCGCGGACCTCGAAGCGCGGCGCGGCGCGGAAATAATACTCCGCCGGATCGACCTCCTCGCCGGCAAGCAGGCGGCGCATCACCGCCGGCGGGCCGTGCCGCAGCCCCTGGTTCTCGACCGCGATCAGCGTGCCGTCGGCGGCCTCGATCGTGTAGCGCGCGGTCAGCGCGACGAGCCCGTCCGGCTCGACCACCTGCCAGTCGGCGCCGCCCGCCAGCACCGTTCCCGCCAGACGCGGCCCGCTGACCTCGCCGCCGAGGATCGGCACGATGCGCCGCGCCGTGCCGCCGACCTCGCCGAGCAGCAGCGGCGGCGCCACCTGCACCCGCGCTTCGAAGACGAATTCCAGTCTCGGCGCATCGGTCATGCCGGCCAGCATGTTGCGGCGATGCGCGTGCGGCAAGCGATGCTTGACCCGTCCGGCCGCGCGGGCGGTACGCGGCACGCGGGAGGGACCGCCGCATGACCGCCAGGGTGCGGCCGGCGCGCATCGCCGCGCCGCTCTGCGATTTCGCCACGCGACCTGACGGCGCGGTCCTCGTCACGCCGCGCCGCGTGCTCGGCCGCTATCCCGTGCGGCTCACCGAATTCCTGGAGCACTGGGCGCGCGCCGCGCCGGACCGCGTGTTCATCGCCGAGCGGGACGCATCCGGCAACTGGCGCGGCCGGAGTTATGGCGACACCTGGCGCGCGGTGCGGGCGATCGGGACGGCGCTGCTCGCGCGCGGCCTCTCCGCCGAGCGGCCGGTGGCGGTGCTGTCCGGCAATGGCGTCGATCACGCCCTGCTCGGCCTCGCCTGCCTCGCACGTCGGCATTCCCTACGCGCCGGTCTCGACCGCCTATTCGCTGCTGTCGCGCGATTTCGCCAAGCTGCGCCACGTCTTCGGCGTGCTGACACCCGGGCTCGTGCTGGTCGATGACGAAGCGCGCTACGGGGCGGCGCTCGCCGCGGTGGCGGAGGCCATCGAGATCGTCGCTTCCGAGCCGTGCTCCCCCGCGCACGACCGGTTTCTCGACGCTGCTGGCGGCGACGGACGAGCGCGCGGTCGATGCGGCGGCGCGCGGGATCGATCCGGATGCGCCGGCGAAATTCCTGTTCACCTCCGGCTCGACCGGGCTGCCGAAGGCGGTGATCAACACCAACCGCATGCTCGCGAGCAATCAGCAGATGCTGCGGCAGGCATTTCCGCTGCTCGCCGACGCGCCGCCGGTGATCGTCGACTGGCTGCCCTGGAACCACACCTTCGGCGGCAACCACAATGTCGGGCTGGTGCTCGCCAATGGCGGCACGCTCCACATCGATGCCGGGCGGCCGCTGCCCGGCGCGATCGCGGCGACGGTCGAGAACCTGCGCGAGATCGCGCCCACCATCTACTTCAACGTGCCGAAGGGCTTCGAGGCGCTGCTGCCGCATCTCCGGCGCGAGCCCGCGCTGCGGGAGCGGCTGTTCTCGCGACTGCGCATGGTCTTCTTCGCCGGCGCCGGCCTCGCGCAGCAGGTGTGGGACGAGTGGGACCGGCTGGCGGTCGCGACGACGGGCGAACGCATTCCGTGGATGACCGGCCTCGGCTCGACCGAGACCGGGCCGTTCGCCCTCTATTGCCGGCCGGATGTCTGCGGCTCCGGGATCGTCGGCCTGCCGGTCGCCGGCGTGGAACTGAAGGCGGCGCCGATCGAGGGCAAGCTCGAGGCGCGCGTGCGCGGGCCGAACGTGACCCCGGGCTATTGGCGCGATCCCGGGCAGACCCGTGCGCTGTTCGACGCCGAGGGGTATCTCCGCATGGGCGACGCGCTCGCCTGGGTCGATGCCGCCGATCCCGCCAAGGGCTTCCGCTTCGACGGGCGCATCGCCGAGGATTTCAAGCTCGCGACCGGCACCTGGGTGAGCGTCGGGCCGCTGCGCGCCGAACTGCTCCAGCATCTGGGGGAGTGGGTGCGGGACGTGGTGATCGTCGGCCCCGATCGCGACTACCTGACCGCGCTCGCCTTGCCGGCCCGGCCGGAGATTCGCGGGCGATCCCGCCGCCTGCGCGGCGCTCGGAGCGGCGCTTGCCGGGCTTGCCGCGGCAGCGACCGGCAGTTCACGGCGCGTCGAGCGCCTGGCCTGGCTCACCGCGCTGCTTTCCATCGATGCGGGGGAACTCACCGACAAGGGCTCGATCAATCAGCGCGCGGTGCTGCGGCGGCACGCGGCGCTCGCGGACGGGCTCTACGCGGAACCGCCGCCGCCCGAGGTGATCTGCGTTTCCGCCTTGATCCCGACCGTTTCGGGTGGATGATCCGCGCTCGGGCAAGAGGAGACATGGCCATGCGCTTGCCGATGCTGACCGCGCCGATGATCGGCGCCTCGATCGTGATCGGTCTCGCCGCCGGGGCCGCGGCCCAGACGAGCGTCTACGGCGCCGCCGCCCGCCTATCCACCGTCCGGCTACCGGCCGGCCTCTCCGGCGCCGAGCTACGCGCCGCCGGCCTATCCGCCGCCCGGCTACGCGCCGCCGCCGCCGTCCACCGCCTATTCCGGCGCGCCGCTGCCCGGCCCGACCACCGTGCCGCCCGGCGCCAATCCGGCGACCGGCGCGCGGCCGGGGAACGTGATCGGCACCGGGAATTCGCTGCCGACCTCGGACCGGGCGAGCAACATCAATCCCGCCGACACGCGCTCCATCATCGCGCCGCGCCTGCCGACGCCCGGCGTCGGCGACGACGCCACCACGCGCCAGTACCTGACCGCGGCCCGCAACGCGCTCGCCTCCGGACGCAGCGGCGAGGCGCAGGAGGCGCTGGAGCGGGCGGAGACGCGGCTGCTCGACCGCTCGGTTGCGCCGTCGCAGGTGGCCGACGCGATCCACGGCCCGGGTGTCGAGGACATCAGCGCCGCGCGGCAGCGCCTCGCCGCGGGGGACATCGGCGGCGCGATCCAGACGATCGACGCGGCGCTCGCCCGGCGCTGAGCCCCGGCGCTGAGCACCTTCACGCTCCCGCCTGCCTTCCGCGCCGCGCGGCGGCGGCGCTGGCCCGCCATTGCCGAAGGGGAGCGCGCGATCCCGGAGGAGACGGCGATCGCCTTCAGCTACAACCGGCTCGCCTATGCCGTGATGATGGCGACGCCGGGCGACCTCGAGGATTTCGCGATCGGCTTCTCGCTCACCGAGCGCATCGTCGGCGCGGCGGCGGAGATCGAGGAACTCGAGATCGTGCCGGTCGCGGCGGGCATCGAGCTTCGCATGTGGCTGCCGGAGCATCGCATGGCGGATGTCACCGGGCGCCGGCGGGCGCTCGCGGGTCCCACCGGCTGCGGGCTCTGCGGGCTCGAGAGCCTGGAGGCGGCGATGCGCGACGCCCCGCGCGTCCTCTCGGCGCCGCTGTTGCCGGCCGCGGGACTCGCGGCCGCGATTGACGGGCTCGGCGCCGCGCAGGAGCTGAACCGCCGCACCCACGCGGTGCACGGCGCCGCCTGGTGGGAGCCGGAGCGCGGCCTCGTCGCGCTGCGCGAGGATGTCGGCCGGCACAACGCGCTCGACAAGCTCGCCGGCGCCCTGGCCCGCGACGGCATCCGGCCCGATCGCGGCGCGGTGCTGCTGACCAGCCGGGTTTCCGTCGAGCTGGTGCAGAAAGCCGCGGCGATGGGGGCGGGGGTGCTGGCCGCCATCTCGGCGCCGACCGCGCTCGCGCTCCGCGTCGCCGAGGCGTCGGGAATCACGGTGATCGGCATCGCCCGCGGCGACGGGTTCGAGGTGTTCACCCATCCCGACCGCATCGACATGCGGGAGCCGGGCTGAGAAGCTGGCGCCGAAGCTCCGGAGGATCGACATGGCGCGCATCGGCTTCATCGGCCTCGGCAACATGGGCGGCCCGATGACCGCGAACCTGCTCAAGGCCGGGCACGAGGTCGCGGGATATGATCGCGTGCCGGAGGCGATGGCCCGGCTGCACGCGGCCGGCGGGACCGCGTCCGGGAGCGCGGCCGAGGCCGCGGCGGGCGCCGAGTTCGTCATCACCATGCTGCCCGCCGGGGCGCATGTGCGCGGCGGTGCTGACCGGGGAGGGCGGGGTGCTGGAAGCGGCCGCGCCCGGCGCGCTGGTGATCGACAGCTCGACGATCGACGTCGCCACCGCCCGCGCGATGCACGCGGCGGCCGCGGCGCGCGGGCTCGCGATGCTGGATGCGCCGGTCTCCGGCGGCGTCATCGGCGCGACCGCCGGAACGCTCACCTTCATGCTCGGCGGCAGCGAGGCGGATGTGGCGCGCGCCCGGCCGGTGCTGGAGGCGATGGGCAGGAACCTCATCCATGCCGGCGGCCCCGGGCTCGGCCAGGCGGCCAAGCTCTGCAACAACATGATGCTGGCGGTGTGCATGATCGGCGCCGCCGAGGGCTTCGCGCTGGCCGAGCGGCTCGGCCTCTCCGCGCAGAGCCTGTTCGACATCGTGTCGCGCTCCTCGGGCGCGTCCTGGGCACTCACCAATCACTGCCCGGTCCCCGGCCCGGTGCCGGCCTCGCCGGCCAACCGCGACTACGCGCCGGGCTTCGCCACCGCGCTGATGCTGAAGGATTTGACCCTGGCGATGCAGGCGGTGACGGACGTCCGGCGCGCCCTCGGTCCTCGGCCGGGCGGCGCAGCAATACTACCAGGGCCTCGCCGATCGCGGGCTCGGGGACCGGGACTATTCGGTGGTCGGGCGGGAGCTCGAGCGCGCGTGACCGCCCGCCGCGTCTATCGCCGCGCCGAGCTCGCCGGGCTGATCGATCCGCGCGAGCGTCGCCATCATCGGCGCCTCGCCGCGGCCCAATTCCTTCGGCGACCGGGTGCGCCGCAACCTGGCCGGGTTCCGCGGCCGGGTGCATCTCGTCAACGCGCGCCACGCCGCGATCGACGGAACGCCCTGCCACCCCTCGCTCGCCGCGTTGCCGGAGCGGCCGGACTGCGCGAGTGATCGTCGCCGGGCGCGAGGCGGTCGAGGGCATCGTCGCCGAATGCGCCGCCGCCGGCATCCGGCACGCGATCGTCTTTGCGTCGGGCTATGCCGAGACCGGCAAGCCCGAACGCGCCGAGCAGCAGCGGCGGCTCGCATCGCTGGCGCGCGAGCACGGCATCCGGCTGATCGGCCCGAACTGCATCGGCATCGCCAATTACCTGACCGGCGCCGCCATCACCTTCTCCGGCACGCCGCGCCCGCAGAGCGTCGGCCCGCGCGCGATCGGCGTGGTCAGCCAGTCCGGCGCGCTGGGCTTCGCGCTGGCGCAGGGGATCGAACGCGGGGTCGCCATCAGCCACGTCCTCACCTCCGGCAACGGCAGCGACGTGGATGCCGCCGATCTGGTGGCCTATCTCGCCGAGGATCCCGCCTGCCACGCGATCGCCTGCCTGTTCGAGGGCATCGCCGCGCCGCGCCGGCTGATCGAGGCCGCCGAGCTTGCCTGGGCGGCCGACAAGCCGCTCGTCATCTGCAAGCTCGCGACCGGCGAGGACGGTGCGCTTGCGGCGATGTCGCACACCGGCTCGCTTGCCGGCACCGCCGAAGCGTGGAGCGCCGCCTTCGCCCGCGCCGGCGTGGTCGAGGTCAGGGATTTCGGCGCGCTGCTCGAGACCGCCCGCTTCCTCGCCAAGGCATCGCCGCCGAAGGCGCGGGGCGTCGCGGTGGTGGCGACCTCGGGCGGCGCCGGCATCATGGCGGCCGATACGGCGGAGCGGCACGGCGTCGCGCTGCCGCAGCCCGGCGCCGCGACCCGCGCCGTCCTGGAGTCGCACATCCCGGAATTCGGCTCGCCGCGCAATCCGTGCGACGTCACCGCCCAGGTCATCACCGATCCCGCCGGCTTTCGCGCCTGCTGCCGGGCGGTGCTGGACGATCCCGCCTATGGCGCGCTGGTGACGCCGCTCGTCTATGCCTATGCGCCGACGGTCGAGCGCCTGCCGGTGATGAGCGAGCTCGCGGCGCGGTCGGGCAAGATCGTGTGCCAGGTCTGGCTGAGCGAATGGACCGCCGGACCCGGGGCGCGGGAGAGCGAGGAAGACCCGCACATCGCCCTGTTCCGCTCGACCGAAGGCTGCTTCGCCGCGCTCGCCGCCTGGCTTGCCCGTGCGGATCGCCGGTCGGCCCCCGCCGGCGCGCCGCGTCTCTCTCCACCCGCGGTCGCCGCCGAAGCCGGCCGGGCGATCCGCGCCGCGCCGGGCCGGGTGCTGACCGAGCGCGAGGCGAAGGCGGTGCTCGCGCTCTACGGCATCCCGGTGATCGCCGAGCGCCTGGCCACGGAGACCGAGGACGCGGTCGGCGCCGCCGCCTCGCTCGGCTACCCGGTGGCAATGAAGATCGAGAGCCCGGACATCCCGCACAAGACCGAGGCCGGCGTGATCCGCCTCGGCGATCGACGGTGCCGATGCGGTCCGCCGCGCCTTCGCCGAGCTGGTCGCGAAGGCCGACACGCTCGAGCCGCCGCCGCGGGTCAATGGCGTGCTCGTGCAGCAGATGGCGAGACAAGGCGTCGAGCTGATGCTCGGCGCCCGCGTCGATCCGCTGTTCGGCCCGACGATCCTGGTCGGCATCGGCGGCGTCCTGGTCGAGCTGCTGCGGGACGTTTCGGTGGCGCTCGCCCCGATCGGCGTCGCCGAGGCGGGGGCGATGCTGCGGCGGCTCAAGGGCGCGGCGGCGCTCGGCGGCTTCCGCGGCAGCCGGCCGGTCGACCTCGCCGCGCTTGCCGTGATCGTCGCCCGCTTCTCCGAGCTCGCCGCCGACCAGGCCGCGCTGGTTTCCGACATCGACGTCAACCCGCTGATCTGCGGCGGCACCGACATCGTCGCGGTGGACGCGCTGATGATCCGCGAGCTCGCCGCCGAGGACCCGTTCGCCCCGGCACCCGAAATCCCCGGCGGCGGCCTCGGTTGACGTTGCCGGGACCGGCGGTTCCGTGCGACGTCAGCCCGCATGCGTGCCCGGCTCCTCCTGCTGATCCTGCTGCTGGCCGGTGCCCGCGCCGCTTCGGCCGGCGAGCCGACGATCGCCGAGCCCTCCTGGGAGGCGCAGCAGAGCGCGCTCTGCACGGCGGCGATCGGCAAGGCGGAGCAGCGCTGGGCCGTGCCGCCTGGGCTGCTGCTGACGATGGGCAAGGTCGAGAGCGGCCGCCCGATTGCCCGGGGCGGGCTGCAGCCCTGGCCTTGGACCATCGATGCCGACGGGCAGGGCTACTTCTTCGCCAGCAAGGCGGCGGCGATCGCCTGGGCGGAGCAGGCGGCCGGGCGCGGCGTGCGGCTGATGGATGTCGGTTGCATGCAGGTGAACCTGCAGATGCACCCGGACGCCTTTGCCTCGCTCGATGCGGCCTTCGATCCCGCGGCCAACGCCGAATACGCCGCGCATTTTCTGCGCTGGCTGCGCGACGGCAATGACGGCAACTGGTTCATCGCCGTCGGCTTCTACCATTCGCAGACGCCGTTCCTCGCCGCCTCCTATCGCGCCGACGTGGCCGATGTCGCCGCCGGCCGCGCGCCGTCGGCGGGTGCCATGGTCCCGCTCTACATGCGGGCGATCGCCAGGGGCGCGGTGCTGCTGAGCTTCTCCGGCGGCCATGTCGGGGTGATCAACACCAGACGCCAGCCGGCGCTGCGGCCCCGCCGCTACACCGCCTGCCAGATCGCCGCCGCGCTCGGCGACTATCTGAGCGCGCGTCCGCAGGGCTGCGCCCGGCATCTCGGCTGACGTTCGGGCACTCCGATGCGCCAGGGTCTGCGCGGGACCAGGATGCTGCCGCGCGAGACCGGTGCCGGCATCGCGCTCGCGGTCACCGCCTATGCCTGCTTTTCCGTCCATGACGCGACGGTCAAATGGCTGGTGGCGCTGCTGCCGGTCTGGCAGGTGCTGTTCGTGCGCAGCACCGTCATCGTGATCGGCGCCCTCGCGATCGGCCGCACGAACCTGTTGCAGCACGCCATCGCCTCGCCGCTGAAGGGGCCCCTGCTGCTGCGCGCGGCGCTCACCCTCGCCGCCTGGCTCTGCTACTACACCGCCGCGCGATCGCTCGGGCTTGCCGAGCTCACCACGCTCTATTTCTCCGCGCCGCTGATCGTGACGGTGCTTTCGGTGCCGCTGCTCGGCGAGCGGGTGACACGGGCGCGCTGGCTCGCCGTCGGCACCGGCTTCGCCGGCGTCGTGGTCGCCTCCAATCCCGGCGGCTTCCATCTTTCGCCGGCGATCGGCCTGGTCATGCTGGCCGCGGTGCTCTGGGGCTACGGCATCATCCTGATGCGGCAGATCGCGCGACGGGAGAGCTCGCTCCTGCAGATGTTCTTCGGCAACCTCTGCTTCGCGGTCGCGACCGGAGTGATGACCGCGTTCACCTGGGTCACGCCGGCCCCGCGCGCGGCGATCCTGCTGCTCGCGATCGGCGCGTTTGGCGGCTTCGGCCAGTTCTGCCTGTTCGAGGCGGCGCGACGCGCCCCGGCCTCGCTGCTTGCGACCTTCGAGTATTCGGCGCTGCTCTGGGCCTTCATGTTCGGCTACCTGATCTGGGGCGATGTGCCACCGGCTTCGGTGTTCCTGGGCGCCGCGCTGATCCTCGCCGCCGGCATGCTGCTCGTCGTCGCCGAGGGACGCCGCAAGCGCCCCCGCGTCGCGATCCCGGTTCCGCCGCCCGCCCCGCCCTGATAGCCTTCGGAACCGACGCCATCGTCAGTGTGGCGCGGAGGGGGAGACCGTCATGCAAGGGTGCATGCAGCGCCGACCGTTGCTGATCTCGTCCTTGATCCGCCATGCCGCGCGCCACCACGGCACCGCCGAGGTGGTGTCCCGCGAGACCGACGGCACCTTCACGCGCAGCGACTACCGGACGGTGGAGCGCCGCGCCCGCCGTTTCGCCGCGGCACTGCGGCGGCTCGGCATCGGCGCCGGGGAGCGGGTGGCGACGCTCGCGTGGAATACCGCGCGCCACCTCGAGATCTTCTACGCGGTCTCCGGCATGGGCGCGATCTGTCACACCGTGAACCCGCGCCTGGCGCAAGCGGACATCGCCTACATCATGAACCATGCCGAGGACCGGCTGGTGCTGGTCGATCCGAGTTTCCTGCCGCTCGCGGCGGAGCTCGCCCCGCGGATCGCGTCGCATGTGCGGGCCATCGTGCTGCTCGTCGATGCGGCCGCGATGCCTGAGGCGGTGCTGCCTCCCGGCATGGACCTGCTCTGCTACGAGACGCTGCTCGACGCGGCAGGGGACGAACTCGACTGGCCCGCGCTCGACGAGGAGACAGCAAGCGGGCTCTGCTACACCTCCGGCACCACGGGGCGGCCCAAGGGCGTTTTGTACACGCACCGCTCGACGGTGCTGCAGGCCTACGCCGCCAATCTCGCCGATGCGTTCGGGCTGCGCGCAAGCGACCGCGTCGCCGCGGTGTCGCCGATGTTCCACGTCAATGCCTGGGGGTTGCCGTTCGCCGCCCCGATGGCCGGAAGCGCGCTGATCCTGCCTGGCCGCCATCTCGACGGTGCGAGCCTGGCCACGCTGTTCAATGACGAGCGCGTCACCACATCCTGCGGCGTGCCCACGGTCTGGCTCGGAGTGCTCGATCATCTCCGCAGGACCGGCGGCCGCCTCGACACGCTGAAGCGGGTGCTCTCCGGCGGCTCCGCCGTGGCACCCGTCCTGATCGAAGCGTTCGACGAATACGGCGTCGACATCGTGCACGCCTGGGGCATGACCGAGACCAGTCCGCTCTGCACCGTGACCGGCCCGCGTGCCGACCAGCTAGTGCTCGAGGGCGAAGCCCGGTTGCGGCTGCGCGCCAAGCAGGGGCGGGCGATGTTCGGCGTCGACATGAAGATCGTCGATGGCGAAGGACGCGAACTGCCCTGGGATGGCGTCGCCTTCGGCAATCTGCTCGTCCGCGGCCCCTGGATCGCCGAACGCTATCTCGGCGGCGAGGCGACCGCTTGCGACGATGAGGGCTGGTTCGCGACCGGCGACGTCGCCACCATCGATCCTTCCGGCGCGATGGCGATCACCGACCGCACCAAGGACGTGATCAAGTCGGGCGGCGAGTGGATCAGCTCGATCACGCTCGAGAACATCGCGCTCGAACATCCCGACATCGCGGAAGCGGCCGCGATCGCCGCGCGGCACAAGCGCTGGATCGAGCGTCCACTGCTGCTGATCGTCCCGCGGGAAGGGCGCAGCGTCGCGCCGGACTCGGTGCTCGCGCTCTACCACGGCAAGGTCGCGCGCTGGTGGGTGCCGGATGCGGTGCTGACGGTCGATGCGCTGCCGCACACCGCCACCGGCAAGCTGCAGAAGACCACGCTCAGGGCGCAATATCAGGACCATCTGCTGGCGATGGAGCGCGCGCCGGCGGCAGATTAGCGCGTGATCGTTTCAGGCCGAGTCGGCCTGGAGCGTAAATCACTCGCTGGAACAGTTGGCTAAAGCAGGCCGGTGACCGGAAGGGAACCGGTCATGCTTTAGCCGCGGGCACGGTCCGCTTGCTCTCGATCGCGATTGCGCCCTAGGCTCGCTGCGGAAGCGAAAGGGTGCTACCGATGCGGGTGATGGCGCGGTTGGCCGGGCTCTGTCTCGGGATCGCCGGCGTGATCGCCGCGGGGCCAGGCTACGCCCAGAAATCCGCCGACACGCTGCGCGTCGCCTGGCGCGACGCCATCCCCGATGTGGATCCCTACTTCAATAGCCTGCGCACCGGCCTGGTCGTCGAGCATCAGGCCTGGGACGGGCTCACCTATCGCGATCCGGACGGCTTCGTCGTCAAGCCGGACCTCGCCACCGCGTGGAAATGGGTCGATCCGCTCACGCTCGAATTCACGTTGCGCGACGGCGTCAAGTTCGGCAACGGCGATCCGTTCACCGCCGCCGACGTCGTCTACACGATCGGCCTGATCACCGATCCGAAATCCGGCGTATCGGTCCCGAGCAACTTCAGCTGGATGGCGGGCGCCGAGGCGATCGATCCCACGCATGTCCGCATCAAGCTGAAGAAGCCGTTCCCGGCCGCGCTCGAATATGTCTCCTTCGTCATGCCGATCGAGCCGGAGGCCTATCGGCAGAAGGTCGGCGCCGCCGGCTATGCCAAGGCACCGATCGGCATCGGCCCCTACCGCATCACCAAGGTCGACGGCATCAACGAGATCGACATGGTGCGGAACGAGAACTACTTCGCCGACAGCCCGAAGGGGCGGCCGGCGATCGGGCGGCTCGTCATCAAGGAGGTCGCCGACGCCTCGACCGAGCTCACCTTCCTGCTCTCCGGCCAGGCCGACTGGATCTGGCAGTTCAGCCCCGACCAGTTCGACAAGCTGAACGGCGTGCCGACGATCAAGGCGCTGCGCGGCGCCTCCATGCGCATCATCCTGCTCGACATCGACGCCGCCGGCCGCACCGGCGCCGGCAATCCACTCACCAAGCCGGAAGTGCGACAGGCCATCTTCCACGCGATCGACCGCGAGAAGATCGCGAAGGATCTGGTGCAGGGTGGCGCGATCGTGCCCGACGGACCGTGCTATCCGACGCAGTTCGGCTGCGACACCAGCGCGGAAGTGCATTACGACTACGACCCGGCAAAGGCGAAGCAGCTGCTCGCCGCGGCCGGCTATCCCAACGGCTTCGATACCGAAATCGTGCACGCGATCGTGCCGCAATGGGCGGAAGCGGTGCAGAACTACCTGAACGCGGTCGGCATCCGCGCCCGCCTCACCACCATGCAGGCCGGCGCCGCCGTGCAGCGCTGGGAGCAGGGGAAGACGCCGATGTTCCTGAGCAGCTGGGGCTCCTACTCGATCAACGACGTCTCGGCGATCATGCCCTATTTCTTCAACGGCAATGTGGACGACTACGCGCACGACGCCGAGGTGACGAGGCTGCTCGCCGAGGCCGGCACGCTGTCCGATCCCGAGGCGCGCAAGAAGGACTACCGCGCGGCGCTGAAGCGGATCACCGAACAGGCCTACTGGCTGCCGATCAGCAGCTGGACCACCACCTATGCGATGGCGAAGAACCTGAACTTCAAGCCCTGGCCGGACGAGATGCCGCGGTTCTTCCAGGCGAGCTGGAACTGACGGGGAGTCGCGTCCGCTACGAGGCCAGCAGCTTCCAGATCCCCTGCACGTCGATCAGCGTGCGCTCTCCCGCGGTCACGCGGCCGCGGATGAAGACGACGGAGCGCGTCGCGCGGGTGATCTCGGCCCGGCATTCGACCCAGTCGCCGGCACGCCCCGGCGCGGCGAAGCTGACGTGCAGGGAGATGGTCGAGCAGCGCGACCGGGTCGTCGCATGCACGACCTCGCCCAGGCAGTTGTCGGCGAAGGACATCAGCATGCCGCCATGCGTGACGCCGCCGCAATTCATCTGGTGACCGCGCACCCGAAAGCCGAACACGCAGTTCGCCGGATCGGCGGGATCGCCGCGGCGGAACAGCGGCCCGATATGGTCGCTGAACCCGATATCCTCCTGGCGCAGGAAACCCGGTGGCGCGCCCTCGTCCGCGTCCATGCTCAGGCCGCGATCAGCCCGCCGGCGGTGGCCAGCGTGGCGAGGTGGTGATCGGCGTCGCCAAACATGCGGTCGATCATCGTCATCCGCTTGAAGTGATGGCCGACGACGTATTCCATCGTCACGCCGATGCCGCCATGGAGCTGGATCGCCTCCTGCCCGATCTTCCGCCCGGAGCGTCCGATCTGCACCTTGGCGGCGGCGATGGCGCGGCGCCGTTCGCCGGCATCCGGATCCTCCGCAGTCATCGTCGCGAACAGGGCCATGCTGCGGGCGAGCTCGAGCGCCACGTACATGTCCACCGCGCGGTGCTGCAGCGCCTGGAACTCGCCGATCGCACGGCCGAACTGCTTCCGCGTCTTGAGGTAGTCGATGGTGGCCGCGTGCATGGCGCCCATCACGCCGACCGCCTCGGCGCAGAGGGCCGCGATCGCGGCATCGACCACGCGCTCGATGGCGGGCAGCGCGCCCTCCGGATCGCCGAGCGCGATGCCCCGCGCGTTCACGAAGCCGATCTCGGCCGCGCGCATCGCATCCTGCGTCGGGTAGCCGCGTCGGCCGACGCCGGCATCGTCCGCATCGACCAGGAACAGTCCGATGCCATCGCGGTCGCGGCGGCTGCCCGATGTCCGCGCGGTGACGAACAGCCTCTCCGCGCAGTCGCCGTGCAGGACCAGGCTCTTCTCGCCGTTGATGCGCCAGCCCTCGCCGTCGCGCGATGCCGCCGTCGTCACGTCGGCGAGGTCGTAGCGGGAGTGCCGCTCCTGCTGCGCGAAGGCGAGCAGCAATCGTCCGGCGGCGATCTCCGGCACCAGCTCGGCGCGCAAGCGTGGCGGTGCGGCGTGGCGCAGGATGCCGCCGCCGAGCACCACGGTCGCAAGATACGGTTCGAGCACGAGCGCGCGGCCGAACGCCTCCATCACCAGCATCGTCTCGACCGCGCCGCCGCCGAACCCGCCATCCGCTTCCGCGAAGGGCAGACCGAGCAGCCCGAGCTCGGCGTATTGCGCCCAGATCGCGCGGCTCCAGCCCTCGGGCTCGGCGGAATGGCGGCGGCGCGCTTCGAAGTCGTAGCGCGCGCCAAGCAGGCGCTCGACACTGTCCCGGAGCAGGCGCTGCTCGTCGCCGAATTCGAAATCCACCGCGTCAGAGCCCCAGGATCGCCTTGGCGACGATGTTGCGCTGGATCTCGTTCGATCCGCCATAGATCGAGATCTTGCGCCAGTTGAAGTAGGTGGGCGCCGCCTCGAAGGCGAAATCCGGCCCGATCTCCGGCTCGTTGCTTCCCTCGTCATGTGGCTGGTACGGCAGCACGTACGGCCCGACCACGTCCATCAGCAGCTCGGTCGTCGCCTGCAGCAGCTCCGAGCCCTTGAGCTTCAGAATGGAGGAAGCAGGATCAGGCTTGCCGCGCACGCGCCCCTTCTCGTCGGCGACCACGCGGAGCTGCGTCAGTTCGAGTGCCTTCAGTTCCACCTCGACCGCGGCGAGCTTCTCGCGGAAGCGCGGCTCGTCGAGCAGCACGCCGTCGCCGACGCGCTCGAGCGCGGCGAGCTCCTTCACCCGCCGGAGCCGCGCCTTGGAGACGCCGACGCGGGCGATGCCGGTCCGCTCGTTCCCGAGCAGGAACTTGGCGTAGTCCCACCCCTTGTTCTCCTCACCGACCAGGTTCTCCGCCGGCACGCGCACGTCGTCGAAGAACACTTCGTTCACCTCGCGGCCGCCATCGATCGTCTGGATCGGGCGCACGGTGATCCCGGGCGTTCGCATGTCGATCAGCAGGAAGGAAATGCCTTCCTGCTTCTTCGCCGCCGGATCAGTGCGCACCAGGCAGAAGATCCAGTCGGCGTATTGCGCGAGCGTGGTCCAGGTCTTCTGGCCGTTGACGATGTAGGCGTCGCCGTGGCGCCGCGCGCTGGTGCGCAGGCTGGCGAGGTCGGAGCCGGCGCCCGGCTCGGAGAAGCCCTGGCACCACCAGATGTCGAGATTGGCGGTCGCCGGCAGGAAGCGTTGCTTCTGCGCCGCGCTGCCGAATTCCGCGATCACCGGCCCGACCATGCTGGTGTTGAAGCCGAGCGGCGGCGGCACGTTCGCCTGCTGCATCTCGTCGAGCCAGAAATAATGCTGCACGGCGGACCAGTCGCGGCCGCCCCAGGCGACCGGCCAGTTCGGCACCGCCAGCCCGTGCGCGTTCAGGATGCGCTGCGTCGTCACCATGTCCTCGCACGGCACGTGCTCGCCGCGCTTGCCGCGTTCGCGGATCGCCGCCGGAATCGCGCCCTGGAAGAAGTCGCGCATCTCCTGGCGGAAGGCACGCTCCTCCGCGGTGAAGCCGAGTTCCATCGCTAGACCTTTCCTTCCGCGGCCTCCTGCATCCGCGTCCGCTCCTCCTCGGCGAGATGGCGCTTGGCGAGCTTGCCGACCGGCGTGCGCGGCAGCGCGTGGCGAATCTCGATCGCGCCCGGCAGCTCGTGGCGTCCGAGCCGCTCGGCCAGGAACTCGCGCAGCGCGTCCAGGGTGAACGGGTCCGCGCCATCGCGCAAGGTGACGAAGGCCTTCGCCTGCTGGCCGCGATAGGCGTCGGGAATGCCGATCACCGCAACCTCGCGCACCGAGGGGTGCTCGTGGATCGCATCCTCGATCACGCGCGGATAGACGTTGAAGCCGCCGGAGAGGATCATGTCCTTCTTGCGATCGACCAGGGTGAACGCACCGGTTTCGTCCATCATGCCGACATCGCCGGTCCGGAAGAACCCGTCGACGAACGCGGCCCGCGTCTCCTCCGGGCAGTTCCAGTAGCCGCGCGTGACGTTCGGGCCGCGGATGCGGAGTTCGCCGATCGTGCCCGGCGGCAGCACGCGGGCGGGATCGTCGAGGGCCGCCACGTCCATCTCGATCCCGGGCAGCGGATGGCCGATCGCGCCGGCGCCGTAGTCATGGCCGGGGATCATCGACGTGCCGGCCGGCGCGGTCTCGGTCATGCCCCAGCCGCCCCCGAGCCGAATACCGGTGAGCGCGGTCCAGCGCGTCGCCACCTCGTGCGGCATCGAGGCGCCGCCGGAGCTGCAGGAGCGCAGGCTCGACAGATCTCGCGCCCCGATGCGGGGATGGTTGACGAGGGCGACGATCATCGTCGGCACCGCGAAAAACGCCGTGGCCCGCCTGATCTCGATGTCGTCGAGCACCGTCGCCGGATCGAAGCGCGCGTGCAGCAGGAGCTCGGTGCCGTTGGCGAGCGCGCGCAGCATCACCGCGGAGAGCGCATAGATGTGGAACAGCGGCAGCACGCAGATCGTGCGATCGCCCGGGCGAACGGCGCGCCCGGTGCCCGTGTGCCAGGCCTCGTAGATGGAAACCGTCGCGGTCAGGTTGGCGTGCGACAGGATCGCCGCCCGCGGCAGCCCGGTGGTGCCGCCGGTGTATTGCAGCAGCGCCACATCGTCCGGATCGATCGCCGGCCAGGCCGGCGGCGGATCCGCGCCGAGCGCCGCGAGGCAGGTGACCCCGGGCTCGTCGGGGATCGGCACGCTGTCAGGGCCCGCGCCCCAGGCCGCGTCCTCGCCGACCAGCACGGTCTCGACGGTCCCGTCATGCAGCAGGGCGCGCGCGTTCATCATCAGCCCGCGCTGGTTGGTGGTGACGACGCTCCGTGCGCCGCTGTCTTGGAGCTTGCGGGCGAGGGAACGCCTGGGATCGAGCGGCGTCAGGTGCACGACACGCGCGCCGGTGCGCAGGATCGCGAAGAAGGCGATCGGATGCCACAAGGTGTTCGGCAGATAGAGCGCGACCGCATCGCCGCGCCCGATCCCGCGCGCGAGAAGCGCGGCCGCCAGCCGATCGGCGCGCTCGCGCAACTCGGCGAAGCCGAGCCGCGTCGCGCGGAAGCTGATCGCTGGGTTCGGGCCGTGCGCGGCGACCGCCCGGTCGAGCAGGTCGGGAAGCGTTCCGGTCGCCAGCGGCGCGTCCCAGCTGAGGCCGGGCGGGTAGCTCTTCTCCCAGGCGAAGGGCCGCGCGCCCATTATGGGGTGCGGCGCGGCGAGGCGCGGTGATCCGGCATGGTCGTCTCCTCCCGCCGCTTTCGTCGGCCGCTTTCGCCCAACAGTTGCAAGCGGCGATGCGGGGCGGCAAGCGAAATCCGGACCGGCCGGCTGGACAGGCGCGCGCCCTCTTGTAGCCTCGCCGCAGGCGGGGAGGGTCAAGACGGTGGAGTTCGCGTTTTCCGAGCGTGTCCGCGTGCTGCAGCACCGGCTGCAGGACTTCATGGACCGGCACATCTACCCGAACGAGAGCGTGCACGACGCCCAGCTCGCCGCCGCCGGGGATCGCTGGCAGCCAGTGCCGGTTGTCGAGGAATTGAAGCCGCGTGCCCGCGAGGAGGGGCTCTGGAACCTGGCCCTTCCGCATGCCAAGGGCACGCCGGGCCTCAGCAATCTCGAATATGCGCCGCTCGCCGAGATCATGGGGCGGGTGCATTGGGCCTCGGAGGTGTTCAACTGTTCGGCGCCCGATACCGGCAACATGGAGACGCTCGAGCGCTACGGGACGGAGGAGCAGAAGCGGCGCTGGCTCGCGCCGCTGCTCGCGGGCGAGATCCGCTCGGCGTTCTGCATGACCGAGCCGGATGTCGCCTCCTCGGATGCGACCAACATCCAGTGCCGGATCACCCGCGAGGGTGACGAGTACGTGGTCAATGGCCGCAAATGGTGGGCGTCGGGCGCCGGCGATCCGCGCTGCGCGATCCTGATCGTGATGGGCAAGACCGCGCCCGACCATCCCGACAAGTATCGCCAGCAATCGATGATCCTGGTGCCGCGCGACACGCCGGGCGTCAGCATCGGGCGCATGCTGCCGGTGTTCGGCTTCGATGACGCGCCGCACGGGCACGGCGAGGTCACGTTCGAGAATGCGCGCGTGCCGGCCGCCAACATCCTGCTCGGCGAGGGCAGGGGCTTCGAGATCGCGCAGGGGCGGCTCGGGCCCGGCCGCATCCATCACTGCATGCGCGCCATCGGCCTCGCCGAGCGGGCGCTCGAGATGACCTGCAAGCGGGCGCTCAATCGCCAGGCCTTCGGCAGGAAGCTCGCCGAGCAGGGCGTGATGGTCGAGCGCATCGCCAATGCGCGCATCATGATCGAGCAGGCGCGGCTGCTCGTTCTGCATGCCGCCTGGAAGATGGACACGGTCGGCAACAAGGAGGCGCGGCGGGAGATCGCGGCGATCAAGGTCGCGGTGCCGGGAATGGCCTGCCAGGTGATCGACTGGGCGATCCAGGCGCATGGCGCCGCCGGCGTCACCGAGGATTTCGGCCTCGCCGAGATGTACAAGACCGCGCGCACGCTGCGCATCGTCGACGGGCCGGACGAGGTGCACCGGTTCCAGCTCGGACGGCTCGAGATCGCGAAATGGCGGCAGGAAGCCGCGGGCTGATGCCAACCGTCATGCTCCATGACCGTCGGCATCGCGCGCGGGTTGCCGGCGGGCGCGCGCAAACGCCATGACTCCGCTGTTCGACCTTGCCGGCAAGGTCGCGGTGGTGACCGGTTCGAGCCGCGGGATCGGCCGAGCCATCGCCGAGCGGCTGGCGGAGCACGGAGCGAAAGTCATCGTCTCCAGCCGCAAGCGCGCGGCCTGCGATGAGGTGGCGGCAGCGATCCGCGCCCGCGGCGGCGCGGCGACGGTGATCCCGTGCCATATCGGCCGCAAGGAGGAGCTGCTTGCGCTGGTCGATGGCGCGATCGCGCAGTTCGGCGCGATCGACATCCTGGTGTGCAACGCGGCGGTCAATCCGTATCACGGCCCGTCGGTCGACTATTCCGGACGAGGCCTATGAGCACATCATGGAGGCGAATGTCCGCAGCAATTTCTGGCTCTGCAACATGGTGCTTCCCGGCATGGCGGAGCGCGGCGGCGGCGCGGTGATCGTCGTGTCGTCCATCGCCGGCCTGCGCGGGACGGCGGAGCTCGGAGTCTACGGCCTGTCGAAGGCGGCCGACATGCAGCTCGTGCGCAACATCGCGGTGGAATGGGGACCGCGCGGCGTGCGCGCGAACTGCATCGCGCCGGGGCTGGTGCGCACCGAGTTTGCCCGCGCCCTGTGGGAGAACCCCGAGCGCGAGCGCGCGCGGGCGCGGGAGACGCCGCTGCTCCGGATCGGCGAGCCCGACGAGATCGCCGGCGCCGCGGTGTTCCTCGCAGCCCCGGCGAGCAGCTTCATGACCGGGCAGACGCTCGTGATCGACGGCGGCGTCACCACCGGAAGGCCGATGCCGCAGTGAGCGAGCTGTCGGATGGGAAGCCGGTGCTGGTGCCGGTGCTGCCGAACCACCGGATCGATGTCGCGGCGATCGAAGCGTATCTCGGGGCGCATCTGCCGGGCTTCTCCGGCCCGATCACGATCCGTCAGTTCCAGGGCGGGCAGTCGAACCCGACCTACCATCTGGCGACGCCCGGCGGCGACTACGTGCTGCGCAAGAAGCCGCCGGGCAAGCTGCTGCCCTCCGCCCATGCGGTCGAGCGCGAATATCGCGTGCAGCACGCGCTCGCGGGCAGCGCGGTGCCGGTCGCGCCGATGCAGCTGCTCTGCGAGGATAGCGGGATCATCGGCACGCCGTTCTATGTGATGGGCGTATGTCGAGGGCCGCATCTTCACCGATCGAAGGCTGCCCGGCCTTGCACCTGCCGAGCGCGCCGCGATCTACGACGCCATGAACGCGACGCATGGCCGCACTGCATCGCGTCGACTGGCGCGGTGTCGGGCTCGAGGGGTTCGGGCGGCCGGACGGGTATATCGGCCGCCAGATCGAGCGCTGGACCAGGCAGTACATCGCCTCCGACGTGGGCGAGGTCCCGGCGATGGACAAGCTGGCGGAATGGCTGCGCGACCATCCGGCCGCGGCGGAGGAAAGCGCGATCGCCCACGGCGATTTCCGCCTGGGCAACCTGATCTTCCACCCGACGCGCCGCGAAGTCGTGGCGGTGCTCGACTGGGAGCTGGCGACGATCGGCCACCCGCTCGCCGATCTCGCCTATAACTGCCTCATCTGGCAGCTTCCGACGGAACTCGCCGGCATTGGCAGCGCCGGGGTGGCCGGGCTCCCGTCGGAGGCCGACTACGTCGCCGCCTATTGCCGGCGCACCGGGCGCGACGTCATTCCCGACCTGCCGTATTTCCTGGCGTTTTCGATGTTCCGCTGGGCGGCAATCGCGGCCGGGCGTGCAGCGCCGCGCGCTCGACGGCAATGCCGCCGACGCGCGCGGGATGGAAACCGGCGCGAAATACCGCGCGCTGGCCGAACGCGGCTGGGAGATCGCGCGGAACGCCTAGACTCACGGCACGATATTGACGTGCACGCCGTCCTGGTTGTTGGCCCGCGCCGCATCGTGGTTCGCGACGGTGCTGTCGTGGCGGGCGTCCTGCATGTTCGTGCGGCGCATCCTGCTGCGCCGTCGCCGCGCCCACGTAATTGCCATGCGCGGCGTCCTGGTGCGCGATGCGTTCATCGGTGCGCGCATCCGCCCGGTTCAGCTGCGCATCGGTCCGCGCCGCCTGGAATCCTGGTGCAGCGCGTTGGCCTGGCCGGGGTTGCCTCCAGTGATCGTGATCGATTGTGCCGCGGCTGGCCCGGCGATGGCGACGACGGCGGCAGCGACAATGGCGAAACGCATCGGATCCTCCTGATCGGTGGCCGACAGGGAAACGTCAGTCGGATGCGGCGGTTTTGGCCGGCGTCAAGCGCGCGGACCGGTGGCCGCTGAGCTCGGCGCCGGCATCCGGCTGCAATCCGGTGGAGACCACGGGGGCCAGCATCGAGACCGCGGCGACGACGAGGAACGCGACGGTGAAATCGGGCAGCATCAGTTGCGCGTGACCGTAGAGCGCCGCGGAACCGGCGAGCGCGGCGGCCGAGACCGCGATGCCGAGCGACAGTGAGAGTTGCTGGAAGGTGGTGTAGAAGCTGGTCGCGGCGCTCATCCGACGGCGCGGCACGTTCGCATAGGCAATGGTGTTGTAGCCCATGAACTGCAGCGATTGCAGGAAGCCGCCGGCGAGCAGGACCGTGTAGATCCAGGCCATCGGCCAGCTCGGGCGGAAGAAGGCGGTGGTGCCCATCAGCAGCGTCGCAGCCAGGCCCACCCAGACCAGCGTGTTGCGGAAGCCGAGGCGGCGCAGCAGCGCCGGCGCGCTCGCCTTCATCGCGAGCGAGCCCACCGAGCTCGCGAAGGTGATCATGCCGCTCTCCGCGGCGCTCACCCCGAAGCCGAGCTGCAGCATCATCGGCAGCAGGAACGGCGTCGCACCCACCGAAATCCGCGACAGCGTGCCGGCGATCACCGAGATGCGGAAGGTCTGGATGCGCATCAGGCGGAAATCCAGCACCGGCTGCGGATGGCGGCGGGAATAGAGCGAGATAGATCACGGCGGCGACCGCGCCGATCGCGACCAGCGTCAACGCAAGCGCCCGCGAGCCGACGCCGCGGCTGCCCATCTCGACGCCCCACATCAGCGAGGCAAGGGCGACGCCGGAAATCGCCATCCCCGGCAGGTCGAAGCTCACCCGACCGGCCTCGCGGGTGTTGGCGATGTAGCGCGACACCAGCACCATCCCGAGCGCGCCCACCGGCACGTTGAGGTAGAAGATCCAGTGCCAGGAGAGATAGGTGACGATGAGGCCGCCGACCGGCGGCCCGAGCAGCGGGCCGATGGTGGACGGAATCTGCAGCCAGGCCATCGCGTTCACGAGCTCGGATTTCGAGCTCGAGCGCAGCAGCACGAGCCGCCCGACCGGCACCATCATCGCGCCGCCGATCCCCTGGATGATGCGCGCCCCCACCAGGAAGGCAGAGATCCGGCGCCTGCGCGCAGAGGATCGAGCCGAGCGTGAACAGGCCGATCGCGGCCCGGAACACGATCCGCGCGCCGAAACGGTCGGCGACCTTGCCGCTCGCCGGAATGAAGACGGCGAGGCTGAGCAGGTAGGAGGTCAGCGCCACGTTCATGTGCAGCGGGTCGGTGCCGAGCGAGCGCGCCATCGTGGGCAGCGCGGTGGCCAGCACGGTGCCGTCGAGCTGCTCCATGAACATCGCGCTGGCGACGATCAGCGCGACCGTCCGCGCGCTGGCGGCTGTCGCCGCGGTCGGGACGGGGTGCGGCGGGCGACGTGGCGGCGGCCCCGCGTGGCGCGCGGCGGCGCCAGACGGCATCCGGGGTCAGCGGAAGACAGGATGGCACGCGCGGCAAGATCATGCAGCGAAGGCGGGCAGAAAAGCACGCGATCCGCATGGCGGCGTCCGCCGGCGCGCGCGGGTGCGGTAGTGGAGCAGATGGCCGCCGGCGATCGATCCGATCAGCTTGCAAAACGAGCTATTACCGAAACGTGACGAAACTTTTGCTATCCGACGTGCGAGGGTCGTTTCGGGGCGGAGGCGCGCGCTGGGAAGTGATTCCCCAGCGGCGCCAAAATGGACTCGCTCCGCTGTCCTCACGTGCGGCCTTGTCTGACCCGGGCCGCGCGGTCGCACGGGCTGATATGCGGGCATGGCGACGGGTCGACGGGCGGCCAGGCTCCGAGGGGGACGGGGCCGGCGTCCGGCCCGCCGGCCAGGTGCGCAAGGCGATCCGCGTGCGTCCGGGGTGCACCGCCGGCATGCCGGCTGCAGGGCTGAAGGGCGGTCGCGGCCAATGCGTTCCGAGGACGGGCTTCCCGTAGGCGAGGGCGAGCGGATTCTCGTCGTCGAGGACGAGGCGACGATCCGTGAACTCGTCGTGGAGACCCTGGAAGGCCTCGGCTACAACGTGGTCGCCGCCGCCAACGCGGCCGAAGCGATGGACGTGCTGCGCCGGCGAGCGGAGCCGTGGACCTGCTGTTCACCGACATCGTGATGCCGGGCTCGCGCGACGGCATCGACCTCGCCGAGGAAGTGCGCCAGCGCCAGCCGGACATGCCCGGTCCTGTTCACCTCCGGCTATGCCGGCCGCAGCCCCGGCCGCCTCTGGCCGCGCGGCGTGCCCCTGCTGCAGAAGCCCTACCGCATCGGCGTCCTCGCCCGCGCCATCCGGAGCTGCCTCGACGGCTGAGGGCCTGTCACGGTGCCCAGATGGGCGGGGACCCAGGCATAGGAGCCGTTGGCGCCGGTCCAGGCGCCGGGCATCCAGAGGGAATGGCCGTCCTTGGGGACGTAGTGGCCCGGTCGCCAGACATAGGCGGAGCCGGTCCAGTCGTAATGGCCGGGCTGCCAGATCAGCGGGGTTTCCGAGACCGGGGGCAGGGGCACGGTTTCGGCGATGGTCGGGGGTGGCTGCGGCGGCCCGGGGATCGGCGGCGGGCGCACGCGGCGATGCCGATCGCGGTCAGCAGGCTGATGCGGGCGCAATCGCAGACTTGCGCAGCTTCATACTCCCTCCGATTCCGGCCGGTCGGGCCGGAGCTTGCAGTGGTTCGGCGGCTCCTTCGCGGAACGGGACCATGATGGTGGCGACCGCCTGCGCGGCGATGCCCTCGCCCGGCCGGTGAAGCCGAGCCGCTCGGTGGTGGTCGCCTTGACCGAGATGCGGTCGACCCCGACGCTGAGCAGTTCGGCGATCCGGGCGACGCATCGGCGGCGGCGTGCGGCGTGATCTTCGGTCGCTCGCAGATCAGGGTGACGTCGGCCGCGGTCAGCAGGCCGCCGCGCGCGGCGATGCGGCCGGCGGCGTGGCGGAGGAAGCGGGCGCTGTCGGCATCCTTCCACTGCCGCCTCGCTGGGCGGGAAGTGGCGGCCGATATCACCTTCGGCCAGGGCGCCGTAGATCGCGTCACACAGCGCATGGATGCCGACATCGGCGTCGGAATGGCCGGCAAGCCCCTGGCTATGCGGGATCGTCACGCCGCACAGGATGAGCGGGCGGCCGGCGGCGAGGACATGAACGTCGTAGCCGGTGCCGATGCGCGGCAGCAGGCGGGGCAGCAGCATGCGCTCCATCCGCGCGCAGATCCTCGGGATAGGTCAGCTTGATGTTCTCCTCCGCGCCCGGGACCAGGGCGACGCTCTCGCCGGCGGCTTCGAGCAGGGCGGCATCGTCGGTGGCGCCCGGCGCGGCCTCGCGGTGCAGGTCGAGCAGGAGGGGGAAGCGGAAGCCTTGCGGGGTCTGGGCGCGGAACAGCCCGTCCCGCGGCACGGTCCCGGCGATCCGGCCGTCGGCGCCGCGCTTCAGCGTGTCGGCGACCGGGACCGCCGGGATCGCGCCCGCGGCGTTGCCCGAGCGCGGCGATCACCGCGGCGATGGTGCCGGCGGGCACGCAGGGGCGGGCCGCGTCATGGACCAGCACGAGGTCCGGCGCATGCGGGGCGAGAGCCTCGAGCCCGGCGCGGACGCTCGTCCTGCCGGGTCGCGCCGCCGGGGACCGCCGGCAGATGGTCGAGGCCGGCGAGCGCCGCGGTGATCGGGGCGGCCTCACCCACCGGCTGCAGCAGCGTGACCTCGCGGGCCGAGCGCCTCGGCCGCCTGCCGGATCACCGGCCGCCCGAGCAGCAGCTGGAACTGCTTCGGGCAGTCTCGGGCCGAAGCGGCTGCCGATTGCCGGCGGCGACGAGAATGGCGGCAACGCGCATGGGCGGCAGCAATGCCGCGGCGGGCGACCGCGTCAAGGGCCGGTGCCGAGCTTGAATGGACACGGCCGATGCGATTGCGCATCGCCCGGTCGCCGGGGGTAATTTGCCCAAATCATGAGCAACATCCCTCCCGACGGCTTCGCCCGATCATGCTCGGATCGGGCCGCGCGACGCGTTCGCATCGAGCGGCCGGTGATCCTCGCGCCGATGTCGGGGGTGACCGATCTGCCGTTCCGGCGTCTGGCGCGCCGGCTGGGCGGCGGCATGGTGGTCTCCGAGATGATCGCCTCCTGGGCGATGGTGCGGGAGAACCGGCAACACGCTGCGCATGGCGGAGGTGGACGGCGCCGGGCGGCCCGAACGCGGTGCAGCTCGCCGGCTGCGAGCCGGACGCGATGGCGGAGGCGGCGCGGATCGCCGGAGGCTCGCGGCGCCGACCTGATCGACATCAATTTCGGCTGCCCGGTGAAGAAGGTGGCGGTCGGCCAGCACGCCGGCTCGGCGCTGATGCGCGACGAGGCGGCGGCGGCGCGCATCCTCGAGGCGACGGTGCGCGCGGTCGCGGTGCCGGTCACGCTGAAGATGCGGATGGGCTGGGACCACGCGCGCCTCAATGCGCCCGCGCCTGGCGGCGGTCGCCGAGTGGTCGCGGCATCGCGCATGGTGACGGTGCATGGCCGCACGCGGCAGCAATTCTACACCGGCCGGCGCCGACTGGGAGTTCATCGCCCGGGTGAAGGAGGCGGTGGCGATCCCGGTGATCGCCAACGGCGACATCCTGACCGAGCGGGACGCCGCCGACGGCGCTCGCCCGCTCCGGCGCCGACGGCGTGATGATCGGCCGCGGCTGCTACGGGCGGCCCTGGTTCCTGGCGCAGGTCGCCCATTATCTGGAAGTCGGGCAGGTGCTGCCGGAGCCGCCGCTCGCGGCGCAGAAGGGGGTGCTGATCGCGCATTTCCGCGACCTGCTCGCCCATGTCGGCGTCGAGCCCGGCGTGCGGCTCGCGCGCAAGCATCTCGGCCTGGTACTCGCGCGGCCTGCCCGGCTCGGCGGAGTTCCGCGCCACCGTGAACCGGCTGACCGATGCAGGGGCGGTCGAGGCGCTGATCGACCGCTTCTTCGATCCGCTGATCGCGGCCGGCGCCGGCCGCGCCGACATGGAGCCGGAGGCGCTGGCGGCATGAGCGTCGCCCGCCTGCGGATCGGGCGCGCCCAGCCCGGCCTGCCCGACCCGGCGGCGATGCATCGCGAGCCTTCCGGTGCCGGTGCTCGTGGTGGACGGCAAGCGATCGGATCCGCTTCGCCAACCAGGCGGCCGAGCAGTTCCTCGGCCTGTCCCTGCAGCAGCTCGCGCAGCATGCGCTGCCGGAGATCGTCAGCGCCGACAGCCCGCTCTTCCTGCTCCTCGACCAGGTCCGGCGCAGCGAGGCGACGATCGCCGATCACGACCTGACGCTCGACGGCCCGCGCCTCAACCGGCGCGGGATCAGCGTCTCCGCGACGCCGATGCCGGACGAGGAGGGCGCGGTGCTGCTCGCGATCCAGGACGCCTCGACGGCGCGCGCGCTCGACCGTCAGCTCAATTTCCGCGCCGCGGCGCGCAGCGTCACCGGCATGGCGGCGACCCTCGCGCACGAGGTGAAGAACCCGCTCTCCGGCATCCGCGGCGCCGCGCAGCTCCTGGAGGCAAGCGTCGGCGAGGCCGATCGCGAGCTCGCGGTGCTGATCCGCGACGAGGCCGACCGCATCCGCGCGCTGGTCGACCGGATGGAGAGCTTTGGCGACAAGCCGGTGGAGCGGAGCCCGGTCAACATCCACCGCGTGCTCGACCATGTCCGCCGGCTGGCGGGCTCGGGCTTCGCGTCGCATATCCGCATCGCGGAGGCCTACGACCCGTCGCTGCCGCCGGTCTGGGGCAACCGCGACCAGCTCGTGCAGGTCATGCTCAACCTGGTGAAGAACGCGGCCGAGGCGATCACCGAGGGCGGTGCGGGGGAGATCACCCTCCTCACCGCCTATCAGCAGGGCATGCGGGTGACGGTGCCGGGCTCGCGCCGGCGGGTGGAGGTGCCGCTGCTGATCACGGTCCGTGACAGCGGGCCCGGGATCGCGCCGGAGATGCAGACCCAGCTCTTCGAGCCCTTCGTCACCGGCAAGCCGGGCGGGCAGGGGCTCGGCCTCGCGCTGGTCGCCAAGATCGTCGGCGATCATGGCGGGCTGATCGAGCTGGACAGCCGGCCCGGACGCACCGAGTTCCGCGTCGCGCTGCCAGTCGCGCCCGGCGAAGAGGGCGCCTGAGGCCCGGATGGACGCGCCCGCCAATCCCGCCACCATCCTGGTCGCCGACGACGACCGCTCGATCCGCACGGTACTGAGCCAGGCGCTCGGGCGGTCGGGCTATCAGGTCCGCAGCACCGGCAATGCGGCGACCCTCTGGCGGTGGGTCGAGGACGGGGAGGGCGATCTCGTCATTACCGATGTGATCATGCCGGACGAGAACGGGCTCGACCTGATCCCGCGCATCCGGCGGCTGCGGCCGGGGCTTCGCGTCATCGTCATGAGCGCGCAATCGACGCTGATGACGGCGGTCAAGGCGGCCCAGCGCGGCGCCTTCGAATATCTCCCGAAGCCCTTCGATCTGCAGGAACTTCTCTCGGTGGTCGGCCGCGCGCTCGCCACCCCGCCGCGGATGGAGCCGGCACCCGAGCCGGATCGCGACGAGAAGCTGCCGCTGATCGGCCGCAGCCCGGCAATGCAGGAGATCTATCGCACCGTCGCCCGGCTCACCACCTCCGACCTCACCGTGATGATCAACGGCGAGTCCGGCACCGGCAAGGAGCTGGTGGCGCGCGCGCTGCACGATTACGGGCGGCGACGCGGCGGCCCGTTCGTTGCCATCAACATGGCGGCGATCCCCCGCGAGCTGATCGAGAGCGAGCTGTTCGGCCATGAGCGCGGCGCCTTCACCGGCGCGCTTGCCCGCAGCCAGGGCCGGTTCGAGCAGGCGCAGGGCGGCACGCTGTTCCTCGACGAGATCGGCGACATGCCGGCGGAGGCGCAGACCCGGCTGCTGCGCGTGCTGCAGGAGGGCGAGTTCACCACCGTCGGCGGCCGTCAGCCGATCCGCGCCGATGTGCGCATCATCGCCGCCACCCATCGCGACCTGCGCCAGGCGATCGGGCTCGGACAGTTCCGCGAGGACCTGTTCTACCGGCTCAACGTGGTGCCGATCCGCCTGCCGCCGCTGCGCGAGCGGGTGGAGGACATCGCGCCGCTCGCCCGGCATTTCCTCGACAAGGCGCGCGCGGAAGGTATGGCCGCGCATGTCCTCGATGGCGGCGCGCTGCAGCGTCTGCGCGTGCATCGCTGGCCCGGCAATGTGCGCGAGCTCGAGAACCTGATGCGCCGCATCGCCGCGCTTTATCCGCAGGAGGCGATCACCGAGGACATCGTCGCGGCCGAGCTCGCGGAGGCGGCGGCCCCGCCCGCCGTCGGGGCCGCCATGCCCGCGGCTCCGACGGTGGAGCCGCTCGCGGTCGCGGTCGAGCGGCATATCCGCGATTTCCTCGCCGGCAGCCAGGACGGCATTCCGATGCAGGACATCTATGACCGGGTGATCGCCGAGGTCGAGCGGCCGCTGATCGAGATGACGCTCGCGGCCACCCGCGGCAACCAGATCCGCGCCGCCGCCATCCTCGGCCTCAACCGCAACACGCTCCGCAAGAAGATCCGCGATCTGGGCATCCCGGTGATCCGGGGGGTCGCGTGACCGGGAGCGTTCCGATGAACGTCGCCTCGCCGCCGGGCCAGCTGTTGCCTGACCAGCCGCCGGGCTCGGCGCCGCTGCCCGCGCGCCGCCGCCGCTCCTTCCCCGGGCGGATCATCGACATCCTGCTGGGCAAGTTCGCGACCCTCGTGCTCGCCGCGATCGCGCTCGTGCTCGGCATCACGAGCTTCGTGCTGCTCGCCAACGGCGCCACCAGCCGGGTGAAGCCGGGCCTCGTCTTCGGCCTGACGCTCGCCAATCTCGTGGTCCTGCTGCTGCTGTTCGCCGTGCTGGCGGGGCGGCTTACCCGCGTCTGGGTCGAGCGGCGGCGCGGCTCGGCCGGCTCGCGCATGCATGTGCGGCTGGTGCTGCTGTTCAGCGTGGTCGCGGTGACGCCCACCATCGTGGTCGCGCTGCTCGCCACCGCCTTCTTCCATTACGGCATCGAGGCCTGGTTCAACACGCGCGTCAGCACCGCACTTGACGAGGCGAAGGAGGCCTCCCGGGGCTATCTGCGGGAGCACATCCAGAACATCCGCGCCGACGCGCTCGCGATGTCGAACGACCTCACCCGCGCGGGCCAGCTCTTCTCGCTCGATCCTGAGGCGTTCCCGCAGGTGCTGGCGACGCAGACCGCGCTGCGCGGCCTCACCGAGGCGCTGATCTTCGACCCCAACCCGATCCCCGGCGCCGACCCGATCGTCGCCTCGGCCGGGATCATGTCGGGGCTCGGCACCACGCTGCCGCCGAGCTCGGCGACCGAGATCGCGCGCAGCGGCGACGTCGCGGTGCTGACCTCGCGCGATGGCAGCACGGTGAGCGCGGTGGTGCAGCTCGACAGCACGCCGCCCCTGATGCTGATGATCGCGCGTCCCGTCGATCCGCAGATCCTGGAGCACGCCAACCGCACCGAGCAGGCGGTCGCGCAGTACGAGGCGCTGAGCCAGAACCGCTCGGGGCTGCAGATCACCTTCGCGCTGATCTTCGCGCTGGTCGCGCTGCTGGTGCTGTTCGCCGCCGTGCTGATCGGGCTCGTGATCGCAAACCAGATGGCGCGGCCGATCGGCCGGTTGATCCTCGCCGCCGACCGCGTGCGTGCGGGCGATCTCACCGTGCGCGTGCCCGAGGTGCAGAGCGAGGACGAGATCGCCTTCCTCTCGCGCGCCTTCAACCGCATGACCGGCCAGCTCGGCGCGCAGCGGGCCGAGCTCATGGAGGCCTACGCCCAGCTCGACGAGCGCCGGCGCTTCACCGAGACCGTGCTCGCCGGCGTCTCCGCGGGCGTCATCGGCCTCGATGCCGAGGGTCGCATCGAACTCCCGAACCGCGCCGCCGGCGAGCTGCTCGGCATCGACCTGATGGCCGGGCTTGGCCGCCCGCTCGCCGAGATCGTGCCGGAATTCGGCCCGCCGCTGCGCCAGGCGCTGCAGGCGAGCGCCGGCGTCGCGGCCGGCGAGGTGCAGATCGGTCCCGCGAGCCGGCGCCGCACGCTGCTGCTCCGCATCGGGCCCGAGCTGAAGGCGGGCCGCGTCGAGGGTTACGTGGTCACCTTCGACGACATCACCGAGCTCGAATCGGCGCAGCGCAAGGCGGCATGGGCCGACGTCGCGCGGCGCATCGCGCACGAGATCAAGAATCCGCTGACGCCGATCCAGCTCTCGGCCGAGCGGCTGAAGCGGCGCTTCGCCAAGGAGATCACCTCTGATCCCGACACGTTCTCGCAATGCGCGGACACGATCGTCCGCCATGTCGGCGATATCGGCCGCATGGTGGACGAGTTCTCCGCCTTCGCCCGGATGCCGCAGCCGGTGATCCGCCCCGAGGATATCGGCCGCATGGCGCGCGAGGCGCTGATCCTGCAGAAGAACGCGCATCCCGAGATCACCTGGACCACCGACATTCCGGATCGCGGGCCCGTCGCGCCCGGCGACCGCCGCCTGCTCGGCCAGGCGCTGACCAACCTGCTGCAGAACGCCGCCGACGCGATCGCCATGCGGGCGGGCGCCGGCCACATCACCCTCGCCGTCCGCGAGGCCGGCCCCGACATCCTGGTGAGCGTCGCTGATGACGGACTCGGGCTGCCGCAGGAAGATCGCGGCCGGCTGACCGAGCCCTACGTCACCCACAAGCCGAAGGGGACCGGGCTCGGTCTTGCCATCGTGAAGAAGATCATGGAGGACCATGGTGGGCGACTTTCGCTCGATGACCGCGATGATGGCCCCGGCGCGGTGGCCACGCTGAGCCTTCCCGTCAAGATGTCCGCAAGCGCAGGCGCATAGGCATGGCGCAAGAGATCCTGATCGTCGACGACGAACCCGATATCAGGTTGCTGATCGACGGGCTGCTGCGCGACGAGGGCTACGAGACGCGCCAGGCCGCCGACTTGGATTCGGCGCTCGCCGCCTTCCGCGTGCGCCGTCCCGCCCTCGTCGTGCTCGACGTCTGGCTGCAGGGCTCGAAGCTCGACGGGCTCGGCATTCTCAAGGCGCTGCACCGCGAGGAGCCGCACGTCCCGGTGGTGATGATCTCCGGCCACGGCACGATCGAGCTCGCGGTCGCCGCGATCCAGGAAGGCGCCTACGATTTCATCGAGAAGCCGTTCAAGTCCGACCGGCTCCTGCTCGTCGCCCGCCGCGCCCTCGAAGCCGCCCGCCTCGCCACCGAGAACGCCGAGCTCAAGCTGCGGCTCGGTCCGGAAACCGAGCTGATCGGCGAGAGCAACGCCGTCCACTCGCTCCGCGCCGGCATCGAGCGCGTCGCCCCCACCGGCTCGCGCGTGCTGATCGCCGGTCCCGCCGGCTCCGGCAAGGAAGTCGCCGCGCGCATGATCCACGCGCATTCGCGTCGCGCCGACGGCCCGTTCGTCGCACTCAACTGCGCGACCCTCAATCCCACCCGCTTCGAGGAGGAGCTGTTCGGCGTCGAGGCCGGCGCCGATCCCGGCGTGCAGCCGCGGCGCGCCGGCGTGCTCGAGCGCGCGCATGGCGGCACGCTGCTGCTCGACGAAGTCTCCGACATGCCGCTCGAGACGCAAGGCAAGATCGTCCGCGCGCTGCAGGACCAGACCTTCGAGCGCATCGGCGGCTCCGCCCGCGTCAAGGTCGACGTCCGCGTCCTCGCCACCACCAACCGCGACCTGCAGGCGGAAATCGCCTCCGGCAAATTCCGCGAGGACCTGTTCTACCGCCTCGCCGTCGTCCCCCTGCGCATGCCCGCGCTCAAGGAACGCCGCGAGGACATCCCCATTCTCGCGCGGCATTTCCTCGACCGCTCCGCCGAAAGCTCCGGCATCCCCTCGCGCGAGTTCTCGACCGACGCGCTCACCGTGCTGCAATCCTACGAGTGGCCCGGCAACGTGCGGCAGCTCCGCAACGTCATGGATTGGGTCATGATCATGGCCCCCGGCGGGCCCCAGGACACGATCCGCGCCGACATGCTGCCCCCCGAGATCGTCCAGGGCGCGCCCGCCCTGCTGAACTTCGACCCGAGCGCCGACGTCATGGCACTGCCCCTCCGCGAAGCCCGCGACCTGTTCGAAACCCAATACCTCCAGGCCCAACTCCTCCGCTTCGGCGGCAACATCAGCCGCACCGCCGGCTTCGTCGGCATGGAACGCAGCGCACTCCACCGCAAACTCAAACAACTCGGCGTCAACTCCGAAGACCGCGCCGCAAGCTGAAGCCGCAGAGCCGTGACCTGGGGAGATGGAAGGAAGAAAGGCCAGGGGCTCTGCCCCTGGATCCCGCTAAGGGCGGAGCCCTTAGAACCCGCTCGGGTTTGTTGAAGAGGGGTGGCCTACTCAGGCGCTGCGACCACCTCGTTGGCCGCCCCTTTTCAACAAACCGGAATGGATTCCAAAGGCTCCGCCTTTGGCGGGGGTCCAGGGGGCAGCGCCCCCTGGCCTTTCTTCCTTTCGCCCCCTCCGGATCACGCCTCCGCGCCTTCGGCGCGCAGCGTGTCGATGATGGCGGCTGGGTTGGTGTTGGGGTGGGTGAAGGCCTGGCCGATGCCGCGTGTGAGGATGAGGGTGAGGGTGCCGTCGCGGGTTTTCTTGTCGCGGCGCATGTGGTCGAGCAGGCGCGCGGCGGAGAGGCGGCGGTTCAGCATCCCGAGTTCGGCCGGCAGGCCGGCTTCGGTGAGGTGGGCGATGACGCGTTCGGTGTCGGTGGCCGGGCAGAGGCCCAGGCTGGTGGAGAGGCGGAAGGCGAGGCCGATGCCGACCGCGACGGCTTCGCCGTGCAGGATGGTGCCGTAGCCGAGTTCGGCCTCCAGCGCGTGGCCGAACGTGTGGCCGAGATTGAGCAACGCGCGGCCGTCGGAGGGGCTTTCTTCGCGCTCGTCGTCGCCGACCACGGTGGCCTTGAAGGCGCAGGCGCGCATGACGGCTTCGGCCTGGATTTCGCGATCGCCGCCGATGAGGGCGGCGGCATTGGTCTCGCACCAGCGGAAGAAGGGCACGTCGCCGATCAGGCCGGCCTTGGCGATCTCGGCGTAGCCGGCGCGGATTTCGCGGACGGGGAGCGTCGCGAGGGTGGCGGTGTCGGCGAGCACGGCGCGCGGCTGGTGAAAGGCGCCGATGAGGTTCTTGCCGTGCGGGGTGTTGATGCCGGTCTTGCCGCCGACGCTCGAGTCGACCTGGGCGAGCAGGGTGGTCGGGACCTGGATGAATGGCAGGCCGCGCAGGGTGGTGGCGGCGGCAAAGCCGGCGACGTCGCCGACCACGCCGCCGCCGAGGGCGATGACCGCGGTGCGGCGCTCGACGCCGGTCTGCAGGAGGGCTTCGATGATCTCGCCGTAGATGGCGAGGTTCTTGCTGGTTTCGCCGGCGGGCACGGTGATCGCCTCGTTGACAATCCCGGTGGCGGCGAGCCCCTCGCGAAGCGTGGCGAGATGGAGGCCGGCGACGGTCGCGTCGGTGACGACGACCGCGCGCTTCTGCGGCAGCACCGGGGCGAGCAGGGCGCCGGCGCGCTGCAGCAGGCCGTCGCCGACGACGACGTCGTATTGCGTGCTGGCGAGCGCCACGGCGAGGCGGCGCGGCGGGCGCCAGGCGATCAGCGCCTGCACGCACGCGCGTCGTCGTCGTGTCGGGGCTTTCGTCGCCGCATTGCACGGTGATGTCGGCTTCGGCGTAGACCGGATGGCGCGCATCCATCAGCCGGCCCAGGACTTCCTCGTGATTGCCGTCGGTGAGCAGCGGACGGTGGGTGCGGGAGGCGACGCGGCGCACGAGGGTCGGCAGCAGGCAGGAGAGCCACACCGACACCGCTTCGGAGCGGATCGTGCCGCGCGTTTCCGGGTCCATGAACGCGCCGCCGCCGGTCGCGAGGACAAGCGGATCGCCGGCGAGCAGGCGGCGGATCACGCGGCGCTCGCCGGCGCGGAACTCGCGTTCGCCGTAGCGGTCGAACAGCTCGCCGATGCTGCACCCGGCGGCAAGCTCGATCTCGGCATCGGCGTCGCGGAACGGCAGGCCGAGGCGGGCCGCCAGGCGTCGGCCGATCGAGGTCTTGCCGGCGCCCATCAACCCGATCAGCACGATGCTGCGACCGGCCAGCGCGGGAGGCAGCGGGCTCGCATCGTGCAGCGCCTCGGGGGCTGCCATGAGGTTGCGTGTCATGGCGGCGGAGGCTAGAGCAATATCGGCCAAGCTGGAATTGCGAAGCGATTCCAGGCCGATGACATTGCTCGCGAATACGGGCGGTCGCGGTTTTCACCGCCGGTGAACCGCGAGCGCACACGGGGGCGCCAGCGAGGAGCAGCCAGCAGCAGATGGGCCGCGTATTCCTGATCGTCTTTCTGGGCGGGCTCCTCATCCTGGCTGTCGCGATGCTTGTGCTCGGCGAGTTCCCGCCGCACCCGCATCCGCAGCCCGTGCAGACGGTACTGCCGAATGACCGCTTCCAGAGCCACTGAGCAGCGCGCCGATGGATCGGCATGTCGAGGCCTTTCTCGAGATGCTGGCCGCCGAACGGGGCGCGGCGCGCAACACGCTCGCCGCCTATGCCGCCGACCTCGCCGATTTCGCCGCGCATCTCGCGGTGCGCGGGGAGACTCCGATCGACGCCGGCGAGACGGCGCTGCGCGGTTACATGCGGGCGCTGAGCGATGCCGGATTGTCCGCCCGCACGGCCGCGCGCCGGCTCTCCGCGCTGCGCCAGTTCTTCCGCTTCCTCGCGCGCGAGAAGCTGCGACCGGACGATCCGACGCGCCTGCTCGACGCGCCCCGCCTGCCGCGGCCGCTGCCGAAATACCTGGACGAAGCCGAGGTGGACGCGCTGCTCGGCGCCGCGGAGCGCCGCGCCGGCCGGCCCGGACTGGTGGCGAAGGCGGCGCTCGAGATGCTTTACGCCACTGGCATGCGCATCTCCGAGCTGCTTTTACTGCCGCAGAGCGCGCTTGCCGGTGACGCCGCGGTGCTGCTGGTGCGCGGCAAGGGCGGCAAGGAGCGCATCGTGCCGCTCTCCGACCCCGCCCGCAACGCCGCCGCCGGCCTCGCCGCAGCCAATCCGGAGGGTGCGCGATTCCTGTTCGCGACCCGCGAGGGCACGCGCCCGATCAGGCGCCAGGCCTTCGACCGCGTCCTGAAAGCGACCGCGCGCGCGGCGGGTATCGACCCCTCGCGCGTGAGCCCGCACGTGCTGCGCCACTCCTTCGCCTCGCATCTGCTCGCACGCGGCGCCGACCTGCGCAGCCTGCAATTGCTGCTCGGCCATTCCGACATTGCGACCACACAGATTTACACGCATGTTCTCGCTGAGCGGTTGCAGCGCCTGGTGGAAGCGCATCATCCACTCGCGGTCCGCAGTCCCTGAACGCCCGCGGAGATGACGACAGGAACCACCCTGTCCGACCCGATCACGATCCATGCCGCGCAGCTCGGCCTGTCCGGCATGGCGTTCTGCCGCCGGCCGATCCCTGGCGGGGTCGGGATGCCCGATCTCGCCCATCTGGCGTATGTCGATCTGCTCGCCGAAACCTACGAATGGGCGCGCGAGCCCGAGCCCGACCCGTTCGAGGATGACCCGAACTCCGCTCCTCGGCATCGGCGAGATCGCCTGGGAGGAGCGGCTCCTGTAGCCGGGCACCGGCTTACCAGGCGGTTTCCGTCCCGAGATGGAACAGGCAGTCGCCGCGGGCGGTGCGGCCGGGAACGCGCTTGCACAGCACGGTTCCGCCGCGGGAGAAGCGCATCTCGACCGGCGGCGTCCAGGGCGTCTCGGGGAAGTGGATGCGCGCGCCGGGCTGCCCCGCGCTTACCTCCTGGCCCAGCTCGACCAGCGGCTCGAACACCCCGTTCTCCGGCGCGTAGGCGTAGTAGTCGGGGCCGGCCACCTCGAACAGGCGCTGCGTTCCCGGCCGGCGCGGCGGGCGCCGATACGGGCAGGATCCCGACATGGGCGAGAATGTTGCGCAGGCCGCGCTCGGCGATCGCGAGCGCCGCCGGCGTCACCGTGCCGCTGCCGCCGAGCTCGGTGCCGACGATGATCACGTTGTTGCGTTCGGACGCGCCGGTCGAGGTCGCGTCACCGCCGGTCCCCGACGCCTCGCGCGCCGGTGGCGCCGTGTAGTTATGCGGCGCGCCGAAGGCCCGCAGCGCGGCGAGCAGCTTGCGGTCGCGTTCGGGATCGGCGCTGCGCCGGACCAGCGCCGACGGCACATACATCAGCGACGAGCCACCGGAATGCAGGTCGCAGACGATGTCGGCGAGCGGGATCAGCGCGTGCTCGATGTAGAAGGCGATCTGCTTCGTCATCGTGCCGTCCGGGTCGCCGGGGAAGCTGCGGTTGAGGTTCCCGTCATCGATCGGCGACACGCGACGCCCGGCCATCGCGGCGGGGAAATTCGCCGCCGGCAGCAGGATGACGCGGCCCTTGATCGCGTCGGGCTGCAGCGATTTCGCCAGATTGCAGATCGCGACCTGGCCCTCGTATTCGTCGCCGTGATTGCCGGAGACGAACAGCGCGGTCGGCCCGTCGCCATTGCGGATCACCACGATCGGGATCGGGATGAAGCCGTAGGCCGAGGCGTGCGTGGAGTGGAACAGGCGCAGGAAGCCGTGCTGCCTGCCGTCGCGCTCGAAATCCACTTCCGGAACGATCCGGCTCCGCCTGGTCCCGCTCATCCGCTCACTTCCTCCCGACTGCCGGGCGGAGAGTAAGCGTCGGATGGCAGCGCTGCCAGGGGCGGCGCCACCACGAGCGGCGCCAGGCCGAAGCGGCCAAGCCCGGGAAGCTTGATCGCCGGGCGGCGCAGATCGAGGCCGGCGACCAGGCCGAAGAGGTTGAGCTCGATCCCTTCCACCCAGGCGACCGTCAGCCCGGCATAGCCGCCGAGCGCGATGCGAAATCCGGTGCGCGAGGCGGTAGGTCGCAGCCAGCGCCCGTCATAGGGAAAATCCTTGCCGATGGCGAGCGGCGGCAGCACGGCTCGTGCCTCCGGAACCGCATCGAGAATGGCGGCGACGAAGGTGTTGGAATTCGGCCCGGGCCAGGCGCGGTAATCGCCGAGATGGCGCCAGGCATAGCCCGCGATCGCCGCCTGCATGCGCGGGAATGAGCGCCGCCGCCGTGCGGCCGTCGGCCGCGAACACGGTGTCCGGCACGCGGCCGAACCAGCGCCCGTCGGCCGCGAAACCGTTCATGCGGATCGGTTCGCCCCAGGCGGTGTAGTCGTACCGCAGGTACGAGTCCGCACCTTGCGGCTTCAGGACGAGCCAGCAGTGCACGGCGAAGATGCCGCGCCAACGCACCGTGCGCGCGGCGAAGATGCGCACCATCGCCGGCTGGTCCGGCCGCGCCTTCGGCAGCAACCCGGCGCTCGAGCGGTCGGCGTCGCGCCAGAACGGGCCGGTGCCGTCGAGCTTGTAGCGAATCGCCGAGATCGCCGGCGGGAGCAGATAGAGCAGCGCAAGGAGGAGAAGCGTGATGCGAATGGCCATCGGGCCAGAGATGTGGCCCGACGCGCCGCCGCGCAAGTCGCTCGGTCAAGCGGCGAAGACGTGCTCGTCCTGGTGCACGGTGCTCGGCGTCTGCAGCAGGCTGGTCTCGGCGATGGGGTAGTCGCCGGCCCGGCGCGGACGGGCGGGCTCGCCGGCCCAGTCATGGGCGTGCACCAGGCCGTCATCGAAGCCGGGATCGCGTGGCGTGTCGGACATCGTTGTTCTCCTGTTGCGGTCGATCGTCACTCCGCGGCGGCGCGCGGCGTGCTCTGCGTGTCGTGGAACTGCGCGGACTCGGTGCTGTGCGCCATCGCCGTGGTGCTGCTGCGCCCGCCGGAAGCGGCGGTGGCGATCGCGTCGAAATAGCCGACGCCGACCTCGCGCTGGTGCCGCGTCGCGGTGTAGCCGGATGCCTCGGCGGCGAACTCCGCCTGTTGCAGCTCGGAATAGGCGCCCATGCCGCGCGCCCGATACGCGCGGGCCAGCTCGAACATCCCGAGATTGAGGCTGTGGAATCCGGCCAGCGTGACGAACTGGAACTTGTAGCCCATCGCGCCGAGCGCGGCCTGGAACCGCTCCGCCTCGGCGCGCCCCATCTTCCGCTGCCAGTTGAAGCTCGGCGAGCAGTTGTAGGCGAGCAGCTTGCCCGGAAATTCCTGGTGGATCGCCTCGGCGAAGGCGCGGGCATCGTCGAGATCCGGCTCGGAGGTTTCCCACCACAGCAGATCGGCATAGGGCGCGTAGGCGAGGCCGCGCGCGATCGCGTATGCCTTTCCGACGCCCGGCCTGATGCGGAAGAACCCCTCCGGCGTGCGCTCGCCGGTGAGGAAGGGGCGGTCGCGCTCGTCGATGTCGGCGGTGAGGAGCTGCGCGCTCTCCGCATCGGTGCGGCAGAGCAGCACCGTCGGCACGCCCTCGACATCGGCGGCCAGCCGCGCGGCGTTCAGCGTGCGGATGTGCTGGCTGATCGGCACCAGCACCTTGCCGCCGAGATGGCCGCATTTCTTCTCGCTCGCGAGCTGGTCCTCGAAATGCACGCCGGCGGCGCCGGCATCGATCATCGCGCGCATCAGCTCGTAGGCGTTGAGCGCGCCGCCGAACCCGGCCTCGGCATCGGCGATGATCGGCGCCATCCACTCCGTGCGATCGCCGGCACCTTCGAGATGCGCGATCTGGTCGGCCCGGCGCAGCGCGTTGTTGATGCGCTTCACCACCAGCGGGACGGAATCCACGGGATACAGCGACTGGTCCGGATAGGTCGTCGCCGCGGTGTTGGCATCCGCCGCCACCTGCCAGCCCGAGAGGTAGATCGCCTGCAGCCCGGCCTTCACCTGCTGCACCGCCTGGTTGCCGGTGAGCGCGCCGAGCGTCGGCAGGTAGGGCTCGGCGTGCAGCAGCTCCCAGAGAAGCCGCGCGCCGCGCTCGGCGAGCGTGTGGCGGATGCGAAACGAGCCGGCCAGCCGCTCCGCTTCCTCGGCCGAATAGTCGCGGCGAATGCCGCGGAAGCGATCGGACGGCGTCTCGGCCAGGCTGACGGTGGGCATCTGAGGTCCTTTCGGGCTCTCGTTCGGGTATGTGAAACATTGACATTCCCCGTGCACCGCACCACGGCAAAGGACGAAATAGCGGTAGAAAGCCGTTAAGCGGTTCACCAACCTCGCCGCGAAACTGTAAAGACGGTAAAATGACCCGCCCGTTGATCGGCCGGACGATCCGCCGGCTCCGCACCGAACAGAACCTCACCCAGCAGGCGCTCGCCGCCCGGCTCGGGGTCTCCGCGAGCTACCTGAACCTGATCGAGCACGACCAGCGAGGCGTCACCGCGTCGTTGCTGCTGAAGCTCGGCGCCACCTTGCAGGTCGACCTCGCGACGCTCTCCGGCCAGCAGGAGCGTCAGCTCGAAGCCGCCCTCAGGGAGGTGATGGCCGACCCGCTGCTCGGCTTCGACACCGTTCCCGAGGCCGAGGTGCAGATGCTCGCCGGCAGCGCGCCCGGCGTGGCGCGTGCCATGCTCGCGCTCTACCGCGCCTGGCGCGTGGCGCGGGAGGATTTCCTCCGGAATCGCGCTGCCGAGCGGGCGTCGCATCCTGCTGCCGACCGAGGAGGCGCGCGACTTCTTCCAGGACCACGCGAACCATTTTCCCGCGCTCGAGGCGGTGGCCGAACAGATCGGCGCCGAGCTCGGCGCCGCACCCGCCGAGCTCAATCACGCGATAGCCGAGCGGCTGCGCCGCCGGCATGGATTGCGCGTGCGCGTCGGCCCGCTCGGCGGCAGCCTGCGCCGCTTCGATCCGGCGACACGCCTGCTCCAGCTGTCGGAGAGCCTGCCGCGCGAAAGCCGCGGCTTCCAGATGGCGTTCCAGCTCGTGCTGCTCGAGGCGCGCGATGCCGCCGATGCGGTGATGGCCTCGACGATGCCGTCGACGCCGGAGGCCGCCACGCTGATCCGCATCGGTCTGCTGAACTACGCCGCCGGCGCGCTGCTCATGCCGTACGATGCCTTCCTCGCCGCCGCCCGTGCGCTGCGGCACGACCTTGATGCGCTCGCCGCGCGCTTCGGCGTCAGCTTCGAGCAGGTGGCGCACCGGCTTTCCACCCTGCAGCGCGACGGCGCGCGCGGCGTGCCGTTCTTCTTCCTCCGCGTCGATCCGGCGGGCAATGTCGACAAGCGCTTCTCCGCCGCCGGATTCCCGTTCGCGCGCTTCGGCGGCTCCTGTCCGCGCTGGCTCGTGCACACGAGTTTCGCGACGGCCAACGTGCTGCGCGTGCAGGTCGCCGAGCTGCCCGATGGCGCCACCTTCCTCTGCTTCGCGCGCACGGTTTCGGGCCCGGCCGCGCAATGGGGGGATCCGCCGCCGGTGCATGTCGTCGCGATGGGCTGCGAGATCGGCCGCGCCGCGGAGATCGTCTATGCCGACGGACTCGATCTCGTGCGCGCGCGCGTCGGCATCGGCCTGTCCTGCCGGCTCTGCGATCGCGCCGACTGCCGCAGCCGCGCATTCCCGCCGCTGGAGCACCGCCTGGTGATCGACCCCAACGAGGAAAGCGCCGTGCCCTGGCGATTCGACCCCCGCTAGCCTCCGATCGCTCTGGAATCAGTTCAGGGCGTGAATCCGCAGGCCAAGGATACGGAGACCCAAATCGCCCTGACCACAGTCAGAGCGATTGGTCTAGAGCATGACCGGTGCCGATAGGCGCACCGGCCATGCTCCGGTTGCTGTCTGAGCGCGTGATTCGCGCCTTCGGCCGAATTCCGCGATCACGCGCTGAGGTTGAGCCAGAGCCCTCCGGCATTCCTCTTCCGCATCGACATGGCTGGAACGGGGGTGCGAACCGATGCTAGTGTGAGACGGTCTCGGGGAGGAGGCGTGCGGTGAACCAAATGAAGCGTCGTGGCCTGATGCTGGGGGCCGGGGCCGCCCTGATCGGCGCGTCCGGGCGGCGTGCGTTTTCGGCGCCGGCGTTCAAGACGGTCGCTCCGGGCGTGCTGACGATCGCGAACAGCGGCGAGATGCCGATGATCGCGATGGAGAACGGGAAGCTGATCGGCTCGGATGCCGAGATGGTCGTGACCATCGCCCAGAAGCTCGGCCTCGGCACCGCCTCGCAGCAGATGGAGTGGTCGGCGACGGTGCAGTCGGTGCGGAGCGGCCGCGCCGACATCATGGTCGGGCAACATGGGCTGGACGCCGGCACGTGCTCAGGCGCTGCTGATCACCGACGCGATCTACTATGCGGGCGCCTTCGTCTGCATGAAGAAGAACCTGCCGTTCGAGAAGAGCATCTCGATCGCCGACATCAAGGGCCATTCGATCGGCACCGTCTCCGGCTTCACGATCGTGCCGGAGATGAAGAAGATTCCGGGCACCACCGACGTCAAGCTCTACGACAACAGCGACGGCTGCGTGCGCGACGTGGTGGCGGGCCGGCTCGATTTCGCGGTGCTCGACGGGCCGCTGGTCGACTACATGATCCTCAACAATCCGAACTGGAATCTGAAGCAGATTCCGCTCGCGCCCGATCCGGCCTTCCCCCAGCTCACCAGCAAGCAGTATACTGTGATGGGGATGAGCCCGGAGAATCACGACCTGTTCGACGCCGTGAACGCCGGCGTGAAATGGCTGTGGGCGACCAAGCAGAACGCCGTTCTCATGCAGAAATACGGGATCAGCAATCCGGACTACCTGGTGCCGCCGCCGAAGGACCCGCGCATCGGCGTTGATCGCGACGCGCAGGGCAACGTGATCGGACCGTGGGCGCATACGCCCAAGGATTATTCGGCGCTGTTCGCCTGATTGATGCCGAACGGGACGAAGCTGGTCGAGATCTGCGGGCTCGGCAAGCGCTTCGGTGAGGTCGAAGTCCTCAAGGACATCGATCTCACGGTCACGGCGGGCGAGAAGCTCGCGATCATCGGGCCGAGCGGCTCGGGCAAGACGACGCTGCTGCGCTGCGTCGCCCATCTCGAACGGCCGAGCGCCGGCCATGTCGCGATCGCCGGCGAACGGATCGGCGAGAAGCTCGTGAACGGCCGCTGGCGCGAGATGTCCGATCGCGAGATTGCGCGCATGCGCACCGGCATCGGGATGGTGTTCCAGCGCTTCAACCTGTTCCCGCATCTGACCGCGCTCGAGAACGTCATGCTCGGCCCGACGCGCGTGCTGAAGCGGAGCCGCGCCGAGGCGGAGCCGCGGGCGCGCGAATTGCTGCGCAAGGTGGGCCTCGCGCACAAGGCGGCCGAATACCCGGAGCGACTCTCCGGCGGCCAGCAGCAGCGGGTCGCCATCGCGCGCTCGCTCGCCATGCAGCCGCGGCTGATGCTGTTCGATGAGGCGACCTCGGCCCTCGATCCGGAGCTGATCGGCGAGGTGCTGAACGTGATGCGTGATCTCGCGCGCGACGGCATGACGATGCTGATCGTCACCCATGAGATGCAGTTTGCCGAAGACGTCGCCGACCGCGTCATCTTCATGGATCACGGCCGAATCGTCGATCAGGGGCCGCCGCGCGAGTTGTTCCGCTCACCTTCGCATCCGCGAACGCAGGCCTTCCTGCGCGCCGTGGTGGACCGGCAAAGCATGGTCGACGGGACGGAAGCCGCCTGACCGTGCACGCCTGGGACGTGGTCTGGCATTTCCTGCCGGTTCTCCTGTTCGGCGCCATCACCACGGTGAAGGTGACGGCCGGCGGGTTCGTGATCGCGGTGCTGCTCGGTCTGCTCGCCGCAATCCTGCAGGGCTTCCGCTCGCGCCTGCTGCACGTGCTGATCCGCATCTATGTGGACGTGTTCCGCGCGGTGCCGGTGCTGACGCAGCTCTTCATCATCTATTTCGGCCTGACCGAGATCGGCATCAGGCTCGACCCGATCCAGGCGGCAATCGTCGGCTTCGGCATCAATGGCGGCGCCTATCTGACCGAGGTGTTCCGCGCCGGCATCGCCTCGGTGCACCAGGGGCAGATGGAAGCGGCGCAGATGCTCGGCATGACGCGGCTCGCGGCGATGCGCATCATCATCCTGCCGCAGGCGATGCGCGTCGTGCTGCCGCCGCTCGGGAACTTCGTCATCGGCCTGCTGAAGGACACCGCGCTCGCTTCCGCCGTCGCCGCGCCGGAGCTGATGTTCCGCGCGCGCAACCTGGTCGATCGGACCTTCCTCAGCACCCAGATCTATCTCACCGCGGCCGCGATCTACCTGGCGATGAGCCTGCCGCTCGGCTACCTCACGCGCCGAGCCGAGGCGCGCGTCGCACGAGGCGTGCGGTGACCTGGGGCATTCTTCGCGACAGCATGCCGGAACTTCTGCTGGCAGCGCTGGGCACGCTCAAGATGACGGCGCTCGCCTTCATCCTTGCTGCCACCCTCGGGCTTGTCATCGCGCTGCTGCGGTTGTCGCGCGGCTGGCTTTCCGACCTCGCGTTTCTGTATGTCGAGTGCCTGCGCGGCATGCCGGCGCTGACGCTGCTGTTCCTGGTCTATTTCGGCCTGGTGCCGCTCGGGATCGTGCTGCAGGCGTTTCCCGCCGCGGTGGTGGCGCTCGGCCTGAACGGCGCCGCGTACGTGGCGGAAGTCTATCGCGGCGGCATCCAGGCCGTGGATTCCGGGCAGCGCGAGGCGGCGCAGATGATCGGGCTCAGACGTGGCCAGGTGATGCGTCACGTGGTGCTGCCTCAGGCGCTGCCGGCAGTATTGCCGCCGATGGGCAATTATCTCGTGGCGCTGCTCAAGGACACCTCGATCGCGTCGCTGATCTCGGCGCCCGAGCTGATGCTGCGTTCGCGCGACCTCGCCGGCACCTATTATCTGCCGATGGAATACTACCTGCTCGCGGGCGCGATATATCTGGTGATGGCCTGGCCGATGATGCAGGTCGTGCGGGGGCTCGAGCGGCATTTCGGGCGCGGCACGCTGCAAGGGAGAAGAGCATGAGCGGAACCGCCGTTCCCGAGCGCGTCGATGCGGTGGTGATCGGCGCCGGCGCGCTCGGCGCCGCGACCGCCTTCCACCTCGCCAAGGCCGGGCTTTCGGTGGCGCTCATCGACAAGGCCGATCTCGCCTCGCAGACCTCGCCGCGCGCCGCGGGCCTCAGCGGCATCTTGCGCGCGAGCGACGCGATGACACGGATCGCCGCGCATGCGGTCGAGAAGATCGAGCGCTTCACCGAGGAGACCGGCGAGGCGATGGAATACTTCCAGCCAGGCAGCCTCAAGGTCGCGCGCTTGCCCGAGCACGAGGCGCAGCTGCACGACGAGGTGGCGCGCGGGAAGCGGCTCGGGCTGGATGTGGACCTGATCACCCTCGACGCCGCGCGAGGGCTGATGCCCCATCTCCACACCGAGAATGTGCGCGCGGTGATGCACATGCGGCGTGACGTCTATCTCGAACCCGTGCAGATCCCGGCGGGCTATGCCCGGGCATCGGGCCGGCTTGGCGCGCATCTGCTGCCGAACCTTCCGGTCAAGGAGATCCTGAACGAGGGCGGCGCCGTCGCCGGCGTGCGGACGGAGCGCGGCGTCATGCGCACGCCGGTGGTGGTGGACGCGGCAGGCGCCTGGTTGCGCAAGGTCGCGGCCTCAGGCGGATCGCGCGTCAAGCTGGTGCCGACGCGGCACCAGCTCATGATCACCGTGCCGTTGCCGGGCGTGCGTCCGGATCAGCCGATCACCCGGATTGTCGATGCGAACGTCTATGTTCGGCCGGACGAGGGCGGGTTGATGCTCGGCGGCTACGAATCCGATCCGCTGCAGGTCGACATGGACGACGTGCCGGCGGACTTCCGGATCGAGGACCTGCCCCTCGATGTCGGCGTGCTGCGGCACCTGGCCGAGCGCGTCGCCGCGCAGTTCCCGATCTTTCGCGACGTCGCCTTGCGGGAGCATCGCGGCGGATTGCCGACGATGACCGCGGATGGCGAGCACGTGCTCGGCCCCGCGCCTGGTGTCTCCGGCCTGTACGTGATCGGCGGCTGCTGCGTCGGGGCGGCCTCTCGACCGCACCGGCGCTCGGCGAGCTGCTGGCGGAATGGATCGTCGCGGGGAAACCGTCGATGGACCTCGCCTTCATGGCGCCCGACCGGCTCGCGACCAACCTGCCGGAGGACGCGCTGCGCGCGCTCTGCCGCATGCACTACGCGCATCATTACTGGTCACCGGAAACCAAGCCGGTGACGTGACGGGGCAGGAAAGCGGGACCGCATCGGCCAACGGTATCGTCCGGTACCCGGAGCTCGGCTCGCCGTGGCGCCCGGCGGCCAGCCTCACCCCGGCGGTTGCGGGCGGAAACATTTCGCGATAGCATTGTTGCTGGTACAAGTGAAGTTCTGTCTCGGCCGGCAAGCCGGGATTGCTATTTGTCACAACTATACTTACCTCGGACGGCGGCATTCCGGTGGCAATGCTTTTTCAAGGCAGCGGTCCGACGGCAGAGACACCCGCCTTCGGACGCCTTCTCACCCGATATGAGCCCTCGCTGGACGGCATGCGCGCGGTGGCGGTTACGTGCGTCGTGGCGTTTCACGCCACCCACTGGCTTCCCGGCGGGTGGGCGGGTGTCGACGTGTTCTTCGTCCTGAGCGGATTTCTGATCACGAGCCTTCTCGCGCAGGAGATCGAGGCAAGCGGATCGATCGACCTCGGAAGCTTCTATCTGCGTCGCGCCCTGCGGCTCGTCCCGGCCCTCACTGTCATGCTCCTGGCAAGCCTGGCGGTTGCCGTTCTGCTTCCTTCGCGGACGCTGGAAGACGTGCGGGCGATCGGGCTCGCGGGCACATATCTGATGAACTGGAACCGGGCGTTCGCGCTGTTTCCTCAGGCATGGCTCGGCCATACATGGTCGCTGGCCATGGAAGAACAGTTCTACCTGCTGTGGCCGGCGATTCTGCTGCTCATCCGCGCACGGCGGCCCGTCACCTTGATTTCGGCCCTGGTCGTCCTGGTGACGGTCTGGCGTCTCGTCCTGGTCCTGTCGGGCGCACCTGCGGAGCGAACATATAACGGTTTCGATACGCATGCCGACGGGCTGCTGATCGGATCCGCGCTGGCGCTGTTCCGTTGAGCGGGCGATTCCAGGAGCGGGCAAGCGAATCGGCCTGGCTTCCGCTTGTCTGCGCCGCTTGTCTCCTGCTGCGTTTCCCCCAGACATCGAGGCTCACCCAAGCTGTCGGCCTGTCGCTTGCGGGCCTGGGGTCGGCGTGGGTGCTCGTGGCCGCGCTTCAGGATGGCTGGCTCAAGGCCGGTCTTTCCTGCCGTGTGCTCGCCTATACCGGGCGGATCTCGTACGGCTGGTATCTCTGGCATTATCCGATCCTGATGATTGGTGAGCGGCATCTGCCGCATTTCCGCGGGCTCGATGCCGTGCTCGTGGGCACCTCCTATCTGGCGGCGGTTGCGTCGTATCACTGGGTGGAAAGGCCATTTCTGCGCCTGAAAGCGCGCTTCGAACCCACGAAGGAGCGCACTCGGCAGCAGCTCCGTGCGCTGGCCGAGCACCACCATGTCGGCGCGGCCGACGCCTATCTCTACTCGGACAGCGGAACCCGATCGCTCCGTTGACGGCCTAGGTTCGGTCGCCACCGGCCTCGTACGGCGCGTCGACGGCGGACGCTCCTGGCGCGGCTCAAGCCGTGGGCCGCGCAGCTCCCCCGGCGCCGGCGTCTTCCTTGATCACACCACGCGGCCGCTATCCGGCTCGATCAGGTGCATGTTGCTCATGTCAGCCGAGAGCGGCATCACCTCGCCGGGCTCGGCGCGCACCGTCGGATCGACGCGGGCACAGACCGGGGTGCCGTCGATGAAGAAGTGCACCATCGTCTCCATCCCCATCGGCTCGGTGACGTCGACGAGGGCGGCGAGCGGCGCCATGTTGGCCTTGCTGCCCTCATGCGTCTCGGTGAGATGCTCCGGCCTGATGCCGAAGATCACCGGCTTGTCCTTGTACGGCCCGTAGCGGTCGAGCCGCGCCGCCGGGATCGGCAGCGAGATCGTGTCGGAGAGCTCGCACGGCGAGCGCATTGTTGGCCCCCTCGATCCGCGCCGGAAGGAAGTTCATCGCCGGCGAGCCGATGAACCCGGCGACGAAGCGGGTCGCCGGGTTGTGGTAGAGCTCCTGCGGCGGCCCGACCTGCTCGATGACGCCGTGGTTCATCACGACCACCCGGTCGGCGAGCGTCATCGCCTCGACCTGGTCGTGGGTGACGTAGACCGTGGTGGTGCGCACGGTCTGGTGCACCTTCTTGATCTCGGTGCGCATCTGCACGCGCAGCTTGGCGTCGAGATTGGAGAGCGGCTCGTCGAACAGGAACACCTTGGGGTTGCGGACGATGGCGCGGCCCATGGCGACGCGCTGGCGCTGCCCGCCAGAGAGCGCCTTCGGCTTGCGCGCGAGCAGGTTCGAGATGTCGAGGATGCGCGCGGCCTCGTCCACCCGGCGCTTGATCTCGCTCCGCGGGAACTTCCGGAGCTTGAGGCCGAAGGCCATGTTGTCGAACACGCTCATATGCGGGTAGAGCGCGTAGTTCTGGAACACCATGGCGATGTCGCGATCGCGCGGGGGAACGTCGTTGACGACGTCGCCGCCGATCCAGATCTCGCCGTCGCTGATCTCCTCGAGCCCCGCGATCATGCGGAGCGTGGTCGATTTGCCGCAGCCGGACGGGCCGACGAGCACGACGAATTCCTGGTCGGCGATCTCGAGGTCGATCCCCTTCACCGCCTGGACGCCGCCCTCGTACTCCTTGACGACCTTGCGGACCGAAACCTGCGCCATTCCCTATCCTTTCGTCGCTCCGGCGGTCAGGCCGGCAATGTAGTAGTCCATCAGGAACGCATAGATGATCACCGGCGGGGCCGCCGCCAGGACGGAGCCTGCCATGATCTTGCCCCACTCGAAAACATCCCCCCGCACCAGGTCGGTCACCACGCCCACGGTGAGCACGTGCTGGTTTGCGCTGTAGAGATAGGCCATCGGGTAGATGAATGCGCCCCAGGAGACGGTGAAGGCGAAGATCGTGGCGGCGATGATGCCCGGCATGGCCACCGGGATGAAGATCTTCCACAGCATCTGCATCCAGCTCGCCCCATCGATCAGCGCCGCCTCGTCGAGCTCCTTCGGGATCGAGGCGAAGTAGCCGATCATGCACCAGGTGCAGAACGGGACCGAGAGCGTCGGGTAGAGCAGCACCATCCCCCAGGCGTTGTTCATCAGCCCGACGAAGTCGATCACCTTGAACAGTGGCAGGAACAGCAGCGAGCCCGGGATCAGGTAGGTGAGGAACACGCCGGTGGCGATCGCCTGGCTGCCCCAGAACCGCATCCGCGCCAGGCTGAACGCGGCCAGCACCGAGATCGCGATCGAGAGCGCGACCACGCACACCGTCACCTTGATCGTGTTCCAGTAGTAGAGCTGGAAGTCGTGGCTGAAGATCAGCCCGAGATAGTTGGCAAGCGTCGGATGGTGGATCCACCACGGGCTGCCGTGCTGCTCGGAGATCTCGGCCGAGGTCTTGAAGCTCGTGGCGATGATGTAATAGGGCGGCACCAGGAAGGCCACGACGAAGACGGCGAGCGCGGCATAGGAGCCCCAGAGCGCCCAGCGCCGCTGCCGGGCGAGGCTCCGCCGGTGCGGCCGGTGCCGGACCAGGCCCGCGGTGGCGACGGCGCCGCTCATCCCATCACGTCCCGTGTCCGCCGGGTGACGCCGCGCAGCACGAAGAAGGAGGCGACCGCGAGCACCGGCAGCATGAACAGGCTGACCGCCGCGCCGAGCGGAATGTCGCCCGAATTCGATGCCGACATTGAAGGCATAGACCGGGAAGATGTAGGTCTGGTTCTGCGGCCCGCCGGCGGTGAGGATGCGGATGATGTCGAAATCGCCGAGCGTCACGATCAGGCTGAACAGCACGGTGATCGCGATGATGTTGCGCATCATCGGCAGCGTCACGTAGCGGAGCTTCTGCACGGCACTCGCGCCGTCGATCGCCGCCGCCTCGTAGATCTGGTCGGGCACCGATTTGAGCGCCGCGAGATACATGATCATGAAGAACGGCGTGCCGTACCAGGTGTTGACCAGGATGGTCGAGAAGCGCGCCCAGTCGCCGTTGCCGAGCCACGGCACCGAGCGGAGCCCGAACAGGTGCAGCACCCAGTTGAGCGCCGAGTAGGACGGGTCGAACAGCCACCACCAGCCGAGCGTCGACAGCGATTCCGGGATCACCCAGGGAATGAGCAGCAGCCCGCGCCAGATGCGCTGCCGGCCCGCGGGAACATTGTGCATCAGGTGCGCGAGCGTGAAGCCGAGCACGGCCTTCGCGGCGACCGCGCAGCCGGCGAAGAGCAGGCTCTGGAAGATCACCATCCGGAAGGTGTCGCGCTTGAGCAGGAACCAGTAGTTCCCGAGCCCGACGAACTGCGTCATCTTCTTGTTCAGCATGCTCAGCCAGATGGCGTAGAATGCCGGGAACACGATGATGCACCCGATCAGCAGGATCAGCGGCAGCGCCATGAGGAGCGCGACCGTCGATCGCCGCCGCAGCAGGCGGGTGACCGCGCCGGGGCGAGCGCGGCGCCGCGCTCGGATGCCGGAGACGGCGAGTGTGCTTCCATCAGCCATGTGCGGAGAGCCTTCGGCGGGGAACGGCCGGGCCGGGTGCCCGGCCGCGCTCCGTCAGCGGATGTAGCCTTCGATCTCGTTCTGCGCCCAGGCGAGTGCCTGATCGATCGACTTCTTCTGCTGGGTCACCTGCGCGATCATGTTGGTCATGGTGCCCTGGTTGTAGATCTGCACCGCGACATCGGGCGGCGCCGGATAGGCCGCGATCGAACGCTGCGCGTCGTGCCAGGGGCGGATCGGATAGTTGTACACCGTCCCCAGCGGCGGCTCGACCTTCGCCCACACGTCGAAATCGGACATGCTGAGGAAGGGCGGGATGTCGTAGCCCGAGGTCGCGTTGTCCATCGCCTCGGCCTGCTCGCGCTGGCTCAGGAACTCGAGCAGGTCCTTGGCCGCGCTCTTGTTCGCGCTGAACGACCAGACGCCCCAGAAATACGGCAGGTACGGCACGAAGCGCCCCGCCGGGCCCGCCGGCGAGGTGAAGCTCCAGCAATCCTGCGCCACCTGCGGCGCGTCGCGCTTCGCGACCGCCCAGGCCGAGGGCGGGTTGAAGATCAGCGCGCTCTTGCCCGAGATCAGCGCCCGGTTGTTCGACGCATCGTCGTAGCTGTACACGTCCTGCGGCAGCTGCTCGGCGAGCTTCACCGCGTATTCGAGCGCGGCGCGCACCTTGTCGTTGCCCTTGACGGTGACATTGCCCTTGGGATCGACGAACACCGCGCCATAGGCGGTGAAGAGCGCGCCGACCCAGTCCACCGAATCCGTGGTCTGGCCGAGGCCGAGCGCGAAGGGCATGTTGGCCGCCTTCGCCTTCTGCGCGAGGGGCAGAAGATTGTCCCAGGTCCAGTTCGCCTGCTCCGGCGTCTTGCCTTCCTTGGCCGGGTAGGCCGCGGTGGGGTCGAAGCCGGCCTGCTTGAGCACGCTGATCCGCGCGCACGGACCCTTGTACTGGGTGCCGACCGGCGCCGGGATGGCGCGCCAATGCCCATCCGACTTGGCAAGGTATTCAGTGATCGGATCGATCTTGCCGTATTTCTGCGACAGCCGGTCGATCACGTCGTCCACCGGCTCGAGCTGGTCGGAATGGTTGTGCACCTCCCAGGTGGGGAAGGCCTCGACGTCGTGCCCCGTTTTCGCCTGCGCCTCGGCGGCGATCGTCAGCAGGTTCTTGTTGCCGACCGAGGTGATGAAGTCGATGTTCACATCGACCTTGCTCTGGTCGGACCATTTCTGCACCAGCTTGCGCAGCGCGTCGTTGCCGGCCGGGACCCAATGATCCCAGAAGCCGACCGACAGCTTGCCGGCGGCGCCGGCGGTGCGGATGTGCACGAGCGGAAGGGTCGACGCGGCGACACCAAGCTTGAGCGCCTGCCGGCGCGACACGCGACCTGTATGGCTCATCCGTCTCCTCCTCAGGGCCGATGTGTCGTCGGCCGCTTTGCTTCACTGCACGCCGAAACGCTTTGATACCAGCACATTGCCGGCTTGCGCGCAACGCAAAGCTCGCGCCTACAGGAGCGTGTCGACGGCGGCCAGGGCGCGATCGATGAAGGCGGAGCTGCTGCCCAGGTAGTTCGCTGGATCGGTCAGGCGGTCGATCGCCGCGCGGTCAAGCCTGGCGGCGACCTCGGGCTCGCGCCCCAGCGCCTCGGCGAGGCCGATGCCCGCCTTGAGCGCGGCATCGCAGGCCTGCTGCACCACGTGATGCGCCGCGCCGCGGCCGAGTTCCGGCGCGAGGCCCATCATCACCGCCTCGGCCATGATCAGCCCGCCGCTCGCCTCGAGGTTGCGGCGCATCCGCGCGGCATCGACGACCATGCCCTCGGCGATTCCGCGGGCATGCAGGAGCGCGCCGTGCGCGAGCACGAAGGCCGGCGCCACCGCGAGCGGCTCCGCCTGCCACGGACCGGTCGCGCGCTCCTGGTCGCCGGCCATCGCGTTCTGCACCAGCGGCACCAGCGCCTGCACGCCACGCGACGCGGCGAGGATGTATTCCGAGGCGACCGGGTTGCGCTTCTGCGGCATGGTGGACGAGCCGCCGCGGCCCGCGACGTGCGGTTCGGCGACCTCGCCGATCTCGGTCTGCGCGAGCAGGATGATGTCGGTCGCGAATTTCGCGAGACTGCCGGTGAGCAGTCCGAGCAAGCCGACCGCCTCGGCGACGCCGTCGCGGGCGACGTGCCAGGGCAGGGGCGGCGCGGCGAGGCCGAGCTCCGCCGCGAGCCCGTCGAGCACCGCGATCCCGCGATCGCCGAGCGATGCGAGCGTGCCGGCGGCGCCGCCGAACTGCACGCGCAACGCGCGTGGGCGGAGCTGGTCGAGCCGCTCGACATGGGTGACGAGCGGCGTCAGCCAGACCGCGCATTTCAGCCCGAAGGTCGTCGGCAGGGCGTGCTGCAGATGCGTGCGCCCCGCCATCACGGCGTCACGGTGCCGGCGCGCCTGGCCGGCGAGGGCGCGGATCGTCGCCAGCAGATCGTCGCGGATCAGCGCGAGCCCGTCGCGCATCTGCAGCGCGAGCGCGCTGTCCATGATGTCCTGCGTGGTCGCGCCCCAATGCGTCCAGCGCCCCGCGTCCTCGCCGGCGGCGCGGCTCAGCCCCTTGACCAGCCCGACCACCGGATAGCCGACGTTGCGGACCGAGGCGGCGAGCTCGCCGGTGTCGAGATGCTCGACCCTCGCCGCCTGCGTGATCGCCGCCGCCGCCGCTGCGGGAACCATGCCGAGCCGCGCCTCGACGCGCGCGAGCGCCGCTTCCACATCGAGCATGCGCTGGAGATAAGCGCGCTCGTCGAAGACGGCGCGCATCGCATCGGACCCGTACAGGGTGCCGAAGACCGGGCTGTCGGCCGGATTGACCGCCATGCGGCTCAGACCTCGAGGAAGACGGTCTCGCCCTCGCCCTGCAGCCGGATGTCGAGCCGCCAGGTGCCGTTGCCCTCGGGCCGCGCGATCAGCCGCTCGCGCCGCGCCGCATCCTCGACCAGGCCGAGGATCGGATCGTTGTCGTTCAGCGCCTCGCCCGCGAAATAGGCGCGGGTGAAGAGCGGCTTCACCAGCCCGCGCGCCAGGATGGTGATCGCGAGATGCGGCGCCTGCTGCGTGTTGCCGGGGCCGGGCACCGGGCCGGGCTTCAGCGTGATCAGCCGGTAATTGCCGTCGACATCGGTGGCGGCGCGGCCCCAGGCGGGGAAGCTGTCGCTCGCCGGCGGATCGGCCTGCCAGATCTCGATGCAGCTGTCGGTGACCGCCACGCCCCCGCCGTCGCTGACGTGGCCGACGAGCTCGATCCGCTCGCCCTTCGCGCCCCAGCGGGTGAGGTCGGCCCACTCCTTCTCCTCGAGCAGGTGCCAGTAGGGGCCGATCGTCTGGCTGCTGGTCTGGATCGGCATCAGCCGTTCTCCATCGGCGTGGCACCGCGCCCGCGCAGCACGAAATCGAAGCGGTAGCCGATCGCCCATTCCGGCTGTGTCAGCGACAGGTCGAAGCTCGAAATCAGCCGGTCGCGGGCGGCCGGGTCGGGGATGCAGTTGAAGATCGGGTCGAGCGGCAGCAGCGGATCGCCGGGGAAATACATCTGCGTCACCAGCCGCGCGGCGAAGCCGGCGCCGAACAGCGAGTAGTGGATGTGGTTCGGCCGCCAGGCATTGTCGTGGTTGCGCCACGGATAGGCGCCGGGCTTGATGGTGACGAAGCGGTAGCGCCCCTCGCCATCGGTGAAGACGCGGCCGCGGCCGGAGAAATGCGCGTCGAGCGGCGCATCGTGCTGGTCGCGCTCGTGGTGGTAGCGGCCGGCGGCGTTGGCCTGCCAGATCTCGATCATGGTGTCCGGCACCGGCTTTCCGTCCTCGTCGGTGACGGTGCCGCCGACGACGATGCGCTGCCCGACCGCCTCGTGCCCGTCATGCACGGAGATGTCGATCATCGGCGGATAGCGATGCGGCGCGAAGCGCGGGCCGGTGGTCTCGGTGATCGTATGGGGGATGCGGATCGGCTTCTGCAGCGGGTGACGCGGGCGCGTGCTGAGATAATCCGGGAAGTCATGCGGCGGCTGCGTGCCGGGAACCGGCGGACGGAACGGGATCGGGTCGCTCATGGCGTCGCCTCCATCTCCTTCAGCGTTTCCTTGGCAAGCCGGATCGCGCTGTTCGCCGCCGGCACCCCGGCATAGACCGCGATGTGGATCAGCATCTCGGCGATGTCGGTGGGCGTGGCGCCGGTGTTCTTCGTTGCGCGCACGTGCAGCCGGAACTCCTCGTGATGGCCGAGCGAAGCGAGCACCGCGAGCGTCAGCAGCGAGCGCGTGCGGCGGTCGAGATGCGGCCGCGTCCATACGCTGCCCCAGGCGTTCTCGGTGATGGTAGCGCTGGAAGTCGCGGTCGAAATCGGTCGCGGCGGCGAGCGCGCGCGCGACATGCGCCTCGCCCAGAACCTGGCGGCGCACGGCAAGCCCGGCCGCGTAGCGGTCGCGCGCGAGGAAGGCGAGCATCGCCTCGGCGACCGCGTCCGGCTGCTCGACGGTCGGGATGTGCGCGGCGTCGCGGATCACCGCGAGCTCCGCGCCCGGAATCGCGTCGCGCAGCGCCTCGGCGCTCGCCGGCGGCGTCGCCTGGTCCTGGTCGCCGACGATGACCAGCGCGGCGACGCGCAGGCCGCGGGTCGTCTCCGTGAGGTCGGCGGCGGCGATCGCCTCCGCGGCGGCGGCATAGCCCTCGGCGGGCGAGCGCAGCAGCATCGCGCGCAATCCCTGCGCGTCCGGGGTGTCGAGAAAGCCCGGCGTCACCCAGCGCGCCATCACCGCGTCGGCGATGGCGCGCGATGCCTCGCGACCGCACCGTCGCCGCGCGCTCGTGCCAGCTGGCCGCCGGGGGGATCGCGAGCGCGGTGTCGCAGAGGATCAGCGAAAGGCACGCGCTCCGGCGCCTGCGCCGCCAGGCTCTGCGCGATCATCCCGCCGATCGAGATGCCGCCGACATGCGCCCGCCGGATGCCGAGCGCGTCCAGCACCGCCAGCGCGTCGCGCGCGAGCGCCGTCGATCGCATACGGTCCCGGCGTCACCGCGGTCAGCCCATGACCGCGCAGGTCCGGCCGGATGACGCGGAAGCGCCCGGCGAGGGCGGGGATCTGCGGGTCCCAGACCTGCAGCGTCGTGCCGAGCGAGTGCAGCAGCAGGAGCGGCGGCGCGTCCGCGCGCCCGTCGATCGCGACATGCACGGTCAGCTCGCCGGCGCGCAGGAACATGCGACCCGATCCCCGTCCCTCAGTGGCTGAATGCGCCGGCGCCCCGGCGCGGTCAATTCACGGCGGCGACGAGGACGCGCGCCTTGGCGCCGACCGTCGCCGCGTCGTCGCCCGGCCGGTAGATCGAGGAGCCGATGCCGAACCCGGCGGCGCCGGCCGCGCGCCAGCCCGCAATGTTCCCGGCATCGATCCCGCCGACCGGCAACACCATCGTCTCGGCCGGCAGCACCGCCCGCAGCGCCCGCAGCACGGCGGGACCGGCCGCCTCCGCCGGGAACAGCTTCAGCGCGTCGGCGCCGGCATCGAGCAGCGCGAACGCCTCCGCCGGGGTGAAGAAGCCGGGCACCGCGATCAGGCCGGCCGCCTTGGCCGCGCGCACGATCGGCGGCGCGGCATGCGGCGTCACGACCAGCCGCCCGCCCGCGCGAAGCGACCTCGCCCGCCTGGTCCGGCCGCGTCAGCGTGCCGGCGCCGATCAGCAGCCGGTCGCCGAAGCGGCGCGCCAGAATCTCGATGCTGCGCAGCGGCTCCGGCGAGTTGAACGGCACCTCGATCGATGGCGATGCCGGCCGCCTCCAGCGCCTCGCCGACGGGCTCCGCCTCCTCGGGCCGGATGCCGCGCAGGATCGCGATCAGCGGACAGCGCGCGAGGGCGGCGTTCAGCTCCATCGTGCTTCCCTGCCGATGCGGGCGAGGCCGCGCGCGGCGGCGTCCTCGTCGAGGATGATGCCCGCATGCCGCCGAGCGCCGCGAGAGCGCGCGCGTAGAGCGCGCAGAGCGGGCCGCGCCGATCAGGTGAACCCGCGCTCGCCTCCGCCGTCCGGGATCCGAGCGCCGCTCGGATCTCATGCCCGATCAGCAGCCCGGAGAGGTACGGCCCGGTGCCGGTTTCCGCGAGATCGCCGGTGAGCCCGAGCGTCCGCACGCCGAACAGGTGGTGCAGCAGCCCGCCGGCATCGCCCGAGCGCGCGACCCCGCGATCGAATGCCGCGCCGTCCTCGCCACCCTCGCGCAGCATCCGCCCGAGGATGGTGTGGGTGGAGAGCGCCGCATAGGCCTCGCCGGTCAGGTGGGTGACATAGCCGGCGATGCGCCCGGCCGCGATCCGCACCCATTTCGAATGGCTGCCCGGGCAGGCAGACCAGGCCGTATTCGCCGATCGCCTCGATCGCGCCGACGATCTGCGTCTCCTCGCCGCGCATCACCTCCGGCACGCCCGAGGAGTCCGCCGCCGAGACGCCGGGAACCAGCCGGATGTCCGCACCCTCGAACGGCACCGCGACCAGACCGGCGGCGAGATCGCCGGGGCCGGCCGGGCAGGGCAGGTAGGGCGCCTCCATCCAGCCCTGCCGGCTGCCGATCATCCCGGACAGCAGGATCCGCGTCTCGCCCGCGGCGAGCCAGGCGCCAACCCGCGCACGCAGCGCGCCGGCGAAACCGCCGCACGCGACATGCAGGATACCTTCTCCGCCAGCCAGGCGATCAACGACCCGCCCGGCGCCATCGATCCGGAAGGCGCGGAACCGGCTGGTGCCCCAGTCCACGCCGATCACCGCCTGGCACCCGCGTTAACCGTTCGGAAACCGTTCTCCCGATAAAGTTCCATGCAGCGGAATGCATGGCCGTACTGCGGCAAGCCGTTTACGGCCGTGCGGACCCGTGACAAGCTGCCAACTCACGCATCCGTGAGGAGACCGGACGCCAACCATGTCGCTCCTGCGCTTCCTTCTGCTGGCCGGATTGTTCGCCGCCCCGGCGATCGCGCCCGAATGCGCCCGGGCGGAGACGGCTGTATGGCACCGCGCCGCCCATATCGCCATCAGGCTGGAAGCCGACGGGCGCTACGACGCCATCCAGAGCTGGGACGTGACCGCCGAGACCGCGACCGCCGCCCGGATGGCCGCGCAGCAGAGCTTCGGCTTCGCGGCCGGGCTCGAGGACGTCCGCGTGCTGGAGGCCTACACGCTGAAGGCCGATGGCGCCCGCATCCCGGTGGGTCCGGATGCGATCCTGCACCAGGCCCTGGCCGCCGGGGTGATCTACCCGAGCTTCAGCGACTGGCAGTCGCGCAGCATCGTCTTCCCCGATGTCGAGCCCGGCGACAGCGTGCATTTCGTGCTGGAGCGGAAGGCGAAGCTCGCGCTGTTCCCCGGCCAGTACGAGACCACCATGCAGCTCGGCCCTGCAGCCAACGTGACCGGCGTGGATATCGCGATCGACGCACCGCGTGGGCTCAAACTCCACACCGCCGCGCTGGACCTGATCGAGGGCGCCCCGCTCGCAGTCGGGGACCGCGTGGTGCGGCATTGGCATCTCGCCTCCACCACGCTCGGCGAGGTCCAGCTTCAGGTCTCGACCTTCCAGGACTACGCCGCGCTCGGCGACGCCTATGCCGCCGGTGCGCTGCCGAAGGCGGCGGTCACGCCCGCCATCCGCGCGAAGGCCGACGAGCTCGCCCGTGGCGCGGAGTTCGGAGGTGGCGCGCGCGCGGGCGGTCTACGCCTTCGTCGCCCGCAGCATCCGCTATGTCGGGCTGCAGATCGGCCGCGGCCGCATGGTGCCACACGACGCCGAGACCGTGCTCAGGCTCGGCTATGGCGACTGCAAGGACCACGTGACGCTGCTGATCGCGCTGCTCGCCGCCGAAGGCATCCGCGCCGAGCCCGCCCTGATCAGCACCCATGCGCGCTACGACCTGCCCGCCATTCCGACGCTCTCGCTGCTCGACCACGTCATCGTCTACCTGCCCGGATCTCGACCGCTACGCCGATTCGACCTCGCCCTTCGCGCCATTCGGCGTGCTGCCGTTCAGCGAATACGGCAAGCCCGTGATCCTGGCTCGCCTCGCCGGCAGCAGCATCGCCCGCGTTCCGCCGCTGCCGCCCGATCTCGCCTTTGCCCGCACCCGCACCGAGGTCGATCTCGCTGCCGACGGCACCGTGACCGGCGACACCGTCACCAGGGCCGACGGGCCTTCCGCGATCACGCTGCGCGAGGTCGCCTCCTCGATCGAGGACGAGGGCCCCGGCATCGCCGCCGAGAACCAGCTCCGCCGCCTCGGCACGCCGGGCGAGGGGGACTTCTCCTTCGCGACCCCGCTCGATCCCGGCGAAAGCTACGGGCTGCGCGCCCATTTCACCCTCGACGACAAGTTCGACGACGCGGATGACGATCGCTTCGTGCTCCCCGGCGGCCTCACCGTCCTCTCGCGCGGCACCGCGTTCCTGGTCGCCGACGATCCCGACGAGGGCGGCGGCCATCTCTGCTATGCCGGCGAGCAGGTGGAGACGATCAACCTGCATCTGCCGAAGGGCATCGTCATCACCGTGCTGCCGCGCGCGCTCGACCTCTCTGCCGGCTTTGCGCGCTACCGGGCGAGCTACGCGACGAAAGGCGACATGCTCACCGTGAAGCGCGTCTTCAGCGTCACCACGCCGCATCCCCTGTGCACCGAGGCCGAGTTCGACGCGATGCGGCCCGTCCTCGTCGCTGCCCGCCACGACAGCCGCACCGAACTCGCCGTCGGCCGCACCCTGACGGTCGGTACCCGCTGACAGAAGGCCGCGGGATTTGCCCCGGCGGTCCGTGAGGCTGGGAACGAGGCGGCGCTGCTTGCACGATCGCGCCTGCCGCTCACGGCTTTCCTCCCGCGCCTGTAGCGTCGCGTGTCAGCCTTGGGGTGGGCAACGGACCTAAGGGCCGCGGCCGGAAACGAACGCGGGCTTTTCGCTTGACGGGTCAGCGCATGGGTCATATTTAAGTGATCACTTAAGTTAATGGTACCGCAAGCCGTGCGCTTTTCTCAGGACGTCAGCCAGACCTTCGCGGCGCTCGGCGACCCGACCCGGATGGCGATCCTCAGCCGTCTTGCGGCGCAGGGCGACCTGACCGTGCAGGAAATCGCCAAGCCGTTTGCGATGAGTTTGCCCGCGGTCTCACAGCATTTGAAGGTGCTGGAGCGCGCCGGATTGATCGCGCGCGGACGCGACGGGCAAAAGCGGCCCTGCTCGTTGCGTGCCGAACGCCTCGCCGAGGCGACGCGCTGGCTGAACCACACGCGGGAAGCCTGGGAAGCGCGCTTCGACCGCCTTGAACGATTCCTTGCAACCACAGAGACGAAAGGCGGCGACCATGAACGCTGATCCGCGCATGAGCTGGGCCGTCGATCGCGAGATCGTGCTGAGCCGCGTGATCGCCGCGCCGCGCGAGCGCGTGTTTCAGGCCTGGACCGACCCGACCCAGATCGCGCAGTGGTTCAGCCCTGACGGCTTCAAGGTGGAAAGCCTGGAGTGCGACATCCGGACCGGCGGACGCTGGCGCTTCGTCTACACCGGCCCTGACGGCACGCGCTATGACAACCGCATGGTGTTCCTGCGCATCGAGGCGCCGCGGCTGATCGAGATGGAGCACGGCTCCGACAAGGACAACGATCCCGCGCGCTTCCACGTCACCGTGACCTTCGACGCCCAGAGCGACGGGAAGACCGTGCTGACCATGCGCCAGCTGCATCCGACCAAGGAGCAGCGCGATGCGACCATCGGCTTTGGTGCCGTGGAATTCGGCTATCAGACCCTTGGCAAGCTCGCGCGGTATCTCGGCGTGAGTTGACGGCGCGATGGCCACTGAAGCGTCGGGCGTCCGTAGACCCGTCCGCCGGCTTCTGGCCTCCGATCGCCCTGACTGGAATCAGTCAGGGCGTGAATCGGCTGGCCAAAGATGCACAGAGTGCCGAATGGCACTGACCATGGTCAGTGCAATTCGAAGTCGAGGCTCCAGGCTCAATCAATCCAATAGGCGACGGGCCTTCCCTTGCCATCAGATCGAGCCGACGGTGCGGATGCGGACGCGGGGGAAGATCTCGCCTTGCGCGAGGACCGGCGTGGCGGGACGGAGGCGCTCGACGATGGCGCGGACGTGCGCGCGGATGGCGCCGGAGGTGAGCAGCACCGGCGTTTCGCCAGTCGCGGAGGCGGCGTCGAAGACCGCGCGGAAACGCTGCATGAACTCCTGCAGCTTGGACGGTGGAAGCGCGAGCTGGCGGTCATCGGCGGGGCCGACCAGCGCGTCGAGGAAGGCGGCCTCCCAGTCGGGCGAGAGCGTGACCAGCGGGATGTAGCCGCCCGGGCCGACATTGGCGTCGCTGAGCTGGCGCGCGAGCCGCGCCCGCACGTGGGCGGTGATCGCCGGGATCGCGCGCACCCCACCCGCCGTCGCTTCCTGGATGCCCTCCAGGATGGTCGGCAGGTCGCGCACCGAGACACGCTCGGCAAGCAGCGATTGCAGCACCCGCTGCACGCCGCCGACGGTGAACTGGTTGGGGATCAGGTCGGCGACCAGCTTCTGGTGCTCGCGCGGCAGCTCGTCGAGCAGCTTCTGCGTCTCCGCGTAGGAGAGCAGCTCGGCCATCATCTCGCGGACGACCTCGGTGAGGTGCGTGGTCAGCACGCTCGGCGGATCGACGACGGTGCAGCCCTTCAGCATCGCCTCCTCCTTGCGGCCGGACTCGATCCAGAGCGCGGGCAGGCCGAAGGCGGGCTCGGTCGTCTTCTCGCCGGGCAGATTGGGCAGGCCGCCCTTCGGGTCCATGGCGAGGAACTGGGTTGCGCGCAGCTCGCCCTTGCCGGCCTCGATCTCCTTGATGCGGACGCAGTAGCCCTCGGCCGGGAGCTGCATGTTGTCCTGGATGCGGACCGGCGGCAGCACGAAGCCCATCTCCACCGCGATCGTCCGCCGGAGTCCCTTGATCTGTTCGGTGAGGCGCGGGTTGTCGCCGGTCGCGAGCGAGAGGAGCCCGTAGCCGAGCTCGAGCCGCAGCATGTCGATCCGCAGGCTGTCGGTGATCGGCGGCTCGGCGGGGGTGGCCGGTGCCTCGGGCACGGGCTCCGCATTGGGATCGGCCGCCGGATGCTTGTGGCGCAGCCAGGCGCCGCCGCCGGCGAGCCCGGCGAGGCCGAGGAAGGGCAGTGCCGGCAGGCCGGGCATCAGCGCGAGCACCGCCGCCGCGCCGGCCGCGATGGCGAGCGGCTTCGGGCTGCCCCCGAGCTGGCGGACCAGCGCCGCGTCCGCCGTCCCGTCCACGCCGCCTTTGGTGACGACGATGCCGGCCGCCGTCGACACCAGCAGCGACGGGATCTGTGACACCAGGCCGTCGCCGACGGTGAGCGTGGTGAAGGTGGAGGCGGCATCGGAAAACGGCATGCCGTAGCGCACCAGGCCGATCGCGAGGCCGCCGATGATGTTGATGGTGGTGATCAGGAGCGCCGCGATCGCGTCGCCGCGCACGAACTTCGCGGCACCGTCCATGGCGCCGTAGAAGCCGCTCTCCTCCTCGAGCTCGCGGCGGCGGCGGCGCGCGACCTTCTCGTCGATCAGCCCGGCGGAGAGGTCGGCGTCGATCGCCATCTGCTTGCCCGGCATGGCATCGAGGCTGAACCGCGCCGCCACCTCGGCGATGCGGCCGGAGCCCTTGGTGATGACCATGAAGTTCACCACCAGCAGGATCGCGAACAGGATGACGCCGATCACCACGTCGCCGCCCATCAGGAAGCCGCCGAACGCGGCGACCACGTGACCGGCGGCGGTCGGGCCCTCGTTGCCGTGGCTCAGGATCAGGCGGGTGGTGGCGACGTTGAGCGAGAGGCGGAACAGCGTCGTCAGCAGAAGCAGCGTCGGGAAACTCGTGAAGTCGAGCGGGCGCTTCAGGAACAGCGCCACCATCAGCACCAGCACGGCGGCGGTGACGGAGAGCGACAGGCCGAGATCGAGCAGGATCGTCGGCAGCGGCAGGATCAGGATCGACAGCAGGCCGATGACGCCGAGCGCGAGCCCCACATCCGTGCCCGGCACGTAGGGCCGGAGCTTGTCCCGAAGGCCGACGAGGGCGAGCGCTTCCGCCATCGATCAGGCGGCGATGCCGGCGGCCGGCGGCGGCACGAGGATGCCGGCCTGGCTGTAGTCGCGCAGCTTGTTCCTGAGCGCGCGGATCGAGATGCCGAGGATCGTCGCCGCATGGGTGCGGTTGCCGAGCGTGTGCGTCAGCGTCTCGATGATGAGGTCGCGCTCGACGTCCTCGACGGTGCGTCCCACGAGCCCGGCGATGCCGGCCTCGCGCGCCTCCGTGCCGGCCGGCGCCAGCGCGTCGCCGGGCGCGTCGCCGGGCACTTCGATCGCCGCGGCCTCGATCTCGTCCTCCTGCGCGAGCAGCACCGCGCGGTGGATCGTGTTCTCGAGCTCGCGCACATTGCCGCGCCAGCCCTGCCGCCCGAGCTTCGCGTGCGCAGCGGCGGAGAGCGCGCGCATCGGCACGCCGTTCACCTCGGCGTATTTGCGGGCGAAATGCTCGGCAAGCGCCGCGATGTCGCCGGGCCGCGCACGCAGCGGCGGCAGGTTCAGCGACACCACGTTGAGACGGAACCAGAGATCCTCGCGGAATCGTCTGGCCGCGACCTCTTCCGGCATCGAGCGGTTGCTGGTGGCGAGGATGCGCACATCGACGCGCACGGGGTTCGATCCGCCGAGCCGGTCGATCTCGCGCTCCTGGATGGCGCGCAGGAGCTTCGCCTGCAGCCGCACGTCCATCTCGCTGATCTCGTCGAGCAGCAGCGTGCCGCCACTCGCGGCCTCGAATTTGCCGACGCGCCGCGCGACGGCGCCGCTGAACGCGCCCTTCTCGTGGCCGAACAGCTCGCTCTCCAGCAGGTTCTCGGGGATCGCGGCGCAGTTCAGTGCGACGAACGGGCCGTTGGCGCGGCGCGAGCGGCGATGCAGATGCCGCGCCAGCACCTCCTTGCCGGTGCCGGATTCGCCGAGGATCAGCACCGAAGCCTCGGCGCGCGCGACCTGCTCGGCGCGCTTCAGCACGGCCATCATCGCCGGGTCGCGGGCGATCAGCGCGTGGGTCTCGCCGGACGCGGCTTCCAGGATCGCGGCGATCAGGTCCGGATCGGCCGGCAGCGGCAGGAACTCGCGCGCGCCTTCGCGGATCGCGCGCACCGCCGCATCGGCATCGTTGTCCACGCCGCAGGCGACCACCGGGGCGGCGAAGCGCTCCGCCACCATGGCGCGCACCAGCGCGCCGACATCGTGCGCGATCTCGCACAGCACGAGATCGACCCGCGCATCGGCACGCAGCCGCTCGAGCGCTCCCGCAATGTCGTCCGCCTGGTCGAGCTTCGCGCCGCGCGACATCGCGATGCGCGCGGCCTGGCCGAGCTCGCCCGCGAGGGAACCGACGATCAGGACTCGCATCATGCTTCTCCCGTCAGGCCCGGGCTCACGCCCAGGGTCACGCTCAGGGTCACGCTCGATCGGCCTTGACGATTTCGGTCATCGTCACGCCGAGCCGGTTGTCGTCCACCATCACCACCTCGCCGCGCGCCACAAGTCGGTTGTTCACGTAGATGTCGATCGCCTCGCCGAGCTTGCGATCGAGCTCGACCACGGCACCGCGGCCCAGCTTCAGGAGCTGGCTCACCTGCATCGTGCTCTTGCCGAGCACCGCGCTCACGGTGACGGGGATGTCGTACACCGCTTCCAGCTCGCGGGCGCTGCGCGGCCCCGTGGTGTCATTGGCGGTGGCGGACGGGTCGGCGAGATCCGGAAGCTCCATGTCAGCCGACATGCTCGATCTCCTTGTTTGCGGCCATCAGGGTTGCGGGGACCGGGGCGGCGGGCCGCTTGTCCGGCACGGGCATCGGATTCGCGGGCAGCGGTGCGAGCAGGCCCAGGCTGTCGAGCGCCTGGTCGATCGCGGCGCGGATCGCGGCGGCGTCGCGGCGCGCGCCGCCCGCCTGCCACGTGATGCGCGCGTCGCCGAGCGGCAGCGATGGCATCGCGCTGAGTTCGATGCGCGGCGCTCCCGAAACATCGAGCCCGGCGAGCTCCTCGGTCACGCCGGCGAGGTGCTGCGGATGCACGCGGATCGCGGCTTCGGGCTCGCTCGCCAGGGCAGGGAGCAGCGAGCGGACCAGCGCGCGCACTTCCTGCTCGCCGAAGGCCGCGGAAAGCGCCGGCAGCATCCGCGAGAGCATCCGCAGCATCAGCGTGGCGACGCCTTCGGCGGCGGTTTCGGCAGCGCTGGCCGCGGCGATGCTGGCGTCGGCCAGCCCGGCGCCGATGCGCTCGAGCGCCGCCAGCCGGTCGCCGGCGCGCGCGGCCTCGGTCGCGGCGCGCGCTTCGCGCAGTCCCGCCTCGTAGCCATCGCGGCGGGCGGCGTCCATGTCGTCGGCGGTGAAGCTCGGTACGATCACCGGCGCTTCCGGTTCCGGCATCGACTCGATGACGCCCGAAGGCGGCTCGTCGAAATCCTCGACGAACAGCACCCCCGAAAGCGGGCCCGGCGCGAACGGTACGGGGAGGTCGTCGAGCGCGTCAGGAAAGATCGCGTTCATCGTGGTGTCCTGCCCACAGAGGTCGTCGCCTTCGGCGACGGACGGAGTGGATAAGCAGGCCACCGGAACCCGGGGACCGATATCCCGATTCCGCTTGCTGAAGGTCGTGAGCTTCGGAACCGGGACATCAGTACACGATCTCCTCGTCCTTGCTCTGCGAGATCTCGATCTCGCCGGAGGCCGCCAGCTCCTTCGCCTGCACCACGATCGCCGCCTGCGCCTCGTCCACGTCGCGCAGCTTGACCGGGCCGAGCGCCTCGATGTCGTCCTTCAGCATCTTGCTTGCGCGCTCGGACATGTTCTTGAAGAAGAGATCGCGCAGCGGCTCGGAGGCGCCCTTCAGCGCCAACGGCAGCTTCTCCTTCTCGACCACGCGGAGCAGCACCTGCACCGCCTGCGGGGACAGGCGCTGCAGATCGTCGAAGGTGAACATCAGCGACTTGATGCGCTCGGCCGCCTCGCGGTTGCGCTCCTCGAGTGCCGTGACGAAGCGGCTCTCCGCCTGGCGGTCGAGATTGTTGAAGATCTCTGCCATCACCTCGTGCGCGTCGCGCCGCGTGCTGCGGGCCAGGTTGGACATGAACTCCGAGCGCAGCGTCTTCTCGACGCCGTCGAGCACGTCCTTCTGCACCGCCTCCATGCGCAGCATGCGCATGACGACTTCCATCGCGAAATTCTCGGGGAGCAGCGTGAGCACGCGCGCGGCGTGGTCGGGCTTCACCTTGGAAAGCACGACGGCGACGGTCTGCGGGTACTCGTTCTTCAGGTAGTTGGCGAGCACCGCCTCGTTGACGTTGCCGAGCTTGTCCCACATGGTGCGCCCCGCCGGGCCGCGGATCTCCTCCATTACCTGCAGCGCGCGCTCCTTCGGCAGCGTCTTGAGCAGCAGCCGCTCGGTGCTCTCGAACGTGCCGATCAGGTTGCCGGCGGCGCCAAGGCTCTCGACGAATTCGGCGCAGAGCGCCTCGACCACGTCGGCGCGCACCGCACCGAGCTGCGCCATCGCGGCGGAGACTTCCTTGATCTCCTCCTCGTGCATCTGGGTGAACAGCGTGCGGCAGTGCTCCTCGCCGAGGGCGAGCATCAGCACGGCGGCCTTCTGCGGGCCGGAGAGGGTGCTTCTGGAAATGCTGGCCATTGCGTCAGTGCCCCTCCTGCACGATCCAGCCGCGCACGATCCCGAGCGTCTCTTCCGGATGCTTGTTCACGAGATCACTGATCCGGCGCAGCGAGGAGGCGCGAATCTGGCCTTCGACATTGGCGAGATCGACCATCGCGTCGTCGGACAGCAGCGCCGCCGGGCCGCTATTGGCCGGGCCGGCGATGGCGGGTGTCCCGCCGGGCCCGGCGATCGCGCCGGCAATGCCGGCAGCGGCCGCATCGCTTGACGTGAGCGCCTCGAGGGCCTGCACATCGGCCGGGCCGGCGATCGCCGGCGGCACCAGCCGAAGTGCCAGGGGGCGCAGCACCAGCAGCAGCGCGAGGATCGCGATCAGGCCGACCATCGCGGTCTCGGCGAGCCGCATGAGGTCGGGCTTGTGCAGGCCGAGACCGAAGAGGCCCTTGTCCTCCGGCGTCGCCACCTCGTCGGCGGCGGCGAAGCGGAGGTTCACCACCTCGACATGATCGCCGCGCTTCTCGTCGTAGCCGATCGCGGTCTTGGCGAGCGTGGTGATGCGGGCGAGCTCGTCGGGCGAGAGCGCCTTCCATTGCGGCTTGCCGTCGGCACCCGGTCACCTGGCTGCCATCGACCAGCACCGCGAGGCTGATGCGCTTGATCTGCGGCTGGTCGTGCACGACGGTGCGCACGGTCTTGCCGATCTCGTAATTCGTCGTCTCCTCCTGCCGCGCCGAGCTCGAGCCCGCGCCGGAGGTGCCGGCACTGGCGTTGGGCAGGTTGTTCTGCACCGAGACGTTCTGGCTCGGCTCGGTCGACTTGCTGTTGTCGGAGACCGTCTGCGTGCTGCGCACGACCTGCTGGTCGGGGTTGTAGTTCTCGTCGGTCTCGTGGGTCTGGTCGAAGCTCATCTCGACCGAGGCCTCGGCGCGCACGCGGCCGGGACCCAGCGTGCGCTCGAGCATCTCCTCGACGGTGTGGGAGAGGCGGAGCTCGGCGGCGCGGCGGATCTCCTCGGTGCTCTGCGCCGTCGCTTCGGGACCGGTCGGGTTGCCGGCGCGGGCGAGCACGTCGCCGCGGCTGTCGATGATCGAGATGTTCTGCGGCCTTGAGCCCGGGCACCGCGGCGGCGACCAGGTTCAGCACCGCCTGCACGCCCTCGCGGTCGAGCCGCGACGCGCCTGCCATGGTGAGCAGCACGCTCGCCTGCGCCTCCGGCTTCTCGCGCGCGAACGGCTCGCGCCGCGGCAGCACGAGATGCACGCGCACCCCGCGCACGCCGTTGATCATGCGGATGCTGCGCTCGAGCTCGCCCTCGAGGGCGCGGGTCTCGTTGATGTTCTGCTGGAACTGGCTCGCGGTCATGCTGTCGCCGCGATCGAAGATCTCGTAGCCGAGCGAGCCGCCGGAGGGCAGGCCCGCCTTGGCGAGCAGCAGCCGCGCTCGTGCGACCTCGTTGGCCGGCACCATGATGCGGGTGCCCGAGCCGTCCTCCTGGTGGGTGATGTGGGCGTGGTCGAGCTGGTCGGTGATCTGGCCGGCCTCCTTGAGGTCGAGATCGGCGTACAGAAGTGCCATCGGCTCGCCACCACGGAGGGCGAGGAAAGCGAGCAGCCCGAGCGTCGCCACCGCGACGCCGCCCATGGCCGCCAGACGTGCGCCGCCGAGCCCCTTGAGGGCGTCCAGGATACCTTTCACCGCCACGCCTTATGCGAACTCATCGCATGCCCCACTGCCGGCCTTTTGCCTGCGGCGAAGATGGCGGGAGGAGCTTTCGGAAGGATTAACGCCCCGGCAGGTTTTGCCGGGTCGTCAAGGCCGCGCCGGAATTGCGCGGCAAGCGCAATTCCGAGCAGGCCATCAGCTCCCGCTCGCTGCTCCCACCGACTGCACCGCGCTCATATCCACGCTCAGCCCACCGAGCTCGAGATTGACCCCGCTGGCGCCGGTCCCCTTCGCCACCCCGGTCGCTATGCCGGCGACGGTGAACGGCACCGCGGTGCTGTTGCCGCCGCGCATCGGTGGTGGTGACGGCGATGTTGTAGGCGCCGTCCGGCTCGGAGGCGCCGGAGCTGCTCTGGCCGTTCCAGGTCCAGGCATTGTTGCCGGCGTTCGAGGTCACCGTGCTGCTGTCGATGATGTTGCCGGAGGAGTCGCTGATCTGGATCGTCACCGGCTCCGAGGCGGGAGTGTCGAATTCGATGGCTCCGGTCCCGTTCTGCAGCGCGATCTGGTTGGACGTCACCTGCACCTGCTGGCCGACCATGGCGGAGGATTGCAGGACGTCGCTGCCCTGGGTGAGCTGGATCAGCTGCGAGAGGTTGGTGTTGGTCGCAACCTGCTGCTGCACGCCGGTGAACTGCACCAGCTCGGTGGTGAACTCGCTCGAAATCCATCGGGTTGGTCGGATCCTGGTTCTGCAGCTGCGTCATCAGCATGTTCAGGAAGTCATTGTAGTTGCCGGAGAGCTGCTGCAGCGCGTTCTGCCCGAGGTCGCGCTGGCCGATGCCGTGGTGCGGTCGCGGTGGTCGCGCTCGTGGTGCCGGTCGTGCTGTTGGTGGCGGTGACGGTCATGCTCGGGTCCTCACGCGGTGATGTTGATGCCGGCGAAAGCGCGCGGCGTCCTTGACGTAGCTTCGTCCGTGGCGTCGGTTTGCGTCGGCCGCAGCGCGCCCAGAACCGGCTCTGCTGGCCGGACTGGCCGCCCCTGCTGCGGCGTTCCCGCCGAAGCCGCTTCCGGCATTGCCGCCGGCGCCGCTCCAGCTCCCGGACGCGGTCTCGGTGGCGGGACGCGACATCGGCCAGGCTGAAGGTGAGGGAGCGGCCCTCGCTCGGCAGGCCGGCCTGGTCGAGCGTGTGCTGGAGCGCGGCGGAATCGTGCTGCAGCATCTGCAGCGTCTCCGGCCGCTCGGCGCTGACCTGCACGCTGCGCCGTGCCGTCCTGCGCCCGCTCGATGCGGATCTCGACACGGCCGAGCGATTCCGGGGTGAGCTGCACGATGAGCTGCTGCTGGCCGCCATTGCCGCCGGCCATCGAGACCAGCACCGGCGCGACCTGCGCCGCGGGCGCGGTGACGGCGGGCAGGAGCGGCAGCGGCGGCCGCGTCGGTGGCCGCCACCCCGCCCGTGGTGTCGGCGCGGGAACGGTCACGGTCGGCGTCGGAGCAGCGGCGGGGCTCGCGGCCTCCGTCGTGGGCGGCGCCAGGTCGGGGAACGCGGCATGGGCATGGGCCGGGGTGGCGGTCGGGACTGGCCGTCGTCGCTTGCGTGCCTTGCGTGTCCGGCGTCCGGGGTTGCCGTGCCTCGGGCCGATCCCTGTCCCGCGGTCCGGGGCGGGACGGCGCCCGCGGCGGCGGCCCCGGCGCCGGTGCCGGACGCGGCTGGCGACGGCACCCGGCCGGCGGGCTGGGGCGCCGACGGGATGGCGAGGCCCGGCGATCGCCGGGATCGGCAGCGCAATCGCCGCCTGTTCCGCGGCGGCGGCGCGATGACGGGTCGGTTCCGTCCGCCTCCGTCCTGCCGCGCCGCGCATGCGCCGTCGTGGCGGAACGGTCGGCGGGGCCGGCTGCCGTGACCGGCCCGGCGGGGGCGGACTGCCCGGGCACCGCGGCGGCGATCGCCTGCGGGTCCGGCGCCGGCGGGAGGGCGGCGACCTGGCCGTCCTGGGCCGCCGCGGGTTGATCGGCGGCATCGGCGGCCGCATCCGTCGCCTGGATCGGCGCCTGCGCCGCCACGGACGCCGGCCGTCGCCGGCGCGGCGGCTGTCTGCGGGGTGCCGCCGGGACCGGTGGCGGCCAGCGCGTCGAGCAGCGAGGCGAAGCCGCTGCCGGCCCCGGCCGCCGTCGGCGCGCCCGCGCGGGAAGGCGCGGCTTGGGCCGTGGCGGCGATCGGCAGGGCGGCTTGCGGCATGTCGGCGCGTGCTCCGGAACGGATGCGACGGGGAGTGCAAGCCGCGGGCCAACCCCGATCGGGCCGCCGGAAGCAGGCATTCCGGGCGGGACGCGGGACGGACCGGCAGATTGTGCCCGGCGCTTCCTGCCGCCCGGCGCGCCACCGCCGCGTCGCCGCGTCCGGAATCGCCGGAAACCGCTGCCCGCGACTGGCACGCATCCTGCACTTCCGCAGCCGACGCGGGAGAACCGCGAGCCAGAGGAGTATCGGATGTCACTGTTCGGCGCGATGAGCACCGCGATCAGCGGCCTGGGGGCGCAATCGGCGTCCTTCACCAATATCAGCGACGATCTCGCGAACAGCCAGACCGTCGGCTACAAGGGCGTCGAACACCAGCTTCATCGACTATCTGACCTCCAGCAGCGCGACGCACCAACGATTCCGGCGCCGTGGTCGCCCGCCCCGACTACACCAACGACGTGCAGGGCACGGTCACGCAGTCCTCCGACCCGCTGGCGCTCGCCATCGCCGGGCAGGGCTTCTTCGCCGTGAGCGAGCAGAGCGGCAGCGTCGAACGGGCAGCCCACCTTCAACCAGCAGCAGTACTACACCCGCGCCGGCGATTTCTCGATGAACGCCGAGGGCTATCTGGTGAACAGCGCCGGCGAGTACCTCAATGGCTGGAGCGTCAATCCGAGCACCGGCGTCGCCGACCAGACCACGCATGGCGCCGATCCAGATCAGCCAGTCCGAGTTCAATCCGGTCGCGACCTCCAATCTGACGCTCTCGGCCAATCTGCCGGCGACACCCGCCGCGCGGCACGCCGCGATCTCGTCGCAGATCCAGATCTATGACGGGCTCGGCAGCACCCACACGGTCCAGCTCAACTGGACGCAGAACAGCGCCAATGACTGGACCGTCTCGGTCAACGTGCCCGACAACACCTCGCGGCGCGGCACTCGGCACCGCGGAGGTGAAGTTCGGCGCCACCAGCGGCAACGCCGTGCCGGACGGCACGGTCGGCAGCATCGGCAACACCACCGGCAGCCTCGCCGCCAGCAGCTTCACCAGCGGCGGCCCGGCGACGCTCACCTTCACCGCCGATTTCGGCAACGGCCCGCAGACCGTCTCCCTCAATCTCGGCAATTACGGCGGCCCAACGGCGTGACCCAGTATGCCGGCACCACCTACACGCTGAACGGGCATCTCGCAGGACGGCGTGCCGCCCGGCGCCTTCAGCAGCGTACACGACCACCGGCGGCGCCATCGTCGTCAACTACAACAACGGCCAGTCGGTGACGGTCGCGCAGGTGCCGATCACCACCTTCAGCGACGCCGGACGGGCTGCAGCGGCAGAACGGCCAGTCCTTCACCGCGACCCAGGCCTCGGGCGTCGCGGACGCGCAGGCGGCGAACACCAACGGCGCCGGCTCGCTCGTCACCAGCTCGGTCGAGAGCTCGAATGTCGACATCGCGACCGAATTCAGCCAGCTCATCGTGGCCCAGCAGGCCTATGCGGCCAACGCCAAGGTGGTCACCTCGGCGAACCAGCTGCTGCAGACGACCGTCGACATGATGCAGTAACGGTTTCTCAAGAATTTCCGGGCAGTTTGGGAATGAGAGGAGGTCGCCATGAGCCTTGATGCCGCGCTCTCGATCGCCTCCAGCGGGCTGTCGGCGATCAACCAGCAGCTCGCGCTGATCTCGCACAACGTCGCCAATGCCAGCACGCCCGGCTATGCGACGAGGTCTGCCGCAGACCAGCATGACCGCCGGCGGCGGGCCGATGGGCGTGCGTCGTCGGCGTGGCGCAGCGCCAGATCGAGCCGCAGCTCGACAGCCGAGCTCGCGCAGAGGGCGGCACCGTCGCGGGCCTGCAGGTGACGCCAGACCGCGCTGTCGCGCGATCGACACCGTGCAGGGCACGCCGGGCCAGGGCGAACGATCTCGCGAGCCTGCAGGGCGCGCTGCAGACCGCGTTCTCGACGCTGCGAGCGATCCGTCGAACCAGAGCGCAGCAATCGAGGTGGTGACCGCCGCGCAGGGGCTCGCGAGCGGGATCAACACGCTTGTCCAACGCCTATGCGACGCAGCGGCAGACCGCGCAGGACGGGATCGTGAGCGAGGGTCGGCCGCTCAACGCGCGAGCTCGCGACGATCGGCAGCCTGTCGAGCCAGATCGTGCCGCGCAGGCCGCCGGCCAGAGCACCGCCGATCTCCAGAACCAGCGCGACGCCGCCGATCCAGCAGGTCTCGCAGCTCGTCAGCATCACCTTCGTGCCGCAAGCAACGGCGACATGCTCGCCGTCGACGCAGGCCGGCCTCGGCATCCCGCTGCACGGCACCACCTCGCCGTTCGCCACCACCGACGCGACGCTCGGGCCGAGCTCGACCTATCCCGGCAGCATCCCGCCGATCACGCTCAACGGCGTCGATGTCACGAGCGCAGCTCAGCGGCGGGCAGATCGGCGCCAACCTGCACGCTCCGCGACATGCACGCTGCCGACGTTCCAGGGCGAGCTCGACGAGTATTCCCACACGCTCGCGACCCAGTTCCAGGCGCAGGGCCTGACGCTGTTCACCGATCCCTCCGGCAACGTGCCGAGCGGCGGCGTGCCGGTGCAGAGCGGCTATGTCGGCTTCTCCGGGACGATCCAGGTGAACCCGGCCGTGCTGGCGAGCCCGTCGCTGGTGCGCGACGGCACCAACGGCGATCGCCGGCACGGCGATCCGGGCGACGGCTCGGCGTTCACGCCCAATCCGGGCACGGGCCGGCCGGCTTCACCGGCCTCGTCGCCCGCGTGCTCGACTACACGTTCGGCGCCGATGCGCAGAGCGGCGTGCGCGCAGCCGGCGCCGGCGCAGACCGGGCTCGGCCCGAACGGCAATCTCACCGCCCCCTACAGCGCAACCACGCTCGTCGAGCCTGGTCGAGCGCGATGGTCGCCTCGCAATCGCAGGCAAGCGGCACCGCGCAGAGCCAGCTCACCACCGAGCAGGCGGTGCAGACCACGCTTGCAGGGCAAGGTCGCCGACTGTCCGGCGTGTCCGTCGATGACGGAGATGTCGACAGATGATCCAGCTTCAGAACGCCTATGCGGCAAATGCGCATGTGCTGACCGCCGTGCAGTCGATGTGGCAGACGCTCGGGAGTGCCGTGTCATGAGCGGCGGCATCGCCGGCATCTCCGACTCAGCCTGAACTCGCGGCTGGTGTCCGAGAGCAGCCAGATCAAGCAGCAGCTCGACGTCGCTACCGAGCAGTCGGCGAGCGGCAAGGTCGCGACCACCTATTCCGGTCTCGGCAACGGCGCCAGCGTCGCGCTCAATCTCGAGCCGCAGATCGCGCAGGCGAACACCTGGCAGTCGAACATCACCGGCGGCTACCGCCGCGCATGTCGGCGACGCAGAACGTGATGACCGAGCTCGACCAGCATCGCGAACCAGTTCTCGGGCGACATCGACGACCCTCAGCACCAGCGGCAGCCACGATGTCGACGTGATCGCGGCAGAGGCCCGCCAGGCGCTGCAGCAGGTCGCCGGGCCTGCTCAACACGCAGGTCGGCAGCAACTACATCTTCTCCGGCCAGGACGCGTCGAACCCGGCGGTGCCGAACGCGACGAACATCCTGTCGTCGAGCTATTTCACGCAGATCCAGTCGGCGGTCGCTAATCTCGGCACCAACGGCGCGGCCGCGACCTCCGCGACGGCGATGACGGCGGCGACCGCGCCCGCGAATTCGGTGTTCGACCCGACCATCGGCACCGCGACGGCGACGGTCCAGATCGGCAACGCCCAGCAGGCCTCGGTCGGCATCCTCGCCAATCGGAACGCGACCGCGACCGGGGCGGCCTCCGCCACCAGCACCGGCTCCTACATGCAGGACCTGATGATGGCGCTCGCCAGCATCGGCTCCCTGTCGAGCAGCCAGACCTCGCGCGGGCGCGCGTTCCAAGGCTTCCTCGGCAGCATCGGCACCACCCTGCAGGGGGTGATCACCGGCCTCAACACCGACAGCTCGATGCTCGGCAGCCGCAATCGGAGCTGACCACGCGCGGCACCGACCTCAGTGACACGGTGACCGCGCTCACCACGCAGGTCTCGAGCGTCGAGGACGTCGACATGGCCGCGGTCGCAACCCGGCTCTCATCGCTGCAGAACCAGCTGCAGGCGAGCTACAAGCTGATCGGCGATCTCGGCCAGTTCTCCCTCGTGTCCTTCATGCCGAACGGGTGATGGAATCAACGGTCATTCTTCACGACCGTTGGTATGCGCGCGGGCTGGCGGGGAGCTGGCCAAGCTTCCGCCCGCAGCAGCGGGTGGAATGCCAGCGGAGGGGGCGCACGCCAAGGCAAAGGGTCATGCCGCGCGCCGAGGTGCTCTCGATGAGTCGCGATTTGAGCACGCTGGTATAACGGCCTGAAAGGGCGCGCTTCCGCATTTTCGACACAAGAGCCGGATTTCATCCACTGTTAAGACCGTAACGCCACAATGGCCTCCCACGCGGCTCCAGGAAGGAGCCGCCGACCTGGAAGGTTCACATGTCAAACCTCGTGCTCGAACTCCGCCCTGGCGAGATGATGATCGTCAACGGGGCCTCGATCCGGTTTCGGACCAAGACGCGGCTGGAGCTGGCGGCACGCGCCCGGTTCCTGTTCGGCAAGCAGATCATGCCGCCGGACCAGGCGGACAGCCCGGCGCGGCACATCTATCTCGCGTTGCAGACCGCCTATATCGGCAATGAGGAGGAGCGCGCCGTGGGCCTCGCCCGTGCCCGCGAGCTGATCGCGAGCTTCCAGGAGGCGACCACCTCCGCGCTCGCCCGCGAAATCCTCGATCGGGCGCTGCGCGCGGCCGAAGCCGATGACTGCTACCAGGCGCTTCGCCTCACCCGGCGCATCATCCGCCACGAGGACGCCGTCCTCGGCCGCGACCAGGCCTAGATCGGTCCGGCGTATCGGTCCAACGGGCGTTCTCAGGGGGTGTGGGCATGGATTCGATCGTTCATTCGGTCCTGGGACCGAGGCGCGCCGGCCCGCGGGCGCCGGGTGCATGGCTCGAGCGGGCTCTGGATTGCGCCGCGGGGCAGGAATGGCGATCCGCGCACGACGCGCTGCAGATCGCGCTGGCGAACGGAGAGAAGGATCGCGTCGCCCATTACATGTTGTGGGAAGTCTGCCAGGTGCTCGGCCGGCCGGACGTGGCGATGGCCAATCTCGAGGCTGCCCTGCGGGACAATCCGGTAACCTCGCGCCACTGCAAGGCTCCGGACCGCCGCATTCTCGCTCTGGCGGTGCCGGGCGACTTCCAGGCCAACCTGCCGCTCGGCGCCCTGTTCGATCCGGCCGATACCGAGCTCCACACGCTCTGGCTCAAGGACCCGGAGGCGATCATCCGGGATCCCGCTGCGGCGTTCCAGGGGCAGTCGCCGCGCTTCGAATGCGCCTTCGTCGCCATCGCCGAGGACGCCGGTCACGGCCAGGCGCTGCTCGCCGCCGACCGGCTGGCGGCGACGCTCGGCGTGCCGGTGATCAATTGCGGCAGCCGGATCGCGGAGCTCTCGCGCGGCAATGCCGCACGCCTGCTGCAGGGATTGCCCGACACCGTCGTCCCATGCCAGGCCCTCGTCTCGCGGGCCGCACTGGTCGGCGCCACCGAGGGCACTTCGCCGGATGATGCGCCCGGTTTCCCGCTCATCATCCGTCCCAGCTCCTCGCATGCCGGCAAGGCTCTCGCGCGGCTCGACCATCCGGCGGCACTCCGTGCCTATCTGGACGACGTCGCCGGCGATCTCTTCTATGTCGCGCCCTTCGTCGACTATCGCAGTGCCGATGGCCTATGGCGCAAATTCCGGGTCATTTTCGTCGATGGCCGTCCCTGGCCCTATCATCTGGCGATCCATGACGATTGGGCGGTCTGGTACTACAATGCCCAGATGGACCGGGACCACTGGAAGCGCGCCGAGGAAGCGCGCTTCCTGGAGGACATCGGCCAGGTGTTTCCGCCGAAGGCGCTCGACGCGCTGCGCGCCCTCGGCGAGCGCATCGGCCTCGACTATTTCGGCCTGGATTGCGGGCTCCTGCCCGACGGCCGTGTCGTGGTGTTCGAGGTCGAGACCGGGATGATCGTGCATGACCTCGATCCACCGGACCTCTATCCCTACAAGCCGGCCGCCGTGCGGCGGATCCGCCAGGCGACCGAGCGGATGATCGACGCGCGGGTAGCGCGCGGATGCCGGGCCGCCGCCTGAGCTCGGCCTATGGCGAAGCGCCAGACCCGAATCGCTCCGACTGTGGTCAGGGCGATTCGGGTCTCTGTGTCTTTGCCTGCCAATTCACGCCCTGACTCGATTCCGGTCAGGGCGATCGGAGGCTGACCGATCGGGCTGCCGATTGCGGCCTCGGCGATCGGGATCTTTGGTCACCCTGATTCTCGATCCTGTTGATGTAGCTCAACGCTCTTTCGGATCCCGTCGCGTAGAGTCCGCCCGTCAAAAGGCCACGGAGAGCGCGTGATCGCCTGCATCGGAACCGGCCGAAGGCGTGAAGCACGCGCTCGAACAAGGAGCGAGAGCATGGCCGTCGCGCCTATCAGCATCAGCCATGCTCCGGCATCGCTCATGCTTCGATTTCCCGCAACGCGCCCGAGCGGTCGCCTCCGCCGTGACCCGATGCGGTTCCGCGGCGGTGGCATCCGGATCGAGAACATGCGCGGAAACCGGCGGCAGTTTCCGGATCAGGGAACTGCATTTTCCTTGGCCGCATAAACGCCGCGTTAATCACTTGGGGCCATCCTGAAGTTCGGCCAAACAAAAGGGAAAGCCGTCATGTTCTCGATCAACACCAACACTTCCGCCTTGGCTGCGCTGCAGTCGCTCAACTCCACCGCGTCGGCGCTTGCCGAAACCCAGAACGAGATCTCCACCGGCAAGAAGGTGTCCTCGGCTTCGGACAATCCGGCGGTCTACTCGATCTCGCAGACGATGTCGGCGAACATGGCGGGCCTGACCGCCGTGCAGGACAGCCTGACCTTCGGCCAGTCCGCGGTCGGCCTCGCCGTCAACACGGCGGCGAGCATCTCGAGCCAGCTTGCCACCCTGCAGCAGACCGTGACCCAGGCGCAGACCGGGGGCATGAGCGCGGCGACCATGAATGCCCAGGTCAACGCCATTCTGACCGACATCAACCAGATGTCGTCCAGCGCGACGATCAACGGCGTCAACCTGCTCGACGGCGCAAGCGGCAGCCTGAATGTCGTGCAGAACATCAACGGCAGCCAGCTCACCGTTGCGAACCAGAACGCGACCACCGCGGGCCTCGGCATCAGCAACCTGCTGGTCTCCGCCTCCGCGGTGAACCTGTCGTTCAACAACAGCTTCGCCGTCGCCAATGCCGACAAGGTCGCGCTGTCGAACGGCACCAACAGCTGGACGTTCGAGTTCTCGGACGGCTAGCGCGCCGCTGACCACCACGCCGAGCCCGACCAACACCGTGTTCGCGGTGCAGGTGGATCCGACCACGCAGTCGAACATGCAGATGGTCGGCGCCATGGTCAGCGAGATGAACAAGGAGGGCTTCGGCGCGCTGGTGAACACCGACGGGTCGGTGACGGTGTCCGGCAACGGCATCACCAACGCCGCCACCTCGGAGAGCTTCGCCAGCGGCGGCGCCACGCAGACGGCGGTGACCGGCGCCACGGCGGCGGTCTCGGTGGTGCAGTCCGCCATCAACACCATGAACACCAAGGCGGCGGTCCTGGGTGCGGCGGCGAACCAGATCACCGCCATGCAGAGCTTCAGCTCCTCGCTCGCCAGCTCGCTGACCACCGGCCTCGGTGCGCTGACCGATGCCGACATGGCGGCGGAGAGCGCCAAGCTGCAGTCGCTGCAGACGAAGCAGCAGCTCGCGATCCAGTCGCTCTCGATCGCGAACCAGCAGCCCCAGGCTTTGATGTCGCTGTTCCGCTGAAACGGTAAGCGCCGGAACGGGCCCGGGCGGAAACGCGTCCGGGCCCGCTTCGGTCGACTTCTTCCCCTAACCGAGCCTGACGAGGAGTTCGAAATGTCGCGCGGAATGCGTCACTATCAGAGTCCGGCGTACGATGCGGCGACGCCGCGCGAGAACGAGATCGTCGCCTTCCGGCTTGCCAATGCCGGGCTCGAGGCGGCGTCGAACCAGGCCGAGCGCATCCGGGCACTCTACAAGAACCAGCAGCTCTGGTCCGTGATCCTGAAGGATGTGGGGACCGAGGAGAACGGGCTTCCGTCCGACCTCAAGGCGCAGATCGCCGAGCTCAGTCTCTGGGCGATGACCTACAGCACCATTGCGATGACGAAGGACCTCGCGCTCGAGCCGCTGCTGCGCGTCAACCAGGACATGGCCGATGGTCTGCGCGCGCAGACGGCCGGCGCACTGGCGCGGACCGCCGGGGCGGCGTCGCAGGGCGCGCGCATCGCCATCTGAGCGATCTGACCCAGGCGCGCCGGACCTCGCGGGCGATTCCGGACCCGGTCGGATCCGGGATCGGCCTCGTTTCGCGGGTTGGGCAGCGTTTCAGGTCGGGCGCCAGTTGAGGCGGGTGGCGAGCCAGCGGCGAAGCTCGAGCAGCGCGGTGCCGTCGGCCGCGATCGCCGACGTGCATTCGGTGGCCGCCGGGGAGGAGACCGCGCGCAGCCCGAGCGGCGCGACCTTCGCCTGCAGCTCCGGCGAGGCCACGGCCTCGCCGCAGGCGCGGCGCCACGCCGCGACCATGGCCGCCGGGGTGAGCTGCGGCAGCACGAGACCCACATCGAGCTGCGTCGCCGCCGCAACCGCACGCCAGGCATCGTAAAGTGGCCCGCTCGGCGCGACGCCGCGCAGCCGGGCCGCAAGCTCGGGCACATCAGGCACGGCGGGAAACTGCGGGTCGCGTGCCGGTTCGCCGGTCGCGTCGAGCGAGCCCAGCGTGGCCATCGGGGTCGCGCCCGCGCGCCCCACGATCGCGACCTGCGCGCCGATTTTCCGGCCATGCACGAAGGCGGCGTCCACCGCATTCTGCGTCAATGCGTTTGCTGCCGCGTCCGGCCCGGTCAGCCCGAACACCGGGACGATCTCGATCCCGCACAGCTCGAGTCCGAGCAGGGCGGCCAGGTCGGGTCCCTCCGGCATTGCCGCGCCGATGCGCAGGCGCATGCCCGGGACCGGGCCGCCGGCGAGGCGCGCGACCACCACGCCCGATCCGATCCCCGCCAGCGCGGGAACCCAGTGCGCCGCGTCGAACTGGGCGCGCGGATCACCGACCAGCCAGGCAAGCCCGGCCTCGCCCGGCATCAGCATGGCCGTGGTGCCATCCGCCGCGATGCGGGCATCGAACTGGTTGGCGGCGGTGACGCCGTCAGCGCCTCCGACCGTCTCCCGCCGGATGCGACCGGTCGGCCCGAGGCCGTGGGCGATGAGGGGCGCGAGCCATTCCGCCCACCAATTGGTGGCGCCGTTCTGCGGGCCCGCGACCAGCATCGTCGCCCCGTCCGGGAAGGCGGCCGGCGCCGCGGCAAGGAGGCCGGGCATCGCGGCCGAGAGGGCGAGCAACCGACGTCGTCCGAGAGCCCGGGGCCGCGGCGCCCCGACCGAGCGGCGCGCCTCAGGAATCATAGGACACCAGTGAGATGCAGGGCACGTCCAGGCGCGCGCGGCCGTGCAGGAAGGTGAGCTCGATCAGCGTCGCCGCCGCCGGGACCTCGGCGCCGATCTGCCGCAGCAAGGCGATGCCGGCCGCCATCGTGCCGCCGGTCGCGAGCAGGTCGTCGACCACCACGACGCGCTGCCCCTGCGTGACCGCATCCGCCTGGATCTCGATCCGGTCGTTGCCGTATTCGAGCCCATAATCGAGCCCGATCGTCTGGCCCGGCAGCTTGCCGCGCTTGCGCAGCATGACGAACCCGCAGCCGAGCTTCAGCGCCAGCGGCGCCGCCATCAGGAAACCGCGCAATTCGATGCCGGCCAGCACGTCCGGATGGTAGGCGCGCACGCCATTCGCCATCCGCCCCATCGCCACCTGCCACGCATCGGCGTGCCGGAGCAGGGTGGAGATGTCGTAGAAGAGAATCCCCGGCTTCGGGAAATCCGGGACGGCCCGGATATGGTCCTTCAGGTCCAGGCGGATGACGCTGTCCATCCGGGCCGTCTACAACGTGCCCGCCGGCCCCCGCAACGGCCGCCGCGACTGCATCGCCGCCGCTTGCCGGCCCGGCCGGGCGCCCCGTCCTGCCGTTCAGACCTTCTCGACCTGGCCGTATTCGAGCTCGACCGGCGTGGAGCGGCCGAAGATGGAGACGCTGACCTTGACCCGGCCCTTCTCCTCGTCGATTTCCTCGACGGTGCCGTTGAAGCTCGTGAACGGGCCGTCGGCGACGCGGACCTGCTCGCCGATCTCGAACAGGATTGCGGGCCGGGGGCGTTCGACGCCTTCCTGGGTCTGCTTCAGGATGCGGTCGGCCTCGGCGTCGCTGATCGGGGTGGGGCGGGTCTTGCTGCCGAGGAAGCCGGTGACTTTCGGCGTGTTCTTGACCAGGTGCCAGGCGTCGTCGGTGAGGTCCATCTTCACCAGCACGTAGCCGGGGAAGAATTTGTGCTCGGCATTGACCTTCTGGCCGCGACGCAGCTCGACCACCTGCTCGGACGGGACCAGCACGTCCTCGATCTGATCGGCGAGGCCCTTCTGGGCGGCCTGCTCCTTCAGCTGCTCGGCGATCTTCTTCTCGAAGCCCGAATAGACGTGGACGACATACCAACGCTTGGCCATGGGGAACTCCTGGGGCGTGCTCGCCTGAGCCGCAACCGGCCGCAACGCGAATCACGCACTCGAACTAGGCGCCGACGCCGAACAGTGCGCGGACGCCGACGCCGACGATCTGGTCGATGACGAAGAAGAACAGGGCGGCGAGTGCCGCCATGGCGAGCACGAGCCCGGTCGTGATCATGGTCTCGCGCCTGGACGGCCAGGTGACCTTGCCCACTTCGGTGCGCACATCGTGCACGAACTTCGCCGGGTTGACCGCCACGTTGATCCTCGTCGGAATGAGCCATGATAGCGCGCCGGGCTGGCAGGGGTGGAGGGTCTCGAACCCCCAGCCTCCGGTTTTGGAGACCGGCGCTCTAGCCAATTGAGCTACACCCCTGCGCGCCCCCGCGCCGGGCGGCCGAAAAGAGGGCGCCGCCGCCGCAAAGTCAACCCACTGGGCCCCGGCGACTGACCATTGATGGCTGGCTTGGAGCGGGTGACGGGAATCGAACCCGCACAACCAGCTTGGAAGGCTGGGGCTCTACCATTGAGCTACACCCGCGCGAGGCGATGGTTAGTCCCGCTGTCCCGGAGCCGCAACTCTCAGCGGCAGGGCGAGCGGTCGCTCCGGGTCGGCGTGGCGGCGTTGCAGGCGGCGGATTGGGCGGTCTCGGCATGCGCCTGCGCCATGCCCTGCAGGATCGCGGCGGTGTCGCGCATCACCTGTTGCTGCCGTGCCGCGCCGTCGAAGAGCCCGTCGGAGCCGGCATAGGAGCCACAGGCGGCGAGCGCGATCAGGGCGAACAGGACGGCGGCAAGGCGCATCGGCAACTCCGGGAGCCCGCCCATCCTAGCCTGACCCCTGCGGCGATGCCACACTCATCGGGGAGCGCCCCGCGGGAGGAATGGCTGATGGATGTGCTGATCCCGGGGGAGTTCCGGCCGATCGATCCCGGTGCACGGCGGGCGATCCTGGAGGCCGCCGACGCGCTCCGCGACGAGGCGGTCGCACTGCTCGAGCGCCTGGTGCGGCACCGGAGCGTGCTCGGCGAGGAGGCCGGCTGCCTCGCCGAGATGGAGGCGGTCTATCGCGAGATCGGCCTCGCGCCGCGTCGCGTGCCGGTCGATGTGGCGGCGCTCGCCGATCATCCGGGCTTCTCGCCGCCGCTGATCCCGTATGCCGGGCGTGATAACGTGGTGGCCGTGCATCGCCCGCGCGAGCGGCGCGGGCGGAGCCTCATGCTGCAGGGGCATATCGACGTGGTGCCGGAGGGAGCGGCGGATCTCTGGACCACGCCGCCGTTCGAGCCGCGGGTCCGCGATGGGCGGATGTATGGGCGGGGTGCGGCCGACATGAAGGCGGGGGTCGCCGCCTACGTCACCGCGTTCCGCGCACTTAAACTTGCCGGGTTGCAGCCGGCGGCCGAGCTGCAGATGGCGGCGGTGATCGAGGAGGAGTGCACCGGCAACGGCGCGCTTGCGGTCATGCAGGCGCTCGAGCCGCCGGAGGCGTGTCTGATCCCGGAGCCCGGCCCCGGTCATTCCGCGCTCTACACCGCGGAGGTCGGCGTCGTCTGGGCCTGGGTGACGGTCACCGGCCGGCCCGCGCATGTGCGCGAGATGCATGCCGGCGTGAATGCGATCGAGGCGGCCTACGCGCTGTCGCGGCACTTCCGCGCCTACGAGGCGGAGATGAACAAGGCCGAGCGCCGCCATCCGGCCTTCGCCGCCGACAACCACCCGATCAACGTGAATTTCGGCACGATCGAAGGCGGGGAATGGAACAGCTCCGTCCCCACGCGGGCGCGCATCGGCATGCGGGTCGGGGTGATGCCCGGGTATTCCTGCCTACAGGTGAAGCGCGACATCGAACGCCTGGTCGCGGCAGCCGCGCAAGGACGAGGCGTTGCGCGGCGCCAGGCTCGCGCTCGAGTTCAAGGGCTTCATGGCGGACGGCGCGGTGTTCCCGGCGGAGCAGCCGATCGCCCGGGCGGTCGCCGCGGTGCATCGCGAGATCACCGGCGAGACGCTGCGCGCCTATGCCGCGACCGGGCTTACCGATGCGCGGTTCTACACGCTCTATCAGGGCACGCAGGCGACCTGCTACGGCGCCGGCGGCGATGCGATCCACGGCATCGACGAGAGTGTCGGCCTTGACGCGATGCAGGACGTGATCCGCGTCTATGCGCTGACGATCGCCGGCTGGTGCGGGCTCGAGGCGATCTGACCATCACGCATGCTACATGGAGACGGGGCTGTTCGCGGCGCCGATCACCTGCCAGGCGGTGCCGGGATCCGGCAAGGCGGCGCGGCTCGCGACTGTGGTGCCGTTCATCAGCCAGAGTTCGGGCGTGCCGTTGCCGGCCTGCCAGAGAATGTCCGCCTTTCCGTCGCCGTTGAAATCGCCGATCGCGGCGATGCGCACCGTCGCGCCGGGATTGGCGAGGGTTGCCGCGGCGAGCACTGCGCCGCCGTTCAGCAGCCAGAGCCACAGCGTGCCGCCCGCACCCCACAGCGTGACCACGGGATCGGTGTCGATCGTGAAGTCGAAGAACTGCGCGATCGTGCCGGTGCTGCTGACGCCGGTGAGAAAGCTCACCTCCTGCTCGATCGGCGCGCTCGGGCCCGGCGCCGCGGTGACGGGTGTCGCGGCGGTGACGGTACGCAGGACGGCGCCATAGGTCGGCGCCGAGTTCGGCAGCACCGCCATCGCCGGGCAAGACGTGCCGGCGAAACCTCAAGCCGGAGTTGAGAGGCTCAGGGTCCGTTTGAAGAGGCGCGCTTCGTGCATCTGCACACGGACTGTCAGGCCGGCGACAGCACGTGGATGACGCGGTTCGCGAGCATGTCCCTGGTGTGCGCGGCGTAGTCCTGCATATGCGGCGCGGCGCCGTGAGCGCGGAGCGCGTCGAGACTTTCCCACTTCTCGATGACGATGAAGCTGTCCGGCCCGATCGGCGTCTGGATCGCGCCGGCATTCTCGGCATCGATCGCCGGACCGTACTCGATGCAGCCCCGCTCGGCGCGGACGTTCGGGATGTTGGCGCGCATCGCGCGCAGCACGGCCTCGCGCTGGCCAGGCTTCGTGGTGACCATGGCGATCACGTGGATCATGCGCGTTGCCCCTGCTGCCCCGCCCGGCTTAGCGCGACCGGGTGCGGCCGGGATAGATCCCTATTGCGAGGCGGCGCCGCCCTCGCGGGTGCCGCCATCGTTCACGCTGCCCGCGGGAGCCGAGGATGCGGCGGCCTGTCGCGCCTCTGCGTCGCGCTTCTCCTTGGCGACCTTTGCCTCGTGATGGCCGACGGCGCAGCCGGCGGCGGCGCCGAGCAGTGCGTGGTGGCCCGCGTAGTGTCCGGCGACGCCACCGACCGCCGCGCCGGTGAGGCAGCCCGCCTGCGCGGTGCCCCCGGCGGTGACGAGGGCAAATCCGAACCAGGCGGGGATGAGCAGGGCTTTCATGGCGAGATCCTTTCGCGCGGGTGCCAGGACCAACGCCGTTGGGGGTGGCGGGTTCGGGCGGGGCCTGGAAGCAACTCGGGCAGTCTGCGATGATTCGCCATGTCTGCCGACCTCATTGACCGCGATCGCCGCCGGGTGCGGCCTGCTATCCGTTCTCCTGCTTCTGGTGCTGCTCGTGCGCGGGGGCGACGGGGAGGCGCAGCGGCTGCGACTGCTCGCCGAGCAGGGCCTCGCCGGGACGCGCGCCGAGGGCGAGACCACCCGCCACCACATCGCCGCCGGCGAGCGGGCGGTGACGGCCCGGATCACCGGGATCGGCGGCGAACTGCGCGACGCGCTCGCCGGGCTCAATCTCAGCCTGGTGCGCGAACAGGGCGAAGCGCGAGCGCTGCTCGAGGTCAAGCTGCGGGAGATCGCCGAAGCGAGTGCCGCGCGGCTCGCCGAGATCCAGAGGAGCGTCAACGAGCAGCTGCATCAGGCGGTCGAGAAGCAGATGGAGGCGAGCTTCCAGCGCGTGCTCGACCAGTTCGGCGCGCTGCAGAAGGCGATGGGGGACGTGCAAGCGACCGCGGCGCAGGTCGGCGATCTCCGCCGCATCTTCTCCAACGTGAAGACGCGCGGCGGCTGGGGCGAGACGCAGCTCCGCGTGCTGCTCGACGACATCCTGCCCGCCGGCGCCTACGAGATGAACCGCAAGTTGCGCGACGACAGCGCCGAACTCGTGGAATTCGCGGTGGTGATGCCGGTGCGCGCCGAGGTGCGGCCGCTGCTCGCGATCGACGCCAAGTTCCCGACCGAGGATTACGAGCGCCTGCTCGACGCCGCCGAGACCGGCGATGCCGAGGCGGAGCGCACGGCGCGGCGCGGGCTCGAGCAGCGGCTGCGGCTGGAGGCGCGGAAGATCGCCGGCAAGTACATCTGCCCGCCGGTGACGGTGGAGTTCGCGGCGCTCTATCTGCCGACCGACGGGCTCTACGCCGAGGTCGCGCGCATGCCGGGGCTGATCGAGGAGATCAGCCGCGAGTGCAAGGTGCTGGTGATGGGCCCCAGCCTGCTGCCGGCGCTGCTGCGCACGATCCAGCTCGGCTTCGTCACGCTGACGCTCGAGCAGAAGGCCGACGAGGTGCGCGGACTGCTCGCGGCCACCAAGGCCGAGATGGTGAAGATGGACAAGGTGCTGGAGACACTGGCGAAGCAGGTCGGGACGGTGTCCGGCACGATCGACAAGGCCCGGACCCGCACCCGCGCCGTCGGCCGCGTGCTGCGCGACATCGAGGCGCTGGAGCCCGCGCAGACCGAGGTCGTGCTTGCGCTGGAGGACGAGGTGGGCGAAGAGGCCTGACTCCGGCTTGCAGGCGGGGAGGGCTTGCGCCATGTAGTGCGCAAGAACGGGACCATCGCGGTCCGCTTTGCTCCCGTCCGCTCTGGACCAACGAGGCCGGATCATGTTCATCGAGACCGAAGGCACGCCCAACCCCGCCACGCTGAAATTCCTGCCCGGCCGCTTCGTGATGGAGGGTGGCACCGCGGATTTCGCGAGCCGGGCCGCCGCCGCGCGCAGCCCCCTCGCCGAGGCGCTGTTCGCGCTTCCGGGGGTGACCCGGATCTTTCTCGGCGCCGATTTCGTGACCGTCACCAAGTCGGACGCGATCGCCTGGGAGGCGCTGAAACCGCAGGTGCTCGGCACGCTGATGGAGCATTTCGTCGCCGGCCGGCCGGTAATCGACGGCGGCGCGCTCGCCGCCGACGAGGATGAGGTCGCCGAGGCCGATCGCGAGGTGGTGGCGCAGATCAAGGACCTGCTCGACACCCGGGTCCGCCCCGCGGTCGCCGGCGATGGCGGCGACATCGTGTTCAAGGGCTATCGCGACGGGGTGGTGCGGCTGCACATGCAGGGTGCCTGCAGCGGCTGCCCCTCCTCCCGCGCGACGCTCAAGCATGGGATCGAGAACATGCTGCGCCACTACGTGCCGGAGGTCGTCGCCGTCGAGCAGGTCGATCTCTGACCGGTTGACTCCTGGCTGCTGCTTGACTCCCGGCCGCTGCGACCCAGATCGTTCGATATCGAACGAACCAGGGGACCAGAGATGATGTCTGACGCCGAGCCGAGCGCCACCGAAGCCGCGACCGCGGAACCTCCCGCGCTCCCGCAAGTCGCGCCCGAGCCGCCGCCGGAGGCTGTCGCCCCAGCCGGACCGCTCGACGCGGCGGCGCTCGACCGGCTGTTCCGCGAGGCGCGCACGCACAACCAGTGGACGGAGGAGCCGGTAAGCGACGAGACGCTGCGCGCGCTCTTCGACCTGCTGAAATGGGGTCCGACCTCGGCGAACTGCTCCCCGGCGCGCTTCCTGTTCCTGCGCAGCCGCTGGGCGAAGGAGAAGCTCCGGCCGGCGCTCTCCGCCGGCAACACCGAGAAGACGATGGCGGCTCCGGTCACCGTCATCGTCGCCTACGATCCCGGCTTCTTCGAGCAGCTTCCGCGGCTGTTTCCGCATGCCGATGCACGCAGCTGGTTCGCCGGCAACGAGGCGCTGGCGAACGAGACCGCCTTCCGCAACGGCACGCTGCAGGGCGCCTATCTGATCCTGGCGGCGCGGGCGCTCGGGCTCGATTGCGGGCCGATGTCGGGCTTCGACAAATCGGTGGTGGACGAGGCCTTCCTTGCCGGGCGCGGCTGGAAATCGAATTTCCTGGTCAATCTCGGCCACGGCGACCCTGCCGGCCTGTTCCCCCGCTCGCCGCGTCTCGACTTCGCCGAGGCCTGTGAGCTGCTGTGACCGTTCGCCAGTATCCCTACTCCGAAGTTCATTGGCGCTTGCATCCGGCCGGAATCGGGACACCAGCTCTTTGTTTTCAGCGGCCTGCTTATCCCCAGCGCCCGCTGCGAAATGGCAGCGACCTTCGGGGGCAGGACACTTGTTTCCAGTGGCCTGCTTATCCCCTGCGTTCGCTGCGAAACGGCAGCGAGCTTCGGGGGCAGGACACTTATTTCCAGTGGCCTGCTTATCCCCTGCGCTCGCTGCGAAATGGCAGCGAGCTTCGGGGGCAGGACACTAACCCGCGCGATGCGGGTTCTGGTCCTTGATGGCGCGCTTGCCGCCTGTTCCGTCGCCATCCTCGCCGACGGCGAGGTGGTGGCGAGCCGGCGCGCGGAGGGCGATCGGGGACATGCGGCCCGTCTTCCCGGCATGGCGCAAGCGGTGCTGGACGAGGCCGGGGTGGCGCCGGGCCGGCTCGATCTGATCGCCGCGACGGTCGGCCCCGGGAGCTTCACCGGGCTGCGCGCGGCCCTGTCGCTCGCGCAAGGTCTCGCCCTCGCATCGGGGGTCGAACTGGTGGGGGTCACGGTCGGCGAGGCGCTGGCCCAGTCGCTGCCCCAGCTCGGCCGTCGCGCGCTCTGGGTCGCGACCGACAATCGGAGGGGCGGGGTGTTTCTCGAACGCGCCGGCCAGGTGGCGGCGATGGCGCCCGACGCGGTCCCCGATCCCGCGGGGCCGGTGGCGCTGGCGGGCGACAGCGCCGGGCCGGTGGCGGCGCGTCTGGCGGCGCGGGGGGCGGACGTCATGCTGACCAACGCCCGCCGGCCCACTCCGCGCTTCATCGCCCTGGCGGCGATGCGGCGGCTGGACGGCACGCTGCCGCCGCTTCCGGCGCAGCCGCTCTATGTCGATGCCGCCCGCGGTGAAGCTCCCCGGCACGCCGCCGCGGCCGCCGCCCGCATGATCCGCGCGGCGGCGGCGCATGCACGCCTGCTGGCGGCGCTGCACGCCGCGGCCTTTCCGCCCGGCGCGCGCTGGGGCGAGGATGCGATGGTGCTGCAACTCGGGCTGGCCGGCGGATTCGGCTTCGTCGACCCGGCCGGCGGGATGGTGCTGGCCCGCGCGGTCGGCGACGAGGCCGAGATCCTGACGCTCGCGGTCCGGGCGGCCGCGCGCCGGCGGGGCGTCGGGCGGGCGCTGCTGCGCGCGGCGATGGCGGAGGCGGCCGGCCGCGGCGCCGCGGCGATGTTCCTCGAGGTCGGCGCCGCCAATGCCGCCGGCCGCGCGCTCTATACCGGGGAGGGATTCGCCGCGGTCGGGTGCCGGCGCCGCTACTACCCGGATGGCGGCGACGCGCTGGTCCTGCGGGCGACGCTCAGCCCTTGCGGATCAGCACACGGGCCGCCCCGTCCGGCTCCGGAATGACCGCGAGCACCGCGTGGCCCTGCTCCTCCGCGGTGCGCGGAACGTTGGCGAGCGGCTCCTCGCCGCGCAGCCGTACCGCGAGCACGGCACCCGGCGCCATGCGGTCCAGGGCGAGGCGCGTGCGCACGAAGGTCATCGGGCAGATTTCGCCGGTGATATCGAGCTCTTGGTCGATCGCTGGCGGGGAGTTCGACTTGGGCATGACTGCAATCTTCTTCCGGATCGGGACATCCGTTGCGAAACGGTCGGGGCGTGACGTATATGGCGCAAGTTGTTCGCCTTGGAAGGACCTGAAATGGCCGAGAGTTCGGCAGGCCCCGCTGTTAGCCTGGATGTACTGGGGCTGACTGCCCAAATCGTTTCCGCGCACGTCTCCAACAATTCGGTGAATGCGGATGCGTTGCCGGGGCTGATCCAGGACGTCTACAAGACGCTCGCGGGTGTCGGCAAGGAGCCGAACCAGCCGGACCGACCTCAGCCGGCCGTTCCCGTGAAGCGCTCGGTGTTCGCAGACTACATCGTCTGCCTCGAGGACGGAAAGAAGCTGAAGATGCTGAAACGGCATCTGAAGACCGCCTATAACATGTCGCCGGAACAATATCGGGAGCGGTGGGATCTTCCGCACGACTATCCGATGGTGGCGCCCAATTACGCGCGCCACCGCTCTTCCTTGGCAAAAAAGATCGGCCTCGGCACCAAGCCGCGGGGTCGCAAGTAGGCTCGGCACCGCACTCCGTTTCCCCCGGGCGATTCGGGTAGTACCTCCGTTCAGGCCGGTGCCGACCTGAACTGAGATACCACGCCCAATTCGACACGGCGCGTGCTGATCGGGTAGGCACGCGCATCGTCGGGCATCAGGACGGCATGGAATCGCGGATCGAGCGCCTGTGCGTGGAGCGAGGGCTCAAGATGACCGGCCAGCGCCGGGTGATCGCCCGCGTCCTCTCCGACTCGTCGGACCATCCGGATGTCGAGGAGCTCTACCGCCGTGCCGCCGCGCTCGATGCGCGCATCTCGATCGCCACCGTCTATCGCACGGTCCGGTTGCTCGAGGAGAAGGGCATCCTCGAGCGGCGCGATTTCGGCGGCGGGCGCGCGCGCTACGAGCCGAGCGAGCACGGGCGGCACTACCACCTGATCGATGTGGAGACCGGCCGCGTCATCGAGTTCGAGGATGCCGAGCATGAGCGGCTGATGCAGGCGATCGCCGCCCGGCTCGGGTTCGAGCTTGTCTCCCATCGGCTCGAGCTGTTCGGCCGCCGACCGGAGGCGGCCGCATCGGCGCCGGCGCGGCCGAAGCGGTCCGCCGAGCTCGGCCACGCCGCGCCGCGCCAGGGCGGGACCGAGGGCAGGGCCGAACGATGACCGCGCAGAAGCCCATCGTTGCCGCGACACTGCCCGAGGCGCCGTGGTTCGCCGAGATCCGCGCCGGCAATCTCGGCGTCCGCATGGCGGAGCGGCGCGACGAGATCGATGCCGTCCAGGCGCTCCGCTACCGCGTGTTCTACGAGGAGATGGGCGCCGCGCCGAGCCCCGAGGCGCGCGCCCGCCATCGCGATTTCGACGAGTATGACGGGGTCGCCGACCATGTGGTGGTGATCGATCACACGCGCGGCTCCGGGGCGAAGGGGGTGGTCGGCACCTACCGGCTGATCCAGCCGGCGGCGGCGGGTCGGGTCGGGCGGTTCTACTCGGCGGGCGAATATGACATCGGCTGCCTGCTGCATCTGCCCGGGCGGCTGCTCGAGCTCGGCCGCTCCTGCGTCGATGCCGGGTATCGCAACCGCGCCGTGATGCAGCTGCTCTGGCGCGGGCTCGCGGCCTACGTGTTCAGCCACCAGATCGACCTGATGTTCGGTTGCGCGAGCCTCCCGGGCACCGATCCGGATGCGCTCTCGGCCGAGCTCACCTATCTCTACCAGCACCATCTGGCGCCACCGGCGCTGCGCCCGCGCGCGCTGCCGGGCCGCTACATCGACATGCGCCGGCTCGATCCCGACGCGCTCGACCCCAAGCGCGCGCTGGCGCAGCTCCCGCCGCTGGTGAAGGGCTATCTCCGGCTCGGCGGCTTCATCGGCGACGGCGCCGTAATCGATCACCAGTTCAACACCACCGACGTTGCCGTGGTGGTGAAGACCGATCTCGTCACCGACAAGTACTACCGCCACTACGAGCGCCAGCTCCGCGACGCGCTCGACTGATGGGCTTCGAGGTGGTGATGACGGCGCCGCGCCTGGCGGAGCCGGCGGTGCGGCTGCTCGAGGAAGCCGGCGCCGCGGTCCATTACATGCCGCCCTATCCTTCGGCCGCTGACGTCGCCGCCCTCACCGCGCGGGTGCAGGCGGATGCGATCCTCTGCCGGCAGGGGCGGGTCGACGGCGCGGTGATGGACGCCTCGCCCCGGCTCCGGATCGTGGCCCGGCACGGGGTGGGCATGGACGAGGTCGATCTCGACGCCGCGAGAGCGCGCGGCCTGCTGGTCACGCGGGCACCCGGCTCCAACACCCGGCAGGTGGCGGAGCACGCGCTCGCCCTGATCCTGGCGCTCGCCAAGGACCTGCTGCCGTTGCGCGCGGCGATCGCGGCGGGGGAGTGGCGCGGCGCGGCGACCTCGGTGCGCGACATTGCCGGGCTGCGGCTCGGCCTGGTGGGGCTCGGCGCGATCGGGCGGGCGGTGGCGGCGCTCGCGCGCGGCCTCGGCATGGCGGTGACCGGGTTCGATCCCTCGCTCGCCACCGGGACGGCCGAGCCGGAGGGAATCGCGGTGGTGGGCAGCCTCCATGCGCTGCTGCGGGAATCGGAGGTGCTGTCGCTGCATTGCCCGCTGCTGCCGTCCACCCGGCATCTGATCGACGCCGCCGCGATGGCGCGCCTGCCGGTGGGGGCTTTCGTGATCAACACCGCCCGCGGCGGGCTGATCGACGAGGCGGCGCTGCTGGCGGCGCTCGATGCGGGCCGGCTCGCGGGCGCGGCGCTCGACGTGTTCGAGACCGAGCCGCCGGCGGCCGATCACCGGCTACGGTGCCATCCCCACGTTTTCGTCACCCCGCACGTCGCGGGGGTGACGCCGGGCGCACTGGTCGCCATGGGCGTCATGGCAGCGGAGTGCATCGTGGCCGCGCTTACGGGCCGGCGTATTCCGGCTGAGCGCGTTGTGGTTCCGGGAGGGGTGCGATCCGGCCAGCCAGCTCGTCCAGCGTGACCATCCCGAGCGCCTGCTCCATCGCGTTCTCGGCGGCGACGAAGGCCGGGGTCAGCACCCGATGCACCTGCGAGCCGACGATGCAATCCGGATCGGGATCCGGATGCAGGGAGAGCAGCGGCCGGGCTGGCGCCGGGTTCACGGCACGCCAGATGTCGCGGAGCGTGATGCGGTCGGCCGGCCGGCGCAGCCGGGCGCCGCCGGGGCCGCGCTTCACGCGGACCAGGCCCGCGCGCGCGAGCTGCCCGGTGATGCGGCGCACCACCACGGGGTTGGTGTTGACGCTTTGCGCGATCCGGAGGCTCGTCGCCCGATCCGAGGATTCGGAGGCGAGGAGCAGGAGGATGTGCGCGGCGACGGAGAAGCGGGTTGCGATCATGACCGGTTTCAATGCACCAGCGTAAGGGGAGGTTTCGGCCTCCGCAACGCAAATTTAACGACCGATTGATGATAGCGGTCAAATCCTAACATGGGCCGAAGATCGGGATGGAAATAAGCTTCCCGGAACGCGCGCTCGCGATCCGGCGCGCGGCCGGGCTGCTCTGCGTCCGGCTGGCCTGGGCGCCCGTCCACGAGCTGCCGCTCCCGAACGGGAGACGGGCCGACATCCTGGCGCTGCGTCCCGATGGCGGGTTTGCCTGCATCGAGGTGAAATCCGGCGCGCGGGACTTCCTGACCGACCGCAAGTGGCCGGAATACCTCGATTTTTCCGACGCGCTCTACTTCGCGGTGGATGCCGATTTTCCGCTCGACCTGCTGCCCGAGGAGGTCGGCGTGATCGTCGCCGCGGGCGGCGAGGCGGAGCTCCTGCGCGAGTCGCCCTCCCATCACCCTGCCGCCGGCGCGCCGCCGGGCGCTGCTGCACCGCTTCGCCGTCATCGCGGCGACCCGGCTCGCGGTGCTCGCCGACCCGGCGGGCTCGGCCGCTCTGCGGGCGGCGCTGCGCGTCGAATGAAAACTCCGCAATTCGAGGTTCAGTGCGCCGCGCCGGGGCCGGCCGCCGGCGTCGGCCCTTCCACCTGCCGCAGCAGCGGCACGAGCAGCGTCGCCAGGACGAATGCCAGCATGATGACCCGGAAGGCGTCGGCGAAGGCGAGGGTGCTGGCCTCGCGGTAGGCGAGCGACCAGAGCTGGTGCAGCGCCGCGTCCCCGCCGATCGCCGGCCCGCGCGGCAGGGCGGCATAGCGGGCGGCGAGATCCGCCGGTCAGGCGCCGCATCGGCAGGTTCGCCTGCGTCAGATGCGCCGCGATCCGCTGGAAGTGGAAATTCGTGCGGTCGTTGATGATCGCGGCACTCACCGCGATGCCGACCGCGCCACCGAGATTGCGCATCATGTTGAAGAGGCCGCTCGCATATTTGAGCCGCGCCGGCGACAGGCTGCCGAGGCCGAGATTGACGGCGGGGGCCACCGCGAAGACCTGCGGCAGCCCGCGCAGCACCTGCGGCAGCAGAAGCTGGTCGCCGCCCCAGTCATGGGTGATGAAGCTGAAGCTCCACATCGAGAGGCCGAAGCTCGCGAGCCCCGCCATCATCAGCCAGCGGGTGTCGAAGCGACGCGCGAGGATGATGTAGAGCGGCGTGCCGATCAGCGAGGCGAGGCCGGTCGAGAAGATCGCGGTCCCGGTCTGCCAGGCGCTGAAGCCGCGGGTGTAGCCGAGGAAGAGCGGCGTCAGGTAGATCGTGGTGAAGATGCCGACCCCGGTGATGAAGGAGAGCAGGCAGCCGAGGGCGAAATTGCGGTTGGCCAGCGCGCGGAGATCGACCACCGGGTTGGCGACGACGAGGCTCCGCCAGACAAACAGGACCAGCGAGACGCCGGCGATCCAGGCGCAGTCGCGGATCGTCGCGTCGCTGAACCAGTTCCAGCGCGTGCCCTCCTCGAGCACGTATTCGAGTGTCCCGAGCCCGACCGCCATCAGCGCAATGCCGGGATAGTCGGCGCCGCGCAGCAGCGTGAGGTCGGGCTCGTCGATCCGCACCAGCAGCGGCACCAGGAGCGTGATCGCGATGCCCGGCAGCAGGTTGATGTAGAACAGCCAGTGCCAGTCGAGCGTGTCGGTGATCCAGCCGCCGATCACCGGCCCGAGCGTCGGCGCGATCGAGGCGATGGTGCCCACCACCGCCGCCGAATAGACCCGCCGCTTCCCCTGGAAGAAGTGGAACGAGGAGGTGAACACGATCGGAATCATCGACGCGCCGAGCAGCCCCTGCAGGGCGCGGAAGACGATCATCGACTGGATGTTCCAGGCCATCGCGCAAAGCAGGCTCGCCGCGGTGAAGCCGCCGGCCGAGAGGGTGAACAGCCAGCGGGTGGAGAAGACGCGGGTGAGCCAGCCGGAGAGCGGGATCATCACGATCTCGGCGATCAGATAGGCGGTCTGCACCCAGCTGATCTCGTCCTTCGCCGCCGACAGCCCGCCGCCGATATCGGCGAGCGACGAGGCGACGATCTGGATGTCGAGCAGCGCAATGAACATGCCGACGCACATCACCACGAAGGGCAGCAGCGACGACCGCTCCGCCGGGGCGGCGCCGCTCATCGCGCCGCCTGCTCGGCCGCCTGTTGGGGCGCCTGCTCCGCCGCCGCCCGGGTATCGACGCTGACCGTGGCGGAGAGGCCGGGCCGCAGCACCTCGAGCAGCCCGTCGCCGGGATCGAGCTCCACCCGCACGGGCACCCGCTGCACGATCTTGGTGAAGTTGCCGGTCGCGTTCTCCGGCGGGATCACGCTGAACAGACTGCCGGTGCCGGGGGCGAGGCTCTCCACATGGGCGCGGAAGGGATGGTCGGGCAGCACGTCGGCGGTCACGGTGGCGCTGCGGCCGCGGCGCATGGCGGCGAGCTGGTCCTCCTTGAAATTCGCATCGACCCAGAGGCCCGCGCTCGGGATGACGGAGATCAGGTAGCTGCCGGCGGCGGCATAGGCGCCGATTTCGGCCAGGCGGTTGCCGACGAAGCCGCCGATCGGCGCCCGGATTTGGGTCCATTCGAGGTTGAGCTGCGCGGTCCGGAGCTCGGCCGCGGCGGCGGCGAGCATCGCCTCGGCCTCGGCGATGCGCGCCTGCAGCACGGCGAGATGCTGCCGCGACGCGGTCAGCCCGGCATTGGCGGCCAGCACCGCGGACCGCGCGGCGAGGTCGGCGGCGGCGGCGCGTTGCGCGTCCTGCCGGGAACCCGCGGAGGTCTGCGCGAGGTCGCGATAGCGGTTCGCGTCCTGCAGCGCGAAGGCGGCCTGCGCCGCCCTGGCGGCCACCTCCGCGTCCTGCTGCCGGATCGTCGAATCCTGCTCGGCATATTGCGCGCGCAGGTCCTCGAGCGCCGCGCGCCGCGCCGCGACCGTGGCCTCCGCATGCGCCTCGGCGGTGCGGTAGTCGCGCTGGTCCAGGCGGATCAGCACCTGGCCGGCATGGACGCGCTCGTTGTCGCGCACGAGGATCGCGTCGACGAAGCCCGGCACGTGCGCCGAGAGCGCGGTGACGTTGCCGCCCACATAGGCGTCATCGGTGGTCTCGACGAAGCGGAAGGTGGTCCACCAGCGATAGCCGTAATCGGCGCCGCCGGCGGCGATCGCCAGGCCGGCGGCAATCGCCGCGAGCGGCTTCCAGGCGAGGCGCTTGCGGGTGAGCGCGGGTGGCGGGGTGAGCGTGTCCCTGGCGGCAATGCTGCTCGACATGAGCGGCTCCCGGAGCGGAGTTGGGAGAGAAAGGCGGCCTCAGCGTGCGACGCGGTGCCGCGCCAGCGTCTCGGGACCGGCGGCGGGGCCGGGGGCGGAGCGGAATTCCGGCTCGGTGAGCGGCCGTCCGCTGATCCGGTCGACCAGCAGCGGATCGGCGACCGCGCCGGTCCTGGCATCGACGACGACGACGCTCGGGCCCTCCGGCGCAAAGTGCTTGTTGCCCCAGGCGAGCAGCGACCACAGGACCGGCCGGAAGTCGCGGCCGCGCTCGGTCAGCACGTATTCGTCGCGGGGCGGCCGCTCGCTGTAGCGCCGGCGCGCGAACAGGCCGGACTCCACCAGCGCGTTGAGGCGGCGGGTCAGCATGTTGGGAGCGATATCGAGGCCCTTCTGGAACTGCTCGAACCGCGTCGCGCCGAGGAAGGCCTCGCGCAGGATCAGGATGCTCCACCACTCGCCGACGCGCTCGAGGCTGCGGGCGATCGGGCAGGCGGATTCGCGGTAGCTCTTGCGGCGCATTGATGGCCTCCGTCGCTATCATCGTGATAGCTGGGGACTGACTTCCATCATGCAAGTGACAAGGCAAAGAAAAAGCGGGACCCGGTCGCCCGAGTCCCGCCCATGTCGGTGAGCGCGCGCCGGCCGCCCGGCGGGCGTCGGGGCGCCTTTTTTCACATGCGCATCGATCCGGTCGAGCAGCACGTTTGCGATCTGCAGTTGGCCGGTGGTGACCGCCCGGCGCGGGCGCGATCGGATATCAGGGAGAAACGATGGGCCGGTCCGACGGCAGGCGGCTCGCGCGCTTGCGGCGGAACATGCGCAGCATGCGCGCAAATCCCGCCCATTGCTGCGCCAGGTAGCCGCCATGCACCATCGATGCCGGGGCCGAGGGATCGCCGGTGCGCACGAACTCGCGGGAGAAATCCGCGGTGCCGAACAGCATGTCCCACCACGGCAGGATGGCGCCGAAATTGCAGCTCCGCTGTCCGGCGGCGAGGATGCCGTGATGCGCGCGATGAAAGCGTGGCGAGATCAGCAGGCGCTCGCCGATCCGTCCGAAGGCGATGCGCGCATTGGCGTGGCTCAGGCTTTCCAGGAACCGCAGCACCAGCACCAGCAGCGGGAACTGCATCGGCGGGATGCCGATCAGGAGGCCGACGGCCATGAACCAGGAGAAGGAGATGATGTCGTCGAGCAGGTGGTTGCGGTCATCCGACCAGAACGTCATCTGCTCCTGGGCGTGATGGAGCGAATGCAGCGCCCACCACCAGCCGAACCGGTGCGACAGCCGGTGCCGCCAGTAATCCGCGCAGTCCAGGATGATCGCATAGATGACGAAGGTGAGCACCGGATGCCCGAGCAGCGCCGGCACCACCCGCTCGATCGTCGGCGGCACCAGGCCGTGATCGGTGAGGAAGCCGTTCAGCCACACCTGGAGCTGGTAGAACAGGACGAAGGTGACGAGCGGCAGCACGCCGACGCGCGACAGCAGCGTGTAGAAGATGTCGACCGAGACCGCCTTCGCGTTCTCCCAGCGCTCCACCGGCCGCCAGCGCTCGAGCGGCAGGCACACCGCATAGGTCACGGCCACTTGCGCGACGCCATAGACCGCGAACAGCGCCCAGCCATAGGCGATGTCCTCCCACTCCATCAGGTCGAGCCGATAGAGCAGGGGGACCACCAGGTTCGCCTGCAGCCAGGCGGCGACGAGATAGAACGGGTCCGGCATCGGCGCGGACTATCGCATGGCCGCGGCCGGCGCCGCAATGACGTGGGTCAACGCCGATCGAATTGCAGCATTCACGGCCGGGCCGGCGCGGTGCCGGGAACGCCGGCCGGGCCGGTGTCGGCGAGCGGCTGGGGCACTTTCGGCATCTGGCTGACCACCGCGCCGGGGCCTTGCACGCGCATGCCGCGCGCGCCGGGACTGACGCCGGCGCTGGCATCCGCCCGGCTGGTGGCGCCGAGCCGCTGGATGCGCCAGGCGTCGCTCTCCGCGCCGTTCACCGAGACGATCGGATCCGGCCCGCTGCCGAGCAGCGCGAAGGCGACCACCGAGCGGCTGCCGGCGATGCGCACCCGCGTCCCGGGCATCAGCTCCGCCTGCACGCGGTCATCGTCGCCGAGCACGGTGAGCGAGCGGCAGCCGCCGCGCAGCACCAGGGTGTCGCCCGAGCCGGTGAGGGTGACGTCGCGGCCGGTGCAGTCGGCGTCGCGGGACTGGCGGCTCGCGTCGATCTCGAGCGGCGGCCCGCGATCCGGCGCGCTGCCGGCCTCGGCGAGCGGCGTCACCACCGAGCCGAGCCGCTGCTGCTGGAAGACCCGGCTGCCCTGGCCGCTGATCGAGGTGACGGGGTCGGGGCCGGGCTGGCGCAGGAACCAGTCCACCTGGTCGCCATTGCCCGCGACATCGATGCGGCTCGCCGGCGCCATCTCGGCATGCACCGTGACGGCATCGCCACGCAGGGTCAGCGAGCGGCAGCCGCCATGCAGCGTGGTACTGGCCGCCGCGTCCGTCGATGGTCACGTCGCGGCCGCGGCAGTCGACCTCGCGCTGTTCGCCATCGGCCCGCAACGCGAGGGGCTGGCCGGCCATATCGGGCGCGGGCGGCGTCTGCGCGCGCCCCGGCGCCGCGGCGACGGCGGAGAGCAGGGCGAGGGAGGCGGGGAGCAGGAACCTGGGCACGGCCGCTTGTCTCCAATGTGGCGATCCGCGGGTGATAAAGCCCGCGCGCCTGGATCGTTGCCCGGGAGGGTTTGCAACCCGGGATCGCCACCGGCAATTTGGCGCCGCCCGGAAAGCGGCCGGGAGAAACGGGGGCCATGCCGATGCCGAGTGCGGGCAAGCCGCGAATCCTGCTTGTCGAGGACGAGTTCCTGATCCGCGCGACCCTTGCGGAGGCGCTGGCGGACGAGGGCTACGAGGTGATCGAGGCCGGCAACGCCGACGAGGCGCTCGAGGCGGCGCGGACGGATGATGGGATCGGTCTGATGCTGACCGACATCCAGCTTCCCGGCGGGCTCGACGGCTATGCCGTCGCCGCGCGGGTGCGCGCGCGCATCCCGAACCTGCCGGTGATCTTCATGAGCGGCCGTCCGAACACGCTGCCGGAGGCGGGGGGCGCGCCGCAGCTGCTGATCGCCAAGCCCTATCTGCCCTCGGAAATCTGCGCCGCGGCGCGCCGCCTGCTCGAACCGGCAGGCTGACGCGCCGGCGGCGCCCGGCGGTCACGGTTGCTGCGGGTTGCGTCCGTTGCCCGGATGCGGCTGCGGCGCGGGATGCGGCGCCGGTGCCGGGCGCGGCGCCGGTGCGGGACGCGGCGCGGGCGGTGGAGCCGGGCGCGGGGCCGGTGCGGGATGCGGTGCGGGGGCGGGATGCGGCGCCGGTGCCGGACGCGGAGCCGGTGCCGGACGCGGCGCGGGTGCCGGATGCGGGGCCGGCGCTGGGCCGGGCGGTGCGGGCGCTGGACGCGGTGCCGGGTGCGGGGCCTCGGCGGGGCGCGGCGCCGGATGCGGCGCCTCGGCGGGACGCGGAGCCGGGGCGGCACGCTGCGGGGCGCGGTGCGCCGCGCGCGGGGCCTCCGCCGGACGCTGCGGCTCGGCCGCCCGCGGTGTCTCGGCAGGGCGTTGCGCGCCGCCGGGGACGGCACCCGGCTGGCGAAGCGCGGGCTGGCCGGGCGGGTTCGGCGTCACGGCGGGCCGCTCGTTGGGCGCCGCGTTGGGACGTTCGGCCGCCGGCTCACCGGGCCGTGCCGCCGGTGCGGCGCCGGGATGCGCCTCGACCGGCGCGCCGGGGGCGCCCGGACGGGTGCCCGGTGCCCGCAGCTCGGGCAGGCCGGGCCGGGCGTTCGGCTGCTCCGCCGGGCGGTTCGCCGGGGCCGCGCCGGGCGCGTTCGGCGCCTGCAACGGCCCCTGGGCTGGAGTGGCCCGCTGCTCGGGCCGCTGCCGGCCCGGCCGCGCCGGCGCCCGGCGCATTGGCCGGACGCAGCGGCGGATGCTCGCCGCGGGCGATCGGGTGGATCGCCGGCCCAGGCGCGTTCGGACGCGGCGCGGCGCCGGGCGCCTCCCGCAGCCCGAGCCGCCGCGCCTCGGCATTGCCGACGCCGACCGTGTCGGCCGCCGGTCGCACCGGGTCGCGGCCGACGAAGGTCTGGGCGTGGGCGAAGGTCGCGGGCTCGACGCGCTGCACCGCCTGGGCGACCGGACGCGAGCGCACCATCGCATCCGCCGGCACCACGGTCGCGGCCCGCGCGTTGGGCAGCCGGTCGATCGGGCCGACCGGCGGAATCCGCCTGGACCGGTAGTTGTTCACCACCACGTTCACGTTGGTGACGTGGGTGATGTTGACGTTGCGGATATACGTCGGGCTGGCTCGATACCACGGGTAATAGGGCTGCCGCGGACCGAGCGGCACCCAGCCGACCGACCCGCGCGCCAATCCGACGCCGATGCCGACGCCCACCCACGCCGATCCCGAAGAAGGTCACCAGGGCCGGCGCATAGACCGGCCGCACCACTGGCGCACCGGGATAGGCCGGAACCCAACCCCAGCGATTGCCGACATAGGCCCAGCGACCGTAGTGGAACGGCGCGAATCCCCAGGGCTCGTTGTCCACCCAGGTCCAGCCCCAGGGGCCGACATAGGCCCAGCGCCCCTCGCGATACGGCACCCAGTCGGCGCCGACCTGCGGATACCAGACCTGGCCGTATTCCGGGGTGGAGGACCAGCTGCCGTACTGGTTCAGATCCTCGTACCCGGTCATGTACTGCACGCTCGGCGGCACGCCCGCGGGCGCCGCGGATGCCTGCTGCTGCTGCGGGGGCGCTGCGGGTGTCGGACAGGGATCGCGCTGCATCGCGCCGACATTGCCCTGGAACTGCGTGTCGCCGGTGATCGTCGCCGTCTGGTGCGGCGCGACCTGCAGCGACACGCCCGTGCCCGTCACCTGCGCCGCGCCGTCGAGAACGGTGACCGTGGTGGGCGCCTGGGTGTCGCCGGCGCCGATCGCGTAGCGGCCATTGGTGGCGATCTGCACCGACCCGCGCGGGGTCTGCACCGTCACCGAATTGCCGTTCGGCAGGCCGGCGAGCGCGATGCAGACGAGGCCCTGCGGCTCGGTGGCGATCAGCGCCTGCTCGTTGAGCTCGTTGACGTCGAACTCCGTCGAGCTCTGCATGTCGACACGGTTGCCGGCGAACTCGATCTCCGCCGCCGCCTGCGGCTCGGTCCAGAACGCATCGCCCGTGCTCACCGGGTAGTTGAGCGTCGCCGGCGACCACTGGCTGTCCTCGGGACCATGAAACGACACCGTGCCGGTGATCTGCGACAGGCGCCCGACCATCTCCGGCGGACTGCCGCCCTGCTGGGACGCCGGCGCCGGCGCTCCGCCGGGCGGGGTGATGGCCGGACCAGGGGCCTGCGCGAAGACGGGGCCGGTGGCCAGGCTGGTCGCGGCGAGCAGGGCGGACAGGCGGAACAGGCGGGTCGAGCGACGCATGGGACGGCCTCCTCTGACGCGCCGCCATGTGCCCGGGAAAGATGGCGGAACCGCGCCCGCCCCCAACGCCGGCGATCACAAGCGGTTTACGCTGGCCGCGCGGATTTTACGGGGCACCCGCCGTCGCGGGGCGCGTCATCCGCGGGCGGCCAGCACCGGCGGTGGCATGTGGGTGTCGAGCCAGATGCCATGCGGCGAGCGGCCCACCGGCACCGTCTCAATCGCACCGGTCGCGGGATCCATGATGCCGATGTGCTCGGTCCAGCGCTGGCTGATCCAGATCCGGCCATCCGGCGCGAAATCCATGTCGTCGGGCCCGCCGGGCACCTTGAACGTGCGTTCGACCGCAAGCGTCGCCGGATCCAGCACGCTGATCGTGCCGTCCACCCGGTTCGAGACGTAGATCGCCTTCCGGTCGGGCGGGATGAACATGACGTGCGCGCCGCGCCCGGTGCGGATGCAGCGTTCCACATGGCCGTCGAGCGGATCGACCACCGCCACGCAATCGGAGCCCATGATGCCGACCAGCAACCGGCCGTCGTGCCACAGCACGCCCGCCGGCGTCCTGCCGACGCGCGTCTTCCAGGCGACCTGCCCGCTCGCCGTCGCGATCGCGATCAGGCTGTCGCTGCCCTGCAGCGAGACGTAGACCATGCTCGAATTGGGCGAATAGTTGATGTGGCTCGGCATGGTCGGCGCCGGCACGCGATGCAGGAGCTGCATCGTCGCCGCGTCGTAGATGTCGATCTGGTTGCGTGCGAGCCCGGCCACCGTGAGATAGCGGCCGTCCGGGCTGAAGGTGATCTGGTAGGGGTCGCTGATGGTCAGCCGGCGCTGCACCTCGCCGGTATGCGGATCGAGATAGAAGAGTGCGTTGCCGGCGGTGTCGCCGACCAGCAGCGACTTGCCGTCGGGCGTCAGCGCCATGTGGTGCGGCTCGCGCAGCACCGGGACGCGGCGGATCTCCTTCTGCGTGGCGACGTCGATCTCGCTGATCGAGGCGTCCTTGGAATTGACGACGAAGGCGATCCCGTCGGCGCGCGCCAGGTGCGGAAAAGCGAGCACCGCCAGGCAGAGGGCGAGACGCGCGGCGGGTCGAACGTTCATCGGCAGGCGCTCCGAGGCTGCGCGCGATATAGACCGCCCGATCGCCGCCGCGCACCCTCAACCATTCTCTAACCCGGCGCGGCCGACACTCGTCGCATGCAACGCTTCCCGCCCGGCCCGGTCCCGCCCGTTCAGCCGATCCGCCGCGTCGCCGCGATCCCCGCGGTCGCCGCGCACCGGCGGGGCTTGGCCGCCCTCGCCGCGCTTGGCAGGCAGCGCGCGCTCCTGCTCTCGCGCCTGCGCAATCGGAGGGGCCGATGCCGGGGGGAGCTCAGCGACCGACCGCCGTCATCCCCGACCGCCTGAGAAGGACTATGCCCAGTGGCCGGGGATGAACGAATTCCCCTCCCAGTGCGGCGGCACCCAGGTCTGGCCGGGCGGCGGCGGCGGCGGGTAGTAGGCGACCGGCGGGGGCGGCGCATAATAGGCGGGCGGCGCGACCACCACCGGCGGGGGTGCCACGCCGATGAACACGCCGCCACCGCCGCGCCAGCAGCAGCCGCCGCCCGCCAGCCCCAGCCACCGCGCGCCCACCAGGCCTGGGCAGGTGTCGGCGTCAGTGTCGGAATCGCCAGCGCCCCGAGCCCCGCCAGCGCCACCAAACCACGAACCAAGCCGGGCCGCGACAGCGCGGTCCTGGCGAGCATGCCGATCTTGGACATGACAAACTCCTTCATCGCCTGCGTCCATCCCACGGGCGTGTAACGAGGATATTTCCTACCCGGCCGGTTCGGCGCCCGCCGTGTCCTCGGCGTCGGCGGCCTCCTTCTCGGCGGCACCGCCGGGCGGGAGCGGAAGGGCCTCGCCGTACATTTGCAGATAGGCCTGCCGCCAGAGCCGGACCGCCCCGGGAAGGCCCGCCTTCTCGCGCGTCGCCAGCACCCCCGCTGCGAGCGAGGCCGCGGCGGCCTCCCGCATCGCCCGCACGAGCTCCCCGAGCTGCGGGTCCTCGGACGTGGGCTCGGCGGGGGCATTCTTGGCGATTGCCGGCGCGATCGGACTCGCGACCGAAGGCTCTGACCTGACGGGGTGCGCCGGTGCGCCCTCCGGCGGCTGCGCCGGCGCGCTCTCCGGCCTGCTCTTGCGGAAAATGGCCACCTTGCACCCCCAGGGTCCGGCTTGAGCCCCGTTCTCTGCCGAGACACGGTCCGGAAGTCCAGCCATCCCGTGGCGAGTTTCGATCAGGGCGGCTGCATGATCCGCCGCGAGTTTGGGTCCGTTTCGGACAGGGCATCCGCGCGGCAGCCGGCGAAGGCCGCGCAGAATGCAACACTCCTGTAACGGAGCGCGCCTATGCGAGCCGCAGGCGAATGACGTAAACCGCTTCGTCGAACGAAATTGAAGGAGGTCTGCTTTGAGCCATTCTGCTTCGGCGCGTCTGCGTGACATGGTCCAGGATCGTCTGGCGGACAGGGATGCGCTGACGCCGGAGGAGCGCATGGCCGCCGGCCTCATCCGGACGCCCGAGCAGGTCCTCGCGAGAGCGCGGAACGAGTTCAAGCGGCGGTGGCCGGACGGATTTTCCCGGCTTCTTCCCGGCCTGAACGCCAGCACCGAGCAGCTGCAGGTCCGGCTGACGCATCGTCCCATCCCGATGAGCGCCGCCGACCAGCCGTTCCGGATCGTGGTCTCCCATAACCAGGGAAAGGGGGGCGCTCCATTCCTCGCCTTCGGCGTGCTCGACCGGGCCGCCGTCGACGTCTGGGAGTTGCGCGGATTGAAGCCGGGGTGGGCGCCGACGCTCGAACAGCCGCTGCGCGGCGAGCCGATCCGGCGCGGACTGAAGCTTGCCTTCGACGACGACGAGGTGGAGGCGCTTCTCGTCGAACATCTGGAGGGTGTCCTCCGCACCGTTTAGACCCGAATTCGCTCTGACTGTGGTCAGGGCGATTCGGGTCTCTGTATCCTTGGCCTGCCGATTCACGCCCTGACTGGTTCCCGTCAGGGCGATCGGAGGCGAGCGGTGCGATCCCGGCGCTCGCTACCGCGAGCGTCGGGCGAATCGCTCCACCAAATCAATGACCAGTGGATAATCGGACGGTTCTTTCCGTCCGATTATCCACTGGTCCCGTTCTGGGCGACGTGTGTGCGGTAGGCCGGTTCCGGCCAGGTGGAGCCGGTCCAAAGCATGACCGGTTCCCTTCCGGTCACCGGCCTGCTTTAGCGAATTGTTCGAGCGAGTGATTCCCGTTCCAGGCCGACTCGGCCTGGAACGATCACGCGCTAGGCCGAATGTATGCTGCGGAGCAGCACGCTCGCATTGACGCCGCCGAATCCGAACCCGTTGGACAGCGCATACTCCGTCTCCAGCGCGGCACCGGTCGGACCCGCGATGGTCACGCCTTCCGCGGCCGGGTCGAGCGTCTCGAGGTTGAGGGTCGGCGGCGCGAACTGGTCACGCAGGGCGAGGATGGCGAAGATCGTCTCCGCCGCGCCGGCGGCGCCGAGCAGATGGCCGGTTGCAGACTTCGTCCCTGACACGACGGGATTTCCGCGGTTGCCGAAGAGCGTGCGGATCGCCTCCAGCTCGGCCACGTCGCCCACCGGCGTCGAGGTCGCGTGGGCATTGATGTGGCCGACCGCGCTGGGTTCGAGCCCGGCCTGCGCGAGAGCCGCGGCCATCGCGCGCCGCGCGCCGTCACCCCCTTCGGCAGCGGCGGTGATGTGATGGGCGTCCGAGCTCGACCCGTAGCCGATGATCTCCGCGATCGGCTTCGCCCCGCGCGCCGCCGCGTGCTCGAGCGCCTCGAGCACCAGCATGCCGGCACCCTCTCCCATCACGAAGCCGTCCCGCTCGGCGTCGAACGGACGGCTGGAGGCGGCGGGCCGGTCGGCATAGCGGGTGGAGAGCGCGCGCGACGCGCAGAAGGCGCCGACGGCTATGTCGTTGATGCAGGATTCCGTCCCGCCGCACAGCGCCACCTCGGCCTCGCCGGCGCGGATCAGTCGCGCCGCATCGCCGATCGCCTGCGCGCTCGCGGCGCACGCGGTGGCCGGCGCCCCGAGCGGACCCTTCAGACCGTGGCGCATCGAGACATGGCCCGCCGCCAGGTTCACCAGGAAGGACGGGATGGTGAAGGGCGAGAGCCGCCGCAGCCCGTGCGCCGTGGCAAGGCGGATCGAATCGGTGATGACGTGAAAGCCGCCGATGCCCGAAGCGATGACGGTCGCGGTGCGCTCCTTGTCCGCCTCGGTCCGCGGCGCCCAGCCGGCATCGGCGAGCGCCTCCTCCGCCGCGGCCAGCGCCAGCAGGATGTAGCGGTCCATCCGCCGCTGGTCCTTCGGCGACGCGGCGCGGTCGGGATCGAACCCGGCCTCCGGATCCTCCGCCAGGCTCGGCACCAGCGCGCCGACCTTGCACGGCAGATCGGCGACGACCGCGTCGTCCAGCCGCCGCAGCCCCGACTGCCCGCTGCGCAGCCGCTGCCAGATGCGCTCCACGCCGCAGCCGAGCGGTGTAACCAAGCCCATCCCAGTGACGACGACGCGCCGCATGCTCCGCTCCCGGTCCGCGCTTCGGCGGCTCGTCTCCTCGGCCCCGCACACGGCGGACAGGATGGCCATCCTACCAGAGAGAGCGGGTGACGAAGAAATGATTGTTGCGGGGCGAAGTCCAAAAATACGAGTTTCGGGGCAGAATTGCGATCGTGCGGCTCGGATCGGGCCCAGGCGTTCGGCGAGTGACCGCAACCGGCGGATGGTGGCAGGACCGGCCGTCGCCTATCTCCCGGAGGTGCCTATGGAGGGCCGGATGACCGAAGAGCAGATGTGGGAAACGGTGGTGGGGCGGCAGAGTGCCGGGTTCCTCTACGGCGTCACCACCATGGGGATCTACTGTCGGCCGGGCTGCCCCTCACCGGCGCCGCTGCGGCGGAACGTCCGCTTCTTCCCCGATTGCGGCCATGCCGAGGCGGCGGGGTTCCGTGCCTGCCGCCGCTGCGATCCGAAGGGCGAGCGCGAGCGCCTGGCGCGCGACGTGGTGCAGGATGCGTGTGCGCAGATCGAGCGGGAGGATGCGGCGCCCTCGCTCGACCGGCTCGCCGCGCGCGCCGGCTACTCGAAATTCCACTTCCTCCGCCTGTTCCGTGCCGCGACCGGCCTCACCCCGCGCCAATACGCCGAGGCCGTGCGCGCGCGGCGGTTGCAGGCCTCGCTGGCCGAGGGCGCGCGGGTCGCCGACGCGGTGGCCGGTGCCGGATACGGCTCGGAGAGCCGCGTCTACGAGCACACCGGCCGCCTGCTCGGCATGACGCCCGGCGCCGCAAGGCGCGGCGGCGCCGGCGAGGTGGTGCGCGCGGCGCTCGCCGACTGCCCGTTCGGCCGGCTGCTGGTCGGCGTGACCGGGCAGGGCGTCTGCTACATCGGCTTCGGCGAGCCCGATGGCGTGCTGCTCGCCGATCTCGCACGCCGCTTCCCCCGCGCGCGCGTCGAGGCCGGCGATCCCGGTCTCGGCGACACGCTGCGCCAGGTGCTGCGCTTCATGGACGAGCCCCGCACCGCGCTGGACCTGCCGCTCGATCTGCGCGGCACCGCCTTCCAGAAGCGGGTCTGGGATGCGCTGGCGAAAATCCCGGCCGGCGAGACCCGCTCCTACGCCGAGATCGCGCAGGCGATCGGCGCGCCACGGGCGGTGCGGGCGGTCGCCAGCTCCTGCGCCCGCAACCCGGTTCCGCTCGCCGTGCCGTGCCACCGCGTGGTGGCAAGCGACGGCGCGATGGCGGGCTATCGCTGGGGCGTGGCGCGCAAGCGCGCGCTGCTGGCGAAGGAGAGTGCGGAACAACACTGACGGGCGGTTCTCCCGCCCCGCGTTGGCGTCCGCCGCCGGTCGGCGCACAAGGACGATCGGGGGAGGATGCGTGCGTGGATCTGCGGCTTGCGGGACGGACGGCGCTGGTGACGGGTGCCAGCATGGGGATCGGGCGGGCGATCGCGAAGGCGCTCGGCGCCGAAGGCGTGCGCGTCGCCGCGGTGGCGCGGCGGCAGGCGCTGCTCGAGAGCCTGGCCGGGGAGATCCGGTCTGCGGGCGGGCCGGCGCCGGATCTGATCGTGCAGGACATCATGGCGGAGGACGCGGCGGCGCGGTTGCGCGATGCGGCGCTGGGCGCGCTCGGCTCGGTGCAGATTCTGGTGAACTGCGCGGGCGGCAGCCGCAGGCTGGCGGTCGATGCGCCGGACTCGGCCTGGGCGGAGGCGATGACGCTCAACTTCACCCGCCAACGGCAGATCACGCACGCGCTGCTGCCGCAGATGATCGCCGGCGGCTGGGGGCGGATCATCAACATCACGGGCAAGTCCGAGCCCGAGGGGCTGAACGGCGCGTTTGCCGCCAAGGCGGCGATGCATGCCTGGGCGAAGGGGTTGTCGCGCGAGCTCGGCCGACACGGGATCACCGTGAACTCGATCCCGCCCGGCCGCATCATGAGCGAGCAGATCCGCCGCAACTATCCGGAGGAGGAGCGCAAGCGCTTCGCCGAGACGGAGATTCCGGCCGGACGCTACGGCGAGCCGGAGGAGCTTGCGGTGCTCGCCGCCTTCCTCGCCTCGCCGCTCGCCGGCTACATCAGCGGCGCGGTGATCCCGGTGGATGGCGGGCTGCGGCGCTACCAGTTCTGATCGCCCGGACCTGGTCGCCGGGGCGATTGCGGGCGCCGTGCCGGCCTGCCAACGCAAAGGCGCGGCCGGCCGGATCAGCGGCGGAATTCGGCGGCGGCGTAGCCCTGGGCGAAGAGGAGGGCGCGGAGCGAGCCGTGCTCGACGCGGTTGCGGCAGGCGGCGGCGACGATCGGCTTGGCATGGAAGGCGATCCCGAGGCCGGCGGCCTGCACCATGGCAAGATCGTTGGCGCCGTCGCCGACGGCGAGCGTCGCCTGCATCGGCAGGTGGAATTCGGCGGTGAGGCGTTCGAGGGTGGCGAGCTTGGCGTCGCGATCGAGGATGGGTTCGCCGACGGTGCCGGTGAGCGCGGTGCCGTCATCGAGCAGCCGGTTCGCATGATGGCTTGCGAAGCCGCAGAGTGCGGCGACGCGGCCGGTGAAGAAGCTGAAGCCGCCGGAGACGAGCGCGGTGTGCGCGCCGTTCTCGCGCATGGTGGCGACGAGCTCGCGCGCGCCTTCGGTGAGGGCGGTGCGCCGCCAGGTCCCCTCCAGCGCCGCGAGCTTGAGGCCCTTCAGCATGGCGACGCGGGCGCGCAGCGCCTCGGCGAAGTCGATCTCGCCATTCATGCTCCGGCGGGTGATCGCGGCGATCTCGTCCTTGCGCCCGGCGAAATCGGCGATCTCGTCGAGCGTTTCCGAGGTGACGATCGTGCTGTCCATGTCGGCGACGAGCAGCTTCTTGCGCCGGTCCGCTGCCGGCGTGACCAGCGCGTCGATGGCGGCGCCATCGAGCGCGGCGCGCACCGCCTCGGCGTCGGGCTCGGCGGGGCAGGGGATGTCGGCGGCCTCGCCGGGCGAGAGGATGGCCGGCGTGCCGCCCCGAACCTGCTCGCGGATGCGGGCGATGATCGGGTCGGAGAGGGTGACCTTCTCGCGCGCGGCGACCAGGGTGAGGATGGCGGACATGGGCGCGCGGGATGGCAGAGCGGGACGGGGAGGGCAAGGCGGCGCCGGTCGTCCTCGCCGTCGCCGGGCCGACCTGCAGCGGCAAGTCCGCGCTGGCGCTCGCGCTCGCCGAGCGGGTCGGCGGAACCGTGATCAACGCCGATTCCATGCAGGTCTATCGCGAGCTGCGCGTGCTGACCGCGCGGCCGACGCCCGAGGAGGAGGCGCGCGCGCCGCATGCGCTGTACGGCGTGCGCCCGGCGGCGGCAGGCGGGAAGCGTCGCCTGGTGGCGGGAGCGCGGCGCTCGCCGAAATCCGTGCGGCGCGCGAGGCCGGGCGCGTGCCGATCCTGTGCGGCGGCAGCGGGCTCTATTTCGCCGCGCTGCACCGAGGGCCTGGCGGCAATCCCCGATCCCGGCACCGCGGCGCGGGAGGAGGCGCGCGCGCCTGCTGGCGGCGCTGGGGCCCGAAGCGCTGCACGCGCGGCTGGCGGACGTCGATCCCGGGACGGCGGCGCGGCTGCGCCCGAGCGACAGCCAGCGGATCGCGCGCGCCTGCGAGGTGTGGCGCGGCACCGGGAAAGGGCTCGCGGCGTGGCAGGGCAGCGCCGGCGTCGGCGCCGGCGGTGCGGCTTCGCGCGATCCTGCTCGATCCGCCGCGCGACGTGCTGCGCAGCGCGATCGCCGCCCGGTTCGACGCGATGCTCGCCGCCGGCGCGATCGACGAAGTGCGCGCGCTGCTGGCGCTCGGGCTCGACCGTCGCTGCCCGCGATGCGCGCGCACGGCGTGCCGGAGCTCGGCGCCTATCTGCGCCGGGACGCTCACCCTCGCCGAGGCCGGCGAGCGCACGCGGCTCGTCACCGGCCAGTACACCAGGCGCCAGGCGACCTGGTTCCGGCACCGCATGCTTGGCAGACCAGCCCCACCGGCATACGATCCATGCGCGTTTCGCGTCTCTCGCGCAATTTCCGGAAAGCGAACGAGGCGAAATCCTGAACTTTGTTCGATCGCGCGGTTGACGCGGCGCAGCACGGCCCGTAAGGGTGCCGCCTTCGTTCACGGACCGGCGGGTGAGGCCATGGAAGAGGAGCTGCAATCCGGCGCGGAAGTGCTGCTGCGGGCGCTCAAGGACCAGGGCGTCGAGGTCATCTTCGGCTATCCCGGCGGCGCCGTCCTGCCGATCTATGACGCGCTGTTCCAGCAGAACGCGATCCGCCACATCCTGGTCCGCCACGAGCAGGGCGCGGTGCATGCCGCCGAGGGCTATGCGCGCAGCACCGGCAAGCGTCGGCGTGGTGCTGGTGACCTCGGGCCCCGGCGCGACCAATGCGGTCACGGGGCTGGTCGATGCGCTGATGGACAGCATCCCGGTGGTCTGCCTGACCGGCCAGGTGCCGACGCATCTGATCGGCAACGACGCGTTCCAGGAAGCCGACACCACCGGCATCACGCGGCCGGCGACCAAGCACAATTATCTCGTCAAGCGCGGCGAGGACCTCGCGCGCATGGTGCACGAGGCGTTCTACGTCGCGCGCAGCGGCCGGCCCGGCCCGGTGGTGATCGACCTGCCGAAGGACATCGTGATCGGCAAGGCGCCCTACATCGCCGCCGCCCGAGGCGCCGCACAAGAGCTATCGCCCGGTCACCGAGCCCGAGCCCGCGCGCATCGCGGAGGCGGTCGCGCTGCTCAAGGGCGCGAAGCGGCCGATCATCTACACCGGCGGCGGCGTCATCAATTCCGGCCCGGAAGCGGCCGCCCTGCTCACCGAGTTCGTGCGCCTGACCGGCTTCCCCTGCACCAGCACGCTGATGGGGCTCGGCGCCTATCCGGCGAGCGACCCGCAATTCCTCGGCATGCTCGGCATGCACGGCACCTACGAGGCGAATCTCGCCATGCATGGCGCCGACGTCATGCTCGCGATCGGCGCCCGCTTCGACGACCGCGTGACCGGGCGGCTCAACGCGTTCAGCCCGAACAGCGCGCAAGATCCACGCCGATATCGACCGCTCGAGCATCAACAAGAACGTGCCGGTGGACGTGCCGCTGCTCGGCGATGCCGGCCGCGATCCTCGCGCGCGCTGATCGCGGCCTGGAAGCGCGATGCGCGCGTCGCCGCACCGCGCCGCGATCACCGAATGGTGGCGCCAGATCGACGAGCTGGCGCGCGACCGACTGCCTGCGGCTTCGTGCAGGACACCGCGCCGGGCGCGATCATCAAGCCGCAGCACGCGATCCGGCGGCTCTACGAGATCACGCGCGAGCTCGGGCGCGAGACCTACATCACCACCGAGGTCGGCCAGCACCAGATGTGGGCCGCGCAGCATTTCAAGTTCGAGAAGCCCAATCGCTGGATGACCTCGGGCGGGCTCGGCACGATGGGCTACGGGCTGCCGGCCGCGATGGGCACGCAGGTCGCGCATCCCGGACGCGCTGGTGATCGACATCGCCGGCGAGGCGAGCATCCTGATGAACATCCAGGAGATGGGCACGCTCGCGCAGTACCGGCTGCCGGTGAAGGTGTTCATCCTCAACAACCAGTACATGGGCATGGTGCGGCAGTGGCAGGAGCTGCTGCATGGCGGCCGCTATTCCGAAAGCTACTCCGCGGCGCTGCCGGATTTCGTCAAGCTCGCCGAGAGCTTCCACGGCGTGGGGCTTGCGCGCGCGAGAGCGTCGAGCAGCTCGACGACGTCATCCGCGCGATGCTGGCGATCGACGGCCGGTGATCGCCGACATCGCCGTCGATCCGCGCGAGAACTGCTTCCCGATGATCCCGAGCGGCGCGGCGCATAACGAGATGATCCTCGGCGTCGAGACCGAGGATCGCGCCGCCGGCATCACCGATGAAGGGCTCGTGCTGGTCTGACATGCCGCGACGCGCATCCGATGCAGAGCTTCCGCTCCGCGACCATCTCCGTGCTGGTCGAGAACGAGCCGGGCATTCTCGCCCGCGTGGTCGGGCTGTTCTCCGGCCGCGGCTACAACATCGACAGCCTGACCGTCGCGCCGGTGGATGAGAGCGCGCACGCGCTCGCGCATCAACATCGTGACCTCGGGCAGCGAGATGGTGATCGCGCAGATCAAGGCGCAGCTCGATCGGCTGGTGCCGGTGCATCGCGTCGCGGATCTGACCGCCGAGGGGCCGCATCTCGCGCGCGAGATGGCGATGATCAAGGTGATCGGCGCCGGCGAGAAGCGCGCCGAGGCGCTGCGCATCGCCGATGCGTTCCGCGCGCGCGTGATCGACGCGACGACGGAGAGCTTCGTCTTCGAGCTGACCGGCGGCACCGAGAAGCTCGACGCGTTCCTCGCGCTGATGCGCCCGCTCGGCCTGGCCGAGGTGTCGCGCACCGGCATCGCCGCGATCGCGCGCGGCGCTCGGACGATCTGACCAGAAAGAGGAAGACGAGAATGCGGGTCTATTACGATCGCGATGCCGATGTGAACCTGATCAAGGACAGGAAGGTCGCGATCATCGGCTATGGCAGCCAGGGCCATGCGCACGCCAACAACCTGAAGGATAGCGGCGTCGCGCGAGCTCGTGGTCGGCTTGCGCGCCGGGCTCGCAGGGCGTCGCCAAGGCGCGAGGGCGCCGGGCTCAAGGTGATGGACCCCGCCGATGCGGCGAAATGGGCGGACGTCATCATGGTGCTGACGCCCGATGAGGGGCAGGGCGATCTCTACCGGGAGAAGCTCGGGCCGAACATGAAGCCGGGCGCGGCGCTCGCCTTCGCGCACGGGCTCAACGTGCATTTCAACCTGCTCGATCCGCGGCCGGATATCGACGTGTTCATGATCGCGCCGAAGGGACCCGGCCACACGGTGCGCAGCGAATACCAGCGCGGCGGCGGCGTGCCGTGCCTGGTCGCGGTGGCGCAGAACCCGTCCGGCAACGCGCTCGAGATCGCGCTCTCCTATGCGAGCGCGATCGGCGGCGGCCGCGCCGGCATCATCGAGACGACGTTCAAGGAGGAGTGCGAGACCGACCTGTTCGGCGAGCAGGTCGTGCTCTGCGGCGGTCTGGTCGAGCTGATCAAGGGCGGCTACGAGACGCTGGTCGAGGCGGGGTACGCGCCGGAGATGGCGTATTTCGAGTGCCTGCACGAGGTGAAGCTGATCGTCGACCTCATCTACGAGGGCGGCATCGCCAACATGAACTACTCGATCAGCAACACCGCGGAGTACGGCGAGTACATGAGCGGCCCGCGCATCATCACCGAGGAGACGAAGAAGGAGATGAAGCGCGTGCTCGCCGACATCCAGTGCGGCCGGTTCGCGCGCGACTGGATGCTCGAGAACCGCGTCAACCAGTCGAGCTTCAAGGCGATGCGGCGGCGGATGAGCGAGCACCCGATCGAGCAGGTCGGCGAGAAGCTGCGCGCGATGATGCCGTGGATCAGCAAGAACGCGCTGGTGGACAAGAGCCGGAACTGAGGGCGGCCGCCGCCCGGGGCGGTCCGGGCGAGCGAGTTGTCATGCTCGGCTGGCACGGCGGTGCCTGAGATAAGGGGAGGAGGACTGATAACAACCGGAGGTAGCGGCGGGCCTCTCCCTGCAACACCACAGTCGGGCGGCGCCCGGGCGTGGCGATCAGTGCGGCGGCAACTGCGAATTGACTGAAACGCATCGCGATCTCCATTTGCCGTGACTTCTTCGATCGATGCTTACGCGACTCCGACCACCGCAGTTTTTGTGACGGCTTGTTGATCGCCTCCACTTCCGCGTGACGCGCGTTGCGGCGCTCCCGGCTTTCGTGCCATAAATCGTCGCGATGTTCGGCGGCGCGCCCATCCGTTCTGCTTTGCTCGCGCCTTTGCGCGCTGCTTTGCGCGCCTGCTCGGCCTCGGGCTTCTGCTTCGACTTACTCGCCCCTGAGCGCCGACGCCGCTGCGTTCGGCATCGCTCAGGGGAAGGCCTGGGCCGCCGCGGTGTGGCGGCCGTGAGCCAAGCGCGAGACCGAAGCAGTCCGAGGACAACGACCATGAGCATCGAGCATCCGAGTTTCGGCAAGATCGCCGACGACCGCGTCATCATCTTCGACACCACGCTGCGCGACGGCGAGCAGTCGCCGGGCTTTTCCATGAACCTGCGCGAGAAGCTCCGCATGGCGGAGGCGCTCGCCGAACTCGGCGTCGACGTGATGGAGGCCGGGTTTCCGATCGCCTCGATCGGCGATTACGAGAGCGTCGAGGCGATCGCCGGGGCGATCAAGGGGCCGGTGATCTGCGGGCTCGCGCGCTCCGGCCGGCAGGACGTGATGCGCGCCGGCGAGGCGCTGCGCCGCGGCCGAGCGGAAGCGCATCCACATCTTCATCTCGACCTCCGCCCTGCACATGAAGGTCAAGCTGCGGATGACGCCGGACGAGGTGCTGCAGGCGACCACCGACTCGATCGCGCTCGCGCGGCAATACACCGACGATGTCGAGTGGTCGGCCGAGGATGGCAGCCGCACGGAGGAGGATTTCCTCTGCCGCTGCGTCGAGGCGGCGATCGAGGCGGGCGCGACGACGATCAACATCCCCGACACGGTGGGCTACGCCGTGCCCGAGGACATGACGCGCATCTTCACCATGCTGCGCGAACCGCGTGCCGGGCATCGAGCGCGCGATCCTGTCGACGCACAACCACAATGATCTCGGCCTCGCGGTCGCCAACACGCTCGCGGCGATCCGCGCCGGCGTGCGGCAGGTGGAATGCACGATCAACGGCATCGGCGAGCGGGCGGGGAACGCGGCGCTCGAGGAGGCGGTGATGGCGATGCGCACGCGGCCGGATGCGGTGCCCTGCGCGACGGGCATCCGGACCGAGAACATCCTGCGCACCTCGAAGCTGCTCTCCACCATCACCGGGTTCGACGTGCAGCCGAACAAGGCGATCGTCGGGCGCAACGCGTTCGCGCATGAGAGCGGCATCCATCAGGACGGCGTGCTCAAGAACCCGCAGACCTACGAGATCATGACGCCGGAGAGCGTCGGCTGGACCAAATCCTCGCTGGTGATGGGCAAGCATTCCGGCCGCGCCGCGTTCCGCGACAAGCTGCGGGCGATGGGCTATGGCGAGGTCGGCGACAACCAGCTGAACGACGCGTTCCGCCGGTTCAAGGATCTCGCCGACCGCAAGAAGGTCGTCTACGACGAGGACATCGCGGCGCTGGTCGATGACGAGGTGCTGCGCGACCACGAGCGCATCCGCTTCGTCTCGCTCGATCTGCGTGCGGGCTCGAAGGCGCCGCCGCGGGCGGAGCTCGAGCTCGAGGTGGATGGCGAGGTGCAGCCGCGCCGAGGCCATCGGGCGACGGGCCGGTGGACGCGACCTTCCGGGCGATCCGCGAGATCTTCCCGCACGAGGCCAATCTCGTGCTGTTCTCGATCGGCGCCGTGACCGAGGGCACCGACGCGCAGGCGAAGACGACGGTGCGGCTCGAGGAGAACGGCAAGATGGTGGACGGGCAGGGCGCCGACACCGACACGATCGTCTCTTCGGCCCGCGCCTATGTGCATGCGCTCAACAAGCTGCTGGTGAAGCGCGTGCGCACCGCGCCGGAGGCGATGAGCGCCTGAACGTCGAACGGGACGGGCGTGTCCCGCGGGGACACGCCGCTTTCGTCGTCAGTAGGTCGCGTCAGTAGCCGTAGCCGGGCGGCGGCGGGGGCGGTAATAGCCCGGCGGCGGCCCTGGTAATAGCCCGGCGGTGGCTGCTGGTAGTAGCCGGGCGGCGGGCCGCCGTAATAGCCGGGCGGCGGTGGCGTGGGCGTGGTGGCCGCGCCGCCGACCGCCCCGGCGGCGCCGCCGACCAGCGCACCGATCGCCGCTCCCCGGCCGCCGCCGGCAATGGCGCCGATCGCCGCTCCGGTGCCGGCGCCGAGCGCCGCGCCGCCGAGGGCCCGCTGGTTCGGATCGTAGGGATTGGTGCAGGCGGAGAGAGCGGCCGTCGCAACGAGCGCCGCCCCGATCGTCGCACCAACTCGCAGATGCCGCCGCATTGCTGTCTTCCTTTCGGCTTCGCCGCCTTCGATCGCCCGCGGCCGCGTGGTCATAGCAGGGCGCTTATACCGCGCCCGTCACCAAGGGTGACAAGCTGTCACCATCAGGTGGGGCGGCGCGCCTCAGTAGGGATAGGCGCGCGGCGGCGGCGTGGGCGTGGTCGCCGCGCCGCCGACGGCGCCGACCGCGCCGCCGGCCAGCGCGCCCACCGCGGCGCCGCGGCCGCCGCCGGCGATCGCGCCGATCGCGGCGCCCGTGCCCGCGCCGATCGCCGCCCCGCCGAGCGCCCGCTGGCCGGGATCATAGGGGTTGGTGCAGGCGGCGAGTCCGAGCGCTATTGCGGCTGCGAGGGCGGCGCGAAGGACGGGCGTTCTGGTCATTGGTCGGAATCCTTCTTCCGTGCTGCTCCCGAGAGCTTCGGGGGTGTTCCGGTCCGAAATGCGGCGGGCGCGGGTCCGGATCGGGGCAGACTCACCGGTGCGTCGTGGCGGCGCCGCCCACCGCGCCCACGGCGCCGCCGATCAGCGCGCCCGACCCCGGCATTGCCGCCGGTCGCGCCCGCGACCGCGGCGCCGGCGCCGGCCCCGAGCAGCCCGCCCGTGACCGCGCGCGTGCCGGGATCGTTCCCGCAGGCGGCGAGCCCAAGCGCCATGCCGCCTGCCAGGGCGCCATCATCGCCCGCGGGTCAGCTTCCGGATCATGTCCTCTCCTCCCATGTGCTGACAGGGAAGGCGCGGTGAGCCGCGCGCCCATTCGGAAGCTAAACGCGCGAAAATGCGGAAGTTCTCGCAACCGATCCAAAATCCTTGGAATCGCCTCGGTTTCGCCATCGCCGTGCCATGATGCCGACGGTTGGGCCGGGCGCCCCTTGTCTCGCGTGGGACCGGAAGGCTAGGACCGCGCCTTCATTGCCGCGCACGCGCTGCGCCTCGGTTAACCCGAGGTTTGTTCCGGATGTTCTCACGCCTGCTGGGCATCATGTCGGCCGACATGGCGATCGATCTCGGCACCGCCAACACGCTCGTCTACGTGAAGGGGCGCGGGATCGTGCTGGCGGAGCCGAGCGTCGTCGCCATCGCCGATGATGCGCGGCAAGAAGCAGGTGCTCGCCGTGGGCGAGGAGGCCAAGATGATGCTCGGCCGCACGCCCGGGCAACATCTCCGCCATCCGCCCGCTGCGCGACGGCGTGATCGCCGATTTCGAGGTGGCGGAGGAGATGATCAAGCATTTCATCCGCAAGGTGCACAACCGCCGCGGCTTCGCGAGCCCGATGATCATCGTCTGCGTGCCCTCGGGCTCGACCGCGGTCGAGCGGCGCGCGATCCAGGAAAGCGCCGAGAGCGCCGGGGCGCGGCAGGGTGCTGCTGATCGAGGAGCCGATGGCGGCGGCGATCGGCGCCGGGCTGCCGGTGACCGAGCCCTCGGGCAGCATGGTCGTCGATATCGGCGGCGGCACCACCGAGGTCGCGGTGATCTCGCTCGGCGGCATCGTCTATTCGCGCAGCGTGCGCGTGGGCGGCGACAAGATGGACGAGGCGATCATCTCCTACATCCGCCGCAACCATAACCTGCTGATCGGCGAGAGCACGTCGGAGCGGATCAAGATGGAGATCGGCGCGGCCGCCCCTCCCGAGGACGGCGACGAGGGCCCGTATCGCGAGGTCAAGGGGCGCGACCTGATGAACGGCGTGCCGCGCGAGGTGCTGGTCAGCCAGCGCGCGATCGCGGAGAGCCTCGCCGAGCCGGTCGGGCAGATCGTCGAGGCGGTGAAGGTGGCGCTCGAGAACACGCCGCCCGAGCTCGCCGCCGACATCGTCGACAAGGGGATCGTGCTGACCGGCGGCGGCTCGCTGCTCTACCGGCTCGACCAGGTGCTGCGGGATGCGACCGGGCTGCCGGTGGTGGTGGCGGAGGATGCGCTGCAATGCGTGGCACTCGGGACCGGGCGCGCGCTCGAGGAGATGAAGCGGCTGCAGGAACGTCCTCTCCAGCATGTACCTGAACGCCTCCCCTGCGTCGGGGGCGTGCGCGATATAGTCCGGCCGCGGTCTTGACCGACCGCAGGCCGAAGAAGGACGAAGGCGTGATCCGGCTGTCCATCACCGCGCGCCAGGCGCTGGCGAAGCTCACCCTGCCGGTGCTGATCGCGGCGGCGTTCGGGCTGATGCTGCTCGGCAAGGCCGATGCGGTGCTCGCGGAGCGGGCGCGGATCGGGCTCGGGGACGTGCTGGCGCCGCTCTACGGCATCATGGCCGGGCCGATCGCCGAGATGCGCGGGCTGGTTCGACAACGGCCAGGACCTGCTCGCGCTGCGGCGAGGAGAATGCCCGGCTGATCGCCGAGAACGAGCGGCTGCGGCGCTGGCAGGAGGTCGCGCTGGCGCTCGACCAGGAGAACCAGATGCTGAAGACCGAGCTGCACTGGATGCCCGACCCCGCGCCCTCCTTCGTCACCGCCCGCGTGGTGGCCGATGCCGGCGGGGTCTATGCGCGGGCGGTGCTGCTCTCGGTCGGGCCGCAACCACCGGTGAAGAAGGGCGAGATCGCGCTCGACGATCGCGGCCTGGTCGGGCGCGTGACCGAGGTGGGGGCGCGCAGCGCGCGGGTGCTGCTGATCACCGACCTCAACAGCCGCGTGCCGGTGATCCTGCAGGGAAGCGAGGCGCGGGCGATCCTGGTCGGCACCAACAATGCCCGGCCGCGGCTGATGTTCTGGCCGGAGGGCTCGCCGCCGGCCGAGGGCGAGCGGGTGGTGACCAGCGCCGAGGCGGGCGCGTTCCCGGCCGGGCTGCCGGTCGGGCGTCGTGCACTACTCCGCGAACAACGTGCCCGAGGTCGAGCCCTATGCGCGGCTCGACCAGCTCACGGTGGTGCGGGTGTTCGATTACGGCATGCGCGGCCTGCTGCCGCCGGAAGCGGCGCGGCCGATCGGGCTGGTCTCGGGCCCGGCGGACATGCGGCCGGCTCGGGGCCGGTCGCGGTGAGAGCCGCGGTTGGACGAGCGCACCCCGGGCATCCGGCCGCGCCCGACCCTCGGGCGGCGGCTCGACGCGGCGGCGCGGAGCGCGATTTCCGGTGGCCTCGCGGCGCTGCTGCTGCTGCTCACCTCGGCGCCGCTCGGCCTGCCGGCGCAGGCGGAGCTGCAGCAGGCGATCGCGCTCGCCTGCGTGTTCTTCTGGTCGCTGTTCCGCCCCGCCTCGATGCCGCCCGCCGCGGTGTTCCTGCTCGGCCTGCTGATGGACCTGCTCGGCCTGGCGCCGCTCGGGACCGGCGTGCATCACGCTGCTGCATCGTGCACGGTGTCGCGCTCCGCTGGCGCCGGGCGCTGGTGCCGCAGGGCTTCGTGCTGGTCTGGCTCGTCTTCATCGGCGTCGCCGCGGGCGCGGCGGCGCTCGACTGGGGGCTCGGCTCGCTGCTGGCCTTCCGCCTGCTGCCGGCGGCGGCGGCGGCTGTTCCAGTTCGCGCTCACCGCGGCGCTCTACCCGGCGCTCGCGATGCTCTTCACCCACGCGCATCGCGGACCATCGCCGATCCCGGCCGGGCCTGACGGTCGGATGGCCCGTGAGGCGCGAGACGCAAGCGCACCGGCGTCTTCACCCGCCGCGCCCTGATCCTGGGCGGCGGCGCAGATGGCGGCGCTCGGCGTGCTCGGCGCCAGGCTCTACCAGGTGCAGGTGGTGGACGGCGCCCGCTACGCCACGCTCGCGGAATCGAACCGCGTCAGCTCGCGCCTGATCGCGCCGCCGCGCGGCCGCATCCTCGACCGCTCCGGCACGGTCGTCGCCGGCAACAAGCTGAACTGGCGCGCGCTGCTGATCGCCGAGGAGACCGACGATGTCGGCGCGACGCTCGACACGCTCTAGCGCATCGTCGCGCTGCCCGATCGCGGGCCGCATCGAGCGCGACATGCGCCGTCGCCGGCGCTTCATCCCGATCCTGGTGCGCGACTTCCTGAGCTGGGACGACATGGCGCGGATCGAGGTGGACGCGCCCGACCTTCCCGGCATCGTCATCGATGTCGGCACCACGCGCATCTATCCGTTCGGCCCGCTGCTCGCCCATGTCGTCGGCTATGTCGCGCCGCCCAACGAGCAGGACGCGGCGCAGGACCCGATGATGGCGCTGCCGGGCATGCGGGTCGGGCGCGCCGGGATGGAGAAGGCGGACGATCCGGCGCTGCGCGGCCGCGCGGGCGCGGTGCAGCTCGAGGTGAACGCGGTCGGCCGCGTCATCCGCGAGCTCGACCGGCAGGAGGGCACGCCCGGCCAGGATCTCGGCCTCACCCTCGACACGCGCGCTGCAGCAAGCAGGTGCTCGCCCGGCTCGGCGACGAGAGCGCGAGCGCCTGCGTGCTCGATTGCCGCAACGGCGAGGTGATGGCGCTCGCCACCAACCCGTCCTTCGATCCGAGCCTGTTCGATAGCGGCGTCTCGCAGGCGCAATGGATCGAGTGGACGAAGAACCGCCGCACGCCGCTCATCAACAAGGCGACATCAGGCGTCTATCCGCCCGGCTCCACCTTCAAGATGGCGGTGGCGATGGCGGCGCTCGAGTCGAAGTCGCTCTCGCCCGGCGACCGCATCAACTGCCCGGGCTATCTCGACATCGGCAATGCGCGCTTCCATTGCTGGCGCAAGGGCGGCCACGGCCTGCTCGACCTGCATGGCGGGCTCAAGAACAGCTGCGACGTATTCTTCTACGAGACGGCGCGCCGCACCGGCATCGACCGCATCGCCGCGATGGCGCACCGGTTCGGCCTCGGCACCGAGATCGGCATCGAGCTGCCGGGCCAGCGCGTCGGGCTGATCCCGACGCGGGAATGGCGCCAGTCGCATGGCCATCCCTGGGAGATCGGCGACACGGTGGTGAGCGGCATCGGCCAGGGCTACGTGCAGGTGACGCCGCTGCAGCTCGCGACCTATGTCGCCCGCGTCGCCACCGGCCGCGCGGTGCAGCCGCATCTCACCCGGCTGCTCGGCAACAAGCTGCAAGCCGGGCAGCAACGCCGCCGACTGGCCCGCGCTCGGGCTCAACGAACGCTTCCTGCAGGCGGTGCGCGACGGGCATGTATCGCGGTGGTGAACGAGCCCGGCGGCACGGCGCCGCACGCGCGGCTCAACCTGCCGGGCGTCGCAGCTCGCCGGCAAGACCGGCTCGGCGCAGGTGCGGCGGGTGTCGCGCGAGCTGCGCGAGCACGGGCATTTCAACTCGGCGAACCTGCCCTGGGAGTTCCGCCCGCACGCGCTGTTCGTCTGCTTCGCCCCCTATGACGCGCCGCGCTACGCGGTCTCCGTCGTGGTCGAGCACGGCAATGCCGGCGCGGATGTCGCCGCGCCGCTCGCCCGCGACATCATGACCGACACGCTGATGCGCGACCCGGCGAAGCGGCAGGAGCCGGCTGGCCAGCGCGTCGCCGAGGCGACGGGGTGATCCGCACCATGCTGATGGAACGCCGCCTGCTCCGCGCCGAGCCCTCCTTCGGGCTCGCGACCAAGCTCTGGAATATTCCCTGGCTCTACGTGCTGCTGCTCTGCGCGCTCGCGGGCGTCGGCTATGTCGCGCTCTATTCGGCGGGCGGCGGCTCGCCGGAGCCCTACGCGACGCGCCACGTCCTGCGCTTCTGCTTCGGGCTCGGCCTGATGGTCTGCATCGGCGCTGGTCGACATCCGCTTCATCGCCCGGCTGTCCTGGCCGCTCTACGCCGTCGTCGATCGCGCTGCTCGTGCTCGTGCTGAAGCATGGGCCATGTCGGCAAGGGCGCGCAGCGCTGGCTCGAACTCGGCGGCGTGCAGGTGCAGCCGAGCGAGCTCGCTAAGATCGCGCTCGTCCTCGCGCTCGCCGCCTGGTTCCACAAGGCGTCCTGGGAGCGGCTCGGCAATCCGCTGTTCCTGATCCCGCCTGCTGCTCGCCGTGCTGCTGCCGGTGGGGCTGATCCTGAAGGAGCCCAATCTCGGCACCGCGGCGATCGTCGGCCTGATCGGCGGCGCGGTGTTCCTCGCCGCCGGCGTGCGCTGGTGGAAATTCGCGCTGGTCATCGCTGCCGCTGCCGCTGCTCGTGAACTTCGTCTATGCGCATCTGCACGACTACCAGCGCGCCCGCATCGACACCTTCCTCCACCCCGAGACCGACCCGCTCGGCGCCGGCTACAACATCATCCAGTCGAAGATCGCGCTCGGCTCCGGCGGCATGTGGGGCATGGGCTTACCTGCACGGCACGCAGGCGCATCTCGACTTCCTGCCCGAGAAGCAGACCGACTTCATCTTCACCGTGCTCGCCGAGGAGTTCGGCTTCGTCGGCTCGCTCGCCGTGCTCGGCCTGCTGACGCTCATCATCGTCGGCGCCGATGCTGATCGCGCTCCGCTGCCGCAACCAGTTCGGCCGGCTGGTGGCGCTCGGGCCTGGCGACCAATTTCTTCCTCTACGTCTTCGTCAACCTCGCCATGGTGATGGGCGTGATCCCGGTCGGCGGCGTGCCGCTGCCGCTGGTCTCGCATGGCGGCACCGGCGCTCATCATGGTGATGATCGGCTTCGGCATCCTGATGTCGGTGCATGTCCACCGCGACGTCGAGTTCGGCCAGGCCCGCGACGACTGAGCCGCATTGCCAGCCTCCGCCGGCGCGGGCAGTGTGCCGCCGCGAAATGGGGAGCTCGCGGATGAACGGTGCGGAAAGCCTGGTGCAGAGCCTGCTCGCCTCGGGCGTCGATACCTGCTTCGCCAATCCCGGCACCAGCGAGATGCACTTCGTCGCCGCGCTCGACCGCATCCCCGGCATGCGCTGCGTGCTCGGCCTGTTCGAGGGCGTGGTCACCGGCGCGGCCGACGGCTATGCGCGGATGGCGGGGAAGCCCGCGGCCACGCTGCTGCATTGCGGCCCGGGCCTCGCGAACGGGCTTGCCAACCTGCACAATGGGCGGCGCGCGCACACGCAGATGGTGAACTGCGTCGGCGACCAGGCGACCTACCATCGCCCGAACGACGCGCCGCTCACCGCCGACACCGAGGGCTGGGCGCGCGGCGTCTCCGGCTGGGTGCGCACCGCGACCAAGGCGGCGACGGTCGGGCAGGACGCGGCGGTGGCGGTGCAGGCGGCGCGCACCGCCCCGGGCGCGATCGCCACGCTGATCCTGCCCTCCGACACCTGCTGGGACGAGGGCGGAGCGGTGGCGGCCCCGCTGCCGGTGCCGGAACCGGCGAAGGCCGATCCCGCCGCAATCGGCAATGTCGCGCGGCTGCTGCGCTCGAACGCGACGGAGGGCGTGCTGATCCTGCTCGGCGGCAGGGCGCTCGACGCGGCGCCGCTCGCCGACGCGCAGCGCATCGCCGCCGCCACCGGCGCCAGGCTGATGGCGGAGGGCGCCAACGGCCGCGTCGCCCGCGGCCGCGGCCGGCCGCCGGTGCCGCGCGTGCCCTATCCGGTCGATCAGGCGACCAAGGCGCTCGGCTGGGTCAAGCACCTGGTGCTGGTCGGCTCGCGTCCTCCGGTCGCGTTCTTCGCCTATCCGAACAAGCCCGGCCACCTGCATCCGCCCGAGGCCACGATCCACGTGCTGGCGCGGTTGGAGCAGGACCTGCCCGATGCGCTGGCCCGCCTTGCCGACGCGCTCGGCGTCCCCGCCGCCGCGATCGCGGAGGTGCCGCGGCCGGAGCTGGCGAAAGGTCAGCCGACCAGCGAGGCTTTCGCGCAGTCGCTCGCCGCCCTGCTGCCCGAGAATGCGGTGATCGCGGATGAGAGCGTGAGCTTCGGCCGCTCCTTCTGGCCCACGACCTTCGCCGCCGCGCCGCATGACTGGATCAACGTCACCGGCGGTGCGATCGGCGACGGGCTGCCGCTCGCGACCGGCGCCGCGATCGGCGCGCCCGGGCGCCGGGTGGTCGTCGCTCGAGGCGGACGGGTCGGGGATGTACACGCTGCAGGCGCTGTGGACGCAGGCGCGCGAGAAGCTCGACGTCACCACCGTCATCTTCTCCAACCGCAAATACGCGATCCTGCTGGGCGAGCTCGCCAATGTCGGCGCCAATCCCGGCCGCACCGCGCTCGACATGATGGATCTCGGCAATCCCGACCTCGACTGGGTGAAGCTCGCCGCCGGCATGGGGGTCGAGGGCGCGAAGGCGACGACGATGGAAGCGTTCAACGACCTGTTCGCCGCGGCGAACCAGCGGAAGGGGCCGTTCGTGATCGAATTGGTGATCTGATCAGCCTTCGGGTGCGGGCAGCGGGCCCGGCTGCTCGTCCTTCAGCCCGACGCCGGAGAGCCGCAGTCGGCGCATCTCGCGGATCAGCCACACCAGCTTGGCGGCCGCGGGTTCGATCCCGAGCCCGGCTGCGTGGATATTGGAGACGCAGTTGCGATCGGCGTCGGTGCGGCCGGAGCGGGGCTGCCAGGTGAGATAGGCGCCGAGACTGTCCGGCGTGCTGAGCCCGGGCCGCTCGCCGAGCAGCACGACGATCGCCTCTGCGCCGAGCGCCGCGCCGATCGGGTCGCCGAGCGCCACGCGGCCCTGGGTCGCCAGGATCACCGGTGGCACGGTCATGCCGGAAGCGTGGAGCGCGGGGATCAGGCAGGCAAGCAAGGGCGGGGCATGACGCGCCACCGCGACGGCGGAGAGGCCGTCGAACACCGCAAACGCGATCCCGCCGGGCGTGGCGAGGCCCGACAACATGGCCGCGTCCTCGGCATCGAGCCGCCGGCCGAGATCGGGCCGCAGGAGATAGGTGCGCCGGTCCGGGCACTGGCTACGCACGATCCGCGACCCGATCCCCATCTGAGCGAGGGTCGCCGCCAGCGCCTCGGGATCGAGCGCCGCATGCACCGCGTCCCGCGCCGCCGCGTGCGCGGCCTGGAAGGCGAGATGCGCCGCCGTCGGCAGCCCGTTGCCGGCCCGCCCGAGCGCCACCCGCGCCGGGGTGAAGCGTCGAAGGTCCGTCCAGCGCGAGGGCGCGTCGCTCATGCGCTTGCGCGCGGCCGCCCCGCCATCCCCGCGCGCGTGTCGAGCCCGATCAAGGCCGGGGCCATCGAGTTGGGAATCCGATCGGGAGCGGCGTTGCCCTCCAGCCCCATCCGCGCGAGCCAGTCCTCGAATTCCGGCGCCGGCCGCTTGCCGAGCGCCGCGCGCACATAGAGCGCGTCGTGGAACGACGTGCTCTGATAGGAGAGCATCACGTCATCCGCGCCGGGCACGCCCATCACATAGGTGACGCCGGCGACGCCGAGCAGCGTCAAGAGCGCGTCCATGTCGTCCTGGTCGGCCTCGGCATGGTTGGTGTAGCAAACATCCACCCCCATCGGCAGGCCGAGCAGCTTGCCGCAGAAATGGTCCTCGAGCCCGGCGCGGATGATCTGCTTGCCGTCATAGAGATATTCCGGCCCGATGAAGCCGACGACGCTGTTCACGAGCAGCGGCGAGAACTCCCGCGCCACCGCATAGGCGCGCGCTTCGATCGTCTGCTGATCGACGCCGTGATGCGCCTCGGCCGACAGGGCGCTGCCCTGGCCGGTCTCGAAATACATGAGGTCGCTGCCGAGCGTGCCCCGTCGGAGCGACAGCGCCGCCGCGTGCGCCTCGCCGAGCAGCGCGAGAGAGACGCCGAAGCTGCGATTGGCCGCCTCGGTGCCGCCGATCGACTGGAACACGAGATCGACCGGCGCCCCGCGCTCGATCGCCCGCAGCGTGGTGGTGACATGCGCGAGCACGCAGGTCTGGGTCGGGATTTCGTAGCGCGCCCGCACGGCGTCGAGCATCTCGAGCAGGGTCAGCATCGCCGGCAGGTTGTCGGTTGCCGGATTGACCCCGATCACCGCGTCGCCGGCGCCCAGCAGCAGCCCGTCCAGCGTCGAGGCGGCGATCCCCCGCGGATCGTCGGTCGGATGGTTCGGCTGCAAGCGCACCGACAGCCGGCCGGCAAGGCCGATCGTGTTGCGGAACCGGGTCACCACCCGGCACTTCGCCGCCACCGCGACCAGGTCCTGCAGCCGCATGATCTTGCTGACGGCCGCCGCCATCTCCGGCGTCAGCCCGGGCCGCAGTGCCCCGAGCGCCGCCGCGTCGGCGGCGAGCAGCCAGTCCCGGAACCCGCCCACGGTCAGCGATGCGACCGGGCCGAAGGCGGCCGGATCGTGCCGGTCGAGGATCAGCCGCGTCACCTCGTCCGCTTCGTAGGGGATGACCGGCTGGGCGAGGATCATGGCGAGCGGCAGGTCCGCCAGGGCGAGCTGCGCCGCCGCCCGCTCGTTGGCCGAGCCGGCGGCGATCCCCGCCAGCGCATCGCCCGAGCGGAACGGCGTCGCCCTTGCCAGCAAGGTGCGGAGGTCGGGGAAGATGTGGCGCGTGCCGCCAAGCGTGTGGGTGAAGGACAGGGGCCGCTCCTCTCGTCGAAAAAGCCGCTGGACTCGTCCGGCCCCATCCTATAGAGGGCGCGCTTCATCCGGAACGCGGGAGATCGGCCCGGGGCGCGGCTTGCGCACCGGGCGGTCGCATGGACCGCGGTCCCAGGTGCGGCCAAGGCAAGAAGGAGGCCCGGGGATGGCGAAGAAGATCGTCGGCTACGTGAAGCTGCAGATTCCGGCCGGGAAGGCGAACCCGTCGCCGCCAGTCGGCCCCGCGCTCGGGCAGCGCGGCCTGAACATCATGGCGTTCTGCAAGGAATTCAACGCCGCGACCCAGGGGATGGAGCCCGGGATGCCGGTGCCGGTGGTCATCACCGCCTACGCCGACCGCACCTTCACCTTCATCACCAAGACGCCGCCCAACACCTACTTCCTGCTGAAGGCGGCGAAGGTGGAGAAGGGTTCGCCCACGGTCGGCAAGTCGGGTCCGGTGGGACGGGTCACGACGAGCCAGCTCCGCGAGATCGCCGAGCAGAAGATGAAGGACATGAACGCGGGCAATGTCGATGCCGCGGTCCGCATGCTCGCGGGCTCGGCCAGGTCGATGGGCCTTGCGGTGGTGGAGGACTGAGCCGATGGCGCACGACAAGCGGCTCGCCGCCGCCTATTCGGGGTTCGATCGGAACAAATCCTATCCGCTGCCCGAGGCGGTCCGCCTGGTGAAGTCGAACGCGCGCGCGAAATTCGACGAGACGGTCGAGCTGTCGATGAATCTCGGCATCGATCCGCGCCACGCCGACCAGATGGTGCGCGGGCTGATCGGCCTGCCGCACGGCACCGGCAAGACGCTGCGCGTCGCCGTGTTCGCGCGCGGTCCGAAGGCCGAGGAGGCGACCGCCGCCGGCGCGGATGTGGTGGGCGCGGAAGACCTGGCCGAGAAGGTGCAGGCCGGCGACATCGGCTTCGACCGCTGCATTGCGACCCCGGACATGATGGCGCTGGTCGGGCGCCTCGGAAAGATCCTCGGTCCCCGCGGGCTGATGCCCAATCCCCGCCTCGGCACCGTGACCATGGACGTGCGGGGCGCCGTGCAGGCGGCGAAGGCCGGACAGGTCGAGTTCCGCGCCGAGAAGGCGGGCATCATCCATGCCGGCATCGGCAAGGCGAGCTTCGAGGAGACGAAGCTGCTCGAGAACATCAAGGCGCTCGTCGATGCCGTGCAGAAGGCGAAGCCGACCGGCGCCAAGGGGACCTATCTGCAGAAGATGTCACTGAGCTCGACCATGGGGCCCGGGGTGCGGGTGGACGTGGCGAGCGTGGCGGCCTAGCCGCGCCGAACGAGCAACGAGATACGCCGGCCTTTCGGGGCCGGCGGGCAGGCGGGCGGCTTCGGCCGTTCCGCCGATACCTGTCCGAGACCGCACGTATCCTTCGGGATCCAAGGGATTTCGATCCGCGCGCGGGAGACGGGGTGTCAGGGGAGCTTCCCCTGGCGGTTCCGGCTGGAGGAGGACAGGCGAACCGGCCGTCCGGGCAGTGACCCGGGTGGCCATGGGCAACCCGGTCCGGGGCGTTCCCGGACCCGACGAGGATGACGGCATTGGACCGTACCGAGAAGCGCGAGTTCGTCGCCTCGCTCGCCTCGGTGTTCGCGGAGACGTCGCTGGTCGTGGTGACCCGTAACAACGGGCTCAACGTGGCCGAGGCGACGGAGCTGCGGCGCCGCATGCGCGCGGCCGGCGTGAGCTTCAAGGTCGCCAAGAACCGGCTGGCCACCCTCGCCTTGGATGGGACCCGGTTCGACGGCATCAAGCCGCTGCTGAAGGGACCGACCGCGCTCGCGTGGTCGGCGGACCCGGTGGCGGCGGCGAAGGCTGCCGTCGAGTTCGCCAGGACCAACGAGAAGTTCGTCGTGGTCGGCGGTGCACTCGGCACCCAGACGCTGGATGCGTCCGGGGTGCAGGCGCTCGCCGAACTGCCGTCGCTGGATGCGCTGCGCGCCAAGCTGCTGGGCCTGATCCAGGCCCCGGCAACGAAGGTCGCTTGCGTGCTGCAGGCGCCGGCCGGACAGCTCGCGCGGGTCTTCGGGGCCTATGCCAAGAAGGACGAGCCAGCCGCGGAGGCGGCATGACGCGCCGCCGCGGAGGCGGCATGAGGCAGGGCTACGCCACTTGTGAACGCAGCCGGGGAACCCGGTCTTGCATGGAACCGACCAGGGACTAGATTAGGGGAACACTGACATGGCCGATTTGTCGCGACTGGTGGACGAACTGTCCAGCCTGACGGTGCTGGAGGCGTCCGAGCTTTCCAAGCTGCTCGAGGAGAAGTGGGGCGTTTCCGCCGCCGCTCCGGTGGCTGTGGCCGCCGCCGTGCCGGCTGGCGGCGCTGCCGCCGCGGCTCCCGTCGAGGAGCAGACCGAGTTCACCGTCGTGCTGGCCAAGACCGGCGACAAGAAGATCAACGTGATCAAGGAAGTCCGCGCCATCACCGGGCTCGGCCTCAAGGAGGCCAAGGACCTGGTCGAGGCCGCCCCGAAGCCGGTCAAGGAAGGGGTGAACAAGGACGAGGCGGACAAGATCAGGAAGCAGCTGGAAGAGGCGGGGGCTTCTGTCGAGATCAAGTAGGCGTCGCTTCCGCCGGGCGGACCCCGGCGGCCTGGACTGGGCTCGGGCGGAAATCGCAGTCGGTTTCCGCCCCTTCGCCGTTGACGCGCGGCAAGCCGCCCCGGCGCCCGACCGGCCGCCGACCCCTGACGACCGGCCGACTGAACACTGATGACTGACAAGGACGGGCGATGAACGCATTGAGCAGCAGGTCGTTCACCGGGCAGAAGCGCATCCGGCGCAGTTTCGGGCGCATTCCCGAGGTGGCCCCGATGCCGAACCTGATCGACGTGCAGCGGGCCAGCTACGAGGGCTTCCTGCAGATGAACGTCGCGCCCGACAGCCGCACCCAGACCGGCCTGCAGGAAGTGTTCAAGTCGGTGTTCCCGATCGACGATTTCGCCGGCCGCGGCCGGCTCGAATTCGTCGATTACGAGCTGGAAGAGCCGAAATACGACGTCGAGGAGTGCATCCAGCGCGGCATGACCTATGCCGCGCCGCTCAAGGTCGTGCTGCGCCTCATCGTCTGGGACGTCGACGAGGACACCGGCGCGCGCTCGATCCGCGACATCAAGGAGCAGCCGGTCTACATGGGCGACATGCCGTTGATGACGGATAACGGCACCTTCATCATCAACGGCACCGAACGCGTCATCGTCAGCCAGATGCATCGCTCGCCCGGCGTGTTCTTCGACCACGACAAGGGCAAGACGCATTCGAGCGGCAAGTATCTGTTCGCCGCGCGGGTGATCCCGTATCGCGGCTCCTGGCTCGATTTCGAGTTCGACAGCAAGGACCTCGTCTATGTGCGCATCGACCGGAAGCGCAAGCTGCCGGTGACGACCCTGCTCTACGCGCTGCCCTCGCGTCGTTCGGAGGACCTGCGCCTGGCGCGCGAAGCGCAGGGCGAGACGCTCGACTCGGCGGAGGTTCGCGGCATGGATGCCGAGGAGATCCTCAACTACTTCTACGAGCAGGTGGTGTTCACGCGCACGCCGAAGGGCTGGGCGCGGCCGTTCGATCCCGAGGCGTTCCGCGGCATCACCCTCGCCGAGGAACTGATCGACGCCGATAGCGGCGAGGTGGTCGCCGCCGCCGGCACCAAGCTCACCTCTCGCGCGGCGCGCCGCATCGCCGAGAACACGAAGACCGTGCTGGTGGGGCGCATCGACCTGCTCGGCCGCTTCATGGCGGTCGATCTGGTCAATGAGGAGACCGGCGAGATCCATGCCGAGGCCGGCGAGGAACTCGCCGAGGCACGCCTCGCCGCGCTCGAGGAGGCCGGCATCGACCGGCTGCCGACGCTCGCGGTCGATCAGGCGAGCGGGCCGTGGCTGCGCAACACGCTCGCGGTGGACAAGAACACCAATCGTGACGAGGCGCTGATCGACATCTACCGCGTCATGCGGCCCGGCGAGCCGCCGACGCCGGAGACCGCCGAGGGCCTGTTCCGCGGCCTGTTTTTCGATGCCGACCGCTACGACCTCTCGGCGGTGGGCCGGGTGAAGATGAACATGCGTCTCGGCATCGAGGCGGACGACAGCGTGCGCGTGCTTCGCAAGGAGGACATCCTGCGCACGGTGAAGATCCTGTGCGAATTGAAGGACGGGCGCGGCACCATCGATGACATCGACAATCTCGGCAATCGCCGGGTGCGCTCGGTCGGCGAGCTGATGGAGAACCAGTACCGCGTCGGTCTGCTGCGCATGGAGCGGGCGATCCGCGAGCGCATGGGCTCGGTCGACATCGACACGGTGATGCCGCACGACCTCATCAATGCGAAGCCGGCGGCGGCCGCGGTGCGCGAGTTCTTCGGCTCCTCGCAGCTCAGCCAGTTCATGGACCAGACCAATCCGCTCTCCGAGGTGACGCACAAGCGCCGCCTCTCCGCGCTTGGCCCGGGCGGCCTCACGCGCGAGCGCGCGGGTTTCGAGGTGCGCGACGTGCATCCGACGCATTACGGCCGCATCTGCCCGATCGAGACGCCGGAGGGGCCGAATATCGGCCTCATCAACTCGCTCGCGACCTACGCCAAGGTGAACAAGTACCGGCTTCATCGAGACGCCGTATCGGCTGGTGCGCGACGGCGTCGTGCAGGGCGACTACAAGTATCTCTCGGCGATGGAGGAAGAGCGGCTCGTCGTCGCCCAGGCGGATGCCGAGATCGCGGCCGACGGGAAGCTGACCGCCGATCTGGTCTCGGTGCGGCGGCAGGGGGATTTCCGCCTGGTGCCACCGAACGACGTCACCGCGATCGACGTCTCGCCGCGGCAGCTTGTCTCGGTGGCGGCGGCGCTGATCCCGTTCCTCGAGAACGACGACGCCAATCGCGCGCTGATGGGCAGCAACATGCAGCGCCAGGCGGTGCCGCTGATCCGTGCCGACGCGCCGCTGGTCGGCACCGGCATGGAGGCGGCGGTCGCACGCGATTCCGGCGCGACCATCGTCGCGCGGCGGCCCGGCGTGATCGACCAGATCGACGGCGCCCGCATCGTCGTGCGCGCGACCGGCGAGGACGGGACGACGCGCGGCGTCGACATCTACCGGCTGCGCAAATACATGCGGTCGAACCAGTCCACCTGCATGAACCAGCGTCCGCTGGTGCGTGTCGGCGATCGCGTGGCCGAGGGCGACATCATTGCCGACGGTCCCTCGACGGAGCTCGGCGAACTCGCGCTCGGGCGCAACGTGCTCTGCGCGTTCATGCCGTGGAACGGCTACAATTTCGAGGACAGCATCCTGATTTCCGAGCGCATCGCGCGCGACGACGTGTTCACCTCGATCCATATCGAGGAATTCGAGGTGATGGCGCGCGACACCAAGCTCGGCCAGGAGGAGATCACCCGCGACATTCCGAATGTGGGCGAGGAGGCGCTGAAAAATCTCGACGAGGCCGGCATCGTCTATATCGGCGCCGAGGTGAACCCGGGCGACATCCTGGTCGGCAAGGTCACGCCGAAGGGCGAGAGCCCGATGACGCCGGAGGAGAAGCTGCTGCGCGCGATCTTCGGCGAGAAGGCGTCGGATGTGCGCGACACCTCGCTCAAGCTGCCGCCCGGTGTGACCGGCACGATCGTCGATGTGCGGGTGTTCAGCCGTCGCGGCGTCGACAAGGACGAGCGCGCGATGGCGATCGAGCGCGCCGAGATCGAGCGGCTGGCGAAGGACCGCGACGACGAGCGCGCGATCCAGGAGCGGAGCTTCCTCAACCGGCTGCGCGAGCGGCTGCTCGGCCACAAGGCGGGCAGCGGCTTCAAGGGCATCAAGTCGGGCACGACCATCACCGAGGAGGTGCTGGCCGAGCATCCGCGCGGCGCCTGGCGCCACATCACGGTGCAGGACGATGCCGTGATGGCGGAGATCGAGACGCTGCGGCGCGAGTTCGACGCGGCGGTCGGCCGGCTGCAGGCGCGGTTCGACAGCAAGGTCGAGAAGCTGCAGCGCGGCGACGAGCTGCCGCCCGGCGTGATGAAGATGGTGAAGGTGTTCGTCGCGGTGAAGCGCAAGCTGCAGCCCGGCGACAAGATGGCGGGCCGCCACGGCAACAAGGGCGTGGTGTCGCGCGTGGTGCCGGTCGAGGACATGCCGTTCCTGGAGAACGGCACGCCGGTCGATCTGGTGCTCAATCCGCTCGGCGTGCCGAGCCGGATGAATGTCGGGCAGATCCTGGAGACGCATCTCGGCTGGGCCTGCGCGACGCTCGGCGCGCAGATCGGCGAGCTGGTCGAGGAGTATCGCCGCACCGGCGCGGAGCGTGACGCGCTGCTCGCGAAGCTGCGCGACGTCTATGGCGAGCGCGAATTCGCCGAGCAGATCGCGCCGATGTCGACCGAGCAGCTGCTGGAGCTGTGCGAGAATCTGCGGAAGGGCGTTCCGATCGCGACTCCCGTCTTCGACGGTGCGCGCATGTCCGACATCGAGGGCATGCTGATCAAGGCCGGGCTCGACACCTCGGGCCAGGTGACGCTCACCGACGGCCGAACCGGCGAGCATTTCGAGCGCCGGGTGACCGTGGGCTACATCTACATGCTGAAGCTGCACCACCTGGTCGACGACAAGATCCACGCGCGCTCGATCGGGCCGTACAGCCTCGTCACCCAGCAGCCGCTGGGCGGCAAGGCGCAGTTCGGCGGCCAGCGCTTCGGCGAGATGGAGGTCTGGGCGCTGGAGGCGTACGGCGCCGCCTACACGCTGCAGGAGATGCTGACGGTGAAGTCCGACGACGTCTCCGGCCGCACCAAGGTCTACGAGGCGATCGTGCGCGAGCAGGACAATTTCGAGGCCGGCATCCCGGAGAGCTTCAACGTGCTGGTCAAGGAGCTGAAGTCGCTCGGGCTCAATGTCGATCTCGACCAGAAGGCCGCCTGAGCAGGGTCGCGCTGAGCACAGGCACGAAATCTTCCGGACGGCTCCCGCCTCGGGCGGGAGCCGTCACGGTCCACCGCGAGAGGTGAGAGCCGCATGAACGAGCTGATGAAGATCCTGGGTCAGGCCGGGCAGGCGATGACCTTCGACCAGATCCGCATCCAGATGGCCTCGCCGGAGCAGATCCGGTCGTGGTCCTATGGCGAGATCAAGAAGCCGGAGACGATCAACTACCGCACCTTCAAGCCGGAGCGGGACGGGCTGTTCTGCGCCCGCATCTTCGGCCCGATCAAGGACTACGAGTGCCTGTGCGGCAAGTACAAGCGGATGAAGTTCCGCGGCATCATCTGCGAGAAATGCGGGGTCGAGGTCACGCTCGCCAAGGTCCGGCGCGAGCGCATGGGCCATATCGAGCTCGCGTCTCCGGTCGCCCATATCTGGTTCCTGAAGTCGCTGCCGAGCCGGATCGGCCTGATGGTCGATCTGACGCTGAAGGAGCTCGAGAAGATCCTCTACTTCGAGAGCTACGTGGTGCTGGAGCCGGGTCTCACCGACCTCAAGCTGCACCAGCTCCTCACCGAGGATCAGCTCTACGCCAAGCAGGACGAGTTCGGCGAGGACGCGTTCCGCGCCGGCATCGGCGCCGAGGCGATCAAGCAGGTGCTGCACGGCATCGATCTCGACGCCGAGAAGACCAGGCTGCGCGCCGACCTCAAGGACACGACCAGCGAGGCGAAGCGCAAGAAGCTCGTCAAGCGGCTCAAGCTCGTCGAGGCGTTCGGCGAGAGCGGCGCGCATCCGGAGTGGATGATCCTCGACGTCGTGCCGGTGATCCCGCCCGAGCTGCGCCCGCTGGTGCCGCTGGACGGCGGACGGTTCGCGACCTCGGACCTGAACGACCTCTACCGCCGCGTCATCAACCGCAACAACCGGCTGAAGCGGCTGATCGAGCTGCGCGCGCCCGATATCATCGTGCGCAACGAGAAGCGCATGCTGCAGGAGAGCGTCGACGCGCTGTTCGACAACGGGCGGCGCGGGCGGGCGATCACCGGCGCCAACAAGCGGCCGCTGAAGTCGCTCTCCGACATGCTGAAAGGCAAGCAGGGCCGGTTCCGCCAGAACCTGCTCGGCAAGCGCGTCGACTATTCCGGCCGCTCGGTGATCGTGGTCGGCCCGGAGCTCAAGCTGCACCAGTGCGGGCTGCCGAAGAAGATGGCGCTCGAGCTGTTCAAGCCGTTCATCTACTCGAAGCTCGAGAAGTACGGGCACGCCACCACCATCAAGGCCGCGAAGCGGATGGTGGAGAAGGAGCGGCCCGAGGTGTGGGACATCCTCGAGGAGGTGATCCGCGAGCATCCGGTCATGCTGAACCGGGCGCCGACGCTGCACCGCCTCGGCATCCAGGCGTTCGAGCCGGTGCTGATCGAGGGCAAGGCGATCCAGCTGCATCCGCTGGTCTGCACCGCCTTCAACGCCGATTTTGACGGCGACCAGATGGCGGTGCACGTGCCGCTGAGCCTGGAGGCGCAGCTCGAGGCGCGCGTCCTCATGATGTCGACCAACAACATCCTGAGTCCCGCGAACGGCAAGCCGATCATCGTGCCGAGCCAGGACATCGTGCTCGGGCTCTATTACCTGAGCCTGGAGACGCCGGAGTACCGCGCGGTCGACGATGAGAAGGCACCGGCCTTCGGGACGCAGGGCGAGATCGAGGCGGCGCTGGCAGCGAAGGCGATCCAGCTGCATGACAAGATCCGCGCCCGCGTCGACCTGATGGATGCGTCGGGCGAGATGGTCCGCCAGCGGGTGGTGACGACGCCCGGTCGCATGATGATCGCGCAGATCCTGCCGCGGCATCCCGACGTGCCGTTCAGCCTGATCAACCGCCAGCTCACCAAGAAGAACGTCTCCGACGTGATCGACGCGGTGTACCGGCATTGCGGGCAGAAGGAGTGCGTGATCTTCGCCGATCGCCTGATGGGCCTGGGTTTCGGCCAGGCGGCGAAGGCGGGGCTTTCCTTCGGCAAGGACGACCTGATCATCCCGGCGGAGAAGCACGAGCTGATCGCGCGCACGCAGGCCGAGGTGAAGGAATTCGAGCAGCAGTATCAGGATGGGCTGATCACCGCCGGCGAGCGCTACAACAAGGTGGTCGATGCCTGGTCGCGCTGCACCGACGAGGTCGCCGGCGCGATGATGAAGGAGATCAGCAAGCAGGAGGCCGGCACGCCCACCAATTCGGTGTGGATGATGAGCCATTCCGGCGCGCGCGGCTCGCCCGCGCAGATGCGCCAGCTCGCCGGCATGCGCGGCCTGATGGCCAAGCCCTCGGGCGAGATCATCGAGCAGCCGATCATCGCCAACTTCAAGGAAGGCCTCTCGGTGCTGGAGTATTTCAACTCCACCCACGGTGCGCGGAAGGGCTTGGCCGACACCGCGCTGAAGACGGCGAATTCGGGCTATCTCACCCGCCGCCTCGTCGATGTGGCGCAGGACTGCATCATCGTCGAGATCGATTGCGGCACCGATCGCGGGCTCACCGTGCGCGCCGTGATGGATGGCGGCGAGGTGGTCGCGAGCCTCTCCGAGCGCATCCTCGGGCGGACCTCAGCGGAGGACGTGCCCGATCCGACCACGGGCGCGGTGATCGTGCCGCGGAACACGCTGATCGAGGAGGAGCAGGCCGATCAGATCGAGCGCGCCGGCGTCGAGGCGATCAAGATCCGTTCGGTGCTCACCTGCGACAGCCGCGTCGGCGTTTGCGCGCATTGCTACGGGCGTGACCTCGCACGCGGCACGCCGGTCAACATCGGCGAGGCGGTCGGCGTGATCGCGGCGCAGTCGATCGGCGAGCCCGGCACGCAGCTCACCATGCGGACCTTCCATATCGGCGGGGCGGCGCAGCGCGGCGCCGAGCAGTCGAGTGTGGAGGCGAGCCACGAGGGCACGGTGGCGGTGAAGAACCGCAACGTGGTGCAGAACAGCCAGGGCATGCCCGTGGTGATGTCGCGCAACTGCGAGATCGTGCTGGTCGACGACAAGCAGCGCGAACGCGCGCGCTTCCGCGTGCCATACGGCGCCCGGCTGCTGGTCGATGACGACGCGCAGGTGGCGCGCGGCCAGAAGCTCGCGGAATGGGACCCCTACACGCTGCCGATCATCACCGAGCGTGCCGGCACGGTGGAGTATCTCGATCTGCTGGACGGCGTCACGCTGGTCGAGCGGATGGACGAGGTCACCGGCCTCACCTCCAAGGTGGTGGTCGACTACAAGCAGACCGCGAAGAGCGTCGACCTGCGGCCGCGGCTGCAGCTCAAGGATGCGCGCGGCGAGGTGGTGAAGCTGCCGAACGGGGCGGATGCGCGGCTACTTCCTGGCGCCCGACTCGATCCTCTCGGTCGAGAACGGCGCCACCGTGCACGCTGGCGACGTGCTCGCCCGCATCCCGCGGGAGGGCAGCAAGACGCGCGACATCACCGGCGGTCTGCCGCGCGTGGCCGAGCTGTTCGAGGCACGGCGGCCGAAGGATCACGCGATCATCGCCGAGACCGAGGGTCGCGTCGAGTTCGGGCGCGACTACAAGGCGAAGCGTCGGATCATCGTGAAGAACGACGAGACCAGCGAGGAGACCGAGTATCTCGTGCCCAAGGGCAAGCACGTCTCGGTGCAGGAGGGCGATTTCGTGCGCCGCGGCGATCCGCTGGTGGACGGCCCGCGCGTGCCGCACGACATCCTGAAGGTGCTCGGGGTGGAGGCGCTGTCCGACTATCTCGTGAACGAGATCCAGGACGTCTACCGACTGCAGGGCGTGAAGATCAACGACAAGCACATCGAGGTGATCGTCCGCCAGATGCTGCAGAAGGTGGAGATCCTCGATCCCGGCGAGACGACCTTCCTGGCCGGCGAGCAGGTCGACCGCATCGAGTTCGAGGCGGAGAACGCGAAGCGGCTCGCCGCCGACGAGCGTCCGGCGACGGCGATGCCGGTGCTGCAGGGCATCACCAAGGCCAGCCTGCAGACCCAGAGCTTCATCAGCGCCGCCTCCTTCCAGGAGACGACGCGGGTGCTGACGGAGGCGGCGACGGCGGGCAAGGTCGATACGCTCAACGGGCTGAAGGAGAACGTGATCGTCGGGCGGCTGATCCCGGCCGGCACCGGCAGCGTGATGAACAAGCTCCGCCAGATCGCCGCCGGCCGGGATCAGCGCAATCTGCGTCAGAGCGGCGGGGCTGGCGGCAACGCGCCGGCCCTGACGGAAGGGCGCGAGGCGGCGGAGTAACATAGCCGCGGGAAAGATGGTGCGGCCGGGGCGGAACCCGGCCGCACCGGCTTGACTTGGCTTTCCCGCCCCACTAGGTTCCGCGCCCTCGGCCGACCCTGCGCTTCGTTCGGGTCGTCGTCGTTTGCAGGCACCAGAGCATGCGGCGCCGCACCCCGGTGATCGACACCGGGAGGGCCAAGGCCGCACGCCGCATGGACCCGTATGGCCCGCTGCGGGCCATCACGGGTCTTGCCCGTGGAGGACGGCGTGAGCGACGTGCAAGGCTCGGCTGCGGGGCCAACGCGAAGGATCGGAACGGACTTCATGCCGACCATCAACCAGCTGATCGCCAAGGGGCGCGAGCCGCGCAGCGCGCGCAACAAGGTGCCCGCGCTGCAGAGCTGCCCGCAGAAGCGCGGCGTCTGCACGCGCGTCTACACGACGACGCCGAAGAAGCCGAACTCGGCGCTGCGCAAGGTGGCGAAGGTCCGACTCACCAACGGCTATGAGGTGGTGAGCTACATCCCCGGCGAGGGGCACAATCTGCAGGAGCACAGCGTGGTGCTGATCCGCGGCGGGCGGGTCAAGGACCTGCCTGGCGTGCGCTACCACATCCTGCGCGGCGTGCTCGACACGCAGGGCATCGCCAAGCGTCGCCAGCGCCGCTCGCTCTACGGCGCCAAGCGGCCGAAGTAAGGAGAGGATGGCATGAGTCGCCGTCGCCGCGCGGTCAAGCGCGAGATCCTGCCGGATGCGAAGTTCGGCGATGTCGTCATCACCCGTTTCATGAACGCGCTGATGTATGACGGCAAGAAATCCGCGGCCGAGGGCATCGTCTACGGTGCGCTCGACGTGATGAAGCGGCGCGGCGGCGCGGCGGCCGATCCGGTGCGCATGTTCCACGAGGCGCTGGACAACGTGAAGCCCGCGGTGGAGGTGCGCTCCCGCCGCGTCGGTGGCGCGACCTACCAGGTGCCGGTGGAGGTGCGCGCCGAGCGGCGCCAGGCGCTGGCGATCCGCTGGCTCATCGATGCCGCCCGCAAGCGCGGCGAGCACACGATGGAGGACCGGCTGTCCAACGAGCTGATGGACGCCGTCAACAATCGCGGTTCCGCGGTGAAGAAGCGCGAGGACACGCACCGGATGGCGGAGGCGAACAAGGCCTTCAGCCATTACCGGTGGTAACAGGCCAACCCCGAAAACGACGCGGGCGACGGAGACAGGATCATGGCGAAGGCGAAATTCGAGCGGAACAAGCCGCACTGCAACATCGGCACGATCGGCCATGTCGATCATGGCAAGACGTCGCTGACCGCAGCGATCACGAAGATACTGGCAAAGTCCGGCGGCGCGACCTTCACCGCCTATGACCAGATCGACAAGGCGCCGGAGGAGCGCGCCCGCGGCATCACCATCTCGACCGCCCATGTCGAGTACGAGACGAAGAAGCGCCACTACGCGCATGTCGACTGCCCCGGCCACGCCGACTACGTGAAGAACATGATCACCGGCGCCGCGCAGATGGACGGCGCGATCCTGGTGGTGTCCGCCGCCGACGGCCCGATGCCGCAGACCCGCGAGCACATCCTGCTCGCCCGCCAGGTCGGCGTGCCGGCGCTCGTCGTGTTCCTCAACAAGGTCGACATGGTCGACGATCCGGAGCTGCTGGAGCTGGTGGAGATGGAGGTGCGCGAGCTGCTCTCCTCCTATCAGTTCCCGGGCGACGACATCCCGATCATCAAGGGCTCGGCGCTGTGTGCGCTCGAGGACCGCGAGGCCGAGCTCGGCGAGCAGGCGGTGCTGAAGCTGATGGACGCGGTGGACGCCTATATCCCGCAGCCGGAGCGCCCGAAGGACCGGCCGTTCCTGATGCCGATCGAGGACGTGTTCTCGATCTCCGGCCGCGGCACGGTGGTCACCGGGCGCATCGAGCGCGGCGTCGTCAATGTCGGCGACGAGGTGGAGATCGTCGGCCTGCGCGCGACGCAGAAGACGACGGTGACCGGCGTCGAGATGTTCCGCAAGCTGCTCGACCAGGGCGAGGCCGGCGACAATATCGGCGCGCTGCTGCGCGGCACCAAGCGCGAGGAGGTGGAGCGCGGCCAGGTGCTGGCGAAGCCCGGCTCGATCACGCCGCACACCAAGTTCAAGGCCGAGGCCTACATCCTCACCAAGGAGGAGGGGGGTCGGCACACGCCGTTCTTCACCAACTACCGGCCGCAATTCTACTTCCGCACCACCGACGTGACCGGGGTCGTGACCCTGCCGGAGGGCACCGAGATGGTGATGCCGGGCGACAACGTGTCGATGGATGTCGAGCTGATCGCGCCGATCGCGATGGATGACGGGCTCCGCTTCGCCATCCGCGAGGGCGGCCGAACCGTCGGCGCCGGCGTCGTCGCGTCGATCACGGCGTAAGCACGCGATCGCCCGCGAGCCCGAGAGAGCCCCGATGGACAACCAGAACATCCGCATTCGCCTGAAGGCGTATGATCACCGCGTGCTGGACAACAGCACGAAGGAGATCGTGAACACGGCGAAGCGTACGGGCGCGCGGGTTCGCGGGCCGATCCCGCTGCCGACGCATATCGAGCGTTTCACCGTGAACCGCTCGCCGCATGTCGACAAGAAGAGCCGCGAGCAGTTCGAGATCCGCACGCATCGCCGCCTTCTCGACATCGTCGAGCCGACGCCGCAGACCGTGGACGCGCTGATGAAGCTCGATCTCGCGGCCGGCGTCGATGTCGAAATCAAGATCTGAGACCAAGACCGAGCCATGGCCAGCAAGGACAGACCGCCCCAGCGCACCGGGCTGCTCGCGAAGAAGCTCGGCATGACGCGCATCTTCCGCGACGACGGCACGCACGTGCCGGTCACCGTGCTGCATCTCGACCAGGTGCAGGTGGTGGCGGCGCGCGATGCGGAGAAGGACGGCTACACCGCGGTGCAGCTCGGCTGGGGCCGCGCCAAGGTGAAGAACGTGTCGAAGCCGAACAAGGGCCACTTCGCGCGGGCGAAGGTCGAGCCGAAGGCGAAGCTCGCGGAGTTCCGCGTTGCGCCCGACGCGCGTGCTGGAGCCGGGCAGCCACGCTGAGCGCGGCGCATTTCATGGTCGGCCAGCGCGTCGACGTGACCGCGACGAGCAAGGGCAAGGGCTTCGCCGGGGGCGATGAAGCGGTGGAACTTCGCGGCCTGGAGGCGAGCCACGGCGTGTCGATCAGCCATCGCAGCCATGGGCTCGACCGGCAACCGGCAGGATCCGGGCAAGACGTTCAAGAACAAGAAGATGGCCGGACATCTCGGGCAGGAGCGCGTGACCACGCTCAACCTCGAGGTGGCGGCGGTGGATGCCGAGAAGGGGCTTATTATGCTGCGTGGCGCGGTGCCCGGCGCGGCCGGCGCGTTCGTGCGCGTGCGCGATGCGGTGAAGCGCGCGCGGCCGGACGAGGCGCCGTATCCGGCCGCGACGGCGGGCTGAGGGGCGGGCGATGCAGATCGAGATCAGGACGCTCGACAATGGCAGCGCCGGCACGGCCGAGCTGCCGGACGCGATCTTCGCGGCGAGCCCGCGCGCCGACATCATGGCGCGCGTCGTGCACTGGCAGCTCGCGAAGCGCCGGGCCGGCACGCACAAGACCAAGGGCATGGGCGAGGTCAACGGCACCACGAAGAAGCCGTACAAGCAGAAGGGCACCGGCAATGCGCGGCAGGGCAGCCTGCGCGCGCCGCAGTTCCGCACCGGCGGCGTGGTGCATGGGCCGGTCGTGCGCGAGCATGGCTACGCGCTGAACAAGAAGGTGCGCCGGCTCGGGCTGATCTCGGCGCTGTCGCAGAAGCAGGCCGAGGGCAAGCTCGTGGTGCTGGAGGCGGCTGTCGGGGCGGCGAAGACGAAGGAGCTCGCGGCGAAGCTGAAGGCGCTGGGCTGGACATTCGGCGCTGATCGTCGATCGCGCGGTGGATGAGGGTTTCGCGCGGGCGAGCCGGAACCTGCCCTACATCGACGTGCTGCCGACCGTCGGCGCGAATGTCTACGACATCCTCAACCACGACATGCTGGTGATCACCACGGCCGGGGTCGAGGGGCTGAAGGAGCGGCTGGCATGAGCGAGACCGCAACCGACGCCAAGCGGCCGAAGAAGGCCCCGAGGAAGCCGATGTCGCGCGAGGCGATGTACGACATCATCAAGAGCCCGGTGGTGACCGAGAAGGCGACGATGCTGTCGGAGCACCACCAGGTGATGTTCCGCGTCGCGATCGACGCCACCAAGCCGGAGATCCGCGAGGCGGTCGAGGGCCTGTTCGGCGTCAAGGTGCTCGGCGTGAACACGCTGGTGCAGAAGGGCAAGACCAAGCGGTTCCGCGGGCGGCCGGGTCGACGGTCGGACGTGAAGAAGGCGTTCGTGACGCTGGCCGATGGTCAGATGATCGATCTCACCGCGCCGCTGAGCTGAGGCGAAGAGGATGGCACTCAGGAATTTCAATCCGGTCACGGCGAGCCTGCGTGGCACCGTCCTGGTGAACCGCAGCGAGCTGTGGAAGGGCAAGCCGGTGAAGGGGCTGACCGAGGGCAAGAATGCCAGCGGCGGCCGCAACAATCATGGCCGGATCACCTCGCGCTTCCGCGGGCGGCGGCCACAAGCAGTCGTATCGGTGCGTCGATTTCAAGCGCCGCAAGTTCGACATGCCGGCGACGGTGGAGCGGCTGGAATACGATCCGAACCGCACCGCCTTCATCGCGCTGCTGAAGTACCGCGACGGCGAGCTCGCCTACATCCTCGCGCCGCAGCGGCTGCGTGCCGGCGACACGGTGGTCGCGGGGGCGCGCGTCGACATCAAGCCCGGGCAATGCGATGCCGCTGGCGGCGATCCCGGTCGGCACGATCATCCACAATGTGGAGATGAAGCAGGGCGCGGGCGGCAAGATCGCGCGCGCGGCCGGCACCTATGCGCAGCTCGTCGGCAAGGATGCGGGTTATGCGCAGATCAAGCTGATGTCGGGCGAGCTCCGCGTGGTGCGCGCCGAGTGCATGGCGACGGTCGGTGCGGTGTCGAATCCCGACAACATGAACCAGCATCTCGGCAAGGCCGGGCGCAGCCGCTGGCTCGGGCGGCGGCCGCACAATCGCGGCGTGTCGATGAACCCGGTCGACCATCCGCTCGGCGGCGGCGAGGGGCGGAGCTCGGGCGGCCGGCATCCGGTCACACCCTGGGGCAAGCCGACCAAGGGCTACAAGACGCGCGTCAACAAGCGGACGGACAGCCTCATCATCCGGCGCCGCAACAAGGGGAAGGGCTGACCATGGCGCGCTCCGTCTGGAAGGGCCCGTTCGTGGACGGGTATCTGCTGAACAAGGCCGAGGCGACGCGCGCATCGGGCCGCAACGAGATCATCCGGATCTGGTCGCGGCGCTCGACCATCCTGCCGCAATTCGTGGGCCTGACCTTCGGCGTCTATAACGGCCACAAATTCCTGCCGGTGCAGGTGAACGAGAACATGGTCGGGCACAAGTTCGGCGAGTTCTCGCCGACGCGCACCTTCACCGGGCCACTCCGCCGACAAGAAGGCGAGGCGGGGCTGAGATGAGCAAGCCGAAGCATCCGCGCGGGCTCGCCGAGACCGAGGCGCAGGCGGTGGTCAGCAATCTGCGCGTCTCGCCGCGCAAGCTGAACCTGGTCGCCGGGCTGATCCGCAACCGCACCGCCGCCGATGCGGTGGCGACGCTCACCTTCAGCAAGCGGCGCATCGCGCAGCAGGTGAGGAAGGCGCTCGAGAGCGCGATCGCCAATGCCGAGAACAATCATCAGCTCGATGTCGATCGGCTGGTGGTGACGCGCGCGGAGGTCGGTCGCTCGATCGTGATGCGGCGCTTCCATGCGCGCGGCCGCGGCCGCGCGTCGCGCATCGAGAAATGGTTCAGCCACCTCAAGATCGTGGTGGCGGAACAGGCCGACGAGGCGGCGGAGGAGCCGAAGCCGCGCGGGCGGCGGTCGGCTGCGCGGGCGGCGGACGCGGCGCCGGCCGAGACGGCAGCGGAAGGGGTGGCGTAGCCGATGGGACACAAGGTCAATCCGATCGGGCTGCGGCTCGGCATCAACCGCACCTGGGACAGCCGCTGGTTCGCCGGCGCCGACTACGCCAAGCTGCTGCACGACGATCTCAAGCTGCGCAACTATCTGCGCGGCCGGCTGTCCGGCGCGGGCGTGTCGCGCGTCGTGGTCGAGCGTCCGGCGAAGAAGCCGCGGGTGACGATCTATGCCGCGCGGCCCGGCGTGGTCATCGGCAAGAAGGGCCAGGACATCGAGGCGCTGCGCAAGGGCCTCGCCGCGATGGCGAAGACCGATGTGGCGCTCAACATCGTCGAGATCCGCAAGCCCGAGATCGACGCGCAGCTGGTGGCGGAGAACATCGCGCAGCAGCTCGAGCGGCGCGTCGCGTTCCGCCGGGCGATGAAGCGCGCGGTGCAGTCGGCGATGCGGCTGGGCGCGCAGGGCATCCGCATCAATTGCGGCGGGCGGCTCGGCGGCGCGGAGATCGCGCGCGTCGAGTGGTATCGCGAGGGGCGGGTGCCGCTGCACACGCTGCGCGCGGACATCGATTTCGGCATGGCGACGGCGAAGACGACGTACGGCACCTGCGGCGTCAAGGTGTGGGTCTTCAAGGGCGAGATCCTGGCGCAGGATCCGATGGCGCAGGACCGCCGCGCCGCCGAACAGGCGCCGCAGCGCTGAGTCGAGGACAGGACGATGCTTTCTCCGAAGCGCACGAAATACCGCAAGGCCCACAAGGGCCGCATCCACGGCGTGGCGAAGGGCGGCACGGCGCTCAATTTCGGCGCCTACGGGCTGAAGGCGCTGGAGCCGGACCGCGTCACCGCGCGGCAGATCGAGGCGGCGCGGCGTGCGATCACGCGCGCGATGAAGCGGTCGGGCCGCGTCTGGATCCGCATCTTTCCCGACGTTCCGGTCTCGACCAAGCCGGCCGAGGTGCGCATGGGCTCGGGCAAGGGCAGCCCGGAATTCTGGGTGTGCCGGGTGAAGCCGGGCCGCATCATGTTCGAGATCGACGGCGTGCCGGGCGATCTCGCGCGCGAGGCGCTGACGCTCGGTGCGGCCAAGCTGCCGATCCGCACCAAGTTCGTCACCCGCATCGGGGAGGCCTGAGATGACGAAGCCGGCCGACATCCGGGCGAAGACGCCGGATGAGCTCGGGACGATGCTGCTCGAGCTCAAGAAGGAGCAGTTCAACCTGCGCTTCCAGCGGGCGACCGGGCAGCAGGAGGGCGTGTCGCGCGTCCGCGTGGTCCGGCGCGACATCGCACGGGTGAAGACGATCATGCAGCAGAAGCGGCGCGACAGCGCTGCCAAGGCCTGAGGAGAGAGGGCGATGCCGAGGCGCGTCCTGACCGGGCGGGTGGTGAGCGACAAGATGGACAAGACCGTCACGGTCTCGGTCGATCGCCGCGTCATGCACCCGCTCTACAAGAAGTTCATCCGCCGCTCGAAGAAGTATGCGGCGCATGACGAGGAGAATTTGTGCAAGGTGGGCGACACCGTGCGCATCGAGGAGTGCCGGCCGTTCAGCAAGCGCAAGACCTGGCTGGTGATCGAGCGGAACGGCACGATGCTGGTCGAGCCCGGGCAGGAGATCGGCGGCGGCGCGGCTCCCGTTGCGGCCCCGGCCGCGATGCAGGCCTGACGGGGGCGCGGGATGATCCAGGTCGAAAGCAATCTCGACGTCGCCGACAATTCCGGCGCGCGCCGCGTGCAGTGCATCAAGGTGCTCGGCGGATCGAAGCGGAAGACCGCCTCGGTGGGCGACGTGATCGTCGTCTCCATCAAGGAGGCGATCCCGCGCGGCAAGGTGAAGAAGGGGGACGTGCACCAGGCGGTGATCGTGCGCACGTCGTTTCCGGTGCGCCGGCCCGATGGCAGCGCGATCCGCTTCGACCGCAACGCGGCGGTGCTGATCAACAAGCAGCAGGAGCCGATCGGAACCCGCATCTTCGGCCCGGTGGTGCGCGAGCTGCGCGCCAAGCGGTTCATGAAGATCATCTCGCTGGCGCCGGAGGTGCTGTGATGGCGGCGCGGATCAAGCGCGGCGATACGGTGGTGGTGATCACCGGCGCGGAGAAGGGGCGACGCGGCGAGGTGCTGCGCGTGTTTCCCGATGCCGGCCGGGCGCTGGTGCAGGGCGTCAACATCGCCAAGCGGCACGTGAAGCCGCGCGGCATGGGGCAGCCCGGCGGCATCCAGGAGCAGGAGGCGTCGATCCATCTGTCGAACCTGATGCTGGTCGATCCGAAGTCGGACAAGCCGACGCGGGTGGGGTTCCGCACGCTCGACAACGGCAAGAAAGTGCGCGTCGCCAAGGCGACGGGCGAGGTCATCGAGGGCTGAGGCGATGAGCGAGACCCAGACTGCACCGCGCCTGCGGCAGCGCTATGTCGAGCAGGTGCGCGCGAGCCTGCAGAAGGAGTTCGGCTACAGCGAACGCGATGGAAGTGCCGAAGCTCGAGAAGATCGTCATCAACATGGGCGTCGGCGAGGCGGCGGGGGATCAGAAGAAGCTCGACGCGGCGGTGGCCGAGCTCGCGCTGATCAGCGGCCAGAAGCCGGTGAAGACGGTGGCGAAAAAGGCGATCGCCGCAGTTCAAGATCCGCGAGGGCCTGCCGATCGGCTGCAAGGTGACGCTGCGCCGGGCGCGGATGTACGAGTTCCTCGACCGGCTGGTCACCATCGCGCTGCCGCGCGTGCGCGACTTCCGCGGCATCCCGGCGAACAAGGGATTCGACGGGCGCGGCAATTTCGCGATGGGTCTCAAGGAGCAGATCGTGTTCCCCGAGATCAACTATGACCGGGTCGACCAGATCCGTGGCATGGACATCATTTTCGTCACCACGGCGAAGACGGATGCGGAAGCGAAGGCGCTGCTCAAGGCCTTCGACCTGCCGTTCGCGTCCTGAGCCTGGAACATTTTGGAAAACCGCCGGGCGCAGCGCGTCCGGCAGGTTCCGGAGGGTAAGTGCATGGCGAAGACATCTTCCGTCAACCGCAACAAGAAGCGTGAGCGCATGGCCGCGCGCGACCGCACGAAGCGGAGGGTGCTCAAGGACATCATGATGGACCGCACGCTGCCGGTGGAGGAGCGGTTCAACGCCTCGCTGAAGCTCGCGCAGCTGCCGCGCAACGGTGCGATGAACCGCGTGCGGCTGCGCTGCGAGATCACCGGCCGCTCGCGCGGCAATTATCGCAAGTTCAGGCTCTCGCGCATGATGCTGCGGGACCTGGCCAGCAACGGGCAGATCCCCGGCATGGTCAAGGCGAGCTGGTAAGGGGAAGCACGCAATGTCCATGTCCGATCCCCTGGGCGACATGCTCACACGCATCCGCAACGCGCAGCGCAGCCGGCAGTCGATCTGCGTCTCGCCGGCATCCAAGCTGCGCGCCAACGTGCTCGACGTGCTGAAGCGCGAGGGCTTCATCCGCGGCTTCTCGGCCGAGGAGCTGCGGCCCGGCATCGCGCAGCTCCGCATCGAGCTGAAGTACAATGAGGGCGAGCCGGTGATCAAGGAGATCACCCGCGTCTCGAAGCCGGGGCGGCGGGTGTACTCGAAGATCCGGGAGCTGCCGCGCGTCTATGCCGGGCTCGGCGTTTCCATCCTCTCGACCCCGCGCGGGGTGATGAGCGATGCCGAGGCGCGCGCCGCCAATGTCGGCGGCGAAGTGCTGTGCCGCGTGTTCTGACGGAGAAGCTGTGATGTCGCGCGTCGGCAAATATCCGGTCGAGCTTCCGCAGGGCGTGCAGGTCGCGCTCGCCGGGCGGACGCTCACCACCAAGGGCAGGCTCGGCGAGCTCACGCTCGAGCTCTCCGATCACGTCGAGGCCGCGATCGACGGCAACCGGGTGACGATCTCGCCGCGCGGCAACGGAGCGCCTGGCGCGCATGATGTGGGGCACCACGCGCGCGCTGGTCGCCAACATGGTGAAGGGCGTCTCGGGCGGCTACTCGCGCACGATGGAGATCACCGGCACCGGCTACCGCGCCGCGGTGCAGGGGTCGAACCTCGTGCTCAATCTCGGCTTCTCGCACGACGTCGTCTATCCGATCCCGCCGGGCATCAAGATCACCACGCCGCGTCCGACCGCGGTGACGATCGAGGGTGTCGACAAGCGGCAGGTCGGCCAGGTCGCGGCGGAAATCCGCGGCTACCGTCCGCCGGAGCCCTACAAGGGCAAGGGCGTGCGCTACGACAACGAGCAGATCCGCCGCAAGGAAGGCAAGAAGAAGTAATGAGCGCCAATCGCGAAATGCGGGAGCGCCGGCGCGAGCGTCTGCGCTTCCAGCTGCGCCGCAAGGGCGGCGGCCGTCCGCGGCTTTCGGTGTTCCGCTCGGGGCGGCACATCTATGCGCAGGTGATCGATGACGGCGCCGGCCGCACGCTGGCCGCCGCCTCGACGCTCGAGAAGGCGTTGCGCGGCGAGCTGCGCACCGGCGCCGACAAGGACGCGGCGGTCGCGGTCGGCAAGCTGATCGCCGAGCGCGCGAAGGAGGCGGGCGTCACCGAGGTGGTGTTCGACCGCGGCGCCTATCTTTATCATGGCCGCGTCAAGGCGCTGGCCGATGCCGCCCGCGAGGGCGGGCTCGCTTTCTAGGAGCAGCGCGATGGCACGGGAACCGAGGGAAGGCGGCCGCGGCCGGGATCGCGATCGTGAGCGCGACGGCGGCGACGACCTGATGGACAAGCTGGTCACGATCAACCGCGTGGCCAAGGTGGTGAAGGGCGGCCGGCGCTTCGCCTTCGCGGCGCTCGTCGTGGTGGGCGACCAGAAGGGGCGCGTCGGCTACGGCGCCGGCAAGGCGCGCGAGGTGCCGGAGGCGATCCGCAAGGCGACCGACCGGGCGAAGCGCGCGATGATCCGGGTGCCGATGAAGGAAGGCCGCACGCTGCATCACGACGTGATCGGCCATTACGGTGCCGGCTCGGTGGTGCTGCGCGCGGCCTCGCCCGGCACCGGCATCATCGCCGGCGGGCCGATGCGCGCGGTGTTCGAGACGCTCGGGATCGGCGACGTGGTGGCGAAGTCGCTCGGCAGCCGCAATCCGCACAACATGGTCAAGGCGACCTTCGCGGCGCTGCAGCGCTGCGCGAGCCCGCGCTCGGTCGCGTCGCGCCGCGGCAAGAAGGTGTCCGATATTCTCGGCAAGCGCGAGCAGGCGCCGGCCGCGACGGAGGCGACCGCCGATGCCTGAGAGCGAAGCGGGTGCGGGTCACGCAGACGGGCTCGCCGATCGGGCGCAAGCCCGGGCAGCGCGAGACGCTGATCGGACTGGGGCTCAACAAGCTGCATCGATCGCGCGAGCTCGAGGCGACGGACGCGGTGCGCGGCATGATCCGCAAGGTCGCGCATCTGGTGAAGGTCGAGGATCTCGTCTGATCGCGCTGGCGGTCGGACGGAAGGAACAATGCGATGAAGCTCAACGAGTTGCGCGACAATCCGGGGTCGCGGCTGAAGTCGAAGCGGCTCGGCCGGGGGATCGGCTCCGGCAAGGGCAAGACCTCGGGCAAGGGCGTCAAGGGCCAGAAGGCGCGCGAGGGCGTGGCGCTGAACGGGTTCGAGGGCGGCCAGCTGCCGATCTATCGGCGCCTGCCGAAGCGCGGGTTCGTCAACCTGTTCCGCAAGGAATACGCGCCGGTCAATCTCGGCGCGCTGGACCAAGGCGATCGAGGCCGGGCGGCTCGACGGGGCGGCGACGATCGACGAGGACGCGCTGCGCGCGGCCGGCCTGGTCCGCGGCGGGAAGGTGGCCGGCGTGCGGCTGCTCGCGAAGGGCGAGATCACCCGTGCGATCACGGTGAGCGTCTCCGGCGCCTCGGCCGCCGCCGTCCAGGCCGTCGAAAAAGCCGGCGGCACGGTGACCGTCACCAAGGTGGCGGCATCGGCGGAGGAAGAAGAAGGGCCAGGGCGCTGCCCTGGACCCCGCTAAGGGCGCAGCCCTTAGAACCCATCTGGGTTTGTTGAAGAGGGTGGGCCGACGAGGTGGCAGATGGGTCCGGGTTGGCCCACCCTCTTCAACAAACCAAGTATAGGATCAAGGCTCTGCCTTTGGCGGGGTCCGGGGCAGCGCCCCTGGCCTTCCTTTCTTGCCACCCCTCGACCATATCGCCACATTGGCGCGTGACAGGGTGAGGGTGGACGGATGGCCTCGGCGGCCGAGCAGCTTGCGGCAAATCTCAATCTCGGCGTCTTTACCAAGGCGACCGAGCTCAAGAAGCGCATCTGGTTCACCCTTGGTGCGCTGATCGTCTATCGGGTCGGCACCTACATTCCGGTGCCCGGCGTCGACGCGGCGGTGATGGGCCAGATGATGCAGCAGCATGGCGGCGGCATCCTCGGCATGTTCGACATGTTCACCGGCGGTGCGCTCGGGCGCATGACGGTGTTTGCGCTCAACATCATGCCGTATATCAGCGCGAGCATCATCGTGCAGCTGATGGCGGCGGCGCTGCCGTCCCTGGAGGCCCTCAAGAAGGAGGGCGAGCAGGGGCGGAAGAAGATGAACCAGTACACCCGCTATCTGACGGTCGTGATCGCGATGTTCCAGTCCTATGGCATCGCGGTCGGGCTCGAGAGCATGCGCGGGCAGCATGGGGCCGGCGGTGATCGATCCCGGCTGGTTCTTCCGCTTCTCCTGCGTGGTGACGCTGGTCGGCGGCACGATGTTCCTGATGTGGGTCGGCGAGCAGATCACCGCGCGCGGCGTCGGCAACGGGCAGAGCCTCATCATCTTCTCGGGGATCGTCGCCAACCTGCCGCATGCGATGGCGAACCTGCTGGAGCTCGGCCATACCGGCGCGCTGTCCTGGCCGTTCATCCTCGCCTTCGTGGTGATCGCGATCGCGGTGATCGCCTTCATCGTGTTCATGGAGCGGGCGCAGCGGCGGGTTCCGGTGCAGTATCCGAAGCGCCAGGTCGGCAACCGGATGTTCGGCGGCGATTCGACGCACATGCCGCTGAAGCTGAACACGTCGGGCGTGATTCCGCCGATCTTCGCGAGCTCGATCCTGCTGATCCCGGCGACGATCGCCGGCTTCTCGCAGGGAGCCGGGCCGTCCTGGTTCAGCTTCATCTCCAACCAGCTCGCGCACGGGCAGCCGCTCTACATGGTGCTCTATGCGGGCATGATCATCTTCTTCTCGTATTTCTACACCGCGGTCGTGTTCAATCCGCAGGAGACGGCGGACAACCTGAAGAAATATGGCGGGTTCATCCCCGGCATCCGGCCGGGCACCGCGACCGCCGAGTATTTCGACACCGTGCTCACGCGGCTGACGACCGTGGGCGCGCTCTATGTCGCCATCGTGTGCCTGCTGCCGGAGATCCTGATCAGCCATTACGGCGTGCCGTTCTATTTCGGCGGCACCAGCCTGATGATCGTCGTCTCGGTCACCATGGACACGGTGACGCAGGTGCAGTCCCATCTTCTCGCGCACCAGTATGAGGGGCTGATCCGCAAGGCCCGGGTGCGCGGGAGGGGACGGTGAACCTCATCATCCTGGGACCGCCGGGGGCGGGCAAGGGGACCCAGGCCAAGCGGCTGGAAGGGCGCTATGGCTACGCCCAGATCTCGACCGGCGACATGCTGCGCGGCGAGGTGGCGGCGGGCACCGAGATCGGCCGGCAGGCGCAGGCGACCATGGCGGCCGGCCACCTGGTCTCCGACGACATCATCATCCGCATGCTGGCCAATCGCGTCGACCAGCCGGATTGTCGGAAGGGGTTCATCCTCGACGGGTTTCCGCGGACGGTGCCGCAGGCGGAGGCGCTCGATCGGATGCTGGGGGCGAAGGGCTTGCGGCTCGACGCGGTGATCGAGCTCAAGGTGGACGATGCGCTGCTCACCGACCGCATCGCCGGCCGCTTCACCTGCGCTCGACTGCGGGACGAGCTACCACGACACCTTCCGCCAGACCCGCGTGCCGGGCGTCTGCGATGTCTGCGGCAGCCGCGAGTTCGTCCGCCGGCCCGATGACAGCCGCGGGACGGTCGGTGCGCGGCTCGAGGCCTATCACCGCCAGACCGCGCCGATCCTGCCGCACTATGCGCGGGGTGCGCGGTTCTTCACCGTGGACGGGATGGCGGAGATCGACGAGGTGACGCGGCAGATCGAGGCCATTCTGGAGAAGCTTGGCGCGCGCACGGGCGCGCCGGTGGGAGCCTCCTGATTTCACGCGGATTTGATCGAACTGCATTGACGGGCGCGCGGCGGACGCTATAGTGCGCGCCCTTGGCGGGGCCGGTCGGTCCCGTCAGTCGTTTCGGGCCCGGCCACTTCGGCGGCGGGCAGGCTCCCACGACGTGGCGGGCCGATCAGGAGAACCAGGCGTGGCACGAATTGCCGGTGTGAACATCCCGACCAACAAGCGGGTGACGATCGGCCTTCGCTATATCTACGGCATCGGACCGGCGAAGGCGCAGGACATCTGCACCAAGCTCAGCATCCCCGGCGAGCGGCGGGTGAACCAGCTCACCGACGAGGAAGTGCTGCGCATCCGCGAGCTGATCGACCGCGATTACCGCGTCGAGGGCGATCTCCGGCGCGAGGTCGCGATCAACATCAAGCGGCTGATGGATCTCGGCTGCTATCGCGGGCTCAGGCATCGGCGCGGGTTGCCGGTCCGCGGCCAGCGCACGCACACCAATGCGCGGACGCGCAAGGGCAAGGCGGTGCCGATCGCCGGCAAGAAGAAGGTGACGAAGTAGGCCGTCACTCCGGTTGAGCCTGCCGCGCGGCGCGCGGCGCTGACAGTCGTTTTGAATGGGACCAAGGCACATGGCGAAGCCCGCCACCACCACGCGCACGCGCCGCCGGGAGCGGAAGAACATCACGTCGGGGGTGGCCCATGTCGCGGCGACCTTCAACAACACGATGATCACGATCACCGACGCCCAGGGCAACACGATCGCCTGGTCGTCCTCCGGCAGCCAGGGATTCAAGGGCAGCCGCAAATCCACGCCCGTACGCGGCGCAGGTTGCGGCCGAGGATGCCGGGCGGAAGGCCCGCGAGCATGGGATGGAGACGCTCGAGATCGAGGTGAGCGGTCCGGGATCGGGCCGCGAGAGCGCGTTGCGCGCGCTGCAGGCGGTCGGCTTCGCGATCACCGCGATCCGCGACACGACGCCGATCCCGCACAATGGCTGCCGGCCGCGGAAGCGCCGGCGCGTGTGATACCGACCGTCACTTCTACCGCTGTCGGTATCGCGCGCGGGTTGGCGGGCGGCGCGCGCGAGATCAAGGCTTACCGCGCGCCCTGGAGATCGTTCGGCGAGTCGGTTGTCGGGGCCGCCGGTATGAGGAGAGGCTTATGTCGGATCATTTGACCGCCGTGCCCCTGCGCTTCGGGATGCGGCAGGACATGGTCATCCAGCGGAACTGGCAGTCGCTGATCAAGCCGGAGAAGCTCGAGGTCGAGCCCGGGGCGGACCGCGCGCGCGTGGCGACCGTGGTTGCCGAACCGCTCGAGCGGGGGTTCGGCATGACGCTCGGCAACGCGATCCGGCGCATCCTGCTGTCCTCGCTGCAGGGGGCCGCCGTGAAGGCGGTCCAGATCGACGGCGTGCTGCACGAATTCAGCAGCATCCCGGGCGTGCGCGAGGACGTCACCGACATCGTGCTCAACATCAAGCAGCTCGCGCTTCGCATGCATGGCGAGGGGCCGAAGCGCATGGTGCTGAGCGCGACTGGCCCCGGCGAGGTGAAGGCGAAGCAGATCCAGGCCGGGCACGACATCGAGATCATGAACCCCGACCTGGTCATCTGCACGCTCGACGAGGGCGTGAAGCTCGGGATGGAATTCACCGTCGATCTCGGTCGCGGCTATGTCGCGGCGGCGGCGAACCGCCCGGAGGACGCGCCGATCGGGCTGATCCCGGTCGATGCGATCTACGCGCCGGTGAAACGCGTCTCCTATCGCGTCGAACCGACGCGCGTCGGCCAGGTCACCGATTATGACAAGCTGCTGCTGACCGTCGAGACCAACGGCGCGGTGACGCCCGAGGACGCGGTCGCGCTCGCCGCGCGCATCCTGCAGGACCAGCTGCAGCTCTTCATCAATTTCGACGAGCCGCAGCAGATCCGCGCCGAGGAGCCGCAGGACGATCTGCCGTTCAACCGCAACCTGCTGCGCAAGGTGGACGAGCTCGAGCTCTCCGTGCGGAGCGCGAATTGCCTCAAGAACGACAACATTGTCTACATCGGCGACCTCGTGCAGAAGACCGAGCAGGAGATGCTGCGGACGCCGAATTTCGGCCGCAAGTCGCTGAACGAGATCAAGGAAGTGCTGACCTCGATGGGGCTGCAGCTCGGCATGAGCGTGCCCGGCTGGCCGCCCGAGAACATCGAGGACCTGGCGAAGCGGCTCGACGAGCCGTTCTGAGTTTGTTTGACGAGCAACCGTATCGGCGGACTCATGCCGTGGTCGTCGCTGTTGCTCCTGGAGAAGGCTGAGCCATGCGTCACGGGGTTGCCGGCCGGAAGCTCGGCGTCACGTCCACCCACCGGATCGCCATGTTCCGCAACATGGCGGCGGCGCTGATCAAGCACGAGCAGATCACCACCACGCTGCCCAAGGCGAAGGAGCTGCGGCCCGTGGCCGAGAAGCTGATCACGCTCGGCAAGCGCGGCGGTCTGCACGCGCGGCGTCAGGCCTATGCCGAACTGCGCGACGATGCGATCGTCGCCAAGCTGTTCGGCGCGCTGGCCGAACGCTACCGCGCTCGCCAGGGCGGTTACACCCGCGTGCTGAAGGCCGGCATCCGCTATGGCGACGCGGCCGACATGGCGGTGATCGAGCTGGTCGATCGCGACCCCGCAGCCAAGGGCCAGGACAGCGGTCCGAAGCAGGGGGCGGAAGAGGAGCAGGCGGCGGCCTGATCCGCCGCCGCCCATCCATGCGCCGCGGTGGGCTTCTGGTCTGCCTGGCCGCGGTCGCTGTCGTGCCCACGAATGGGGCGGCGGCGCGCGGCAACGTTGGCTTCACCGTCATCGACGAACTCTCCCCGGACGAGGTGGCGGAAGACACCACCCTCTTCGTCAACGGCGAGCGGCTCGGCGCCTTCCATCTCAGCCGTGAGCAGCCCTCCGCCCGGATCGAGGCCGAAATCCCGTCCGCCGATCGCTACGACTACATGCTCTGCGGGTTGGCCACGACCGAAGCGGCCGACGGCGCGCGCCAGGAGCACCGGGTGAACGACAGCGGCACAATCGCCGACCCCGCGGGCCGCACCCTCAGCGCGTATACCAACGCCTACACGAGCTACTTCCTGGTCGACGTCACCCCTGATCGCCCTCACACCCAGATCACCATCCACACCGGCCCCCGCTGCATCGGCCCCATCGCTGCGCGCTAGACCCAAATCGCTCTGACTGTGGTCAGGGCGATTCGGGTCTCTGTATCTTTGGCCTGCCAATTCACGCCCTGACTGATTCCAGTCAGGGCGATCGGAGGCTAGTGGGTGGAATCTGACGGAAGGAACCGTCAGAATTCTATCCGCTAAAGCATGACCGGTTCCCTTCCGGTCACCAACCTGCTTTAGCGAATTGTTCGAGCGAGTGATTCACGTTTCAGGCCGACTCGGCCTGAAACGATCACGCGCTAACACGTATCCATCCGGTGAGGGCCACCGTGACTTGCTATCGTTCTGCGGCATGCTGATCAGCGGGTCTTCTTGACAATCCTGGTGCGTGCGGCATTTCGCCGATTGGCGATGCGGCCGAGTGCAATCCTGAGCGGAAGTTCGTCGATCTCCTTGGGGTCCCAGTCCTCGAGGTATTCGGCAACTTCGGCGTGGTCGGGATGCTCGGGATCAGCGAGGGCGTCGAGCATGTTGTGGTAGCCGGGAATGCCACCGCAGTTCTCGGGCGGGCAGTCCCATTCACCGCCGACATAATGGGGGTAGGACACGCCAGGCTTGCCGGGACGGATGTTCGTGATGGTGATCCGGTGCTCCCAGCTGTCGCCGAAGTCATAGAGGTAGCCAATCCTTGTCCGGCGCGGCTTCAGCACATCGCGCAGTCGGACCTTGTTTGCCTCGCTGCGAGGAGCGGTGCCCCAGTCCTCGTCCATCGGCAGCCCGTAGGTCTGGCCATCAATGGCGAACTCCCACAGATGCTGGTCGAGCCAGCCCATGGTGATCTGGACGATGTCGTGCAGCACCTTGAGCGTGATGGAGGTGGGCACCTCCACCTCGCGCCAGATTAGCGGATTGGTCTCCAGCAGTTCGATCCGAACCGTGCAGATCTGGTTGAAGCTGTCGGCGGCCGACGTGTTGTTCGCCGGGGTTTTGCCGGTTGGGCTCATGCTGCCAGTTTGGCAGCCTGCACCGTGCAGTTCCAGGGCAGCAGCTCCTGCAGCCGCGATGCCGGATGATCGGCGATCCGGCGCAGCACGTCGGCAAGCCAGGCGCGCGGGTCCAGTCCGTTCAGCTTGGCCGTGACGATGAGGGTGTCGATGGCGGCAGCTCGCTCGCCGCCGCGGTCAGAGCCGGCGAACAGCCATGCCCGACGCCCGAGGGCAACACCTCTGAGCGCTCGTTCGGCCGCGTTGCGCCGACCGCGCTCGGAGGTCTGGCCGAAGCGGTCGCGCTCCAGCTTGGCGATCAGCAGCTTCAGGGGCGCGATCATCGCTTCCGCGCCCGTGGCTCGCGCCTCCGCCTCGCGCCGGGCCGTGCGCTCGGCCAGCAAAGCCGCCCGCAGCGCGTCGATGTCGTCGGGGAGGTTCTCGGCGCCGGGCGTCACGGCCGGAGTCAACCATACTCCGGCCCGCTTGTGTACCCGTTTCGGGCGTCAGCCGGCGGCCGTGGGCCGCCAGGTCCGTTGCGGATTCCGCCAGTCGATCCCGTCCAGCATATAGCCCAATTGGGCCGCGGAGATAGCGACGCAGCCGTCTGCCGGCGAGGGCCACAGGAACCGGCCACGCTCGAGCCGCTTGGCATAGAGCGACATGCCGAGCCCATCATGCCAAAGGATCTTCACCAGATCACCGCGACGGCCCCGGAACACACACAAATCGCCAGCATGCGGATCGCGCTGCAGCGCCTCCTGCACCTGCAGCGCCAACCCGTTCATGCCGCGGCGCATGTCGGTGTAGCCGTTCGCCAGCCAGACCCGAATGCCGGTCGGCGGCACGATCACCGGCGCACCGCCGTCATGACCCGGCGCAAGGCGACCAGACCGACGTCACTGCTCACCCGCACGCAGGTTCCGTCAGGCAGCGTGATCTCAATGCGCGTGTCCTCGGCCGTGCTCGTCCTGGCCGGACTGGCATTGGGCAACAGCACCGGCGGCGGGTCGGCGGTGATCTGTACCGGCATGAACACCGGCATCGGCTCCGGAGCAAGCTCGCCTCGTCGAACCTGTCGCCGCCAGTTCCAGAGCAGCCCTCGGCTGACCTCGTGCCGCCGGGCAACTTCAGCAAATGACGCGCCGGGCTGCTCAACCTCGGCAACGATCCGAAGCTTCTCCTCCAAGCGCCACCGGCGCCGACGCTCAATGCCGGTGATGATCTCCATCCAGCAACCCGCCCCTGATCTTAACGGCGCTCGTACAAGCGCCGCTAAGATCACCCGCCATGGTCAACCCAGGCAGGCGGTCGTCGCCGGGCGGTTATGCTAATACCAACGGTCATCTCTCACGACCGTTGGTATGCGCGGGGGTTGGCGGGCGGGGCTGGCCAAGGTTCCGTCCGCGACAGCGGGTGGATGCCAGCGGAGGGGGCGCGCGCCAAAACAAAGGATTATACCGCGGGCCGAGGTGCTCTCGATCGGTCACCATGTGAGCGCGCTGGCATAAGCACCGGGTTCGCCGCGGAAGGCGGGGATGATCAGGCGAAGAGGGAGAGCAGCGGATCGCTGCTGGAGCTGCTGCTGGGAAACAGCGAGGAGAGGATCGAGTCGCCACCCGCGCTGCCGCTGCCGAACAGGGCGAGCAGCGGATTGGCGCTCCCGGACGAACTGTCGCTGTTGAGCGTGAGGTAGCGCTCCGCCATCTGCTGCACTTTCGCCGGATCCTGGAAGTCTGACAGATTGACCCCTTTGGTCAGGATGTTGAGCTGCTGGTCGTAGCTCATGCCGCCGAAGGTGGTCCAATCGTAGCCGAGATTGGTCGAGACCACCTTCAGCATGTTGGTGTCCGCCATCAGCTCGTCCATCGTGGTCATGGCCGGAGCCGTGCGGGTGAAGTAGAGCGCGGTGTCCATGCCAGGGATTTCCTGGCCCTCGTTCGCTTCGTACTGGCCTGTCTTGTAGCTGTTCTCGATGCTGGCGAGGTTGGCGGCGTCGGCGAGGGCGGGCGTGGTCGTCTGCGTGAGGCCGCCGCTCACGGTGAGCGTCGCGCCCTGCGCGATCGCCGTCGTGATGGCGCCGGTGAGCGTCACGTTGCCGGTGCCGTCGACGGATTGGACGGTGCCGATCGCCACCGAGCCGAGCGAGAGCACCTGGCCCGGCTGCAAGGCGGAGCCGGCGGTTCCGAGGGAGACCTTGTTCTGGCCGGCGGCGACGGCCGCGCTCGCGGTGAGGCTCTGCGTGACGCCGCGGATGGTGGCCCCGGCGGCGATCGTCAGTGTGTCGCCGCTGTTGACCTTGACGGCGGAGGCGGCGGTCAACGTGACGTTGCCGGATCCGTCGATGCTGGAGATCGTGCCGACGAGCTGGCCGTTGTCGTAGATGAGCTGGCCCGCCCGGGCGCCGCTCACCGCGCTGCCGAAGGCGAGCGTGGTGCTCGATGTGACCGTGCCTGCGGTCGCGGTGACCGAGGTCGTGATCCCGTTGCTGACGCTGAGCTGGTCGCCCGCCTTGATCGCGGCCTGGGAGGCGGTGGTGAGCGTCACGTTGCCGTTCGCATCGACCGAGGAGACCTCGCCGATCACGGTGCTGCCGTCGCGGATCACCATGCCGGCAGTGAGGCCGGTGGCGCCGCTGCCGAGCGGGATGACGGCGGAGCCGGCCGGGCTCGCCGTGGTTGCCGTGGTGACGAGGCTCGGCAGGCCGGTGGTGTCGATGCCGTCCGCGCCGTTGATGCTGAGCGTGCCGGCATTGCTGGTGACCGCGAGACCCGTGCTGTTCATCGCCGAGACGAGCGCGTTGATCTGGTTGCCCGCCGCGACCAACCCGGTGCCGGCGGCGACCGGGACGCTCACGATGTTGATCTGGCGCGTGGTCTTGCCGTCCGCATCGGTGGCCGCGGCGATCGAGTAGGTGGTGCTGCCATCCGCATTTGAGGTGGTGGTCACGCTCGGCGCGCCCGATGAGCCGGTGACGACGCCGCCCGGGCTCACGCGATAGGTCGCGGAGCCCCCGGCGGCGCTGGTGAGCGCGGCGGCGATGGTCGCGCTCGCGGTGCCATCGTTCAGCACGTAGTTCCACTGCTGGGCGACGTTGCCGGCGCTCTGGGTGGCGGGGCCGGTATCGTAATTGGCGGTCTGCACACGGATTGTGGCGGCGTCGGCGCCACCGGTCGCGAAGGTCAGGTTGGACGGGTTGCCGAGCGCGATCTGCAGCGTGTTCTGGTTCTGCATCGCGTTCGCGAAATGCAGATCCTGCACGCTTGCGAGCTGCTGCACCAGGGAGTTCGAGGCGTTCGGGTCCTGGCTCAGGAGCTGCTTCAGCAGGCCGGTCTCGCCGATGTCCCCGCTCATGTTCTCGGCGCCGAGCACGACCTGGAGTGCCGCGTAATTGTTGAGGAGCCCGACCGGCGAGGTGATGTTCGGCGCCTGCTTGTTGGCCTGCGCCAGCGCGTTGCGGGTGGTCGGGTCGCTCGCGGCAAACTTGTCGGCCTGGACGGATTCGTCCCTGATGATCGAGAGGTAGGTCGGAATGGCGCTCAGCGAGGCGGACATCGAACCCTTGCTCCGGCCCTCCCGCCTTCCGGGCGGGCGGGCTGCCGTCACCGGGCACCCTAGGGCGGAAAGCTTGCGCATCCGTTAACGCGGCCGGCCTGGATCGGCCCGCCGCGTCGGCGTATTTTGGCCGCAGGTCCATCGTCCGGGAGTGCGGGCATGAACGATGTCGCCTCGGTGCCGGTGGCGCAGTTCGCCGGGCAGGTGCGCACTCTGGTGCAGCCGGAGGACGGCGTCGAGCCGGTGCTGGCGCTGATCCGCTCCGCCGGACGATCCATCCTCGTCAAGCAGTTCACGCTCACCCATCCGGCGGTGATCGCCGCCCTGGTGGAGGCCCACCGGCTCGGCCGCGATGTGCGGGTGATGCTGAACCCGCACCGCTCGTCGGGCGACCGCGCCAACGACGAGAGCTTCGCGGCACTCGCGGCGGCCGGGATCGCGGTCGCCTGGTCCAATCCGAAATTCGCCGTCACCCACGAGAAATCCGTGGTAGTGGACGACCGCGCCGCGCTGATCGCCACCTTCAACGCGAGCGAGAAGTACTTCACGCAGACGCGGGATTACGGCCTGATCATCGAGGATGCGAGCGAGGTCGAGCAGATCCGCCAGGGTTTCGTCGCCGACTGGGAGCGGACGGAGTTCGAGCCCAGCCGGGCCAGCGCATTGCTCTGGAGCAACTGGAACTCCCGCGTGGTGATGAGCCGCTTCATCGACGCGGCGCGCGAGCGGATCGAGATCCAGCATCCCAAATTCGTCGATGCCACGATCCTGGAGCGGCTGGTGCAGGCGTGCGCCCGCGATGTCGAGGTGCGCGTCCTCTGCGGCGGCAAGCACGGGATCAGCAGCTACGACATGCTGGACACCTTCTCCTCGCTCAGGGTGCTGCAGCGTTTCGGCGTGCGGGTGCGCAAGCAGCGCAATCTGCGGCTCCACGCCAAGCTCATCCTGGTCGACCGCGCCCGCGCGCTGGTCGGCTCGATGAACATCGACCGCAGCGCGTTCGACCTCCGGCGCGAGCTCGGTCTCGCCTTTTCCGATCCCGGCGCGGTGGCGCGGCTGCACGACGTGTTCAAGGCGGACTGGGATGCCTCGCACCATTACGACGCGCCCGATCCGCTCGCGCTCGCCGACCACACCGAGGACGATTTCCCGCACGATCCCGATTTCCAGCATGAGTGACGCCGCGCGGGCGACCAGCGCGCCGGTTTCGCTGCTTGCGATCGCGCTCACCTTCAACAAGGTGGCGCTCGCGAGCTTCGGCGGCGGCCTCTCCGCCTGGTCGCGCCAGATTGTGGTCGAGGAGCGGCGCTGGCTCACCGACGAGGAATTCCTGAGCGCGATGACGCTCTCGCGCGTGCTGCCCGGCGCGAACCAGGTGAACGTCGCGGTGTTCGTGGGGACCGAGCTGCGGGGCGCGGCCGGCGGGGCTGCCGCGGTGTTCGGGCTGACCGCGCTGCCGGTCGCGATCGTCATCATCGCGGGCTGGCTCTATTTCGCCAACCGGCAACTGCCGGAGACGCAGTCGATCCTGCGCGGGATGGCGGCCGCCTCGGTGGCGCTCAGCTTCTCGATGGCGTGGAAGGCCGGGCGCAAATCGCTGCGCAGCCTGCCCGCCCTCGCGCTGTTCGCCGCCGCCTTCCTGTTCTCGGCGGTGTTCCGCGTGCCGCTGCTCGCGCTGCTCGCGGTGCTCGCGCCGCTCGGCATGTGGTGGGCCTGGCCGCGCCGGGCGGTGGCCTGATCGCTTCGGGCATGGACCTCCTCACCGCGTTCCGCATTTGCGTGCTGTTCGGTACCGCGTCGCTGCTGTCGATCGGCGGCGGCAATTCGGTGATCCCCGAAATCCAGCTCAAGGCGGTGCATGCCTATGGCTGGCTGACCGCGACGCAGTTCGCCGACGTGTTCGCGATCTCGCAGGTGGCGCCCGGGCCGAGCATCCTGATCGTGACGCTGGTCGGCTACCGCGCGGCCGGCGTCCCCGGCGCCATCCTGGCGACGCTTGCGATGCTGGCGCCGGCGGGGTTGCTGGTCTGGCTGCTCGCCCGCTCCTGGCACCACCCGCGCTTCGCGCCCTGGCGGCATGCCTTCGAGCACGGGCTCGCGCCGGTGGCGGTCGGGCTCGTGCTGGCGAGCGGCGTCATCGTGGCGCGCGGGGCCGATCGCGAGCCCGAGCAGTATCTGATCACCGCGATCGCGACGCTGCTGTTCTGCGCGACGCGGATCAACCCGCTTTATGTGGTGGGGGCCGCCGGCGTCGCGGGATGGCTGGGGCTGGTCTGATCGCCCGATTCGCGTGCGGCCCGCTCCGCGCTCGCCACGCGGCGCAGCATCGCCGCGTCGCGCAGCCGCGCTTCGAGCAGCGTGCGATCCCAGCGCGGCGAGCGATAGCCGAGATGGTAGGAAGGGCGCGGGATGCGGCCGCGGCCGATCATTCCCGGGAGCTGACTGACCCGCACGCGGAGCATCCGCGCCACCGCTTCAGGATCGAGCCAACGCGACTCCGTCATCTGCCGCCCTTGTTCCGCGTCGAGCTCATCCAATGGCATCGGCGCCAGGCGCGCCCGAGTACGGGACACTGCTGATGGAATTTGAACACGACTTCGCGCCAACCGTCCTTGTGAAGCAACGCCGCCACGGAAATGTTCACCGGAACCGTTTAGAGAGTAACCGAGTGAATGGGCTGGTCCTCAACCCCGCGCGGTGACGAATCCTTGAACATGACGAAGATCATCAGCTGGAACCTGCTCCGCCTGAAGGGCGCGAAGCTCAACGACGTGCTCGCGCTGATCGACCGGGAGCGGCCGGACCTGCTGCTGATGCAGGAGGCGACGAACGAGATCGACGGATTGCCGGGCCGGATCGGCGGGCACTATGCGCGGGCGCCGCTGCCGGGCCGCATCCACGGCGTCGCCATGTGGTCGCGGCGGCGCCTGCCCGCCGATCCGATCGTGCTGAGGCTGCCCGCCGGCGCGGTGGTGCAGCGCGTCTGCCAGGTCATCGATTGCGGGGCGTTCGGTGTGGCCAACGTGCACCTCTCGCACGGCCAGGTCCTCAACCGGCGCCAGCTCCGCACCATCGCGCGCATGCTGCCGCACCGCGCGGCGGTGCTCGGCGACTACAACCTGCTCGGCCCGGCGCTGCTGCCGGGATTTCACGATGTCGGGCCGCGGCATCCGACGCATGTGATGGGCGACCTGGTGCCGCTCCGGATCGACCGCTGCCTGGCGCGCGGCCTGATCTGCGCGGGCGCCCGCGTGCTGCCGCCTTCCGCCTCCGACCATCGGGCGATCGTGGTGCGTCTCACGGTTCCCGAGGAGGCACGACTCGCCGCCTGACGGAGCGTCGGCCCGGGTCGCTGGCGTTTCCTCCGCCGCCACGGGTAGAACCGGACCATGCCGAGTCCCGTGATGGCGCAGTGGTTTGCCGCCAAGGAGGCGCATCCGGACGCGCTGCTGTTCTTCCGGATGGGCGATTTCTACGAGCTGTTCTTCGAGGATGCCAGAGCGGCGTCGGCAGCGCTCGACATCGCGCTGACGGCGCGCGGGGAACATGACGGCGCGCCCATTCCGATGTGCGGCGTGCCGGTGGTGAGCGCGGAGGCGTATCTCGGTCGGCTGATCCGGCGCGGGTTCCGGGTGGCGGTGGTGGAGCAGATGGAGCCGCCGCGGAAGTCGGGGAAGGCGCCGATCCGGCGGGAGGTGGTCCGGCTCATCACGCCGGGCACGCTCACCGAGGAGGCACTGCTGGAGGCGGGTCGGCCGAACTACCTGCTGGCCCTCGCGCGGCACGGGGAGGGGCTGGGCGCGGCCTGGCTCGACGTGTCCACCGGGCTGTTCGAGACCGCGCCGGTGGCGCCGCGGGAACTGGCGGCGCTGCTGGGGCGCCTCGATCCGGCGGAGGTGCTGGCGCCGGACGGGCTCGAACTCGGCGATCACGAGCCGCGTCGCGGGCCGGTGGCGACCCCGCCGCCGCCGCTGGCATCGCGCCGGCGCGTGGCGGAGACGTTCGGGGCGGCGGATCTGGACGCGTTCGGGAGCTTCGGCGACGCCGAGGCGATGGCGGCGGCGCTGGCCCTCGACTACCTGCGCGCGACGCAGGCGGGCAAGCTGCCGCGCCTCTCGCCCCCGTCCCCGCAGGGCGAGGCGGGCGTGATGGCGCTCGATGCGGCGACGCGGGCGAGCCTCGAGATCGCGCGGGCACGGGATGGCGGGGCGGCGCACACGCTGCTGGCCTCGGTGCAGCGGACGGTATCGGGCGCCGGGGCCCGGTTGCTGGCGACGCGGCTGGCGGCGCCGCGGACCGATCCGGCGGAAATCGCCGGGCTGCAGGCCGAATGGGCCTGGCTGCTGGCGGTGCCGGTCGCGGCGGAGGCGTTGCGGCAGGCGCTGCGCGCGGCGCCCGACATGGCCCGCGCGCTGGGGCGGCTGGCGATCGGACGGGGCATGCCGCGCGACCTGGCGGCGATCCGGGATGGCGCTGCGGCGTCGATGCGGGCGATGGCGGCGCTGGCGACCGATGGGTTGGAGGCGCTGCCGCCGGGGCTCGCGGAGGCGCGCGACGCGCTCGGGCGGGTGCCGCACCTGGCCGCCCGGCTCGGCGCGGCGCTCGCCGAGCCGGTGCCGGTGCGGCTCGACGATGGCGGGGCGGTGGCCGCGGGGTTCGATGCCGAGCTCGATGCCGAGCGGCGGCTGCGCGACGATGCGAGGCGGGTGATCAGCGCCCTGCAGCTCGATTATGCCACGCGCTACGGGGTGGCGAGCCTCAAGCTCCGGCACCATGCGCAGCTCGGCTACGTGATCGAGGTGCCGTCGGCCGCGGTCGAGCGGCTGTCGCGGTTTCCCGAGCTCACGCTGCGCCAGGGGATGGCGAACGGGGCGCGGTTCACCTCGCCCGACCTCGTCGAGCTGAACCGTCGGATCCTGGAGGCGGCGGAGCGCGCCGCTGCGCGCGAGCGGCTCGTCCTTGCGGCGCTCGTCGCCGAGGTGATGGATCAGGCGGAGGCGATCGCGGCCGCCGCCTCGGCGCTGGCACGGCTCGATGTGGCGCAGGCGGCGGCGCGGCTCGCGGAGAGCGGGCGCTGGTGCCGGCCGGTGGTGACGGACGGGCTCGACTTCCGCATCGAGGGCGGCCGGCATCCGGTGGTGGAGGCGGCGCTTGCCGGCCAGGCGCCGTTCGTGCCGAACGATTGCGACCTCGGCCCGGAGCGGCGCGTGCTGCTGCTCACCGGGCCGAACATGGCAGGAAAATCCACCTTCCTGCGCCAGAACGCGCTGATTGCGATCCTCGCTCAGGCCGGGCTGCCGGTGCCAGCGAAGCGGGCGGAGATCGGCGCGGTGGACCGGCTGTTCTCCCGCGTCGGCGCGGCCGACGATCTCGCGCGCGGGCGCAGCACCTTCATGGTCGAGATGACGGAGACCGCGTCGATCCTGCACCAGGCAGGGCCGAAGAGCCTCGTGGTGGTGGACGAGATCGGCCGCGGCACGGCGACCCTCGACGGGCTCGCGATCGCCTGGGCGGTGCTGGAGGCGCTGCATGCGACGGTGCGCTGCCGCACGATCTTCGCCACCCATTTCCACGAGCTCGCCGAGCTCGGACTGAGCCTTCCCCGCATGCGTCCCCACATGATGCGGGTGAAGGAGTGGAAGGGCAGCGTCGTGTTCCTGCACGAGGTCGCGGAAGGGGCGGGTGGGCGGAGCTGGGGCGTGCATGTCGCGAGGCTCGCGGGCGTTCCAGCCGGCGTGATCCGCCGCGCCGAGGGGCTGCTCCTCGCGCTCGAGCAGCGCGGTCCGCTCACTTCGGCCGCCGAACTGCCGCTGTTTGCCGCCGCCGTGCCGGCAAATGGCGCCGCCCCTCCCGCCCCGGACCCGCTGCGCGAGGCGCTCGCCGAGGTCGATCCCGATCGCCTGACGCCACGCGAGGCGCTCGACGTCCTCTATCGCCTCAAGGCATGCTTGCCTGTCGCCGAAGACCTGGAAGGACTACGCTGAACGCAGATGCTGAGCCCGATCCCCCTGCCGGATGCGCCGGAAGATGCCGCCATCGTTCTCGCCGACGCGCTCGAGCAGCTGAAGGCCGCGCATTTCGGCAGCCTGCCGCGCGACGTGGCGCTCGGCACCTTCCGCCGCCACCTGGCCCGCATCCAGCAGGACGTGCGGGCGAGCTTCGAGAGCGAGAACATCACCGGACTGCAGGCCGCGCGCCGGCTCGGGCTGCTGGTGGACGGGCTGGTCGCCGCGCTCTACGCGATGACCACCGAGGACGTGCTGCCGGGGTTGCGCGAGCCGTTCGCGATGGTCGCGACCGGCGGCTACGGGCGTGGCGTGCTGGCGCCGTTCAGCGACATCGATCTCCTGTTCCTCACTGCCGCCGAGCCCTCGCCCACGGTGCTCCGCGCGGTCGAGTTCATGCTCTATTTCCTGTGGGATCTCGGCCTCAGGGTCGGGCACGCGACACGCTCGATCGCCGAGTGCGTCGCCGAGGCGGGCCGCGACCAGACCGTGCGCACGGCGCTGATCGATGCGCGCCAGCTCGCCGGCGACCGGGCGCTCTATGCCGAGTTCCGCGCCCGCTACGGCGAGGCGTGCCGGGAGAGCGGGTTCGCCAAGTTCATCGCCGCCAAGCAGGAGGAGCGCGACGCGCGCCATCGCCGCTTCGGGGAGAGTGCCTTCCTGGTCGAGCCCAACGTGAAGGAGGGTCGCGGCGGGCTGCGCGACCTGCAGACGCTCTACTGGCTCTCGCGCTACGTATTCGGCACCAAGGTGATGGGCGATCTGGCGGGCCCGGATGCGCCGGGCGGCGGATTGCTCACCGAGACCGAGGCGCGGCTCGGCAAGCGCTGCTGGTCGTTCCTCTGGACCGTGCGCTTCCACCTGCATTACGTCGCCGGCCGCGCGGAGGAGCGCCTCACCTTCGACCTGCAGCCGATCGTCGGCGCCCGCATGGGCTACACGCGGCACGGCCGGCAGGACGGCGTCGAGCGCTTCATGCGCCACTATTTCCTGACCGTGCGCGAGGTGACGCGGCTCACCCGCGTGCTCGAACCCGCGATCGCGCGCGCCGCACTCGGGCCGCCGGCGATCGCCAAGGAGACCGACCCGGCGCTGTTGCGTGCGGGATTCCTGCTCGCGGACGGCGAGCTGCTCTCGGCGCCAGGGCGCGAGTTCGACCGCGAGCCCGTGCAGATGCTGCGCATGCTGCAGGTGGCGCGCGACCGCGACCTGAAGCTGCATCCGCTGGCGATGCGCGCGCTGATCCGCAATGTGCGCCGCGTCACCACGCTGCGCGGCGATCCCGAGGCGAACGCGATCTTCCTCGACCTGCTGTGCGGGCGCGATCTCGAGCACGTGCGCTCGGATGGCTGGCGCTGGATGCAGGTGCTGAACGAAACCGGCTTCCTCGGCCGCTTCCTGCCGGACTGGGCGCGCATCGTCGGGCAGATGCAGTTCGACACCTACCATGTCTTCACCGTCGATGAGCACACGATCGAGGCGGTGAAGGTGCTGGACGCGCTCGAGCGCGGCGAGCTGGCGGAGGAGGCGCCGATCTCCTCCGGGCTGGTCGAGGACCTGCAATCGCGGCGGGCGCTGTTCGTCGCCATGCTGCTGCACGACATCGCCAAGGGCCGCGGCGGCGACCATTCCGAGCTCGGCGCCGAGCTCGCGCAGGAGACCGGGAAGCTGCTCGGCCTTTCCGCCGAGGAAACCGAGACCGTGTCCTGGCTCGTGCTGCACCATCTGCTGCTGAGCCAGAGCGCGTTCAAGCGCGACATCGACGATCCGAAGACGATCCTCGACCTTGCCGACACCATCCAGTCGCCCGAGCGGCTCAAGCTGCTGCTGATCATGACCGTCGCCGACATGCGCGCGGTGTCGCCCAAGGTCTGGAACAACTGGAAGGCGACGCTGCTGCGCGAGATCTATGCGCGGGTCGCCGAGGTGCTGGCGGGCGGGCTCGCCACCACCGAACGCGACGTGCGCGTGGCGCGGGCGAAGGAGGCGGTCGCGACGCTGCTCGCGGATTGGAGCGAGGCGGATCGCGAGCTCTTCCTGGGCCTCGGCTTCCCCGGCTACTGGCTCTCCTTCGACCCCGAGACGCATGCGCGCCAGGCGCGGCTGATCCGCGACGCGGAAGCGCGCCGCGCACCGCTCACCGTCGATACGCAGCCCTTGCCGGCGCGCGGCGTCACCGAGGTCATGGTCTACACCGCCGATCACGCGGGGCTGTTCAGCCGCATCGCCGGCGCGCTCGCGGTCGCCGGCGCGTCGATCGTCGATGCGCGCATCCACACGCTCACCAATGGCATGGCGCTCGACACGTTCTGGATCCAGGACGCGGCCGATGGGACGTTCGATGCGCCGCACCGCCTGGCGCGGCTCTACGTGCTGATCGAGCAGGCGCTCACCGGGCGGCTGCGCATCGCCGCCGAGATCCGCAAGGCCTCGAAGGCGCTGCTCGGCAGCCGGATGCGCGCGATCCACGTGCCGCCGCGCGTGGTGATCGACAACCGCGCGTCGAACACGCACACGGTGATCGAGGTGAACGGGCGCGACCGGCCGGGCCTGCTGCACGACGTCACCGCGGCGATCTCTGCCGAGGGCGCGCAGATCGCCTCGGCGCACGTCACCACCTACGGCGTGCGCGCGGTCGACGTGTTCTACGTGAAGGACGTGTTCGGGCTGAAGATCGAGAACGAGAGGAAACTCGCGCAGCTCCGCGAGGCGCTGCTCGCGGCACTCGCTCCCCCGGAGGACGCAGCGCCCACGCCCGTGCCCGCGCCCCGCCGCCGTCGCGCCCGCGCCGCCTGAAAACCTCGTCGCGCTGGAGCCATGCGTCGCCGCGGCTTGACGCGGCGGTGGCGGGCTGGTCGCGTCTCGCATGGGGAGGGGCCGTGCCGCGCGATCAGCCGCAGTTCCAGGACGCCCGCGAGTATCGCCGCGGCGCGCTGCTCGTGGCCGGGGCCGCGCTCGCCTGGAGCACGGCCGGGCTGCTGACGCGCTGGACCGCGACGGACCCGTGGACGACCCTGTTCTGGCGCTCGATCTTCGCCGGCGCGGCCCTGCTCGGCTATCTGGTCGCGACCGAGCGCCGCGACGCGGTGCGGGCGTTCACGCGGCTCGGCCTGATCGGATTGCTGCTCGGCCTCTGCTTCGCGGTCTCGATGATCACCTTCATCACCGCGCTCAGCCTGACCACGGTCGCGAACGTGATGGTGTTCCAGGCGGCCTCGCCGATCTTCGCCGCGCTTCTCGCCTGGGCCTGGCTCAAGGAGCGGATCGACGTCCGGATCGGGCTCGCGATCGCCGCCACCCTCGCCGGCATCACCGTCATGGTTTCGGCCTCCGGCGGCGTGGCGGCGGGCGGGACCGCGCTGGTCGGCGATCTGCTCGGGCTCGCGATGTCGATCGCCTCGGCGCTCACCATCATCCTGCTCCGCCTCGACCGGCGCGTCTCGACGACTGCGGCGATCTCTGTCGGCATGGTGTTGACCGGGCTGCTGGCGCTTCCGCATGCGGATTTCGCGCCATCATCCGGTAATCTCGGCATCCTCGTGCTCTTCGGCCTCGGGCAGATGGCACTGCCGCTCGTGCTGTTCACGAGCGGGGTGCGGCTGATCCCGGCCGCGGATGCCGGGTTGATCTCGATTGTCGAATGCGTCCTCGCGCCGCTCTGGGTCTGGCTCGCCTTCGGGGAGACGCCGGATGCGCGCGGGCTCACGGGCGGGGCGATCGTGCTGGCGGCGGTGGCCTTCGCCGCCAGCCGGGGCCGTCGTCCGGCCCCGGCGCCGTGAGGATTACGAGCCGCTTTTCTCGATGTGGCCGCCGAACTCGAAACGCATGGCGGAGAGCAGCTTGTCGGCGAACTCGGCGTTGCCGCGCGAGCTGAAGCGCGCGTAGAGCGCGGCGCTGATCACCGGCGCCGGCACGCCCTCGTCGATCGCGGCGAGCAGCGTCCAGCGGCCCTCGCCGGAATCCGATACGCGGCCGGCGAATTTCTCGAGATCGGGGCTCTTCCTCAGCGCGCTCGCGGTGAGGTCGAGGAGCCATGAGCCGACCACGCTGCCGCGCCGCCAGAGCTCGGCGACATCGGCGATGTTGATGTCGTAGCTGTAGAGCTCGGGATGGCGCAGCGGCGTGGTCTCGGCGTCGGTCTCCTGCTTCGACTTCCCGACATTGGCGTGGTGGATGATGTTGAGCCCTTCGCCATAGGCCGCCATCAGCCCGTATTCGATGCCGTTATGCACCATCTTCACGAAATGCCCGGCGCCGTTCGGCCCGCAATGCAGGTAGCCGTGCTCGGCCTGGCTCGGCTCGCCGGTCGCGCCCGGCGTGCGCGGCGCCGCCGCCACGCCGGGAGCCAGCGAGCGGAAGATCGGGTCGAGGTGTTTCACCACCTCGTTCTCGCCGCCGATCATGTGACAGTAGCCGCGCTCGAGGCCCCACACGCCGCCGCTCACGCCGACATCGACGTAGTGGATGCCCTTCTGCTTGAGCTCGCCCGCCCGCCGGACATCGTCGTGGTAATAGGAATTGCCGCCATCGACGACGATGTCGCCCGCTTCCAGCAACGGCATCAGCCCCTTGAGCACCGGATCGACCACGCCGGCGGGCACCATCAGCCACACCAGGCGCGGCTTGGTGAGCTTCCGGATGAAATCCTCGGTGGAGGTCGAGCCCTTGGCGCCCTTGGCGACGAGGTCCTGAACCGCGTCCTGATGGCTGTCATAGACGAGGCATTCATGCCCCGCCTTGATCAGCCGCTGCACCATGTTCCCGCCCATCCGGCCGAGGCCGATCATGCCGAGCTGCACTGCCTGCTCCCTCTTTCTGAGGCGGGCGGACTATTCCATGCGGCTTGCCGCCAGGGCAAATTCAGCGGTCAGCTGAGAATCCCGAACTTCCCGTCCTCCATGACCAGCACGACGACGCCCGCGGTCGAGGCGGGGTCGCGGTGGTCGGTGAAGGTAAAGGGACCCATGACGCCGGTGGTGTCCGTCTGCATCAGCGCCGCGCGGATCTTCTCCGGGTCGGGCGCGCCGGCGCGGTCGATCGCCTGCGCGAGGATCGCCATGGTGTCGAAGGCCTGGGCGGCGAACTGGTCCGGCGGGGTCTTGTACTTGGCCTGGAAGGCGGCGACGAAGCGCTGGTTGGCGGGATCGGGCTTGCCGATGAACCAGGGGCTGCCGACGATCAGCCCGTCCGCCGCGCGGCCGGCGATCTGGCCGAGCTTCGGCGAGTTGGAGCCGTTGCCGCCAATGAAGGTGGTTTCCTTGCCGAAGCCGAGCTGGCGCGCCTGCAGCAGCACGCCCGACACCGGCTCGACCAGCGCGGAGATGCCGACCGCGTCCGGCTTCAGCGACTTGATCTTGGTGAGCTGGGCGGAGAAGTCGGTGTCCTTGCTGCCGAAGCTCTCGATGGTGACGATCCTGAGCCCGGTCTTCTCGGCCGCCGCCTTCATCACGTCGAAGCCGGATTTCGAGAACGCGTCGTCGTTCGCGTACATCAGCGCGATCGACTTGACGCCGAATTTCGCCACCGCCTTCTTCATCGTCACCGGCACCACGTCCGATTCCGGCAGCGAGGTGCGGAAGATGTAGGGCCCGATATCGGTGATGCCGTTCGCCGTGGTCGAGGTGCCGATGGTCGGGATCTTGCGCTCGTTGGTCACCGGGCCGACCGCGAACATCTCATTGGACAGCGTGGGGCCGATGATCGCGCAGACCTTGTCGCGGCCGATCAGCTTGCGCGCGGCGTTGATCGCCTGGTCCTTGTTGCCGGCCGAGTCCTCGACCGTGAGGGCGATCTTGCTTCCGCCGAGCACGCCCTTGGCATTGACGTCGGCGAGGGCGAGCTCGAGCCCGTTGCGGATGGCGATCCCGTAGGCGGCATTCGGCCCGCTCAGGATCTCGATCGCACCGACCGGCACGTCGGCCCCCTGCGCGCGGGCGTGCGTGGCGGTGACGAGGGTGGCGGCCGCGAGGCCCGCGGTGAATTGGCGACGTTGCATCCCGGCGATCCCTGGTTTCTCTGCTTCCTGCATCTGCTTCTTGCGATGGACGCGGTGGCGAGACAAGCGGCTTGCGCGCGGCGCCGGCTCGCGCAGATTGCCGCGATGGCCCGCTCTTTGCGAATCGCAACCTGGAACATCAACTCGCTTCGGCTGCGGCTGAACCTGCTGGGCGAGCTGATCGGGTCCCTGGCCCCGGACGTGATCTGCCTGCAGGAGACCAAGGTCCCCGACGCGCTGTTCCCCGATGCCGCCCCGGGGGAGCTCGGCTTCCCCCACGTCGCCCGACGCGGGATGAAGGGCTATAACGGCGTCGCGATCCTCTCGCGCGTTCCGCTGCGGATCGAGCCGGACGCTCCCGACTGGTGCGCGCGCGGCGACTGCCGCCACCTGCGGGTGACGTTGGAGCCCCCCTCCGGCCCGGTGGAGCTGCACAATTTCTATGTTCCGGCGGGTGGCGACGTCCCGGACCCCACGGCCAATCCGAAATTCGCCCACAAGCTCGCCTTCGTCCGCGAGGCGACCGCCTGGTTCGCGGGGCGTGGGGGCTTCTCGCGCACCGTGCTGGTGGGCGACCTGAACATCGCGCCGCTGGAACAGGACGTGTGGAGCCACAAGCAGCTGCTGACGGTGGTGAGCCACACGCCGGTCGAGGTCGACGGGCTACTCGGCTGGCAGCGCACCGGCTTCGTCGATGCGATCAGGCATTTCGTCCCGGCGGAGCACAAGCTCTACACGTGGTGGTCGTACCGCAACCGCGACTGGCGCGCCTCGGATCGCGGGCGGCGCCTCGATCACGTGTGGGTCAGCCAGGACCTGCGGCCGGCGCTTCACTCCCACCTTGTGCTGAAGGACGCTCGCGACTGGCCGGGCACCAGCGACCACGTGCCGGTCGCGGTGGAGCTTGCAGTCTGAGCCGGATCAGGCGTGGCTGGTGCGGAGCGACGCCAGGTCGAGGGTCGTCGAGCGGATCAGCGCATCGATCTTCGCGAGCTGCTCCGGCACCAGCGGGCAGAGATGGAGCAGCGCGTCGCGCAGCGTCGGGAAGCGCTCGAGGTCCGAGCCCGGCGGGAACCCGACCACGGTCAGGATGACCCCGTCCTCCTCGGCATAGATGTTCCAGTCCGGGTTCCAGATGGCGGTGGAGCGCGGCGCGTAGATGACGATGACCTCGGCCGCGTCCTCGTGCGTCTTGCCGGCGCAGATCTCGACCCGCCATCCTCCGCGGCCCGGCGCGACGACGCTGAACGCCTCGGCGAGCGAGGTTTCCTCGACGGTGAAGCGATAGGGAAGCGCCCGGCGCTGCGGGGAACTCGTCTCGTCTGAAGGCGCCACGGGAAGTCCTCCGGTTCGGGATGCGCTCGGTGTCGCACCGACGATCGGACGCTACGCGGGCCGGACCTATGAAACCATTCGGTGCTCTACCGATGGGACATCCACGAATGCAGGCACTCTTGTCGGACCTGGAAGGCTGCCCTTGGCTCCGCACACGAGCTGGATGGTCCCTTATCCGAAACGGCTTGCAACGGCTTATCCCCGCATCCGCGAGACGGTGGCGGTGGTGGAATGCCCCGGCAGCAGCTCGGCGAGCATCACCCGGCCGCCCCAGCCGGCGACCAGATCGGCGCCCACCACCGTGTCCAGCGTGTAGTCGGCGCCCTTCACCAGGAGGTCCGGCCGGAGCTCGTCGAGCAGCGCCTCCGGCGTCGCCTCGTCGAAGATGCAGACGAGATCGACGGCGCCGAGGCTCGCGAGCACCGCGGCCCGCGCCGCCTCCGGCTGCACCGGCCGGCCGGCGCCCTTCAGCGCCCGAACGCTCGCATCCGAGTTGATGCCGACGACCAGCCGGTCGCACGCCCCGCGCGCCTGCTCCAGCAAATGGACGTGCCCGGGGTGCAGCAGGTCGAAGCAGCCATTGGTGAAGCCCGTCCGCCAGCCGCGGCGGCGCCAGCGCTCGACCTGTTCGGTCGCCGCCTCGCGGGTCACGATCTTGCGGAGCGCGCCGCCCTTGGCGGAGATCGCGCGCCTGCAGGTCCGCCTCGCGCGCGACCGCGGTGCCGACCTTCCCGACCACGATGCCGCCGGCGATGTTGGCGATCCGCACCGCGATCGGCAGCGGAAGGCCCGCCGCCACCCCGGCCGCGAGCGCCGCCGCCACCGTGTCGCCGGCGCCGGAGACGTCGAACACCTCCGCCGCCTCGGCCGGGAAATGGTGCACGCCGGTGCCGTCGAGCAGCGTCATGCCGTCCTCGCCGCGGGTCACCAGCACCGCGCCGAAGCCATGCGCGCTCCGCAGATGCCGTGCGGCGGCGACGATCGCGGCCTCGTCGGAGACGTCCATGCCCGTCGCCTCGGCGAGCTCGCGCCGGTTCGGCTTGATCAGGTCGGCGCCCGCATAGCGGCCGTAGTCGCTGCCCTTCGGATCGACGATCACGCGGCGGCCGGCCGCGCGCGCGGCGGCGATCACCGACGCGGCCACATCGGCCGTCACCACGCCCTTGCCGTAATCGGAGATGACGGTGACCGAGGTCGCCATCATCGCGTCCTGCACGATGCGGAGCAGGCGCTCGGCGAGCTTCGGATGGATCGGCGCGGTGATCTCGCGATCGGCGCGCAGGAGCTGCTGGCCCTGGGCGATGTAGCGGGTCTTCACCGTGGTCTCGCGGCCGCCCTGCACCAGCAGCCAGGGCTCGACATTGGGCTGGCCGCCGATCAGCCCGGTGAGGTCCGAGCCGGCCTGGTCGTCGCCCAGCACCGAGACGAAGGCGACGGCGGCGCCGAGCGCCGTGAGGTTGCGCACGACATTGCCGGCGCCACCCGGCATCGCCACCTCGCGCGCGATGGTGACGATCGGGATCGGCGCCTCCTGGCTGATCCGCTCGACCGTCCCATAGACGTAGCGGTCGAGCATCGCGTCGCCGACGACGAGCACGCTGGCGCGGGAGAGGCGCGGGATCGCGGCGGCGAGCGCGGCATGCTCGTCGGCGACCGGCGTGCCGGCGTCCATGCCGCCCCCGTTCATGCCCGGCGTCATCCTGTTCATGCCGCAGCGCCTAACCTTCCCGCGCGCCGGTTGCAAGCAGCGCCGGTCACGCGAACAGGAAGCCGATCCGGTCCGCCTCCAGCACCGCGCAGGTGAGCCGTCCGCCCATCACCGCGCCGGTGTCGATGCCGATGCGGTTGCGCCGCATCACCGGCGCCGCCTCGGGCGTGTGGCCATGCACGACGACCACGCCGAACGCCTCGGTGGAGGAAAGGAACGGCTCGCGGATCCACAGCAGATCCTGCGCCGATTGCGCCGCCAGCGGCACGCCCGGGCGGATTCCGGCATGGACGAAGAGGTAGTCGTCGATTCGGTGCGACAGGCGAAGCCCGCGCAGCCGGGCGAGATCGGCCGCCGGGATGTGCCGCGCCCATGCTTCGCGGCGGACGCCTCGGGCGGGACGTTCCAGCTCGCGAGCGTGGTGTCGCCGCGGTTGATCAGCCAGTGCTCGACGGCCCGCGCATCGCCGCCCTCGAGCGCCCGCAGCATCATCTGCTCGTGGTTGCCGCAGCAGATCCACCCGCTCGACCCCCGGCGGCGTGACAGCGAGCAGCGCGACCACGCCTGCGCTGTCCGGCCCGCGATCGACGTAATCGCCGAGATGCAGGAGCGTCGGCTGCGCCGACCGGCCGCGCGGCGAGATCCGCCGCGATCGCCCGGTGCAGGGTGGCGAGCCGGTCGGCGCAGCCATGCACGTCGCCGATCGCATAGACGCGCCTGCCGGGCGCCGAGCCGGCCCGGCGCTAACCGGAAATCAACCATCTGCCCGCACCCTATCCGGGCGGGGCAGATCGCTGCCAGCCGCGATCGCCCCAGAAAGGGAGCCAGGCCCGTTGCGCGTGCTGACCGCGTTGCCCGAAGCGAGCCAGGCTGCCGAGCGCATCTTCGCCGACGCGCTGGAACGCGCGCGCCGCGCGCCCCAGGGCCGGGCGCTGCTGGTGCTCCACCTCTCCCGCTTCGCCCCGTCCGGACCCCGCCCGCATCATGCCCGCGTCGCCCGCGCGCTGCTCGACGATCGCGCCCGCCTCGATGGCGGGCAGGTCTTTGTTCTGGCCGACAGCGACCTGGCGCTGATCTGCCGCCGCGCGGGGCTCGCCGACGGGCTCCCGGCGACGCTGCTGCGGCTGTTTCGCCCCGAGCTGGCCGATCCGGCCGAGCTGCTCTCGCTCTGGGATCTCGAAGGTCCCGCGGCGACGCTTGACGTCTGGATCGAAAGCCGGGCCGGCGGCCGCCTGGCACCGCCTCCGGCGCCGCCCGAGCGGCCGCTTCCGGCCGACGCCGTGACCGGGCCGCTCCGCTCCATCCTGCAGGAAACCGCGATCGCCGACCTGATGCAGGTGCAGACCGCGGCGCTGATCGTCCCGGGGCAGGGGGCGCTGCGGCCGATCTTCCGCGAGCTCGCGCTCGCCGTCCCGGTACTGGCCGCACGGCTCGCGACCTTCGGGATCAACCGGCTCGATCCGCTTCTGCTCCGCCATCTCGCGCCGGGTCTGGACGCGCGCCTGCTCGACCATCTCGCCCAGACTCCCGACGCGGTTCCGGCGGGACCCGGGCTTCACCTCAACCTGTCCCTCGCCGGCACCCTGTCGGATGCCTTTTCCGAATTCGCCCGCCAGCGCGCCGCCACGGCGGTCGAGCTGTCGCTCGTCGAAGCCTGCGCCGATCCCGTCGCCTTCGCGGCGGCGCGCGAGCGCGTGCGGGCGGCCGGCATGCGGCTGGTGCTCGACGAGGTCGGCCATCTCGGACTGCTGCTCGCCGCGCCCGCCTCGCTCGGCGCCGATCTCGTCAAGCTCGACTGGTCGCCGCCACTCGCCACCCTGCCGGCGGCGGAGCGGAGTGAGCTCGCGGACGCGGTGACGAAGCTCGGCGCCGGCCGGATCGTGCTGCAAGGGGTGGACAGCGAGCAGGCGGTGACCTGGGGCTTGCAGCTCGGCATCCGCCGCTTCCAGGGCCGGCAGGTGGATGCGATGCTCGCCGCCGGACGGATCGCGACCTGCCCCCATGCCGCCGAGTGCGGGCTTCGGGCCTGCATCGGCCGCGCCGCCTCGATCAGCGCCGCCGCCCGCCGCTTCTGCCGCAATCCGGCGCTGCTCGACGGCGCGGCGCCGGCCTCCCTGCTCGCCGCATGAACGCGATCTCCCCCGCCCCGACCGGCACCGCGGGGCTCGCCGGGCTGGTCCGCGACACCGCCATCTCGGGCGTCGGGCGGCGCGTGCTGCTGGTGCGGTTCGACCATCTGGCGCCGCACCGGATCCCGCCGCTCCGCGCGGTGCGCGGCGCGCTCGACCCGCTGATCCACGCCGATCGCGGACAGCTCTTCCATCTCGGCAAGGCGGTCGCCGTCGCCTGGCGGGGCGCGCACGACGCGGCGCTCGACGTCGCCCAGGTGGCGATGCGGCCGCTGCTCGGGGGCCAGCGGCACGAGACGATGCGGATGTTCGCGCTGCCCGCCGAAGGTACCGCGCTGCTCGACGCGATCGAGCGGCTCGCCGCAACCCGGCTCGCCCCGGAAGCCGTTGCAATGCCGCTCGACCCGGCGACGCTTGCCGGCCTCGAGGCCGCGCTCGCCCGGGCCGACGTCGCCAGCTTCGCCCGCCGCCGGCCGATCTGCGCGCCGGCGCCCGGCGGACGGTTCAGGCGGGCCTGGGAGCAGCGCATCCTGGCGGTCGACGCGATCGGCGCGACGCTCGCGCCGGAACATGCGCTGGCAGCCGATCCCTGGCTGTTCCTCCGGCTCACCCGCACCTTCGACCGGCGGATGCTGGCGCTGCTGGCGGCGCCCAACGAGCTGCGCGACGCCGGCCCGTTCGGCCTCGACCTCGCGGTCGAGAGCCTGGTCTGCCCGGAATTCCTCCGCTTCGACGCGGCACTGCCGACCGCCCTCCGGGGGCGGGTCGTGCTGGGCCTGCTGCCGTCGGACGTGCTGGCGGACGGGCCGGCTTTCCTGTTCGCCCGCGACTTCGCCCGCGCGCGCGGCTACCGGCTACTGCTCCGCGGCCTGACCCCGGCGCTGCTGCCCGTGCTGGCGCCGATGGCGGCGGGATTTCACCATCTGGAACTGCCCTGGTCGCCGGCGCTCGCCGCGCTCGACCCGGGGGCGCTGCCGGTCGGGCGGGTGGTGCTGACCGGCGTCGATTCCGACCCGGCCCTCGCATGGGGAACCGAGCGCGGGATCGGCCTGTTCGCGGGAAAGCTGATCCGCGCCTGAAGGTTTCTTCGCGAGCGCGATTCGCGCCTTCGACCGTTCCGCTTCAGGCGATCGCGGGATTTCCTGGCGCGCGCTTGCCGCCGTCGACCGTTCCGGTTCAGGTTCAGGCGATCGCGCGTTCACGCCCGGGTGAAGCGCAGGATGCGGCTGCGGTTGGTGATCAGCCGGATCCCGTCACGCTCGCGGACGAGCAGCGCGCGCTGGCGCCAGGGGCCGTCGGTGCGATCGGTCATCGCCAGGTCCTCGCCGAGCGGCTGCAGCGGCAGTTCCCGGTGCAGCGGGCCGGCGCCGATCATCAGGCGGCCACCACCGATCGCGAAGCGCCCGTGGTGGCGCGGGCAGACCCAGTCCCCGTCCCACAAGCTGCCGAGCGCCGCGTTGGCGGCCACCGGAACGAACCGCCGGCGCGCATGGCCGACCTCGCCGGTGATCGCGTCCCCCGCGGCGCGCAGCCGCACCGGCAGATGCGCCGAGCGCGAGACCGCCCAGCCATCCTCGTCGGCATAGAGCGTCTCCTGCGCGCCGAGGAAGGTCAGGGTCCCGCGCTCGTGGCGGATCCAGGCCTCCCCATCGGGGGAGACGAACAGCCCGTCCGGCAGCAGCTCGGGCGCCGGCTCGGGAAGCGTCTCGTGATGCAGCGCCGCCATCACCGCGAGCGCGATGCCGTGCGCGTCGACATCCTCGCGATTGGTCAGCACGATCACCCCGGCGCCGGCGTCGCGGTCGAGCAGGAAGTGGTTCTTGAACCCCGGGAGCGATCCGCCATGGCCGACCAGACGACGCTCGCCGAGCCGCGAGACCGCGAGGCCGAGCCCGTACCCGGTGGCGCGGCCATCGGCCAAGTGGCGGGGGGTGGTGAGCCGGTCGAGCAGCCCGGCGGCGGGGGGCATGTCGGCGAGCAGTGCCTGCGACCAGATCATCAGGTCCCGCGCGCTGCCGGCCAACCCGCCGGACGCGGAGAAATGCATCCCGTAGGCGCCGCGCCGCCAGCCTTCCTCGCTCCTCCAGTAGCCGCCGGCGAGTTCGGGCACGCGGTCGCTCTGGTCCTCCGGCAGCGTGATGGTGAGGCCGAGCGGACCGAAGAAATGCTCGGAGAGCACCGCGCGGTAATCGATGCCGCGGGCCGCGAGCGCCGACTGCACCAGGCGGTAGCCGGTGTTCGAATAGGAAATCTCGCCGCCGGTCGCGAAGTTGAGCGCGTCGAAGCCGCGGACGAAGTCGAGCAGCACGTGCCGGTCCATCGGCGCCGCGTAGGGAACCCCAAGCAGCACGGCGGTCTCCATCACGTCGGGCAGCCCGCCGGTCATGTCGAGCGCGTGACCGATGCCGACCGCGGCGAGCGCCGGCGCGAGCCCGTCGAGATGCTCGCCGAGCCGGTCCGCCAGCGGGATCGCATGGCCGAGCGCGAGCAGGGTCGCCGCCAGGAAATGCTTGCTGATCGAGGCGTAGCGGACCGCCGTGGCGGCGGTGAAGGGAAGGTCGCGGTCGAGATCGGCGAGCCCGCCGCAGGCCTCGCCGCGCAGGGTCTCACGGTCGAACAGCAGGATCGCGCCGCCCGGTCCCCCCTCGCGGGTCCAACCCTGTGCGATCGCCGCGGCGGCCTCGGTGGCCGAATGCCAAGCCGTCATCGATCGTTGCTCCCGAATGCCGGAAACCGCCACGCTGCCCCGCCGATCAGGGGTTGGCAATGAACGGCGGGGCGACCGATGGATGGCATCAGGCAGGGCGCTGCGATCGCGATCGCGTGTCGACGAATATCCCTTGAGCGTCCAGGATAGAGGGCCGCGCTCGGGGAGCCTGGCCGCACTCGCGCCGCTATTCATCACCGTGGCAAGTTCGCCGGGCTCCGATCATCACGCCGGCCTCGCGCTGCCTTCATAGAGGAAGGTGTGGGTTCGCGGCCCCGGCAGCCGCGTGTTCACCAGGGTGTCGATCCGGAACCCGTTGCCGGCAATCAGGTCATCCATCTTCCGGTTGAAATGGCAGCCGCCGGCGAGGCGCGACCACAGCGGATCGAGCCGGTCCTGCCAGCGACCGACGCCCGGCTCGGGCGCGCGGGAGCCAACAAGGCGGCGAGCGTGCAGGCCGCTCCCGCCTGGAGGAGATGCCGGCGGCGCAGGGCCTCAGAAATAGCGCTCGTAGACTGTGAGCACGTCGCCCGGCTGGAGGAAGGTCTGGCGGCTCGCGCCGCCTTCGACGGCACGGCCGCTTGCGGTGCGCACCACCGAGAATCGGTCCTCGGCCGCGCGATAGGTGAACCCGCCGGCGATCGCGACCGCGGTGAGCACCGTCATGCCGGGCTGGAAGGGGAACTGGCCGGGATGGCTCACCTCGCCGAGCACGAAGATCGGCCGGGAGGCGACCACTTCGATCGACACGCTCGGGTTCTTGATCAGCCCGGCGCGGGTCAGCGCCGCGGCCACGTTGGCCTCGAGCTGGGTGGTGGTGAGACCGGCGGCCCGCATGTTGCCGAGCAGCGGCACCGCGATGTCGCCATCGTCGTTCACCCGGAACTCGGCCGTGAGCTGCTGTTCGCCGAAGGTGATGATGCGGACGCGATCTCCCGGCCCGAGAATGTATTGGCCGGTCGTCGCCGGCGGCAGCGGCGGCAGGTTGGCGCCCGGGGTGCAGCCGGCGACGCCGAGTGCCGCGAGCAGCAGCGGCGCCCGCAGCCGCCAGCGGGCGCTCACCGCGGTTCCGAGCGGGACATCCTGCGACACGATCCCCGATCCCATCGACCACTCCCCTTCCGGCCCCCGCGGAACGCGCTCGACCCTGGGCAGCGCCGCGGCCGCGTGCGATGAAACGATCGGCGGGAGGCACGGTAATTTCTTCGCCCTCAGGGGGCAAGATCGGGGGGCGCGTGTCAGCAGGACTGGCGCGGGAGGAGGGCGGTCGACGGTGCGGGCTGCGGCAGGCGGTGGCGCTCGGCCTGCTGCTCGCGCCCATGCTCGTTCCGGCAATGGCGCGCGCGCAGTTCGTGCCGAGCTATTTCCCGACCGGCATTCCGGGCTACGACCAGTCGCTCGGCGTGACCGTGGTCACCCGGCTGCGGCCGCTCTATGCCGAACCGGGTGTCCGGGTCGGTTCGTTCATGGTCAGAGCGGACCTTGACCAGAGCGTCGGCTACAACAGCAACGTGCTTGGCGTCGCGGGCGGTCCCGGCAGCGCGGTGCTCGAGACCGCGCCGAGCCTCGCGGTGCAATCCGACTGGAACCGCAACGCGCTCGGCATCAGCGTCAGTGCCGACGATCTGCGCTACCTGGACACGCCGCAACAGAACGCGCTGAGCTGGACCGCCGGGATCGGCGGCAGCTACACGCTCGGGCGCGGCAGCCTGTCGCTCGCGTACTCGCATTCCGAGGCGTATCAGAGCCCCACCTCGATCGGCGCGCCCACCACCGCAACGCCGATCCCGTTCACTTCCGATGATTTCCGCGCCAACTGGGTGATCGATCTCGGCCGCATCAAGGTGACGCCGAATTTCGAGTTCACGCTGTACCGCTACGGCTCGGCCGAGGTGATCGACCAGCCCTCCAACCAGAGCTTCCGCGACGCCGACGTGACGCAGGGAGGCGCTTCCTTCAGCTACGAGCTCAGCGATCAGCGATCCTTGCTGCTGGTGCTGCAGGGGATCGACTCGGACTACATCAACCGGGAGCCGGGCACGCCCTCGCTCAGCTCCACCAGCGGGCTCGTGCTCGCCGGCATCGATTACCAGTATGATGGCCTCTGGCGCTATCAGCTGCTCGGCGGGCTCGAGGTGAGGAGCTTCGCCGCGTCGGAGTTTCACACGCGCGTCGCGCCGGTCGCGCAGGCGACGGCGATCTGGACGCCCACCGGCCTGACCACCGTCACCGGCCGGCTGCTGCGCTCGCTCGACGAGCCGAGCACCGTGGGCACGAGCGGATTCACCTATGATTCGGCGGAGCTCCGCGTCGATCACGAGCTCTTGCGCGACGTGCTGCTGAACGGCGAGATCGGCGTCCGCGCCGCCGAATATGCCCAAGCCGGCGGCACGCAGGTGCAATATTATGCGAGCACCGGCGTCACCTGGCTGCTCAACCGGCGCATGAGCGTCAACGGCCAGTACACCTTCACCCGGCAGACGGCGAGCAACAGCGGCGCGGCAAGTCCGTCCGCGACGGGCTTCAATGCAGACTACAACCAGAATCTCCTCATGGTGACGCTGCATGTCGGGTTGTAGTGATCAGCCGGCGAGGATCTCGGGGACGCGCTCGGCCGGCGGCGTGTTGCGGCTGCGGCCGCTGCGAACGATGCCGTCGATCACCACCATCCCGATCCCCGGCAGGTCGCCTTTCACGACGCTGTCGAGCAGGTCGCTGCCGGAGGAATGCTGCGCGCGATCCATCAGCACGAAATCCGCGGCGCGACCGGCTTCGATGATGCCGCAATCGAGCTTGCGGATCCGCGCGGTGTTGCCGGTCGCGCAGCAGAACGCCTGCTCGGGCGGCAGGTCGCCGAGCGCGGCGAGCAGCGCGATCATGCGCAGGATGCCGAGCGGCTGCACGCCGGATCCCGCGGGGCTGTCGGTGCCGAGGATGACGCGGTCGAGCTGGCCGAGTTCACGGGCGAAGCGCAGCGCCGAGAGGCCGGCGAGCTCGTTGCCGTTGTGCACGATCTCGATGCCGCGTCCGCAGCTCTCGCAGAGGCAGCGGATCTGGGTGAGGGGCAACGCGGTGTGGCCGCCATTGATGTGGCCGATGATGTCGGCATCCGCGGCGAGCACGGTGTCGGCATCGATGTAGCCGCTTCCCGGCACGCTCGGGCCGCCGGTATGGATCGTGCTCTGGATGCCGTGCTTGCGCGCCCAGGCGACCATCTGCCGCGCTTCCTCGCCCGCCTTTACGCCGCCGAGACCGATCTCGCCGAGCAGGCCGACGCCGGCCGCGGCCAATTCCGCGAAATCGCTCTCCACCATGCCGCGCTCCAGCACCGGCGCGCCGGCGAGCACCTTCACCCCGGCGGGACGGAAATTGCGATAGGCGCGCTGCGCGGTGATCGCCAGCGCCTTCACGCCGATCACGTCGCGCGGGCGGCCGGGCAGGTGCACCTCGCCCGCGGAGATCATGGTGGTGACGCCGCCATTCATCGTGCTTTCGATCCAGCCGAGCTGGCTCTGGCGCGGCGTCCAGTCACCGAACACCGGATGCACGTGGCTGTCGATCAGCCCCGGCGCGAGCGCGCAACCATGCGCGTCGATCGTGATCCGCGCCGCGCCGGCATCGATTTCCTCGCCCCGTCCGACTGCGACGATGCGGCCGTTCTCCGCGACCACGGTGTCCGCGTCGAGAACCGGCGCCTCCAGTTTCCCCGAGAGCATGAGCCCGATGTTGCGGATCAGCAGACGGCCGACCTGCTGCTCCGGTCCGGCGGCAAGTGCCATGTCAGTCCTCTCCTTCGCGCATGTGCCGCGCCCCGTCGCGGAACGCCGCCAGGATGCCGTGATAGCCGGTGCAGCGACAGAGATTGCTCGCGGCGAGCGCGCGGAGTTCCGTCTCGCCCGGAGCGGGGTCGCGCTCGAAGGCGGCGAGCGCCAGCATCAGGAAACCGGGCGTGCAGAACCCGCATTGCAGCCCGTGATGCTCCATGAAGGCGCGCTGCAGCGGATGCAGCGTATCGCCCCGCGCCAGCCCCTCGACGGTGCGGATCGCGCGTCCCTCCGCCTGCACGGCGAAGATCAGGCAGGAGCGCACCGGGTCGCCGTCGAGGACGATGGTGCAGGCGCCGCACACCCCGTGTTCGCAGCCGACGTGCGTGCCGGTGAGGCCGCAATCCCGGCGCAGCGCATCGGCGAGCGTGCGGCGCGGCTCGACGCTGATCGGGTAGTCCTCGCCATTCACCGTCAGCGTGACCGCGCGCGCTGCTCATGCCCGGAGCGCGCGCGAGAGGCGAAGCGGCGTGGCCGGCACGGCGTTGATCTCGGCACGTCCGGCAAGTGCGTCGTTGATCGCGTTCAGCACCGCCGCCGGCGCGCCGATCGCGCCGCCTTCGCCCAGGCCCTTCGCGCCGGTGACCGAGGCCTCGGTCAGCGTCTCCAGGTGGTGGATTTCGATCGGCGGGATTTCCTGCGCGGTCGGCACCAGATAATCGGCGAGCGTCGCGGTCAGGATGTCGCCCGCGGGCGAATGGATGATCTCCTCGAACAGTGCGTTGGCGATGCCCTGCGCGACGCCGCCGCGGATCTGTCCATCCACGATCATCGGGTTGATCAGCCGGCCGGCATCCTCGGCGACGATGAAGCGATCGACGCGCACCGCAAGCGTCTCCGGGTCGACCTCCACGAAGGCGACGTGGCAGGCGTTGGAGAACGTGCCGGCCGGGTCGTATTCGGCGGTCTCGCTGAGCCCGGGCGGCATTGCGGGCTCGAGGCGATGCGCGGCGTGCCAGGCGGTGCGGGCGAGCGAAGCGAGCGTCAGCACGCGATCGGTGCCGGTGACGCGCGCCACGCCGTTTGCGATCTCGACGTCGGCGGGCGCGACTTCCAGCAGATGCGCGGCGACCCGTTCCAGCCGCGCGCGCAGCTTGCGCGCGGCGAGCAGAGAGGCGCCGCCGGAGATCACCAGCGAGCGGCTGGCGAAGGTGCCCCAGCCATAGGGGGCGGTGTCGGTGTCGCCGTGAATGATGCGTACACGCTCGGGCACGGTGCCGACGGCATCGGCGATGATCTGCGCGAGCGTGGTGCGCAGGCCCTGGCCGTGCGGCGATGCGCCGATCCGCGCCTCGAGGTTGCCCGACGGGTCCATCGCCAGCTGCACCGCTTCCCAGCCGGGCGTCACCGCCATGCCGCGTGCGGCGAAGGCGGCGGAGCCGTAGCCGGTGCGCTCGCAGAACACGGACAGCCCGACGCCGAGCAGCCGTCCTTCGGCGCGTGCCCGAGCCTGGCGCAGGCGGAACGCCGGGAGATCGGCGGCTTCGAGCGCACGCTCCATCGTTTCGAGATACTTGCCTTCGTCGAGACACGAGTCCGGTCGGCGTGACGTGCGGAAACCGGCGGACCAGATTGCGCCGGCGGATCTCCTCCGGGGCGATGCCGAACGCGGCGGCGGCGCGGTCCATCAGCCGCTCCATCGCAAGCGTGAGCGCGGGGCGCGCGACACCGCGATAGGGGCCGCTCGGACAGGTGTTGCTGACGACGCCGCGCGCGCGGCAGCGATACTCGGCGACCGCGTAGGGGCCGGGCAGCTCGGCGAAGGACATCAGCGGCTCGACCGCGGCGGTGTTGGGAAACGGCGCGTAGGCGCCGACATTGGCGATCACGTCGCCGTCGAGCGCGAGCAGTTTCGCGTCGGCGTCGAACGCGCCTTCCACCGCGATCAGTCATGTCGCGGGAATGGAAGCTCGCGGTCAGGTTCTCGCGCCGGTCCTCGATCCAGGCGACGCTCGCGCGCAGGCGCCGCGCGATCCAGACCAGCACCGCGTATTCCGGTGCGAGCGACATCTTCTGGCCGAACCCGCCGCCGACATCCGGCGCCACGACGCGGAGATCGGATTCCGGAAAGTGCAGCAGGTCGGCGATGGTCGTGCGCATCAGATGCGGCATCTGCGCCGTGCAGTGCAACGTGACGCGGCCGGCGTGCCAGGCGGCGTGCGCGGCGCGGGTCTCGATCGGCTGCGCGCTCTGGCGGTGCGAGCGGATGGTCGCGGTCACGATCCTGGCGGCGGTTGCGCGGGCCTTCCCGTAGCCCGGCGTCTCCATCTCCGCGCGAACGACGATGTTGTCGCGCATTTCCGCGTGCACGCGCGGGGCATTCGCGGCGAGCGCCGCCTCGGCGTCGATGACCGGCGGTTCCGGCGTGATGGTGAGCTCGACCCGATCGGCGAGATCTTCGGCTTCCTCCTCGCTGCGGGCGACGATGGCGGCGACGAGATCGCCGACATAGCGGACGCGGTGCGATCGCGAGCAGCGGCTGCGCGATCGGCACGTAGTCGAATTTCGTCGAGCATTGGCCGCAGCTCGTCGCATCCGTCGAGATCCGCGGCGGTGACGAGCATCGTGTCGTCGGGCGCGGCGATGCGCTCGATGCGGCCGCTGGCGACGGGGCTGCGGACGAAGCGAACATGCCGGGCGGCGGGAAGATCGGCGGTGAAGCGGCCTTCTCCGCGGAGCAGGGCAGGGTCCTCGAGGCGGCGGATGGAGCGGCCGACCCAGGTCATGTGCCCCCGGCGGCGCGGGCGAGGGCGCGGCGCATCGTGGCCCGCACGAGGTTGCGGCGGAGAGGGGCGTCGGCCTGCGCGTCCTCCATCGGATCGAGCGTGTCGGCAGCGAGGTCGGCGAGTTGGCGGAACATTGCGGCGTCGGGGCACGCGCCATCGAGCGCCTGCTCGACGGCGGCGAGACGGCGGGGGATGGCTTCCGCGCCGCCGATGGCGACGCGCGGGGCATCGATGCGGCCATCGGCGATGCGCCAGGTGACGAGGCACATCGCCAGCGCGTAGTCGCCGGCGCGGCGGCTGCATTCGTCGAAACCCCAGCGCGAGTCCGGGGCAAGCTCCGCCAGCCGCGCTTCGACCAGCAACTCGTCCGAGCGCAATGCCGTCGTCATCACGCCGCGGAAGAAGGTGCCGGCGGAAATGGCGCGCTCACCCGCGGCGCCGCGGGCCACCGCGGTGCCATCGAGCGCGGCGAAGGCGAGGCACCATTCGGAGGCGGGGTCGGCATGGGCCAGGCTGCCGCAGAAGGTGCCGCGGGTGCGGATCGGCAGGTGCGCGATGTGGCATGCGAGGGTCGCGAGCAGCGCGCGGAGCGGGCTTGCGGGCGGGCGATGCAGCGCGGCATGGCGCACGAGCGCACCGATCCGGAGCGTCGTGCCGTCGCTCGCGAGATGGTCGAGGCCAGGCGATGCCGTTGATGTCGATCAGGTGCGGCGGCGTGGCGAGGCGGAAGGCCATCATCGGCACCAGGCTCTGCCCGCCCGCGAGAATGCGGCCGCCTTCGGGAGCGAAGCGGGCCAGCGCGGCCACCGCCTCCTCGACGGAGCGTGCCGCATGGTGCTCGAAGCGCGCCGGCTTCATCCCGTCTCCCTGGCCGCGTTCTTTAGCATACCAAATATCGGGTCGGGTGCGTCAATTGCTTTGCGGGAAGGCGGGTATTTTGTGTACAAACAGGAAACCGGCTTGACTGGAGGCGCGCGATGGAAGAGGACGGCCGCATCCGCTGCGATGCCTGCCCGGTCCTCTGCTACATCCGGCCGGGCATGACCGGCGCCTGCGATCGCTATGCGAACGATGCCGGGCGGCTGGTGCGGGTCGATCCGCATGTGATCCTGACCGACGGCGCGGCCGCGGTGCCGTTCCTCGGCGCGGAGTGGGACGGCGAGGCGCTCGGCCGGCCGGATTTCGTCACCGCGATCGGCGCCGGGACCACCTATCCCGACTACAAGCCGGCGCCGTTCATCGTCGCCTCGACCGTCGCCGGGGTGGACATGGTGACGGTCGTGACCGAGGGCATCTTCAGCTATTGCGGCGTCAAGGTGAAGATCGACACCGATCGCCATCTCGGCCCCGAGCGCAGCCTGGTGCGCGCCGAGGGCGAGCCGGTCGGCCATGTGATGACCGGCGAGTACGGTTCGCAGATGCTCTCGCTCGGCGGCGTGCACCACCTCACCGGCAGCGGCAAGCGGACCGGCCGCGCCACCTGCGACGCGCTGCTCGCGCTCTGCAACGGCGCGGCGGTGCGCGCTCGCGATCGACGACGGCGCCGAAATCATGGTGCAGGCGGGCCGGCCGCCGGTGATCGACGGGCAGGCCGAGGAGCGGATGCGGGTCGGCTGCGGCTCGGCGACGATCGGCATGTTCGCGCGGCAATGGGTGGGTGAGGTGGACGAGGTGGTGGTGGTCGACGACCACATCACCGGCGTGCTGTCGGAGCACCAGGCGGGCAAGCTGCTCGACATTCCCGCCGACCGGCATCCGGATGCGCGGGCGGCGCTCGACGCCGGGACGCTATTTCGAGGTCGCGGCCCCGGGCAACCGGCTGGGGCGGCACCGATCTCCGCGATCCGCTGGCGATCCTGGGGCCGTTCGATCCGAAGGCGGCGCGGCCCGGGCTGCGGCTGCTGATGGTCAGCACCACCGGCGAGCATGCCGCCTACTACACGCTCGACGCGGCGCTGCGGCCGGTGGAGCGGGAGATGCCCGACGGCGCTCGCCTTCTCGGTCGCGCGCATCCGGGAGAATTGCGAGCCGGCGCTGTGCAGCGTGCTGTTCATGGGCGGCGCCGGCGGGTCGCTGCGCGCCGGGGTGACGGAGAATCCGGTGCGGCTCACCCGCTCGGTGAAGGCGGCGCTCACCCGCGTCACATGCGGCGGCGCGCCGGTCTATCTCTGGCCGGGCGGCGGCATCACCTTCATGGTCGATGTCACGCTGCTGCCGGCGAACGCGTTCGGCGCCGTGCCGACGCCCGCCCTGGTCGCGCCGATCGAGTTCACGCTGCGGGCCGAGGAATATGCCGGGCTCGGCGGCTACATGGATCATGTCCGCCCGCTCGCGTCCGTGCTCGCAGATCGCCGCCGGTGCCGCGCAGCAGCCATGACGTGCGGCAGGCGACGGGAAGCCCCATCTGTGCGGTTCGGTCTCGGAGAATCCTGAATGAGCGCCATCCAGCCCCAGACCGTCCTCGACGTCCGCCACTGGACGGACACGGCTGTTCAGCTTCCGGCTGACCCGCGATCCGGCATTCCGCTTCGTCAACGGGCAGTTCACCATGCTCGGGCTGGAGGTCGAGGGCCGGCCGCTCCTGCGCGCCTACAGCATGGCGAGCGCGAATTACGAGGACGAGCTCGAGTTCTTCAGCATCAAGGTGGCGGACGGGCCGCTCACCTCGCGGCTTCAGCACCTCGCGCCCGGCGACCCGGTGCTGGTCGGGCGCAAGCCGACGGGCACGCTGATCCAGGACAACCTGACGCCGGGGCGGGTGCTCTATCTGCTCGCGACCGGCACCGGGCTCGCGCCCTTCCTCAGCATCGTCAAGGACCCCGAGACCTATGAGCGATTCGAGCGCGTGGTGCTGGTGCATGGCTGCCGCTGGGTGCGCGAGCTCGCCTATGCCGAGTTCCTGACCGAAGACGCTGCCGGCCGACGAGTTCCTCGGCGAGCAGGTGCGGAGCCAGCTCGCCTACTTACCCGACCGTCACCCGCGAGCCGTTCCGCCACAACGGCCGGATCACGCCCCTGATGGAGAGCGGGGCGATCCCGGCCGCGTTCGGCCTTCCCCCGCTCGATCCCGCGAATGACCGGGTGATGCTGTGCGGCGGTCCGGCGATGCTGCGCGAGCTGGCGGACATGCTCGCGGCGCGCGGCTTCCGCGAGGGCAGCCACTCGGAGCCCGGGCCAGTACGTGGTCGAGAAGGCGTTCGTCGAGAAATAGCGCGCTCGGAGATCCCATGCGGCTGGCCGCGCGCATGCTGCCGGACGGGCGCCGGCTGCATCTGTCGGACGGGCCGATCGATCTCATCATCGAGGCGTGGGGGAGCGCCGACGCCAGGCGTGCGGCGTATCGCGGCGGCGGTTGCGCGGTGCGGCGGGCATTCTCGACGCGCTCTGCGCCGAGCTGCCGCTGCTGCGCGACCGCGATGCGCGGTGCGGCGGCGCCGCGCGCGGGGCGGTGGCGCGGCGGATGCAGGCACGCGGTGCGCCCCTATGCCGCGGAATGGTTCATCACGCCGATGGCGGCGGTCGCCGGTGCGGTCGCCGAGGAGGTGCTCGCCGCGATGACTCGCCGCGGCGCCGCTCGACCGCGCCTATGTCAACAATGGCGGCGACATCGCGCTCCATCTCGCGCCTGACGCGACCCTGGCGGCCGGAATCGCCATGCCCGGCGCGCCCGGTCTGCTCGGTCGTGCGGCGATCCGTGCCGGGGACGGCATCCGCGGGATCGCCACCAGCGGCTGGCGGGGCCGCAGCCACTCGCTCGGCATCGCCGATGCGGTGACGGTGCTGGCCGCCACCGCGAGCGCGGCCGACGCCGCGGCGACCATCATCGCCAACGCGGTCGATCTGCCCGGACATCCCGCGATCGCCCGGCGGCCGGCCCGTGCGCTGAGCCCGGACAGCGATCTCGGGACGCGCCTGGTGACCGTGGGCGTCGGCGCGCTGCCGGCGGCGGAGATCGACCGCCGCGCTCGCCGCCGGCCAGGCGGTTGCCGAGCGCCTCGCGCGGGACGGGCTGATCGCCGGCGCCGCGCTCTGCCTGCAGGGCGCGTCGGTGGTGGCGGGGGCGGTGCCGGTCCGTCTGCCGGAGCCGGCGTGAGCGCGACAGTCTCCCACGCTACATTCTGAGGAGAATGTCGGCTTCATCCTGCGCCAGGTGACGCAGCGCCATGTCGGCCTGTTCGCCGAGCGCATTCCGGGCGGGCTAACGCCGATGCAGTTCGCGGCGCTCGCGAAGCTCCATGAGCTCGGCCCGATCGCGCAGACGCAGCTCGGCCGGCTGACGGCGATGGATGCGGCGACGATCAAGGGCGTGGTGGACCGGCTGCGGCGTCGCGGCCTGGTGCAGATCGAGGGCGATCCGGCCGATGCGCGGCGCGTGATCGCGGGGCTGACGGCAAGGGGCCGAACGCTCGCGACGAAGGCGGTGACGGCGGCGGCGCAGGTCACCGAAGCGACGCTGGCGCCGCTTGCGCCCGACGAGCAGGCGGCGCTGCTTGGCTTGCTTCGGCGGCTCCGTTGAGAGACCCCGGGAGTGGCCCCGCTCCGGGTGATGTCGTTGGTGTCATACCAGCGCGCTCAAGGAATGACTTGTGGGAGGCAGCACCTCGGCGCGCGGTATCCCTTTGATTTCGCGCGCGCCGCCCACCAACCCGCGCGCGATACCAACGGTCATGAAGAATGACCGTTGGTATCAATCCGCGGCGGCGGCGATCGCGTGGCGGCGGCCGCGCGTCAGGCGTTCGAGGGCGAGATAGACGACCGGCGTCGTGTAGAGCGTCAGCGCCTGGCTGACGATCAGCCCGCCGACGATCGCAATCCCGAGCGGTCGGCGCAGCTCCGATCCGGTGCCCCAGGCGAGCGCCAGCGGCAGCGCGCCGAGCAGCGCCGCCAGCGTCGTCATCATGATCGGGCGGAAGCGCTCGAGGCAGGCGTCGTGGATCGCCTCGAACGGACCGAGGCCGCGCTGCCGCTCCGCCTCCAGCGCGAAATCCACCATCATGATCGCGTTCTTCTTCACGATCCCCATCAGCAGCACGATGCCGATCACCGCCATGATGCTGAACTCGGTGCCGGTGACGAGCAGCGCGAGCAGCGCGCCGAGCCCGGCCGAGGGCAGCGAGGACAGGATCGTGAGCGGATGGATGGTGCTTTCATAGAGCACCCCGAGCACGATGTAGATCGCGATCAGCGCCGCGCCGATCAGCAGCGGCTCGCTCGCCAGCGACTGCGCGAGGTAGCGCGCGTTGCCGGCGAACTCGTAATGCACGGTCTCCGGCATGCGCAGGTCGCGCGCGGTGCGGTCGACGATGTTCGGCGGCGCTCCCCAGCGCCTCGCCCGGCAGCAGGTTGAAGCTCAGCGTCGCCGCCGGGAACTGGCCCTGATGGCGCACCGCGAGCGGCGCGAAGCCGGGCTCGAAATGCGCGAGCGCGGCGAGCGGCACCTGCGGTCGCCGGTGCCGTTGACGATAGATGTGCGACAGCAGCGACGGGTCTTCCTGCAGCTTGCGGCAGCACCTCCAGCACCACCTTGTACTGGTTCCGCTCGGTGTAGATGGTCGAGATCTGGCGCTGCGAATAGGCGTTGTTCAGCGCGTCGTCGATCGCGCTCACGGTGACGCCGAGCCGCGCCGCGGCGTCGCGGTCGATCACCACGTTCTCCTGCGGCCCCGCGCGGTCCTGGTCGCTGGTCACGTCCGCGAGACCCTTCTGCTGCTGCAACGCCGCCTCGAGCTTCTGCGACCAGGTGCGCAGCTCCTGCAGATCCTGGTCGAGCAGCACGAACTGGAACTGCGAGCCGCCCGTCCGCCCGCCCGGCGCGCAGATCCTGCGCCGAGAACAGGAAGGTCTGCACGCCGCCGATCCGCGCCAGCGGGCCGCGCAGCCGGGCGATCACCTGCTCCGAGGACATGCCGCGCTCCGCGAGCGGCTTCAGCTGGATCGTGAGCTGGCCGCGATTGAGCGAGGAGAACCCGCTCGACACGCCGACCGTCGAGCCGACGCTCGCGATCGCGGGATCGGCGAGCAGCACGTCCACCACCTGCTGCTGGCGCTCCGACATCGCCTTGAAGGAGATGTCGGGCGAGGCGAGGGTGGAGCCCTGGATCAGCCCGGTATCCTCGATCGGCAGGAAGCCCTTCGGCACGATCGTGTAGAGCCAGACCGTCAGCACCACGGTCAGCAGCGTCACCAGCAGCATCAGCCGCCGCCAGCGGAGCGCCAGGTCGAGCGTGCGCGCATAGGCCCGCACCCAGGCGCGCAGCAGCCGCTCGATGCCGCGGTCGAGCCGGCCGAGCAGGCCGCGCGGCGCATGCGCGAGCCCGCGCGTGAAGCGGCCGCAGATCATCGGCGTCAGCGTGAGCGAGACCGCGGCGGAGACGACGATCGCCATGGTCAGCGTCATCGCGAATTCGTGGAACAGGCGCCCGAGCAGCCCGGCCATGAAGATGATCGGGATGAACACCGCGACCAGCGAGACGCTGATCGAGAGCACCGTGAAGCCGATCTGCCGCGCGCCCTCGATCGCCGCCGGGAGTGGCCGTCCGCCGCGCTCCATCTGCGCGTAGATGTTCTCGATCATCACGATCGCGTCGTCGACGACGAAGCCGACCGAGATGGTCAGCGCCATCAGCGAGAAATTGTCGAGGCTGTAGCCGAGGAACCACATGCCGGCGAGCGTGCCGGCGATCGAGAGCGGCACGGTGACCGCGGCGGCGACCGTCGGCACCAGGCGGCGCAGGAACAGGAACACCACCATCAGCACCATCGCGACGGTGATCAGCAGCGTGAACTGGATGTCGTTCACGTTGGCGCGGATCGTCGCGGTGCGGTCGGAGATCACCGTGAGCTGGATGTCGGGCGGCATCCAGGAGCGCAGCAGCGGCAGGATCGCATGGATGCGGTCCGTCGTCTCGATCACGTTCGAGCCGGCGGATTTGGTGATGGTGAGCAGGATCGCCGGCTTCTTGCCGTCCCAGGCGGCAAGCCGCGAACTCGCCACCCCGTTGACGACGCTGGCGACGTCGCCGATCCGCAGGATGCGGCCGTTGGCGGCGGACAGGATCAGGTTCGCGTAGTCGGTCGCCTGCGAGATCTGCCCGTTGACGCCGATCGCCTCTGCGCGGTCCGGCCCCTCGAAGCTGCCGGTCGGCTGCGTCACGTTCGCCGAGCGCACGGCGTTGTAGACGTCCTGCCCGGCGAGCCCGGTCGCCGCGAGCGCCACCGGATCGAGCTGGATGCGCACCGCGGGCTTCTCGGCGCCGTTGATGGTGACCTGGCTCACGCCCTCGACCTGCGACAGGCGCTGGCCGAGGATGGTGTCGGCGGCGTCGTAGAGCTGCGCCGTCGGCACCGTGTCGGAGGTCAGCGCGAGCGTCATGATCGGCGCTTCGGCCGGGTTGAACTTGCGGTAGTAGGGCGGCGAGGGCAGGTCCGACGGCAGGTCGGTCTCGGCCGCGTTGATCGCCGCCTGCACGTCATGCGCGGCGCCGTCGATGTCGCGGTCGACGTCGAACTGGATGATGATGTTGGCCGCGCCGACCGAGTTGACGGAGGTGATCTCGGTGACGCCGGCGATCTCGCCGAGCCGGCGCTCGAGCGGCGCCGCGATCGAGGTCGCCATCGTCTCCGGATCGGCGCCCGGTCGCGAGGCGAACACCACGATGGTCGGGATGTCGATGCTCGGCAGCGCCGCCACCGGCAGGAAGCGGTAGGCGACCGCGCCGGCCAGCAGCAGCCCGATCGCGAGCAGGATCGTCGCGACCGGCCGGCGGATGAAGGGCGTCGAGAAGCCCACAGCGCCTACTCCGCCGGCGCCGGCGCCGATCGGTCGCGCGGGAACAGGCGCAGCCGCAGCGTCTCGAAGGCGAGATAGATCGCGGGCGTGGTGTAGAGCGTCAGCAGCTGGCTCAGCAGCAGGCCGCCGATGATCGCGAGCCCGAGCGGGAAGCGCAGCTCCGAGCCGTTGCCGTTGCCGATCACCAGCGGCACCGCGCCGAGCAGCGCCGCGGCCGTCGTCATCATGATCGGACGGAAGCGCAGCAGGCTCGCCTCCTCGATCGCGTCGCGCGGCGCGAGGCCGCGCTCGCGCTCGGCCTCGATCGCGAAGTCGATCATCATGATCGCGTTCTTCTTCACGATGCCCATCAGCAGCACGATGCCGACCAGCGCGACCAGCGAGAGGTCCTGGCCGAACAGCATCAGCGCGAGCAGCGCGCCGATCCCGGCCGAAGGCAGCGTCGAGAGGATGGTGATCGGGTGGATGCTGCTCTCGTACAGCACGCCGAGCACGATGTAGATCACCACCACCGCGGCGAGGATCAGCCAGGGCTCGCTGGCGAGCGAACGCTGGAACTCGGCGGCGTCGCCCGAATAGCTGCCCGAGATCGTCGCCGGCAGGCCGAGCTCCGCCTCGGCCCGGCGCACCGCATCCACCGCATCGCCGAGCGAGGCGCCCGGCGCGAGGTTGAAGCTCAGCGTGACCGAGGGGAATTGCGATTCGTGGGTGATCGCGAGCGGCGCGACCCGCCGCTCGACATGCGCGATCGCCGAAAGCGGCACCTGCGCTTCGCTCGAGCTCGTCGCGGTGGTGGTGAGGCTCGATGCGGTGCTCTGCGTCGAGCCGTTGCCGCCGGAGGCCGCGGTGAGCGCGCTCGGGCCGTTGCCGGTGCTCGAACTGTTGCTCGAGACCTGCGAGGTGGCGGTGCCGGAGACGTAGAGCTGGTCGAGCGCGCCCGGCCCGGTCAGGAAGGACGGATCGGCCTGCAGCACGACGCGGTACTGGTTGCTCTGCGCGAAGATCGTGCTGATCTGGCGCTGCCCGAACGCGTCGTACAGCGTGTCCTGCACGTTCTGCATCGGCACGTTGAGCCGCGCCGCGGCGTCGCGGTCGACGTCGATATAGGTCTCGAACCCGTCATCCTGCTGGTCGCTCGCGACATCGCATGAGCTCGGGCAGGGTCGCGAGCTTCGCGAGCAGCCGCGGCGCCCAGTCGGCGAGCTCGGCCGCGTCGGTGTCCATCAGCGTGTACTGGTACTGCGTGCGGCTCACCCGCGTGCCGATGGTGATGTCCTGCACCGGCTTCATGAACACGGAAACCCCGGGGATCGCCTCGATCTGCCGGTCGAGCCGGTCGACGATCGCATCGACGCCGGCGCGCTGGCGGCGCGGCGCGAGCGCGATGGTGAGCTGGCCGGTGTTTGGGCGTCGCGTTGATCGTGCCGGCGCCGACGAAGGAGGCGACGCCGGTCACCGCCGGATCGCGCCGGATGATCTCGACCACCTTCGCCTGCAGCTCGGTCATCTTCGGGATCGACGCGCTCTGCGCCGCCTCGATCACCGCCGTGATCTCGCCGGTATCCTGCTCCGGCAGGAAGCCCTTGGGGATGATCGGCGTAGAGCCCGATGGTGCCGATCAGCGTCAGCACCGCGATCGCGAGCACGATGCGGCCATGGCCGAGCGACCAGCGCAGCGAGCGCCGGTAAGCCCGCGAGCATCAGCCTGAAGCCGCCCTCGAACAGGCGCGCGAGCCGGCCAGGATGCTCCTGGTCGAGCGGGCGGAGCAGCCGCCCGCACATCATCGGCGTGAGGGTGAGCGACACCACCGCCGAGACCACCACGGAGACCGAGAGCGTGACCGCGAACTCGCTGAACAGCCGGCCGACCACGCCGGTCATGAACAGCAGCGGGATGAACACCGCGATCAGCGACACGGTGAGCGACACGATGGTGAAGCCGATCTGCCTGGCACCGCGATAGGCCGCCTCCAGCGGCGCCACGCCGGCCTCGATGTAGCGGACGACGTTCTCGATCATGACGATCGCATCGTCGACCACGAAGCCGGTCGCGACGGTGAGCGCCATCAGCGAGAGATTGTCGAGCCCGTAGCCGAGCAGCGACATGATGCCGAACGTGCCGATCAGCGACAGCGGCAGCGCGAGCGCCGGGATCAGCGTCGCGCGGAGCGAGCCGAGGAACAGGAAGATGACCGCGACGACCAGCGCGATCGCGAGCAGCAGCGTCAACTGCACGTCGGCGACCGAGGCGCGGATCGTCACGGTGCGATCGGTCGCCACCGCGGTGCGGATGCCGGCCGGGCATCGTGCTCTCGAGTTGCGGCAGCGCGCGCTTGATCGCGTCCACGGTCGCGACGATGTTCGCGCCCGGCTGGCGCTGGATGTCGACCAGCACTGCCGGCGTGCCCTGATGCCAGGCGCCGACGCGGTCGTTCTCGACGCCGCCGACCACGCTGCCGACGTCCTGGAGCCGCACCGGCGCGCCGTTGCGCCAGGCGATGACGAGCGAGCGATAGGCGTCCGGCGAGAGAAGCTGGTCGTTGGCGCCGAGCGAGAAGGCCTGGCGCGGGCCGTCGAACCCGCCCTTGGCGCCGTTCACGTTGGCGGCGGAAACCGCGCTCCGCACGTCCTCCATGCCGAGCCCGTAGGCGGCGAGCCGCGCCGGATCGATCCGCACCCGCACCGCCGGCCGCATGCCGCCCTCGACCGTCACCGGCCGACGCCGGTGATCTGGCTGAGCTTCGGCTGCAGCAGCGTGTCGGCGGCGTCGCTGATGCCGTCGATCGGCACCGTGTCGGAGGTGAGCGCCAGCGAGAGGATCGGCGCGTCGGCCGGGTTCACCTTGGAATAGACCGGCGGGTAGGGAAGGTTGGTCGGCAGCGTGCCGGCGGCGGCGCTGATCGCCGCCTGCACGTCCTGCGCGGCGCTGTCGATGCTGCGGTCGAGCGAGAATTGCAGCGTGATCTGGCTGGTGCCTTCGGAGCTCACCGAGGTCATGTCGGTGAGACCCTGGATCTGGCCGAACTGGCGTTCGAGCGAGGCGGTGATCAGCGTCGCGGTGGTTTCGGGACTGGCGCCCGGGAGCTGCGTCGTCACCTGGATGGTCGGGAAATCGACGCTCGGCAGCGCCGAGACCGGCAGCGCGCGATAGCCGAGCAGCCCCGCCAGCAGCACCGCGACCGCGAGCAGCGTGGTCGCGATCGGCCGGGCGATGAACGGGGCCGAGATGTTCATGACGCCTTGGGCCGGTGCTGCCCGCTGGCCGAAGTGCCCGGCGGATGCGCGCGCGCCGGCGGCACGGCCGGGCGCGGCGCTGCCGCCCGGCTGGCTGATCGTCACCGCCGCCCCGTCGGTGAGGCGCGAGGCGCCATCGGTCACCACGGTCTCGCCCGCCTTCAGGCCGGTGGCGACGATCGCGACCGCCTCGTCGGTGTGGCCGACGGTGATGTTCGTCCGGTGCGCCTTGTCGTCTCGCCGATCACGTAGACGTAGGCGCCCTGCGGCCCGCGCTGCACGGCGGCGGGCGGCACCGTGATCGCGCCCTTCGCGGTGCGCACCAGCAGCCGGACGTTGACGAAGCCGCCCGGCCAGAGCCTGAGCTGCGGATTGGGGAAGGTCGCCTTCAGCCGGATCGTGCCGGTGCTCGGATCGACCTGGTTGTCGAGGATGCTGACCGTGCCGCGATCGAGCACCACCGGCGGCGGATCGGCCTGGCCGCCGGCTGCGGCGTCGGGCGGATCGGCGGCAGCGGTGGCGAGGCCGGGGCCGCCCGCACCGTTGTCGTCGGCGGCGGGCTGGTCCGTGCTGCCGTTCGTGTTGCCTTGGGGCAGCGCGAGCACCTGCGCCGGCCCGTTCGCCATCGCCGCGCGCACATCGCCGAGCGTTTGCTGCGGCAGCGTGAAGATCACCGAGATCGGGTGCATCTGCGCGATCACCACGAGTCCGTTGCTGTCGCTCGCATGGATGATGTTGCCGGGATCGACGTTGCGGATGCCGGTGCGGCCGTCGATCGGCGAGACGATCGTGGTGTAGCTCAGATTGGTGCGCGCGGTGTCGATCGCCGCCTGGTCCTGGGCGACGATCGCCTCGTCCTCGGCGACCGTCGCGCGCTGCGTGTCGGCCTGCTGCTGCGTCGTGTAGTTGGTCTGCGCGAGCTTGGTGTAGCGCGCGAGGTCGAGCTTCGCATTGGCGAGGTTGGCGGCGTCCTGCGCCTTCTTGGCGACCGCCTGGTCGAGCGCCGCCTGATAGGGGCGCGCATCGATGCGGGCGAGCACGTCGCCCTTCTTCACGTCCTGCCCCTCGGTGAAGCCCACCTCGATGAGCGGGCCGTCGATCATCGAGTGGACGGTGACGGTGTAGAAGGCCTGCACCGTGCCGAGCGCGTCCAGATAGATCGGCACGTCCTGCTCGCGCCGACTTCGCGACCAGCACCGGGATCGCCTGGTTCGCCCCGCCGCGGCCGCCGCGCGCGGCGGTCGCGGTGGTGCCGCCGCTGGCACCGGCGCCCTGGGCGGATTGCTGCGCCTGCCGGTGCTCGACCCAGAAGCCGACACCCACCAGCAGGGCGAGGCAGAACAGGATGAGGAGGACGCGGCGCATCAGGAGGCGGCCCCGGCGGCCGGCAGCGTCCAGCCGCCGCCCAGCGCCTTGTAGAGTTCGACCAGCGCCAGGAACCGGGCGAGCCGGATCTGCTCGAGAGTGTTCAGGTCGCCAAACAACGTCGTCTCCGCGTTGAGCACGGTGATGATGTTCACCGTCCCGGCCGCCATCTGGGCGCGCGAGATCGTCTCTGCCCGCTGGGCGCTGGCGACCGCCTGCCGCTGCAGCGCCTCCTGCTCGGTGGTATAGCGCACCGCGGTCAGCGCGTTCTCGACATCGGTGAAGGACTGCAGCACCGCCTGCCGGTAATCCGCGGCGAGCTCGTCGAACCGCGCCCGCGCCTGCTGGTATGCGCCGGCCAGCGCCCCGTTGTCGAAGATCGTCTGCACCACGCTCGAGCCCATCGACAGGATCGCCGAGCCCGGGCCGAACAGCAGGCTGAGGGCGGAGCTCGACACCCCGCCGGAGGCGGTCAGCGCGATGGTCGGAAAGAACGCCGCGCGGGCGGCGCGGACGCTGCCGTTCTGCGCGATCAGGTTCGCCTCCGCTTCGGCAACGTCCGGCCGTCGCGCGAGCAGCTCCGAGGGCAGGCCGGCCGCCACCACCGGGAACGGCATGGTGTCGAGGCTGCCCGCGTCGAGCGTGATCGTCTCCGGCGGGCGCCCGGTCAGGATGCCGAGCCCGACCACGTCCTGCTCCAGCGTGTTGCGGAGCGACGGGATCACCGCCCTGAGACCGTCCACCAATGCCTGCTGCTGGGCGAGATCGAGCGCCGATGCGGTGCCGACCGCGAACTGGCCCTGGATCGCCTTCAGCACGTCCTCGGCGGCGGCGAGGTTCTGCTGCGCGACACGGAGCTGGTCGCGCGTGCCGAGCGCCTCGAAATAGGTGGTGCCGACGCTGGTGACGGCGGTAAGCGCGACCACTGCGGCCGTATAGCGGGCCGCGATCGCGCTCGCCTGGGCCGCCTGCAGGGTGGCGAGGTTCTTGCCCCAGAAATCGAGCTCGTAGCTCGCATTCAGCTCCAGGCTGTAGCTGCGGAGGTCGAGATACCGGCTGCCGCCCGTGCCGGCGAAGCTGCTTCGCGTGCCGGCGCCGCTGCCGACGCGCTCCCAGCTCTGGTTGCCGGTGCCGTTCAGCGTCGGCAGCAGCGGCGCGCCGGCGACGCGCACGGCCGCATCCGCCTCCCGGATCTGCGCCACCGCGACCGCGATCGTCTGGTTGTGCGCCGCTGCGTCGGAGATCAGCCCGTCGAGCTGCGGCGAGCCGAAGCCGCGCCACCAATCGGGTGCCGGCCAGATCGCCGCGCCGTTCGGCTCATCGGCACGGAACCGGTCGGGAATGGGCGCACCCGGGCGCTGATAGAACGGCCCGAGATTGCAACCGGCGAGCAGGAGGGCGAGCAACGGGATGGCGCGGCGGGACCGGCGGGGAAGGAGGCGAACCATGGGAAAGCGGATGACGATGATCCCGTCCGAAGCGGCGGCTCCTCTTCCAATGGGATGGCCGGACCGCGATTGCTACTCTGCCCGTTCCGTGTAACACGGCGATTGCGCCCCGCGTGTAGCACGCGGATCGCGGCATTTTCGCGGCCGCGGCGGTCAATCCGCCGTGGCGAGGATGCGCTCCGCCAGGCGAAGATGCGGCCGGTCGAGCATCTTTCCGTCGAGCGTCAGCACGCCGGCACCGGGATTGGCGGCGAAGGCGTCGCGCACGGCACGCGCCCAGCGCACCCGTTCCGGCGCCGGCGTGAACGCCGCCTTGACCGCCTCGATCTGCCCGGGATGGATGCAGAGCTTGCCCGCGAACCCGTCGGTCGCGGCGGCTTCCGCCTCCCGCACCAGCCCGTCGGCATCGCGCGGATCGGGCCAGGGCGTGTCGAGCGCCGCGACGCCGGCCGCTCCCGCGGCGATCAGCACCGCCGCGCGCGCAGCCTCGACCGGGGCCGGATGGCGCCCGCCGGCATTCCTTGGCGCAATGCCGAGATCGGCGGAGAGATCTTCCGCGGCGAAGCAGAGCGCGGCCAGGCGCGGCACGCCATCGTAGTCGAGACGACGCAGGGAACGCGCCGTCTCGGTCACCAGCGCGAGCACCAGGATGCCGCCGACCGCCAACCCCGCGGCGGTCTCCAGCGCCTCCAGGTGATGATCGAGCGCGGCGAGGTCGTCCGGCCCCGTGCATTTCGGCAGCAGCACCGCCTGGGCGCGGGCCTCGACCGCGGCCGCGACGTCCGCGAGATACCATTCCGTGCCACGCGGGTTGACCCGCACGATCCGCCCCTCGCGTGGGCTCGCGCGCAGGAGGCTGACGGTCAGACGTCGCGCGCTCGGCTTTTCCGCCGGTGCGACGGAATCCTCGAGGTCGAGAATCACGCCATCCGCTGATGAGGCGAGCGCTTTCGCCGCCTTCCGTTCGGAATCGCCGGGCGCAAAGAGCAGGTTGCGGATTTTCACCCCGCTTCACCCCGAAGTTGCAGATGCCATTGCCGGAAGCGAAATCTTGCGCGAACCCGGGCGATATGCAAATCAGCTATGCAGGTGAGGAAAAGCACGGAGACGCGCCGGACGTGTCGGACTCCATCCTGGAGACCAGGGGTCTCACGCGCGAGTTCCGGGGTTTCGTCGCCGTCGACGGTGTCGATCTCACGATCCGGACCGGGTCGGTGCATGCGCTGATCGGGCCGAACGGCGCCGGCAAGACCACCTGCTTCAACCTGCTGACGAAGTTCCTCGCGCCGACGCGCGGCACGATCCGCTTCGACGGCCACGACATCACCGGCCTGCGCCCGGCGGCGGTGGCCCGGCTCGGCCTGGTGCGCAGCTTCCAGATCTCGGCGGTGTTCCCGCATCTGAGCGCGCTCGAGAACGTCCGCCTGGCGCTGCAGCGTGCGCGCGGCGGCAGCTTCGATTTCTGGCGCTCGGAGCGCGTGCTCGGCGCCTATGACGATCGCGCCCGTGCGCTGCTGCACGATGTCGGGCTCGACGGCTACGCCGACACGCCGGCGGTGCGGCTTCCCTATGGCCGCAAGCGCGCGCTCGAGATCGCGACCACGCTCGCGCTCGAGCCGCGCATGATGCTGCTCGACGAGCCGACCGCCGGCATGACGCACGAGGACGTCGAGCGCATCGTCGCGCTGATCCGCTCCGTGCGTGCGGGGCGCACGATCCTGATGGTCGAGCACAATCTCTCCGTGGTGGAAGGGCTCTGCGACCGCATCACCGTGCTGACGCGCGGCCGCGTGCTCGCCGAGGGCGACTACACGACCGTGTCGCAGCATCCGGACGTCATCACCGCCTATCTCGGATCGCCGCATGCTTGACATCGCCGGCCTGCACGCCTGGTACGGCGAAAGCCACATCCTGCACGGGGTCGATTTCGAGGTTCGCGAGGGCGAGGTGGTGACGCTGCTCGGCCGCAACGGCGCCGGCAAGACGACGACGCTGAAGTCGATCATGGGGCTCGTGCCGCGGCGCGAGGGGCAGGTCCGATTCCGCGGCGCGGAGACCGTGCGCCTGCGCGCCGACGCGATCGCGCGCGCCGGCATCGCCTTCTGCCCGGAGGAGCGCGGCATATTCGCTTCGCTCAACGTGACCGAGAACCTCGTCCTGCCGCCGGTGATCGCGCCGGGCGGCCTCGACCTGCCGACGATCTACGCGCTCTTTCCCAATCTGCGCGAACGCGCGGCGAGCCAGGGCACCAAGCTCTCCGGCGGCGAGCAGCAGATGCTGGCGATCGCCCGCATCCTGCGCACCGGGGCGCGGCTCCTGCTGCTCGACGAGCCCACCGAAGGGCTCGCCCCTGTCATCGTGCAGCAGATCGGCCACACGATCGGCGAGCTGCGTGCGCGCGGGTTCACGGTGCTGCTCGTCGAGCAGAATTTCCGCTTCGCGGCGACCGTCGCCGACCGCCACTACGTCATGCAGCGCGGCAAGGTGATCGACATGATTCCCAATCACCGGCTCGAGGCGGAAATGGACAAGCTGCACGACTATCTCGGCGTCTGATCGGGCGCCGGCAAACTGGACCAGGAGGACATCGCATGCAGATCGACCGTCGCACCTTGCTCGGCGCCACGCTGGGCACCGCCGCCGGCGCCGCACTCGCCCCGAGGCGCGCCCGCGCGCAGCAGCAGACCATCAAGATCGGCGTGCTCAACGACATGTCCGGGCCCTATCGCGACACCGGCGGCCGCACCTCGGTCATCTGCACGCAGCAGGCGGTGCAGGATTTCGGCAGCCACGGCTTCAATGTCGAGGTCGTCTCCGCCGATCACCAGAACAAGCCCGATCTCGCCTCCGGCATCGTGCGGCAATGGATCGATCGCGACGGTGTCGATCTCGTCCTCGACGTGCCGACCTCCTCGGTCGCGCTCGCTGTCAACAGCGTCGTGAAGGAGAAGAACAAGGCCTTCATCGATTCCGGCGCCGCCACCACCGACCTGACCGGCAAGCAGTGCTCGCCGAATACCATCCAGTGGACCTACGACACCTACTGCCTTGCCAAGTCGACCGGCGGGGCGATGGTGAAGGCCGGCGGCGACAGCTGGTATTTCATCACCGCGGATTACGTGTTCGGGCAGCAGCTGCAGCGCGACACCTCGAGCTTCGTCACCGCCGCCGGCGGCAAGGTGCTCGGCGCCTCGCCCTATCCCTTCCCCGGCACCAGCGATTTCTCATCCTTCCTCGTCGCCGCGCAGGCGAGCGGCGCCAAGGTGCTGGGCCTCGCCAATGCCGGTGGGGACACCATCAACAGCATCAAGCAGGCCAAGGAGTTCGGCCTCACCAAGAGCATGAAGCTCGCGGCGCTGCTGATGTTCCTCTCCGACGTGCACGGACTGGGGCTCGAGACCGCGCAGGGCCTGGTGCTCACCGAGACCTTCTACTGGGATCTGAACGACCGTACCCGCGCCTTCACCAACCGCGTGAAGTCGAAAACGCCCAACAATTATCCCAACATGGATCATGCCGGCTGCTACGCCGGCGCGCTGCACTACCTGAAGGCGGTGGCGGATGTGGGCGCCGCTACCGCGAAGCAGGACGGCCGCGCGGTGATCGCGCGCATGAAGGCGATCCCGACCGACGACGATTGCTTCGGCAAGGGCTCGATCCGCGAGGACGGGCGCGGCATGTTCCCGGTCTATCTCTTCCAGGTGAAGACGCCGCAGGAGAGCAAGGGCCCCTGGGACTACTACAAGCTGCTCGTCACCACGCCCGCCGACCAGGCCTGGAAGCCGCTCTCGGAAGGCGGCTGCCCGCTGGTGAAGTCGTAAGCCACAGGGCCTGGAAGGCGATGTTCAGCATTCTCGGCGTGCCGGGGCCGCTGCTGTTCGGCCAGTTGCTGCTCGGGCTGATCAACGGCGCCTTCTACGCGATGCTTTCGCTCGGCCTCGCCGTCATCTTCGGGTTGCTGAACATCATCAATTTCGCGCACGGCTCGCTGTTCATGATGGGCGCGTTCGTCGCCTGGATGATCCTGCAATATCTCGGGATCGGCTACTGGTGGGCGCTCCTGATCGCGCCCATCGTGATCGGCGCGTTCGGGCTGCTGCTCGAACGCACGATCATCCGCCGCCTCTACGGCCTCGACCCCATTTACGGACTGCTGCTCACCTTCGGCCTGTCGCTGGTGATCGAGGGCCTGTTCCGCAACGAGTTCGGCTCCTCCGGCCTCCCCTACGACATCCCGGGCGTGCTGCAGGGCGCGACCAATCTCGGCTTCATGTTCATGCCGAACTACCGCGGCTGGGTCGTCGTCGCGGCGGTGGTGATGTGCGCGGGGACCTGGATCGTGATCGAGAAGACCTCGCTCGGCGCGACGCTCCGCGCCGCGACCGAGAACGCGCCGCTGGTGCAGGCCTTTGGCGTCAACGTCCCGCGCCTCGTCTCGCTCACCTACGCCGCCGGCGTGGCACTCGCGGCCTTTGCCGGCGTGCTCGCCGCACCGATCTATTCCGTCAACCCGAACATGGGATCGAACTTCATCATCACCGTGTTCGCCGTCGTGGTGATCGGCGGCATGGGATCGATCCTCGGCTCGATCATCTCGGGCTTCGGCCTCGGCGTGGTCGAGGGGCTGACCAAGGTGTTCTATCCGCAGGCCTCGGCGACGGTGGTCTTCCTCGTCATGGTGATCGTGCTGCTGTGGCGACCGGCCGGCCTGTTCGGCAGGACCGCCTGATGCTCGGCTACTCCCGCCCGCAGGCGATCGCGCTCGCCCTCATGGTGATCCTGCTGGTCGTCACGCCGTTCATTCTCTACCCCGTCTTCCTGATGAAGGTGCTGTGCTTCGCGCTGTTCGCCTGCGCGTTCAACCTGCTGCCCGGCTATGTCGGGCTGATGTCCTTCGGCCACGCCGCGTTCTTCGGCATGGGCAGCTATCTCGCCGCCTGGACCGCGCGCTGGCTCGGCGTGACGCCGGAGATCGCGATCGTCATCGGCGGCGCCACCGGCGCCCTCCTCGGCCTGCTGATCGGCTGGCTGGCCATCCGCCGCCAGGGGCTCACCTTCGCCATGATCACGCTCGCGCTCGCGCAGATGGTCTATTTCTTCTGCGTCGAAGCGCCGTTCACGGGCGGCGAGAACGGCATCCAGCAGGTCCCGCGCGGCAGGCTGTTCGGCCTCATCCCGCTCGGGCCCGACATGGCCATGTATGTGGTCGTCGCGGTGATTTTCCTGCTTGGCTTCATGCTCATCCAGCGCATCGTGCACTCGCCATTCGGCCAGGTGCTGAAGGCGATCCGCGAAAACGAGCCGCGGGCCACCTCGCTCGGCTACCGCACCGACGACTACAAACTGATCGCGTTCGTCCTCTCCGCGACCCTCGCCGGCATCGCCGGCGGCATGCTGGCGATCGTCTTCGGCATCGCGACCCTCACCGACGTGAACTTCTCCACCTCCGGCGACGTCGTGCTGATGACCCTCCTCGGCGGCCTCGGCACTCTGTTCGGCCCCGTCGTCGGCGCTCTCGTGATCACCGCGATGGAAAACTACCTCGCCCAATTCGGCTCCTGGGTCACCGTCACCCAAGGCGCCATCTTCGTTGTCTGCGTGATCGCCTTCCGCCGCGGCATCATCGGCGAACTGAGCGCCCGTTTCCGCCTCGCCCTGTAGCGACTGAGCGCCTTCCGCGAAGGGAAAGGAAGGCCAGGGGCTCTGCCCCTGGACCCCGCTAAGGGCGGAGCCCTTTAGCGCGTGATCGTTTCAGGCCAAGTCGGCCTGCAACGTGAATCACTCGCTCGAACAATTCGCTAAAGCAGGCCGGTGACCGGAAGGGAACCGGTCATGCTTTAGAACCCCGGTGGGTTTGTTGAACAGGGTGGGCACCCGGACCTCTCGGCACCTCGTCGGCCCACCCTCTTCAACAAACCCGTCAAGGATTCCAAAGGCTCTGCCTTTGGCGGGGGTCCAGGGGGCAGCGCCCCTGGCCTTGCCCTTCCTTCGCGGAAGGCGCTCAGTCGTCACCGGCCGAAGCGGCGGCGTGGCCCATTTTTTCGGCGAGCGCAGGCATGCGGGAGGCGCGGCGGGGGGCGAGCCAGCGCTGCAGGCGGTCGAGATAGAGATAGATCACCGGCGTCGTGTAGAGCGTCAGCGCCTGGCTGAAGATGAGCCCGCCGACCATCGCGAACCCGAGCGGGCGGCGGAGTTCCGATCCGGCGCCATGGCCGAGCATCAGCGGCAGGCCGGAGAGCAGCGCCGCCATCGTCGTCATCAGGATCGGGCGGAAGCGCAAGAGGCAGGCCTGGCGGATCGCGGCGAGCGGGGTCTCGCCGTCGCGGCGCTCGGCGGTGATGGCGAAGTCGACCATCATGATGCCGTTCTTCTTCACGATGCCGATCAGCAGGATGACGCCGATCAGCGCGATCACGCTGAGGTCGTAGTGGAACGCCATCAGCATCAGGAGCGCGCCGACGCCGGCGGAAGGCAGCGTCGAGAGGATGGTGAGCGGCAGGATGTAGCTTTCGTAGAGGATGCCGAGAATGATGTAGACGGCGACGATGGCGGCGGCGATCAGGTAGGGCTGGCTGTTGAGCGAGGACTGGAACGCCTGCGCGGTGCCCTGGAAGGTGCCCTGCAGCGCGGCCGGCGCGCCGATCTGCGCCATCGCGCGATTGATCGCGGTGACCGCGTCGCCGAGCGCCGCGCCGGGTGCCAGGTTGAAGGACAGCGTGACCGCGGGGAACTGGCCCTGGTGGTTGACCGCCAGGGGGGAGACCTGACCGGTCGAGACTTTCACGAAGGTGGAGAGCGGCACCGCCTGGCCGGACGCCGACTTCACATAGAGCTTGTTGAGCGTCGCGAGATCGCCCTGCATCGCCGGCGGCACTTCGAGGATCAGGTGATAGGAGTTCACCTGCGAGAAGTACTGCGTGATCTGCTCCTGGCCGAACGCATCGTAGAGCGTCTGGTCGATCACCGCAGGCTGGATGCCGAAGCGCGCGGCGGCGTCACGGTCGATGGTGAGGGTCGCGGTCGGGCCGGACATCTGCTCGTCGGTGGCGAGGTCGCGCAGCATCGGAAGCGAACGCAGCTTCTCGAGCACTTTCGGTGCCCAGGCATAGAGCTCCTCGGCGTCGGCGTCCTGCAGCGTGTACTGGTACTGGGTCTTGGACAGCCGGCCGCCGACGCGGATGTCCTGCCCGGCCTGCAGGTAGAGTTGCGCGCCGGGAACCTTGGCGAGCTTCGGCCGCAGTCGGGCGATGATCTGCTGCGCGGTGGCGTGGCGCTCGTCGAACGGCTTGAGCGCGATGAACACCCGGCCGTCATTCTCGGTCTGGCCGCCGAGGCCGGCGCCGATCGTCGACGAGTAGTTCTGGATGTCCGGATCGCCTGCGAGAACATCGAGGAGCTCGTGCTGGCGGCGCTGCATCTCCGCGAAGGAGACATCCTGGCCGGCTTCCGACAGGCCGATCAGCACACCGGTGTCCTGCTCGGGGAAGAAGCCCTTCGGAATGATGATGTAGAGGAAGATGGTGAACGCCATCGTCGCCAGGAACACCAGCAGGGTGACGAACTGGAACCGCAGCGCGATCTCGAGCGTGCGGCGATAGAAGCCGATCATCGCCTCGAACATGCGCTCGATGATGCGGTAGAGCTTCCCGTGCGAGCTCTGATGGCGCAGGAAGCGCGAGCACATCATCGGCGTCAGCGTGAGCGACACCACCGCCGAGACCATCACCGCGATCGCGACCGTCATCGCGAATTCGCGGAACAGCCGCCCGACGATGCCGCCCATCAGCAGCAGCGGAATGAACACCGCGACCAGCGAGAAGCTGATCGAGATGATGGTGAAGCCGATCTCGCCGGCGCCCTTGAGCGCCGCCTCCATCGGCTTCATGCCCTCCTCGATGTGGCGGTAGATGTTCTCGAGCATCACGATCGCATCGTCGACCACGAAGCCGACGGCGATCGTGAGCGCCATCAGCGAGAGATTGTCGAGGCTGTAGCTCAGCAGATACATGACCGCGAAGGTGCCGACGAGCGCCAGCGGCACGGTGACGCTCGGGATGATGGTGGCCCAGGCATTGCGCAGGAAGACGAAGATCACCATCACCACCAGCGCGACCGAGAGCGTGAGGGTGAACTGCACGTCCTTCACCGAGGCGCGGATCGTCTGCGTGCGGTCCATCACGGTGAGCACGTGCACCGAGGGCGGGATCGAGGCGACCAGGCGCGGCAGCTCGGCCCTGATGCGGTTCACCGTGTCGATGACGTTGGCGGCCGGCTGCTTGAAGACGATGAGCTGGATGCCGGCATGGCCGTTCTGGGTTCCCTGCAGGCGGCTGTTCTCCGGCGCGTCGATGGCGCGGCCGATATCCTTGACGCGCACCGGCGCGCCGTTGCGGTAGGCGAGCACCACGTTGTCGAACTCGCTCGCGCGGGTGAGCTGGTCGTTGTCGTAGATCGTGTAGCTGGTGCGGCTCCCGTCGATGTTGCCCTTCGGATTGTTGACGGTCGCATTGACCAGCATGGAGCGCACGTCTTCGAGGGTGAGCCCCATCGCGGCGAGGCGCGCGGGATCCACCTGGATGCGCACCGCGCGCTTCTGCTCGCCCCCGATATAGACCTGGGCGACGCCTGCTATCTGCGAGATCTGCTGGGCGAGGATGGTGTCGGCGTAATCATCGACGCTGATCATCGGCAGCTCGTCCGACTGCACGGCAAGGATCAGGATCGGGCTGTCGGACGGGTTGACCTTCCAGTAGTTGGGCGGGCTCGGCAGGTTGTGCGGCAGCTGGCCGGAGGCGGCGTTGATCGCCGCCTGGACGTCCTGCGCCGCGGCGTCGATGTTGCGGGCGAGATCGAACTGCACGACGATCTGCGACTGGCCGAGCACGCTCACCGACGTCATCTGCGAGACGCCGGGGATTTCGGCGAACTGCCGCTCGAGCGGTTGCGCGACGGTTGCGGCCATGGTCTCCGGGCTGGCGCCGGGCAGCTTGCCGTTCACCAGGATGGTCGGGAAATCGACGTTCGGCAGCGGCGCCACCGGGAGCAGCGGGAAGGCGGCGATGCCGACCAGCAGGATCGCCGCCATCACCAGCGAGGTCGCGATCGGGCGCCGAATGAAAGGGGTGGAGATACTCATGGGCGCGGGCTCCCGCCGGTTCCCGTCCGGCCCCCGGAGCGCAGGCGTTCGTGATCCGGGCCGAATATCGGCATTACAGCCGCATCATGCGGGCTCGGTCACGACCGCGCAATGTTTGCAGTGCAGCGGGGCTCAGGTTTTGAGCGATTTCTCCAGCACCGGCTTGAAGGTCTCGGTCGCGCGGCGGAGTTCGGCGGCGGGGTCGGCGCCGCCGATCATGTTGGTGAGCGCGACCCCGAACGTGTCGCGGAACTCGGTGACCGGCACGATCTCGGGTAAGCCCGGAGCGGGCGATGCGGGCGCTTCTCCTGGATCGTCTCGAGCCATTCGCGGCCGAACGGGCTGTGCGCCACCAGGTCGGGGTCCTGGTAGGAGGAGATGCGCGGCGGCGCCCCGCCGCCCATCTTGATCATGTCCACCATCAGCTTCTTGCTGGTCGCCCACTGGCAATAGAGATAGCCGGCGTCATGGCGCGGGCTCTTCTCGGCGATGCCGACCGCGTCGGTGAAGACCGGGCAGAAATGCCCCTTCGGGCCGGCGGGCATCAGCCCGAAGCCCACGTGATCGGCGATCTTCGACTGCTTGGGGTCGACCAGCGGCGGCGTGAAGCCGACGCCGTCCATCCACATCGCGATCTTGCCCTGGGCGAAGCTCGTCTGGCACTCGTTCCAGTTGAACCCGACCACGCCCGGCGGCGCGCAGTCGCGCAGCAGCGACTGATACATCTGGCCGGCCCAGATCGCCTCCGGCGTGTCGGTGAGCAGCGTCTTGCCGTCGGGCGTGATGGTCTCCTGGTCCTGGCCGAGCAGCAGGCTGGTCCAGACCGGCACGTTGGCGTTGCGCAGGCCGCGGGCGACGAAACCGTAGGTGCCCTTCGATTTGTCGGTGAGCTTGCGGGCGGTCGCCAGCATCTCGTCGAAGGTCTTGGGGAAGGGGATGCCGGCGTCCTGCAGGATCTGCTTGTTGTAGTAGACCAGCCAGAAATCGGTCTCGAGCGGCAGGCTGTCGAGCCGCCCGTCCGGCTGGGTCGCGACCTTGACCGCGCCCGGCCCCATGTCGGCCCAGTCGTAATCGGGCGAGGTGAGAGACGGGTTGGCGAGGTAGGGGCGGAGATCGACCAGCCATTTGCCCTGGCCGACGATGCGCTTGGAGACGTGCAGCGACAGGTGCACGACATCGAAGCTCGGATGGCCGGAGGCGAGCTCGAGCACCATCTTCGGCCGCTGCTGCTGCTCCGGGATCTGCTCGGAGGAGACGCGGATGCCGGTGAGGTCCTCGAACTCCTTCTGGTGCTGCTGCAGCAGGTCGCCGCGCGCGCCCTTGGTGAGCATCACGTCGAGCTTCTGGCCCTTGCACTGCTTCCAGTCGAAGGCCGATTGCGCGCCGACGCGCTCGACGATGGCGGGGGCGGCCAGCACGCCGGCTGACGCGCGCAGCAGGGCTCTGCGGCGGATCATGGGGTCACTCCTTGGGGTATGCTCGGCCACCCGTTTCACGGGGATGTGTGGCCGCGACCCTATCGGCGGGGCGGGAGGATGGCAATCAGGATGGCGCGGGGCGCGGTGGCTTCCTCGGGGAAGGCGCTGTCGAGCTTGTGGTCCCAGAGCCGCACCCCGCCGGTGATCCCGGCTTCGTTGGAGACGATGTGGGCGCCGCGCGGGAGGTCGAGCCGGATCAGCTTGGCGTTGCCGCCGCCGAGATAGAGCGCGTCGTAGGTGACGAGCTCCCAGACCTGCTGCAGCACGCGCGCGACGCGGCGGTTCCACTTCTTGGGCCCGACCGAATGCAGCGCGGCGTTGCCGACATACTGGTCGTAATTGGCGTTCTTGCGCGCGTGATGCTGCCCGAGTTCGAGCTGCGGCGCCGGCACGCCCTCGCGGAACAGCGCGAACCCCATGCCGGTGCCGAAGGTCAGCACGCATTCGAGCCCGTGCCCGCCGATCACCCCGAGCCCCTGCACCGTCGCGTCATTCAGCATCCGCGCGGGCTTGCCGAGCTGCTCGGACAGGGCGCTGGCGAGCGGGAAATTGTGCCAGAACTTGTTGCCAAGATTGGGCGCGGTCAGCACCGCTCCATTGCGCACGACGCCCGGAAACCCGACCGAGATGCGGTCGAAATGCCCGAGCGGCGCGAGCGCGGGCAGCAGGGCGGCAAGCGCCGCCTCGGGCGGGCAGGGGTGCGGGCGTCTGGACGCGGGCCGGCCCGGCGACCACCGCGCCGGCCTCGTCAAGGATCGCTCCCTTCAGCCGGGTTCCGCCGATGTCGATCGCCAGGGTCCGGAGCTTTCCCGCCGAACCAATCCCCGCCTCGCTCATCGATCCCACTTCCCCCAACCGCCTCTCCGGAGGATGGCTCAGCCAAGGCGGTCCCGGAAGGGGAAGGCGCCGACCGCTCAGGACGCCGGCTGCGGACCGAGACACCACCGCGGCCAGACACAAACCGACACAGGCCAGAGTCCCGCGCGGCCTTCCTCCGCCGGACGGGCAGGGGCTAGACTGGACCGATGGCCGGCCTCCTCCTCACCCGAATCGACCGCTACGTGCTGCGCCAGCTCGTCTTCGCCCTGATCGGGGTGACCGGGGCGCTGGTGGCGCTGATCTGGCTCACGCAGTCGCTGCGCTTCGTCGAGCTGGTGGTCAATCGCGGCCTCTCGCCGTGGGTCTTCCTGCAGCTCACCAGCCTGCTGATCCCGAACTTCGTCGCGGTGATCCTGCCGATCACCACCTTCGTGGTGGTGCAGTTCGTCTATCAGCGCCTGGCCGGCGACCGCGAGCTCACGGTGCTGCGCGCGGCCGGCCTCTCGCCGCTCGCCCTCTCCCGACCCGGGCTGCTGCTGGGGGCGGGCGTGATCGTCGCCTGCGCGCTCCTCAACGTGTATGTGGTGCCGTGGAGCTTCTCGGTGTTCCGCGAGTACCAGTTCGAGATCCGCAACCGCATGGCCGCCTTTCTGCTGGAGGAGGGCGTGTTCACGCCGGTCGCGGACAATCTCACCGTCTATATCCGTTCGCGCGACCGCGACGGGCTGCTGCGCGGCATCCTGGTCGATGACGCCCGCCAGCCGAACGCCCATGCCACCATCCTGGCCGAGACAGGGCGGCTGGTCAGCGGGCCGACCGGGCCGCGGGTGGTGCTGATCGACGGCAGCCGGCAGGAGATCGACCGCAAGACCGGGCGGCTCGACATGCTCACCTTCAAGCAGAACACGATCGATCTGAGCCAGGGCAAGTCGGACGAGCAGCGGTTCCGGGACGCAACCGAGATGTCGATCCCGGAACTGCTGCACCCCGACCCCGCACAGGTGAGCCCGCGCGACGTCGGCAAATTCAAGGTCGAGGCCTATCGCCGGCTTTCCGCCCCGCTCACTGCCGCCTCGTTCGCGATGATCGCGCTGACCGCGGTGCTGGGCGGCGCCTTCCGCCGGCACGGCGGGATGCTGCGGCCGCTGGTCGCGATCGGCATCGTGGTCGGGCTGCTCGCGATCGGGCTCGCGATCCAGAACCTGGCCGCGCGGCAGACCGCGCTGATCCCGCTGATCTGGGTGCACGCGATCCTGCCGGGAGTGGTGGCCTTCTGGATGCTGATCGGGCCGCAGCTCGGGCTGCCGGTGCCGCGCTTCATCACCCGGCTCGAGACGGCGTGACATCGTGGTGCGATCGGTGCGGATGGCTCTCGCGACGTTTGCAACTCACTGGGGCCGATGCGCCATGCGCAGCGTGAATCGCACCACCAGCCGGATCGTGGTGCGATCGGTGCGGATGGCTCTCGCGACGTTTGCAACTCACTCGGGCCGATGCGCCATGCGCGGCGTGAATCGCACCACCAGCCGGATCGTGGTGCGATCGGTGCGGATGGCTCTCGCGACGTTTGCAACTCACTGGGGCCGATGCGCCATCAGCAGCGTGAATCGCACCACCCGCCGGATGATCGCATGACCGTCGCCGCTACCCTCTCGCTGTACATCACGCGGAACTTCATGGCCGCGGTGCTCGCGATGCTCGCCGCGCTGTCGGGCCTCGTCTCGCTGTTCGACTTCATCGAGCTGCTGCGCCGCGCCGCCACCAAGCCCGACGTCTCCTTCGGGTTGGTGCTGGAGATCGCCGGGCTGCGGCTCCCTTATGTGGCGATGGAGATCCTGCCCTTCGCCGTGCTGCTCGGTGGCATCCTCGCCTTCTGGCGCCTGACGCGCTCGTCCGAGCTGATCGTCGCCCGTGCGGCGGGCGTTTCCGCCTGGCAGTTCCTCGCCGCGCCGCTCGCCTCGGCGCTGCTGCTCGGCGGCTTGGCGACGGTGGCGGTGAGCCCGCTCTCCTCGGTGATGTTCGGCCGCGCCGAGGCGCTCGACAACACCTACCTGAAGACCGGCGGCGGGCCGCTCGCGCTCGCCGGCGGCCAGCTCTGGCTGCGCCAGTCGGACCATCAGTTCGACCAGCAGGGGGTGGCGATCCTGCACGCGCTCGGCGTCGCGCTGCACAAGAACCGGCTGACCGCGAACGAGGTGAGCGTGTTCCGCCTCAGCCCGAACGACCGGCTGTTCTCGCGCATCGAGGCGAGCAGCGCCGAGCTCGGCCGCGGCGAATGGGTGCTCAAGGACGCCCGCACGATCGCGCCCGACCACAACCCGCAGAATGTCGGCACGATGGCGCTGCCGACCGACCTCACCGTCGGCCGCGTGCAGGAGAGCTTTGCCTCGCCCGATACGCTCTCGGTGTGGCAGCTCCCGGGCTTCATCGCGCTGCTGCAGCGCTCCGGCTTCTCGGCGATCCGCCACCAGTTGCATTTCCAGACGCTGCTCGCCTTGCCGCTGCTCGCCGGCACGATGTCGCTGGTCTCCGCCGGCTTCTCCATGCGCCCGGCCCGCCGCGGCGGCGTCGCGCGGATGATCGGCAGCGGCGTCGCCGCCGGCTTCGCGCTCTTCGTGGTCTCGAAAGTGGCGGAGGAGTTCGGCAATAGCGGGGCGCTGCCGGCGCCGCTCGCCGCGTGGGTGCCGGCGCTCGCCGGGATGATGCTCGCCGTCGCGCTGCTTCTGCATCTCGAGGACAGCTAGTGTCGCGTTTTCTCCTGCTCGCGGCGGCGGCGCTCGTGCTCGGGGTGCCGCTGCCCGCCGCCGCGCAGTTTGGCGGGCTGCGTGGCACCGGGCAGCAGACGCAGCCGGTCTCGCGCGACCAGCCGGTCACCTTCACCGCCGACAGCGTGCAATACGACCGTGACAAGGGCATCGTCACCGCGACCGGGCATGTCGAGGCCTGGCAGAACGACCACGTGCTGCAGGCCGATCGGATCACCTTCGACCGCAACACCAATGTCGCCGCCGCGTCCGGGCACGTCGTGCTGGTCGAGCCGGACGGGCAGGTGCTGTTCTCCGACTATGCCGAGCTGACGCAGGGCATGCGCGACGCGGTGCTGCGTGGCATGCGCGCGCTGCTCGCCGAGAACGGCAAGCTGGTCGCCAACGGCGCGCGGCGCACCGGCGGCGACATCAACGAGCTGTCGCGCGGCGTCTACACGACGTGCAATCTCTGCGCCAAGAATCCGAGCGCGCCGCCGCTCTGGCAGATCCGAGCGCGCACCATGACCGAGGATCTGGTCAACAAGCGCATCGAGTACCGCGATGCTTTCCTCGACATGTACGGCATCCCGGTCATGTATTTCCCGTATTTCTCCAACGCCGATCCGTCGGTGAAGCGGGCGAGCGGATTCCTGGTGCCGTCGATCGGATCGGCGTCGCATATCGGCGCCTTCACCACGATCCCCTATTACTGGGTGATCGATCCGCAATCGGACGCGACGTTCGCGCCCACGCTCGCGACCGCGGCGGGGCCCAATCTCGACACGCAGTACCGCCGCCGCTTCAACGATGGCACGCTCAGCGTCAACGCCTCGATGGGCTATGACCAGAGCGAGCCGCAGGCCTCGATCTTCGCCAAGGGCCGCTTCGCCTACAACGACAACTGGCGCTACGGCTTCGACATCGATCGCGCCTCATCCGAGACCTACATGCGCGACTTCCACATCTCCGGCTGGCAGGACATCCTGACCAGCCAGATCTATGCGGAAGGGTTCGGCGAGGGCGCCTATTCGAAGATCGATGCCCGCGCCTACCAGGGCCTCGCCAGCAGCGTCGATCAGGCCGAGCTGCCCTATGTACTGCCGCGCTACGAATACAGCTTCTTCGGCGAGCCCGATGCCTGGGGCGGCCGCTTCTCGCTCGACGTCAATTCCTTCGACGTGCTGCGCGAGATCGGCACCAATACGCAGCGCGCCGGCGGCAGCGCCAATTGGGAGCGGCCGTTCCGCGGCCAACTCGGCGATCTCTGGAACCTCACACTGCATCTCGATGCCGCGAGCTATGTCGCGAACGACCTCAACAAGCAGCCGAACTACAGCACCGTCGACAGCGCGGTGACCGCGCGCGCCGAGCCCACCGGCGCGGCGATGGTGCGCTGGCCGCTGCTGCGCACCGCCAGCATGGGCTCGCAGCTGATCGAGCCGATCGCGCAGGTCGTCGTCGGGCCGAACACCGGAACCTCGGGTGCCAGCAAATACGTGCCGAACGAGGACAGCCTCGATTTCGAGTTCACCGACGCCAATCTGTTCGCGCTCAACCGCTATCCGGGGATCGACCGGCTGGAAGGGGGCTTGCGTGCCAATCTCGGCCTGCATACCAACTGGACCTGGAACGGAACGGTGTTCGACGGGCTGATCGGCCAGTCCTATCGCGAGCACAAGGATGACACCTTCCCGGTCGGCTCGGGGCTCGAGAACCGCGTCTCCGATATCGTGGCCCGGGCGAGCCTCAGCCCGACGAACTGGCTCGACCTCACCTCGCGGTTCCGGCTCGACCACCAAAATCTCAACGTCCATTTCGCCGAGGGCGTCGCCTCGGTCGGGAAGCCGATCTTCCGGGTGGATGGCGGCTACATCTACAGCAACACCGATCCTTACTATCTCTACACGGCGCCGACGCCACCGCCGCAATATTTCACGCCGCGCAACGAAATCACCTTGAGCGCCTCGTCCCGTATCGGCAGCTGGCGATTCTCGGCCTATGGACGGCGGGACCTGCAGGACAGCCAGATGATCTCCGCCGGGGTCCACGCGACTTACGAGGACGAGTGCTTTATCTTCGACGCGCATTTCGATCGACGCTATACGTCGATCGACGGCGACCACGGCGCGAGCTATCTGCTCTTCACCCTGACCTTCAAGACGGTGGGGCAGTTCGGCTTCAACGCCCTTTGAGCGAGACCATCGTCCATGCGCACTACGGCCTCCTGGCTTCTCACCGTTCTCCTGGTCACGGGAACGGCGCTCGCCCCGCTTGCGGCGCGCGGTCAGTCCGAGACGATTGCAGCGGTTGTGAACGGGAGCCCGATTACAACCGGCGATATCGACGCCCGGACCAAGCTCTTCGCCCTCTCGACCGGCCTGCCGATGAACCCCGACGTGCTCTCGCGGCTGCGACCGCAGGTGACCCGGCAGCTCGTCGAGGAGCGCCTGCGGCTGCAGGAGATCGAGAAGCGGAAAGTGGTCGTCCCCGATCAGGAGGTCGCCGACGCGATCCATGAGATCGAGCAGCGCAACAACATGCCGCCGGGCACCCTGCGGGCGCGGCTCGAGAGCTCGGGTGCGAGCCTGGGAACGCTGGTCAACGAACTTCGGGTGCAGATCGGCTGGACCCGCGTGCTGCGCGAGACGCTCGGGGATAGGGCCAAGATCACCGATACCGAGATCGCCCAGCGCCAGGCGATGATGAAGGCGCAGGAGGGCCAGCCGGAGTACGACGTGAGCGAAATCTTCATTCCCGTCGACAACCCCGCGCAGACAGCGGACACGCAGCGCTTCGCCGATACCGTGATCCAGCAGCTCCGCGCCGGCGCGCCGTTCGCGGTGGTCGCGGCGCAGTTCAGCCAGGATCAGACGGCGCTGGAAGGCGGCTCGCTCGGATGGGTCCGGCCGAACCAGCTCGATCCGGATGTCGCGAAGATCGTCACCCAGATGCCGCCCGGCGCGATCAGCGACCCGACCCTGGTCCCCGGCGGGTTCTCCATCGTCGCCCTGCGCGCCAAGCGCGAGGCCGGGCGCGATCTCGCGACCTTCCTCGACGTGCACCAGATCTTCCTGCCCTTCGCGACGCCGCTCAATCCGCAGGCGCCCACCGACCAGCAGCGCCAGACGCTGGAGAAGGCGCGGCAGATCGCGGCCGCGGTGAAGGGCTGCGATGATTTCGACGCCGCCAACAAGGCGAACAACTCGGCGCGCCCGCCCGAGCTCGGCCAGCTCCGCCTCGACGAGGTGAACCCGCCGCAGCTCCGGACGCTGCTCACCAGCCTGCCGGTCGGCAAGACGACGCCGCCGCTGATCGCGGGCGATGGGGTGGCGATCGTGATGGTCTGCTCGCGCGACGAGAAGAACGCGGCCGAGCTCAGCCCGCAGCAGGTCGCCGCCCAGCTCCTGCACGAGCGGGTCGAACTGCAGTCCCGTGCCCTCGATCGCGAGCTTCGCCGCGGCGCCATCATCCAGATGCGCAACTCCACGACCTGAACGGGCGGGTTCAGGCGGTCAGGAGAGCAGCCGGTTGGGCGGGCGTTCCTCGCTCAGCCGGCCGAGCCCGGATCGTTCGCGATTGGTTGCCGCCTTCCGCATCAGGGGCAGGACGTATTCGAGTCTGCGGCGGAATTCCTCGGTCAGCAGCACCGCCGAATCCACCTGGTTGGCGGCCAGCGCCCCCCACCCATCCTCGCTCACTCCGAGAATGCCCTGACGCTCGCTCTCCGGCATGTCCAGCTTGTCGGCCAGGCTGAGGAACTCCGTCAGGCCCTTGATGATGTCGAGATCGGAATTCGCCATCCGCCCGCCCCCCGATAGCCTCCGACCGTCCGAGCTGGAATCAGCGGGGGCGTGAATCGCAGGCCAGACCAAGCCGGTGGTTCCGATCCTGACGCTCGCCACCCGAGCGTCCGGTGAATCGCTCCACCAAACCAACAACTCGTCAATGGCATCCGACGGCTCTTTCCGCCGGATTCCACCCACTGGACCGGAGTCGCTCTGACTGTGGTCAGGGCGATTCGGGTCTCCGTATCTTTGGCCTGCCAATTCACGCCCTGACTGATTCCAGTCAGGGCGATCGGAGGCTAGACCCAAATCGGGCTGACCACGGTCAGACCGAGTTGGGTCCAGGGAACGAGAATGCGAAACCGCCGCGCCGGTTGCAAGTATGGGGCGCCGCGCGGCAGCATCCGCGGCGCAAGTGCGCCGAGGCCCCCCGAATGTCTGCGACACCCCCGATCATGCGCCGCTCGATCCTGCTCCGCCGTCGCCCCGACGGCGAGCCGACCGGGGAGGATTTCGAGCTGGTCGAAGGCCCGGTGCCGCAGCCCGGACCCGGCGAGGTGCTGACGCGGACGATCTGGCTCTCGATCGACCCCTATATGCGTGGCCGCCTGCGCGACGCGAAATCCTACGCACCGCCGGTGCGGATCGGCGAGGTGATGACCGGCGAGACGATCGGCGAGGTGATCGCGTCCGGCGATCCCTCGCTCGTCCGGGGCGATGTCGTGCGCGGCGCCCGCGGGTGGCAGAGCCACATCGTGGCGCCGGCGCGCGCGCTGGTGAAGCTCGATCGCGATGGCCCGCCGCTTTCGGCCCATCTCGGCGTGCTCGGCATGCCGGGCACCACCGCCTTTTCCGGCATGAAGGACATCGGCCAGCCGAAGCCCGGCGAAACGGTGGTGATCTCCGCCGCTTCCGGCGCCGTCGGCTCGGTCGCCGGCCAGCTCGCCAAGCGCGCCGGCGCGCGCGTGATCGGTGTCGCGGGCGGGTCCGAGAAATGCCTCTATGTGCAGGAGACGATGGGCTTCGACGACTGCATCGACCACCGTTCCGCCGATCTCGCCACCGCGCTCGACCAGGCGTGCCCCAACGGCATCGACGTCTATTTCGAGAATGTCGGCGGCGAACTGCAGCACCGCGTCTTCGAGCGGCTGAACACCTTCGCCCGCGTCGTGATGTGCGGCGTCATCGCGCAATACAACACCGACAATCCGCCGCCCGGCCCCAATCTCGGCTTCGTGGTCGGCAAACGCGTGCGCATCCAGGGGATGATCGTCTCCGACCAGCCCGAACGCTTCGCCGAATGGCGCACCCTTGCGACCCCGTGGGTCATGGACGGCTCGCTCCACTACCGCGAGGACGTGGTCGACGGCCTCCAAAACGCACCGGCCGCCCTGATCGGCCAGCTCGGCGGCCGCAATTTCGGCAAGCTGCTGGTGCGCGTCGGGCCGGACGCCCGATCCAGCGAGCGAAACGGCCTCAGATGAGGTTGCGCGGTGGCTTTCCCGTCCCGTCGGCCGGGTCGCCGACCCGGCGGCCGGCCTCGAGCGGGCCGCGCAGCCGCTCGGGGAGGGCTATCGGCTTGGTGGCAAGCCTCTCGCCAGGCAGGACGGGGACCAGTGATCGCGGCGCCGGAACCGGGGTCTGCACGCTCGCCCTGATGAGCGCGGAGAGGAAGCCGCGGCCCCAGGCGACGGGAGAGGTGGGCTCGAGCGCGCGCCACAGCGCCTGCCAGCGCTCCTTGCGCTCAGGCAGGCTCATGCGCAGTGCGCGGTCGCAGGCATCCGCCATCTCGTCCGCATCATGCGGATTGACGATCAGGGCAGCCGGGAGCTGCCGCGCCGCACCCGCGAAGCGCGAGAGCACGAGCACGCCGGGGTCCTGCGGGTCCTGTGCCGCCACGTATTCCTTGGCGACCAGGTTCATGCCGTCGCGCAGGGGCGTGACCAGGCCGACGCGGGCTTCGCGCATGTAGCCGGCCATGGTGCCGCGCGCCGCGGCGCGGGCGACGATGCGCAGCGGCGCCCAGTCGGGTTCGCCGAAATCGCTGTTGATCGCGCCGGCCTCGGTGTCGAGCTCATGGCGGAGCTGCCGGTAGCTCGGCACTTCCTTCCGCGAAACCGGGGCGATCTGCAGCAGCGTGATGCGCCGCCGCCAGTCGGCCCGGGTTTCAAGCAGGCGGCGATAGGCGGCGAGACGCTGCAGAAGCCCCTTGGTGGGATCGAGCCGATCGACGCCGAGCAGGAGCTGCTGGCCTTGCAGGCTGCGCCGCAGCCGCTCCGTGGGCGCGGATCGCCAGGCCTGCTCGGCCATGCCGGCGAAGCCGTGCGGCTCGATCTCGACCGGGAAGCCGCCAAGCCTGATCCTGCGGCCGCCGAATTCGAGGGTGCCGGGCGCGAGGCGCTGGGCCCCGACCAGGCGCTGCGCGGTGATGGCGAAATTCTCGAGGTCGTTGTCGGTCTGAAAGCCGAGCAGATCGGCAGCGAGCAGGTCGCGGATCAGCGAGGCGGCTTCCGGCAGCGCCACGAAGGCGTCGGGCGAGGGAAAGGGGATGTGCAGGAAGAAGCCGATCGGGGCGAGCACCCCGTGCGCCCGCAGCACTGCCGGCATGCACAGCAGGTGATAATCATGCACCCAGATGACGTCGTTCGGCCGGAGTTGGGGAAGCAGGCAGCGCACCAGGCGCTCGTTCACCTGCCGGTAGGTCTGCGCGTCCCGCCGTTCGTAGCTCATGAGCTCGGGCATGGAATGCAGCAGCGGCCAAAGAACGCCGTTCGAGAACCCGTTATAATAGCCGCGGTGCTCCTCCGGCGTGAGGTCGAGCGTCACGTAACTGACGCCGCCCGCCTGCTCGATCCTCGGCTCGCCGGCATGCGGGACGATCCCGCCGCTCCAGCCGAACCAGAGGCCGCCGCGCCCCTCCATGAGGCCGTCCAGCGCGACGGCAAGTCCGCCGGCCTGGTGCCCCGCGGAGGGAACCGGCACCCGGTTCGAAACCACCACAAGCCGGTTCATCGTACCTCCAGCACCGACACCGGGAGGTTCTCCAGATAGTCGGCAACAGGGGGCCGCGCCATAAGCTCGAGTTCCCCCGCCTCCTCGAGCACCCGCGCGGCTCTCCTCCCCGCGAGACTACGCGGGAAAACCACGCTGGTTCCACTCCAGGTCGAGGGATCTGCCAGCGGCACCTCTCGCGCTCGCGGCAAATTGCCCGCCAAACGTGTCGTGATCATGACGAACGCGCGACCTTCGTGGGCCCGCGCCAGCCCCATCAGGTGGTCGGCGGCGGGACCCTCGAAGCGGAGCGGCAGGTAGCTGCCGATCGCGAACACCTCCGGCTCGCGGCGACGGTAGTCGAGCACGCGGCGGAGGATCGCCTGCTTGATCCGGCCGTCCCGCCAATGCGGGAGAAGGGCGGCCGGGCTGGCCTGCTCCGCGAGCGCGCGTTCGCGGGCAGTGAAATCGACCGGCCGCCGGTTGTCCGGGTCGACCAGGCTGAAATCCCAGAACTCGGTGCCCTGGTAGAGATCGGGAATGCCGGGGCTCGCCAGCCGCAGCATCATCTGCGCGAGCGAGGCGATTGCCGCCGCCGGCGCCAGGCGCTCGGCGAAGCCGGCGATCTCCTGCACGAGCCGGGCCGGGCGCTCGGGGTCCAGCACGCCGGTGAGGAAGTCGCGGCAGGCCTGCTCGTATTCCTGGTCCGGCGCCGCCCAGGAGGTTCGGAGCTTGGCTTCCCGCAGCGCCTTCTCCTGCCAAGCGGCGACGCGTTCGCCGAAAGCGGCGACGCCCGCGCGATCCTCGGGCGCGAGGTCGAGCGGCCAGGCGCCCACCAGCATCTGGTAGAGCATGAGCTCGTCCGCGGGCTCCGGCGCGATGCCGCTCGCGGCCTCCTTGCGCAGGTTCGCGTTCAGCCGGAACCAGCGGTCGAGCGCCGCCTCCCATTCCCGCGGCACCTCGCTCAGCACGCCGATGCGCGCGCGCGTATCCTCGCCGCGCTTGTGGTCGTGCGTCGCGGTCGCCAGCAATCCGCGCGGGAAACGCTGCCGGCGCAGGCGGTTGGCGGCATGGAAGGCGGTCGGCGCGAGGGCGAACTGCGACGGCTCGGAGCCCACCTCGTTGCGCGAGAGCAGGCGGCCGAAGCGGTAGAAAGCGGTATCCTCGACCGATTTCGCCGCGGTCGGCGCGGAGAGCTGCTGGAACCGGGTCATCGCGCGCTGGCGGTCATGGCGCGCGCCGCCCGGCGGCCGCGCGCGCATGTCGTCGCCGGCGAGCCAGGCACCGACCAGCTCCAGCAGCGGCCGGTCCGCCGCCCGGGCGGTGCGCCGCGCCCGCGCCAACGCCCAGTCCAGCACCTTGCGATCGGCGTCGGCGATGCCCGCCGGCCCGGCATAGATGCGATAGGCGTGGAAGTGCACGAGGATTTCCTGCAGCACCCAGCGGATCGCGGTCAGCGTGTAGTCGCGCGTGCCGAGGTCGCGGCGGGCGACGCGCAGCAGCGCATTGGCAGTGGCGAACCACTCGCTCGACAGGCTTTCGCGCACGATCTGCCGCCGCGCGGCCTGCACCTCCGCCTCGAAATCGCCGGTCCGGCCGGTGACCCGCGTCCACAGCGCGGTGAGCGGCGCCTCGCCCGCGGGGTCGTGCAGCACCGCCGACACCTCGCTCATGAAATCGTAGCCGGTGGTGCCGTCGGTGAGCCAATCCGCCGGCAGTCGCTCATGCGGCGCCAGGATCTTCTCGACCCAGATCACCGCCGGTTCCTGGTTCAGGCCGGGGGGGCGCGCCTCCGCCGCGGTCTGCAGCCGCCGGCGCAGCTTGCGGCAGTAGCCGCGCGGATCGGCAAGCCCGTCGACGTGGTCGATGCGCACGCCGTCGATCAGCCCCTCGGCGTAGAGGCGCAGCACCTTCGCATGCGTCGCGTCGAACACATGCGGCAGCTCGACCCGCACGCCGGCGAGGCTGTTGATGTCGAAGAAGCGCCGCCAGTTGATCTCGTCCGACGCCGCGCGCCACCAGGTGAGGCGATACGCCTGGCGTTCGAGCAGCCGATGCAGCCTCCCGCGCCCGTCCGGCGTTTTGCCGTCATAGGCGGCAAGCACCGCGTGAACGACATCGCGATGCTCCGGCGCGCGCATTGCGAGCCGCGCCGCCTCGACACGGGCGCGGATTGCGCCGCGCCCGCCGGACTGATCGCCGAACGGCGCGGCGAGCCCCGCCGGCGCTGGGCCGGCGCGCAGCAGCTCCGGATAGTCGCGCGGGTTGATCGGGAAGCGGTGCTCGAAGTACTCGACAAAGAACCGCCCATCGGCCTCGTCGAATTTCAGCACGAGATCGCCATTCTCCAGGCACTCGCCATAGGCGCTGCCGAGGAACGGCGCCAGGATGCGGCCGCGCAGCGTCGGGTCCGGCGGGTCCCAGTCGATGTCGAAGAAATCCGCGTAGGGGCTCTGCCGTCCCCATTCCAGCACGTCGAGCCACCACGCATTGTCGGCGCCGCCGACGCCCATGTGGTTGGGCACGATGTCGAGGATCAGCCCGAGCCCCTGCGCGCGCAGCTCCGGCACCAGGCGCCGCAACGCCTCCTCGCCGCCGAGCTCGGGATTGATCTCGTTGTGGTCCACGATGTCGTAGCCGTGCATCGAGCCCGGTCGCGCCTTCAGGAGCGGCGAGGCGTAGAAATGGCTGATGCCGAGGTCGCGGAAATACGGGACCAGCGCGCGCGCCTGATCGAGGGTGAACTCCTTGTGGAATTGCAGCCGTGCGGTCGCGCGCAGCGCGGTCATCTCGAGCTCCTCGCGGCTTTGCGGGCGACGTCGAGCGATTGGAGGCGAGCCGCGACTCCAGGCTCGTCGAGCAGCACGGCGGCATCGGGGCCAAGACGACGCTGCCAGTTCGGGTGCTCGTGCAGCGTGCCGGGGACATTGGGCTGCTCCGTCAGCCCGAGCGCATCCTCGACCGGCAACAAGGCGAGATCGCACGCGGCGCTGCCGATATGCGCCGCCGCCGCATCGACGACCGGATCGGCATCCCACTCGGCCGGCTGCTCGCGCGCCGCCGCGCCGCTCGCCCGGAACGCCTGCCACAGCAGATCGCGGTCCCGCCTGCGATCGGCATTCTCGTGCGCCTCGTCGCCCATCAGCCCGAGCCGGTGGCGCCACTCGAGATCGCGCCCGCGCCACCAGCCGGAAACGGTCGGCAGGTCATGCGTGGTCGTCATCGCGGCGGCGCGGCGGCTCCACGTCGCGGGCGGCGTGAAGCGCTCCTGCTTGTCGCGCTCGAACCAGAGCACGCGCATGCCGATGATGCCCGGTGCGCTCCAGGCGCTCCTGGAACCCTTCCGGCAGCGTGCCGAGATCCTCGCCGAGCACCACCGCGCGGTGACGCACGCTCTCGAGCGCGACCAGGCGCAGCATGTCATCGACCGGAAAGCGCAGATAGACGCCGTCCTTCGATTCGGCCCCTTCGGGAATCACCCAGAGCCGCGCGAGGCCCATCGCGTGATCGATGCGCACACCGCCGCTGTGCCGGAGGCTCGCACGCAGCATCTCGATGAAGGCGCCGAAGCCGCGCGCCCGCAACCCGCGTGGCGAGAACGCGGTGATGCCCCAGTTCTGCCCCTCGCGGCTCAGCAGATCGGGCGGCGCGCCGATGGTCAGCCCGAGCAGCGTCTCCTGCTGCCGGCTCCAGCCATGACTGCCGCCGGCATCGGTTCCCACGGCGAGATCGGCGATCAGCCCGATCGGCATCCCCGCCTCGCGTGCCGCGCGCTGCGCGCCGGCAAGCCCGCGATCGGCGAGGAATTGCAGCGCCGCATGCAGCGTCACCGCCTCGGCGTGCTCGCGCGCGAACGCCGCCACCGCGCCGCTGGCGGGATCGCGATACGGCTCGGCCCAGCTGCGCCAGTGCCATCGCGATAAATCGGCGCCGAAATGATGCGCGTGCAGTGCCTCGAACCGCGCATGGCGCTCCAGCGTCTCTCCCTGCTCGGCGCGATACGCGGCGAAGTCACGCGCGAAGCCGGGGTCCCGCAGCGCCCGCCCGATCGCCCCACCCAGCCGTGCGAGCCGCGCGCGGCCGGCGGCCGGCCAGTCGAGCAGGTCCGCCGCGGCGAAGCGCCGCTCCGCCTCGCTCGGCGCCGCGGTGTCGAACGGTCCGGCATCGGCGTGCAGCACGTTGAGCGCGATCCGGCTCGACGGCGCGTAGGGGCTGAACCGGTCGGGATCGGCGGAGAACTGCGCGTGCACCGGGCTGATCGCGACCGCCGCGGCCCCGCGCGCCGCAGCCGGCCGCACGAACTCGGTGAGCGCCGCGAAATCGCCGATGCCGCCATCGCCGCGTCGCCGCAGCGCGTAGAGCTGCACGGTCAGTCCCCAGAGCTTCCGGCCCGGCGCGGCGTCCTCGAGCGCGAAGCAGCGCGGCGGCGCAGCCGCGAGCACCGTCTCGCGATCATCGATCTCCAGCCGATGGTAGCCGGGAAGATCGACCGCCGGCAGCATCACGCCGCCGCCATCCGCCTCCGCCCGACCCTCGCGCGTCTCGCCGTCCTCCATCGTCAGCCGCCAGGCGCCCGCCGGCCCGACGAGACGCGTCGCTTGTCCGGTTTCCGTGGTGACCAGCGGCGGCAGCTCGGTCCCCGTCCGCAATCGCGCGCGGCTGTCGCGCAGGTCATCGTCGCTTTCGGCCGGGAGCCCAAGCGCGCCCAGGATGACGCGCAGGCTTTCCGGCGTGACGTCGTGTTCCTCGCCGAACGCGTCCCGCCAGCGGGGCGCGAGCCCGGCTTCCTGCGCCAGGGCGAGGATGTCCGTCGTCGTTCACGACCGCGCCTTGGCCGCGACGAGACTGTGGGCCGGAAGCCCGCCACCCGGCAGGTCCTGCGTGCCGGTGGCGAAGATCATCGCGCCCGCGACCTCCGGCAGGCGGACCGCGCTTCGCCCGAGATTGACCGCGATCGCGAGCCGGCTGCCGTCGCCCATCCGCCACCGCGCCAGCACCGCGCCTTCGCCCAGCACCTCGGCTCCGTCGCTGCGGCAGCCCGGGATGCCGGGGGTCACGTGCTCGCGGCGGAGCGCGAGGAGCTGCGTGTAGTATTCGTGCATCGCGCTGTCGGCCTCATCGGGGATCGAGGCCTCGAAGGTGTTCGGGTCGTTGGGATCGGGGATCTGCGCGCGCCTGGCCTCGTCCTGGAACGCGGAGAAATGCTTGAACTCCTCGCGCCGTCCGTTGCGCACGAGCTCGGCAAGCTCCTCGTTGTGATCGGTGAAGAACAGGAACGGCCGCTTGGTCCCCCACTCCTCGCCCATGAACAGCATCGGCACGAAAGGCGAGAGCAGCAGCAGCGCCGTGGCCGCGCGCAATCCCTGCGGATCGAACAGTTGCGAGGGCCGCTCGCCGAAGGCGCGATTGCCGGTCTGGTCGTGGTTCTGCAGCGCGATGACGAAGGCCGTCGTCGGCAGATGCGCGCTGGGCTCGCCGCGCGGCTCGCCGCCGAACGCGCTCCTCTCGCCCTGATAGGCGAAGCCCTCGGCAAGGCAGCGCGCAAGCAGCCGCGTCGCGTCCTTGAAATCCGCATAATACCCCTCGTGCTCGCCGGACAGCAGCACATGCACGCAATGGTGCCAGTCGTCCGACCATTGCGCGTCATAGCCCGGCGCCTCCGGGCCGACGCGCAGATGCGAGGCCTTGTTGCCGCCATGCTCCAGCACGAGATGCACGTGACGGCCAGGCTCGACGGTGTCGCGGATCACCCGCGCCATCTCGTCGAGGAAATCGGGCTCGGAGATCGCGTGCACCGCGTCGAAGCGCAGCCCGTCGAAGCGGTATTCCATCAGCCAGTAGAGCGCATTCCGCAGGAAGTAGTCGCGCACTTCCGGCCGGCGGAAATCGATCGCCGCGCCCCAGGGCGTCTTGATGTCCTCGCGGAAGAACTCCTTCGCATAGACGTGCAGGTAGGCGCCGTCCGGCCCGAAATGATTGTAGACGACGTCGAGCATCACCATCAGCCCGAGCCCGTGCGCGGCATCGACCAGCGCCTTGAGCTGGTCCGGCGTGCCGTACGCGGTGTCGGGCGCATAGGGCAGCACGCCGTCATAGCCCCAATTGTGCCGGCCGGGAAAATCATTGATCGGCATCAGTTCGATCGCGGTGACGCCCAGCGCTTTCAGGTCGGCGAGCTTTCCGCGGATGCCGTCGAAGCCGCCCAGCGCGCCGGCGTGCAGTTCGTAGATCACGGCCTCATGCCACGGGCGGCCACGCCAATCCGCGTGCTCCCACGCATAGGCGCGCGGATCGAGCACGATGCTCGCATCGTGCACGTCGCCCGCCTGCAGGCGGGACGCCGGGTCGGGCACGGTGAGCCCGTCCGGGAGCTGGAAACGATAACGCGCGCCCGCCGCCACGCGCCGCTCGAGCGCGTGCCACCCGCCACCCGCCGCATGCAGGGACGCTGGCGCCGCGCCTTCGACCAGCAGCGTCACCGATTTCGCCGTCGGCGCCCACAGGCGGAACCGTGTGGTGCCGTCCGGCTGCAGCTCGGCCCCGAATGGCAGCGGAAAGGCGAAATGTCCGCTCATGCCGTGTGCTCCCGACTGCGCTTCGCCCGGAGGGCGCGCGCCGCGCTCACTCGGCGCGCAGGACCAGCGTTGCAAGCGGTGGCAGGGTGACGACGACCGACGCCGGCTGGTCGTGGAACGGCTCGTGCCCGGCATGCACCTGCCCGCCATTCCCCACGTTCGAGCCGCCGTACACCGCGGCGTCGGTGTTCACGATTTCCCGCCATGCTCCCCCGCGCGGCACCCCAAGGCGGTAGCCGTAACGCGGCACGGGCGTGAAGTTGCAAATCACCAGGACCGGCGGGTCGCCCTCATCGCCGAAGCGGAGAAAGGCGTAGACGCTCTGGTCCGCATCGTTCAGCACGACCCAGCGAAACCCGTCCGCTTCGCAATCCCTGGCGTGCAGCGCGCGCTCAGCGCGATAGGTCCGGTTCAGGTCCCGCAGCAGCGCCTGCACGCCCTGGTGGAGCTTCTGGTCGAGCAGGTGCCATTCCAGCCCGTGATCGTGGTTCCACTCGCCTTCCTGGCCGATCTCGCCGCCCATGAAGAGCAGCTTCTTGCCCGGATGCGTCCACATGAACCCGTAATAGGCGCGCAGATTGGCGAAGCGCTGCCACGGATCGCCCGGCATGCGGCCGAGGATCGAGTGCTTCAGATGCACGACCTCGTCATGCGACAGCGGCAGGATGAACTTTTCCGAGAACGCATAGACCAGCCCGAAGGTGATCTCGCCGTGGTGCCAGCGGCGATGGACGGGATTCTCCTGCATGTAGTGGAGCGTGTCGTGCATCCACCCCATGTTCCATTTGTAATCGAAGCCGAGCCCGCCTTCCTCCGGCGGCCGGGTAACGTTCGGCCACGCCGTCGATTCCTCGGCGATCAGGACCGTCCCCGGGCAGCGCTCGCGCACGATCCGGGAGAGATCCTGGAAGAACGCGACGGCTTCGAGGTTCTCCCGCCCGCCATAGCGGTTCGGTACCCATTCGCCCGGGTTGCGCGAGTAGTCGCGGTACAGCATCGAGGCGACCGCGTCCACGCGCAGCCCGTCGGCGTGGTAGTGCTCGAGCCAGTGCAGCGCGCTGCCGATCAGGAAGCCGCGCACCTCGTTGCGGCCGTGATTGTAGATCAGCGTGTTCCAGTCGCGATGAAATCCCTCGCGCGGATCGGCGTGCTCGTAGAGCGGAGTGCCGTCGAAGCGCGCGAGCCCATAGGCGTCGGTCGGGAAATGCGCCGGCACCCAATCGAGGATGACGCCGAGCCCGGCGTGGTGACATTGCTCGACGAACCGCGCGAAGGCATCGGGCGGCCCGAGCCGCGCGCTCGGTGCGAACTGGCCGAGCGGCTGGTAGCCCCAGGAGCCGCCGAACGGGTGCTCCATGATCGGCAGCAGCTCGAGATGCGTGAAGCCCATCCGTGCCGCGTACGGCACGAGCCGTTCGGCCAGCCGATCCCAGCCTTCGGGGCCGAGTTCGGCCGCCGGCAGCCAGGAGAAGGCGTGCACCTCGTAGATCGCAATCGGCGCGTCCGGCGCCTGCCGCGCCGCGCGCGACTGCATCCAGTCGTCGTCCTGCCAGTGATGCAGATGCGCGGGCGGCACCACCGAGGCGGTGGCCGGGGGGCGTTCGGTCTGCCACGCGACGGGGTCGGCCTTCACCAGGTGCTCGCCATGCGCTCCGATCAGCTCGTATTTGTAGAGCATGCCCGGTCGAACGCCGGGGATGAACAGCTCCCACACCCCCGCGCCGTGGCGGAGCCGCATCGGGTGCCGTCGCCCATCCCAGCGGTTGAAGTCGCCGACCACCGAGGCGCGCTGCGCATTCGGCGCCCACACCGCGAAGCGCGTGCCACCGACACCGTCGAGGTCGGCCGGGTGGGCGCCGAGCGTCATGCCGAGATCGTGGTGGCGACCCTCGCCCATGAGATAGACGTCGAGGTCGCCGAGCACCGGCGGAAACTGGTAGGGATCGTCGATCTCGACCGTATCGCCGCCGAAGCGCACGCGCAGCCGGTACGGCGTCGAACGCGGGATGGTGCCGCTCCAGAACCCGTCCGGATGGATGCGGGTGAGCTCGCCGAGCTGCCTCCCGTCGTGCCGGTCCAGCACCACGACGCTGTCCGCGCCCGGCAGCACCGCGCGGATCGCGCAGCCATCCTGCACGTCGTGCGGCCCGAGCACGGCAAACGGATCGCCGTGCCGCGCGTGCATCAGCGCGTCGACCGCGCCGGGATCGGGATGATGCTCAACCATCGGACTCTCCGCTGCCGAGCACGCGCGCGGCGATGTCGACAAGGCCGCGGAGCGGAATGCCGATCCAGCCGGGCCGGTTCGCCGCCTCGTAGCGGATCTCGTAGGCGGCCTTCTCGATCAGGAAGAGATCGAGCAGCGCCGCCTCCGCTTCCGGCGGCACCCAGGGACGTTCGGCGGCTTCCAGCACCGCGCGATAGGCGGCGAGCACGGTGTTCGATGCCTCGGTGCGGAAGCGTTCCAGGAGGGCGGTGCGGCGCTCCGCCGCCGCGGCCGAGGTCGCCATGCGCCCCTCCGCCGCCGCCGCCGCGTAATCGAAGGAGCGCAGCAGCCCGGCCACGTCGCGCAGGCCCGAGGATTTCGCGCGGCGCTGCGCGAGCGGCCGCGCCGGCTCGCCTTCGAAATCGATCAGGTAGGCATCCCCGCCGACCACCAGCACCTGGCCGAGATGGAAGTCGCCGTGGATGCGCGTGCGCAAACTGCCCTTGCCGCGCTGCGCGAGGTCGCGCGCCGCGCGCTTCAGGCCGTCCTCGTGCGCCAGCAGCTCCTGGGCACGGTCGCGCGCCGCATCGTCGGGCCATTCGCGGTCCTGGCGGAGAATGGCGAGCGCCCCGTCGAGCTGCTCGATCGCGCTGTCCGACCATTCCTCGAGCAGCGCCGCATCGGCTTCCTCCGGCGCGAAATCGGGCTGATCGGTCGGCTGCGAAAGCGCCTGGTGCAGCTCGCTCAGCCGCTTGCCCATCGCCGCCGCGAACACGTTGTATTCCGCGAACGCATCCGCTTCCGCCTCCTCGCCGGTTTCCGGATGCGTGCCCGTGATCGCCAGCTCATCGACGCTGCGGGCGAGAAAGTCGAGCGTCCAGCCCCAGCCATCGCCCTGGTTGCGCACGAAGCCCTGCACCAGGCCGAGCGTGTGCGGCGTGCCGTCCGGCGCGACGCGCAGCACCTCGCCATAGAGCGGCGCGGTGTTGCCGAAGCCGCGCTCGGTGAGGTAGCGCGTCATCTCGCCTTCCGGATGGATGCCGGCGGTGACGCGGCGGACGATCTTCATCACCAGCGTGTCGCCGACGATCAGCGAGCTGTTCGACTGCTCGGCCGACAGTCGGCGGATCGGCGCGTCGTCGGGCAGATCGAGTTCGGCGAGCAGCGAGGTCGGGACGAAGCGCAGCTCGCCCTCGCCGCCGTCGAGCGCGACCACCGCCGCCGCGCGCATCGCGCCGAGCCAGGCGCGGCCGAGCGGATCGAGCGCAAAGCCGTCGGTGAGGAATCCGACGCGGGGCCCGCGCCGCACGCGGGCAAGCGCGAGCGGCTGCACCAGCGCGTCGGTTGCCTCGTCATCCCAACCGATGCCGACCGGCAGCACGTAGCGCTCGCGGCGATCGCCGACCGCGGCTTCGATTTCCGTCACCAGGATGGGCTGCTCCGGCACCGGCACCGAATAGGCGACGTGCACGCCGTGCAGCATCTCCCCCTTGGAGGCGAACCAGCGTCGCTTCGGCAGGTACGCCGGCAGTGCCTCGCGTTCCAGGATGCCGCGCGCCGGCTGGTTCATCGCGTCGGTGAGGTCGCGGCGGATCACGAGCGTCGCGAATTCCGGCAGCGGCTCCGGCGCGGACGCGCCCGGGACGCGATCCTTGGCAAGCTGGAACCAGTAGAACCCGTACGGCGGCAGCGTCAGCAGATAGGTGAGCTGGCCGATTGCAGGAAACGCGGTGCCACCGAGGATTTCCATCGGCACGCGGCCGGAGAACGCGGCGAGGTCGAGCTCCACCGCCTGCGCGGATCGGGAGAGGTTGTAGACGCAGAGGATCGTCTCGTCCGATCCATCCTCGTTCTCGAGCTCGCGCAGGAACGCCAGGATCTTGCGGTTGGTCGGGTAGAGGAAGCGCTGCGCGCCGCGGCCGAAGGCGCGATGGTCGCGGCGGACGGCAAGCATGCGCCGCGTCCAGTTCAGGAGCGAGTGCGGATCGGCGGCCTGCGCCTCGACGTTCACCGCCTGGAATCCGTAGATCGGGTCCATGATCGGGGGCAGGACGAGGCTCGCGGGATCGGCACGCGAGAACCCGCCATTGCGGTCGATCGACCACTGCATCGGCGTGCGCACGCCGTCGCGATCACCGAGATGGATGTTGTCGCCCATGGCGATCTCGTCGCCGTAATAGATCACCGGCGTCCCGGGCATGGACAGCAGCAGCCCGTTCATCAGCTCGATGCGCCGGCGGTCGCGCTCAAGCAGCGGCGCAAGTCGGCGGCGGATGCCGAGATTGAGGCGCGCGCGGCGGTCGGCGGCGTAGGTCTCCCAGAGATAGTCGCGTTCCGCGGTGGTCACCATCTCGAGCGTGAGCTCGTCATGGTTGCGCAGGAAGATCGCCCATTGGCAGTTGGTGGGGATCGCCGGCGTCTGCCGCATGATGTCGGTGACCGGGAAGCGGTCCTCGCGCGCGATCGCCATGTACATGCGCGGCATCAGCGGGAAATGGAACGACATGTGGCACTCGTCGCCCTCGCCGAAATACTGCTGCGCGTCCTCGGGCCACTGGTTGGCTTCCGCGAGCAGCATGCGGCCGGGCGCGTGCAGGTCCATCTCGGCGCGGATGCGCTTCAGCGCGGCATGGGTCTCGGCGAGGTTCTCGTTGTTGGTGCCCTCGCGCTCGACGAGATACGGGACGGCGTCGAGCCGCAGCCCGTCGACGCCGAGATCGAGCCAGAACCGCATGATGGAGAGCACCGCCTCCATCACCTGCGGGTTGTCGAAGTTGAGGTCGGGCTGGTGCGCGTAGAAGCGATGCCAGAAATACGCGTTGGCGACCGGGTCCCAGGTCCAGTTCGACTTCTCGGTGTCGATGAAGATGACGCGGGTGCCGGCGTATCTGCCGTCGTTGTCCGACCACACGTAGAACTCGCGCTCCGGCGATCCCGGCGGCGCGTGGCGGGCGCGCTGGAACCAGGGATGCTGGTCGGAGGTGTGGTTGACCACGAGCTCGGTGATGACGCGCAACCCGCGCGCATGCGCCGCCTCGATGAAGCGGCGCGCCTCGACCAGCCGGCCGTATTCGGGATGCACGCCGCGATAGCTCGCGATGTCGTAGCCGTCGTCGCGCCGGGGCGAGGGATAGAACGGCAGCAGCCAGACCGCGGTGACGCCGAGCTCGGCGATGTAGTCGAGCTTCTGGATCAGTCCGGCAAAGTCGCCGACGCCGTCATTGTTGGCGTCGAAGAACGACTTGACGTGCAGCTGATAGATGACGGCGTCCTTGTACCAAAGCGGGTCCTCGATCGGCTTGCCGGCTGTCTCGCTCATCGTTTGCTCACGGTACGGGGTGTGCGCGCCAGATCGCGTAAGGCGCGTCCGGCGTCAAGCGCACGCGTTGCATCCTGCCGTGCCACGCGAACGCCGTGCCGTGCAGCAGGTCACTCGCCGGCACCGTCGCGCCGTCCGGCAGGTTCCACCGCGAGAGCGGCAGCGCGATGTCGGCCTCCTGCGCGGCGTGCGGATCGAGGCTGATCGCGACCAGCACGATATTGGTGCGGTCCGGCGTCGCCTTCTCGAAGAACAGGATGTTGTCGTTCCAGGCATCGAGGAAGGTGACGCCGAGATGCGTCTGCAGCGCCGGGTTCATCCGCCTTATGCGGTTGAGCGCGGTGATCTCGGCCACGATGTTGCCCGGCCGGTCCCAGTCCCAGGCGCGGAGCTGGTATTTCTCGCTGTCCTGGTATTCCTCGCGGCCGGGCAGCGCGCGCGCCTCGGCCAGCTCGAAGCCGTTGTAGACGCCCCACAGGCCGGAGAGCGTGGCGGCGAGCGCGGCGCGGATCAGGAACCCGCCGCGGCCGGAGGTTTGCAGGAAGACCGGGTTGATGTCGGGCGTGTTGACGAAGAAGTTCGGCCGGAAGAACTCGCGCGGCGCCTCGCGTGCTGAGCTCCGTGAGGTACTCCGTCAGCTCCGCTTTGGTGTTGCGCCAGGTGAAGTAGGTGTAGGACTGGGTGAAGCCGACCTTGGCGAGACGGTACATCACCTTCGGCCGGGTGAACGCCTCGGCGAGGAAGATCGCATCAGGGAATTCGCTCCGCACCGTCGCGATCATCCACTGCCAGAACGGCAGCGGCTTGGTGTGCGGATTGTCGACGCGGAAGATGCGCACGCCCTGGCGCGCCCAGAACAGCACGACGTCGCAGAGGGCGATCCAGAGATCGGGGATCGCGCCGGGTGCGTAGAAATCGACGTTGACGATATCCTCGTAGCGCTTCGGCGGGTTCTCCGCGTAGCGGATGGAGCCGTCGGGACGCCAGTCGAACCAGCCTTGTGCTGGCGGAGCCAGGGATGGTCGGGTGAGCACTGGATCGCGAAGTCGATCGCGATCTCGAGCTCATGCTCGCGCGCGGCTTCGACCAGGCGGCGGAAATCATCGAACGTGCCGAGTTCGGGATGGATCGCGTCATGGCCGCCTTCGTCCGCGCCGATGGCATAGGGGCTGCCGGGATCGTCGGGCGCGGCCTTCAGCGCGTTGTTGCGCCCCTTGCGGTTGATCCTGCCGATCGGGTGGATGGGCGGGAAGTAGAGCACGTCGAAGCCCATCGCCCGCACGCGCGGCAGATGGCGGATCACGTCGTCGAACGTGCCGTGCCGGTGCGGATCGTCGCTGAGCGAACGGGGGAACACCTCGTACCAGCTGGCAAAGCGCGCCGCGATGCGATCGGCCTCGACGGCGAACGGTGCGGTCCGCACGCCGAACGGGCGGTCATCCGCCTTGGCCATCATCGCCGCGGTCGCATCGGCCAGGAGGGTCTCGCGCTTGCGGTCGTCGTCCGGCTCGCCGACCGCCGCCACCATGCGTGCGAGCTCGGCCTTGAGGTCGCCGGTGGCGCGCGCCGCGGCGTCGGCGACGAGCGTCTGGCCCTCCATCAGCTCGAGATGGGTGGGAACCCCGGCGGTGTGCTTCTTGCGGAGCTCGTCGCGAAAGGTCGCGAAGGCGTCCCGCCATCCCTCGATCGTGAACGCGTAGCGGCCGATCCGCGGCAGCGGGAGGCTCGCCTGGTAGCGGTCGTTGCCGAGCGGGCGCATCCGCGTCTCGTGCCAGGCGTCGTCGCCGGGACCGCGCCACTGCATCGCGACGCTGAGCTGATCATGGCCGTCGCAGATGACGTCCGCCTCCACCGTGACGGTCTCGCCGGCGACGCGCTTGACCGGGAACGGTCCGCCCTCGACGACAGGTGTGACATTCTCGATGGCGACTCGCGGCGCCCGGCCGGCGAGCTCGGCGGCGTGGCGTTCCTCGGCGGGCGTCGGTGGCGATCCCGGCGGTCTCGACGGAGCGCGTCTCGTAGAGGCGGACCTCGCCGGGCGCGAGCACCGGCTCGGCCCCGGCCGCGAGCGGCGGCGCATCGGCGGGGACGACCGGAGCGAAGCCGACATAGCGGCCGCCGGTACCGGCGAGGATCGTCTCCAGCGGCGCGCGGCGGGCGCGCTCGAGATCGGTGTTGGCGAGCAGCAGCGTCGCGCGGCCGGCGCCGAGCTCCGGGCGCAGCAAGGCGAGCACCGGCGTGCCGGCGCCGGCGGGCAGACGCGGAGCGGCGGCGCGTGCGGCCTCCTTGCGGCGCGCCGCGTTGGCGGCGGCGACCGTTTGCGACAGATCGAGCGGCGCGCCGGCCCTGGTGGCATCGGGCGTGCCGGGGCGGCGCGGCGTGCGGCCGTGCAGGCCAAACTCCAGCCCCATCGGCAGCATCCAACCGCTCGCAAGCCCGGCGGCGAAGGTCACCGCGCGACGGATGGCGGCGAGCCCCTGCTCCGGCGTGTGCCACGGGGCGACCAGCGGGGGAGGGGGCGGAGAGGTGTTGGGCGCTTCCGGACAGGCGATGAGCGGGGCGACCATGCGCAGCCGCTCGATCTCGTCCCAGAGCCAGTCGCTCCGCCAGTCCCACCACGGCAGCGAGGGGAACACACCATCGAGCCGTCCCTTGAGACCGGGCAGTGCGGCCCAGTCCGTGCCGGGTGTCCAGCCGAGCAGGATCGCATCGTGGGCCGCCGCGCGGAGCGCGCCCAGCATGGGGCCGAGCGCCGGTCCCGGCAGGCGGGCGAGGCCGAGAAGCCGCACGCCAGCGAATCCCGCATCGCGCCAGGCGGCAAGCCGCTCGCCCCACCAGGCACCGAGCGCGGCGCCCGTCTCCGGATCGGCGACCCGCGCCAGGGCCGCGCGGCCGGTCTCGATCGGGCGGCGGGGATCGAGCACCTGGTGCGGGTCGGGTGGCGCGAACAGCCCCGGCGCGCCGGCGGCGAGCGCGCCGGCGGCGGCGACGCGGTCGGCCGCGAGGTCGAGGAGCGGAGTGACGCCTGCGGCGCGCGCCCGGGCGGCGAGGCGTTGCAACCCTTCCCGCGCCGGGCCGCCACCGAGTTCCGGCGCCAGGACCCGGTCGTCGGTCACCAGCGGATCGGTCTCGCCGGGCAGCGTCGGGAACGGGACCGGGAACAGGACGTGGTCGAAGCCGAGCCGGGCGGCATGCCGCGAGCCAGGCGGGGATCGCTTCCGGCCCGCCGGCGAGCGCCGGATCGAACGCGTAGATCAGCCTGGCGGCACCGGCCGGTTCCCGCCGGGCAGGGGTGGACGGGTCGGGGGTCGCGGGCGGCAGCCTGGTCCGTGTGTTGATCTCGACCCCTCGCATCGCCCCTTCCGCCCTGGCTTCCGTTCCGGCTCAAGCGCCAGAGGGCGAAGCCAAGTTGCCTCGCTGCGGGCAAAAAACGGGCCGGAAAGGCGGAATCAGCCCGGATCAGTCGAGGCGGACGCCCCCGGTGACCGCCTGATAGGTGGCGATCGCGAGCGTCAGCGGCTCGAATGGCTTGGTGATGACGAAGGTCGGCTCGAGCGCCTCGCCGGTCAGCAGCCGCTCGGGATAGGCGGTGACGAAGATCACCGGCGCGTAATGGCCGCGCAGGATGCGGGCGACCGCCGCGGTGCCGTCGCCGCCGGCGCCGAGATTGATGTCGGCGAGGATCAGCCCGGGCCGGGTGGCCTCCGCGAGCTCGACCGCCTCCTCCTCGCTGGCGGCGACGCCGACCACCCGATGACCGCAGCTCTCGACCAGTTCCTCGATGTCCATGGCGATGATGGGCTCGTCCTCGATGATGAGCACGTCGGTCGCCGCGGTGGCGCGCAGCCGGTCGCGGGCCTCGGCAAGCAGCCTGGCCGCGTCCTTGTGCGGCAGCGCGACGATGCCGGCGGCCTGCTCGATCGGGACCTCCTCGAGGGCGGTGAGCAGCAGCAGCTGCCGCTGCTTGCCGCTGAGGCCCTCGGTCTCCTCGGCCGGGACGGCGTCGAAGCGCGCGGTGACCCAGCCATAGAGGGCGATGCGCGGCTCCTCGTCCCGGTCACCCGCCCCGAGCATCTCCCTGAGGCCGTCCGCCACCAGCGCGTCCCCTCGCTTCTGGTTGCCGGTCAGCGCCCTTGCATAGCGGCGCGCATACGGAAGGGCGCGGATGAGGTCGTCGCGACGCGTGCTGGTCATCCGGCGTTACCCCTGTCGAGAAGCATGATCCTCATCGATCTGGAATCCGAGCGGAAACGGTGCCAAGGAGCCGACTTGAAGCGCCCCTCGCATCTTCAAACCCACTTTTAGCCGGAAACAGGGCGAATGCGCGACGGCTCCGAGGCGACCGGGCAACCGCTTCCCGGTCCCGATCTCAGGCGCGAGATCGCGCTTCTGCTGCCCGACCTGCGCGCCTTCGCCCGCTTTCTGGTGCGGGACGCCGGCGAGGCGGACGACCTCGTGCAGGATGGCGTGGTGCGGGCGCTCGGCGCGCTGCATCAGTTCGTCCCCGGCACCAATCTCAAGGCGTGGTTGTTCACCATTCTCCGCAATCACTTCTACGAGCAGATCAGGCGGCGCAAGCGGGAGCGGCGCGCCATGGAAGCGGGATACGCGGCGGAGGCGGCGCATCCGCCGCCGCAGGTGAGCCGAACAGAGATGGCCGATCTCGGCCGGCTGCTCTGGCGACTGCCGCCGCTGCTGCGCGAGGCGCTGGTCCTCGTCGGCGCCCAGGAGCTCAGCCACGAGCAGGCGGCGGCGATCTGCGGGGTGCCGGTCGGCACGATGAAAGCGCGCGTGTCCCGTGCCCGCTCGCATCTCGCGCGTCTCGCCGGTGACCCCGGCGGGTGAGCGCTCGCGGTCTCGTGACCCTCCCCATGCAACCACGCATCCCGGCCCGTCATTGCTCGACGCGGACAAGCAAGGGGGTGAGAACAGGAAGATGGGTTCCGATTTCCACGACCAGGTCATTGCCATCCTTCCGAAACTCAGGGTGCAGGCGCTGGCGCTGACGCGCAACCGGGCGGGCGCCGAGGATCTCGTGCAGGACGCCGTCTGCAACGCGCTCTCCGCACAGGACAGCTTCATCCCGGGGACCAACTTCGCCGCCTGGATGCATCGGATCCTGCGCAACCGCTTCATCTCCAACCTGCGCAAGCGCCGCGACACCACCGACATCGACGACGTGCCGTCCTCGACCTTCGCCTCCGAGGCGCCGCACGAGGATCGCCTCGCGCTGAAGGAGCTCGGCAAGGCGATGAACCGGCTGCCCGCCGACCAGCGCGAGGCGCTGGTGATGGTGGTGGTGCACGGCATGAGCTACGAGGCGCTCGCCGAGGCGACCGGGTGCGCGGTCGGCACCGCGAAAAGCCGCGTCTTCCGCGCCCGCCGCCAGCTGGAGGCGTGGCTCATGGGCGAGCAGCCGAAGCGCGGCCAGGGCGCACGCCGGGGCCGCCCGATCGAGAGGTCCCCGTTGGGTGCACGAAACGACTGGGCTTGACGCCGATGCGGCGATAGAAGGCAGCGGCGGCAGCGGGGCCGTCAGACATGGATGCCATGCAGCTTCCCACCAAGCAGCCAAGGTCTCGGAAAGCTGCCAGGCCGGCACCCGGCGCGAAATCGCGTGCCGCGTTCGACGCCTGGCTCGAACGCGGGCTGCACCAGATGTATGACGAGGTCGTCAAGGAGTCCGTGCCGAAGGAATTGCTGCGCCTGATCGAGGAGGAGCGGAAGGGGTGAGGGGGGCCGCCCTGCTCGCCCCCGCCTCCTGTGCCGAGCCTCCCATGCCGTGAACCCGGGCGGTCGCCTGGGAAGCTGGCCCCGGTCGGTCGGCGCGCGGCTGGTGGCGCTGATCGTCGTGGCGGCGATCCCGGTTCTGTTCATGGCGGCGATCATCGCCTGGCAGAACTACCGGCTGGCCGCCGATCGGGCGCTGCAGAATGCCGTGCTCATCCGCGAGGGTCAGGTCGCGCGCCAGCAGGCCCTGATCGACGGCACCGCGCAGATGCTCGGCGCGGTCTCGCAGCTTCCGGCGGTGTTCTCCGAAGATGCTGCGACCTGCGGCCACTTCCTTGCCGACGTGGTCGGGCTCGACCCCGGCCGCTACGTCAATCTCGGCATCGTGGGGCCGGACGGCACGCTTCGCTGCATCGCCCGGCCGGATCCGGCCGACATGCTCGCGGCCGCTCGAGCAGCCTGCGTCCACGATCGCCGCCCAGGACTGGTTCCGGGAGGCCCGGGACCAGCGGCGCCTGGTGTTGCGCCCGAAGGGCGAGGCGGCCCGGGAACGGCGAGGCGGTGTTGCTCGGCGCCTACCCGGTGATGCGGGACGGGACGTTCGCGGGCGAGGTGGTGGTCGGCATCCGGGGCGAGTGGCTGAGCTATCACGCGGTGGCCGGGGGCGCCGAGCTCGCCAACGTGGCCTGGCTGATCGACCACAATGGCGCGCCGCATCCGATCGCCCACTCTCCCGAGGACGACCTGCCGTCCCCGCAAACCTTTGCGACGCTGATGGCGGGCGGCGAGGACGAGTTGCAGGCCCTCTCGCGAGGCGGGATCCCCTACGCCTATGCCGCGGTCCGCCTCACCCCGGATCTCGCGCTGCTGGTCGGCTACTCCGCGGTGGCCGAGCAGCGGAATGCGCAGAATGCGCTGGTGCAACGCATCCTGGAACTCGGATTCCTGCTGCTCGTCGGCGTCGTCGCCGTGTGGCTCGGCGGCGCGATCGGGGTGGTCGAGCCGATCGTCCGGCTGAGCCGCGGGGTCGGACGCTGGCGCGACGGGGACGAGCTGGCGCTCGGCCCGCGCCACTGGATGCCGCTCGAGGTGCGGCGGCTGGCCGACGTGTTCACCGAGGCGACGGTCTCGCTTCGTGCCCGGGAGGCCGAGCTGCACAGCGCGGTCGCACAGCAGGAGCTGCTGATGCAGGAGATCCATCACCGGGTGAAGAACAACCTGCAGATCGTCGCCAGCCTCCTGAACCTGCAGGCGAGCCGCATCCGCCTGCCGGCGGCGAAGGCGGAGTTCCAGGCCGCCCGCGACCGGGTGCGCGCGCTCGCCACGCTGCACCGGCACCTCTACGCGCAGGGCGAGCTGCACACGATCAACATGCGCAGCTTCCTGACCGAGCTGTGCGGCCAGCTCTTCCAGGCCATGGGCGAAGAGGAGGGCGGCCGCATCAAGCTCGAAATCGAGGCACCGGAGCTGCAGCTCAGCAGCGACCAGGCGGTGCCGCTGTCGCTGATCGTGACCGAGGCGGTGACCAATGCGGTGAAGTACGCGTTCCCCGGCGGCCGCTCGGGCCACGTCTCGGTGTCGCTGCGGGCTGCGGCGGAGGCGGCGGAACTGGTGATCCGCGACGACGGCGTCGGCATTCCCGCCGGGCGCAGCGAGACGGAGACCGGGCCGCGGGACGGGCTCGGCATCCAGCTCATCCGCGGCTTCGTACGCCAGCTCGGCGCCACATTGACGGTCGAGGAGGGGAACGGCACCCGCTATCACGTGGTGATGCCGCTCCATCGAGAGCGTGCCAGGGCCGCGGAGATCCTGCCGGCGGCGTGAGGGAGGACCCGTTCATGGACCCGGACCTGCTTGCGACGCTTACCGCCTGGCGGCGGCACCTGCACGCGCATCCCGAGCTGTCGAACCAGGAGCGCGCGACCTCCGCCTTCGTGCAGGCGCGGCTCGCCGAGCTTGGCATTCCGTTCACCGCCGGCGTGGGCGGCGGCGCCGGCGTGGTGGCGACGCTCGCCCGCGGGCGGTCGAACCGCGCGGTCGGGCTGCGCGCCGACATGGACGCGCTGCCGATCACCGAAACCACGGGCCTGCCCTATGCGTCGGAAAACCCGGGCGTGATGCATGCCTGCGGCCATGACGGGCACACCGCGTCGCTGCTCGGCGCGGCTTCCTTGCTGGCGCGGGATGCGAGCTGGTCGGGCACCATCCATCTGGTGTTCCAGCCCGCCGAGGAGGGTGGCGGCGGCGCGCGGTCGATGCTCGCGGACGGGCTGTTCGACCGCTTCCCGATGGAGCGCATCTTCGGCTTCCACAACTGGCCCGGGCTCGAGGCGGGCACCGTGGCGGTGCATGCCGGGCCGGTGATGGCGGCCGGAACACGAATCGTCCTCACGCTCGAGGGCCATGCCGGCCATGCCGCGATGCCGCATCTCGCGCGCGATCCGATGGTCGCGGCCGGGCACCTGCTGGTCGCGCTGCAGACGATCGTTTCCCGCAACGTCGATCCGCTGGAGACCGCGGTGGTCTCGATCTGCATGATCGACGGCGGGGTGGCGGGCAACCAGATTCCGCACCGCGTCGTCATGCGCGGCACGGTGCGCACCTACAAGCCGGCGGTGCGCACGACAGTGGAGGCGGCGATCAACCGCATCGCGCAGGGCATCGCGCAGACCTTCGGCGTGACCGCGACGGTGGAGATCCCGCTCGGCGGCGTCGCCACGATCAACACCGGCCCGGAGGCCGACCTGGCCGCCGCGGCGGCGGAAGCGGCCGGGCTCCCGGTGCGGCGCGACCTGCCGCCGAGCATGGCGGGCGAGGATTTCGCCGCCTATCTCCAGCAGAAGCCCGGCGCCTTCGTCTGGATCGGCAACGGCCCGGCGGAACCCGGCCGCGAGCTGCACAACCCGGGCTACGACTTCAACGACGCGATCCTGCCGGCGACAGCCGGCTGGATGGCCGCGGTCGCGAAGCGGGCGCTCGGCTGACCCCGTCGGCGACGGCCGGCCCCGCAACCTGATCCTGCGTGGCCAGCGCGCCGCTACGACGCGGATCGCGGCGGCCCGAGTAACCTCCGGCGCGCAACGCCCTTCAAAACCTGCGAGGCCGAGCGGATGGCGCTGGTTTTCGAGCACCGGAGCCCGCGGGCTCGAGCCCGGAGCACCGGAGCGCAGAAAACCCGCGCCAGACGGCCGGCATAGCCGGGTTTTCAAGGGCGCGGAGAGGTGGGATCGATCCAGCCGATATGGCCGTCCTCGCGGCGATAGACGACGTTGAGCTCGCCCGAGGCGCTGTTGCGGAACATCAGCACCTTCTGATCGGCGAGGTCCATCCGCATCACCGCATCGCCAACCGACAGCCGCGCGATCTCGGTCGGCGCCTCGGCGATCACCGTCGCATAGGCCAGCACCGCCCCGTCCGGCTCCGTCCCCTCGTCCTCCTGCCGCAGCACGTATTGCCGCGCGGCTTCCGGACGCTCGCGGTTCGCGCTGTCGCGCGCGTGCTCGTTCACCCGCCTTCGGTAGCGGCGCAGCCGCTTGGCGATGTGCTCGGCGGCGTCGTCGAAGGCGGCGTGCGCGTCGGCCGCCTCGCCCTCGCCGCGGAGCTTCAACCCGCGCCCGGCATGCAGGTTGATGTCGCAGGTGAAGAAGCTGCGCGCCCGGCCGAAGGTGACGTGCGCCTCCAGCGCGTGATCGAAATACTTGCCCGCGATCTGGTCGAGCTGCTCGGCAACCCGCTCGCGGAGCGCGTCGGAGAGGTCGAGCTGCTTGCCGGAGACCGTGATCTGCATGAAGGGGCCTCTCGCGATGCGCGCCGTGCCGGCCCGCGTCCGCATGGGTCAGGCCGGCACCGTCTTCTCCCGTTTGCGTTGGACCGAACTCGGGATCCTCAGTGCATCGCGATACTTGGCCACGGTCCGCCGGGCGATGTCCACGCCTTCCCGTCGCAAGAGAGCAACGATTGCGTCATCGGAGAGGATGGCGCTCGCCGGCTCGGCGTCCACCAGCGAGCGGATGCGGCTGCGTACCGTGGTGGCGCTGTGGGTCTCTCCCGAGGTGCCGGCGATCGCCGTGGTGAAGAAGTATTTGAGCTCGAAGATGCCCCGCGGCGTCGCGATGTACTTGTTCGCGGTCACCCGGCTCACCGTGCTCTCGTGCATCTCCACCCCGTCCGCGACGTCGCGCAGGATCAGCGGCCGGAGATGGCCGATGCCGTGGCGGAAGAAGCCGTCCTGCCGGCGGACGGTCTCGGCGGCGACCTTCAGGATCGTCTCGGCCCGCTGCTGCAGCGACTTCACCAGCCAGTTGGCGCTGGCGAACTGCTCGGCGAGCCAGGGCCGGTCCTCGCGCGCGAGGCGGCCGCGCACGCGGGCGTGAAAGCGCTGGTTCACCAGCACCTTCGGCAGCGTCTCCGGATTGAGCTCGAGATGCCAGGAGCCGTCGGGCAGCGCGCGCATCATCACGTCGGGCACGATCGGCTGGGTGATCGCATGGTCGAACCCGGCGCCGGGCTTCGGGTCGAGGGCGCGCAGCTCGGCGACCATGTCCGCAAGGTCCTCGGCATCGACCCCGCAGACGACCATCAGCCCGCGCATGTCGCGCCGCGCGAGCAGGTCGAGGTTGTCGAGCAGCGCCGCCATCGCCGGGTCGAGCCGGTTGCGCTCGGCGAGCTGCGCGGCCAGGCAATCCTTGAGATCGACCGCGAACAGGCCGGTCGGGTCGAAGCGCTGCATGCGGGCGCGCACCCGCGCGACGCGCGCCGGATCGGCGCCGAGTGCCGCGGCAAGCGCCTCGGTGGTGACCGGGACGCGGCCCGCCGGATCGAGCAGCGCGAGGAACTGGGCGCCGATCAGCCGGTCGGCGGGATCGGCGAATTCCAGCCGGAGCTGCTCCTGCAGGTGCTCGCGCAGGCTGCGGGGGGCCTCCACGAGATCATCGATGCCGCGCTCGTCCGCCTCGAAGCCGGAGGCGCCGCCGCGCGGCATCGCGCCGTCCTCGAAGCGGTCGGAGAAATCGGCCTCGACCGGCGGCTCGGCCGGCAGCGTGGCCGCGCGCAGGAGCTCGGCGGCATCGGCATCGGGCGGGGCGGCGGTCGGCTCCGGATCGGGCTCGGCGATCGGAGCCGGGCCGTCATCGCGCTCCAGCAGCGGATTGCGCTCGAGCTCCTGCTCGACGAATTCGGCGGCTTCGAGATTCGAGCACTGCAGCAGCTTGATCGCCTGGCGCAGCTGCGGGGTCATCACCAGCGATTGCGACTGGCGGATTTCGAGCCGGGGGCCGAGGGGCATGGTCAGGTCTCAGCCGGCCCGGTGGGGAGGACCGGGCGGATTTTCGCCCGAAGGGATCGCGCGTTCATGGCCCGCGCAGATTACAGACTAAACCTTTCCCCAAGGTAGACGCGACGCACGTCCTGATGCGCGACCACCTCGTCGGGCACCCCCTCCATCAGCACCTGGCCGTCATGCATGATGTAGGCGCGGTCGATGATCTCGAGCGTCTCGCGGACATTGTGGTCGGTGATCAGCACGCCGATCGCGCGATCCTTGAGATGGCCGACGAGATCGCGGATCTCGCCCACCGCGATCGGGTCGATGCCGGCGAGCGGCTCGTCGAGCAGGATGTAGGAGGGCTGGGTGGCCAGCGCGCGGGCGATCTCGACGCGCCGTCGCTCGCCGCCGGACAGGGCGAGCGCGGGGGTGCGGCGGAGATGGGCGATGCCGAACTCGGCGAGCAGCTCGTCGAGCATCAGCTCGCGACGGTCCGGGTCGGACTCGACCACTTCGAGCGTGGCCATGATGTTCTGCTCGACCGTGAGGCCGCGGAACACGCTCGCCTCCTGCGGCAGGTAGCCGATGCCGAGCCGGGCGCGGCGATACATCGGCAGGCCGGTGATGTTGGCGCCGTCGAGGTTGATCGAGCCGGTGTCGGGGCGGACCAGGCCCACGATCATGTAGAAGGTGGTGGTCTTGCCGGCGCCGTTCGGGCCGAGCAGCCCGACCGCCTCGCCGCGGCGGACCGAGACCGAGACGTTCCGCACCACCGGGCGCTTCTTGTAGGTCTTGCCGACATTGGTGGCGACGAGGCCGCCCTTGCCCTCCACGAGCCGGAGCGGCTCCGTCATGGGCGTCCCCCGACCGGGCGCGCGGGCGGTTTCACCACCGCCGGCCCCGGCGCGTTCCCGGCCGGGGCGCCGGGGCCGGGCGCCGCCCGATCTTGCGCCGGCCCTTGCGCCTCACCTTGTGCTTCCTGGGGCACCACCAGCCCCTTCACGCGCGTGCCCGGCGTCGCGATCAGCCGGGCGAGGCCGGTCTTCATGTCGACCTCGGCCTCGTTGCCGTTGAGCTGGTTGTCCCCGCGGGTGATCCGCACGTTGCCGGCCACCCGGGCGATGCCGGTATCGGGCACGTAGACGCCGCGATCGCCCTGCACGGTCTCGGTCGCGGTGCGCACCACGACATGGCCGAACGCATCGACCTTCTGCAGCTTGCCGGAGGCCGCGAGCGGATCGGGGGAGGCGCCGGGCTTCGCCGCCGAGGCGGCAGGCTGGCCGGCCTGCGCGGCCTGGCCGGGCGTGGTGTAGCCGACCAGCACGTCGGCGGCGACGCGGCGGCCGTCATTGGTGACCACGACCGCATCGCCCCGCCCGACCGCCATGTGCTGCTGCGACCAGTATTCCATCGAATCCCGGGCGGTCATGGTGTCCTGCGGCGTGACCAGCTTCAGGTTCCTGCCGGTCAGCACCAGCACGGCCTGGTCGATGTCGTAGACGGCATGATCCCCCCAGGCCTGGTCGGTGGCGGTGAAGATGTGCACGCGGCCGACCGCTTCCAGCCGGTAGATCTCGTTGTTGCCGGTATCCTCGCCGTTCACCGAGCCCGGTGCGGTGGCGGATGCCGTCGTGCCCGCCGGAGGGGCGGCCGGCTTCCCGGCCGCGTTCTCCGGCGGGCAGGGCGGCGGCGGGGGTGCCGGCGCGCCCGCGGTCGCCGAGGTCCTGGTCGGGACCGCCGGCGCGGCCTGCGCCTGCGCGGAGCCCGGGGCCGGCGTGCAGGCCTTCTTGCGGTAACGAGCGATCAGGACGTCGGCGGTGACGGTGACCGTGTCGCGCACCGCCTTCGCATCGCCGCGGGCGACGATCGTCTGCTCCGCCTGGTGCCAGTCGATGCCATCGGTCGCGGTCACCGTGATCGGGCCGCCATGCGAGAGGTCGATCTGCTGCGCCCGCGCGGCGAGCGGGGCGGCCAGCAGCGCGACGGCGAACAGCAGCGCACGCGCGCGTGCACTGTCCCTGGTGGGTCGCCTTCTCATTGGCCGCCGTTGAGAACGAGCTTCGCCGGGCCGGTGAACTGGATCAGGTCGCCCTTGTCGGTGAACACGAAGGCGCGGGCGTCGAGCGTGCCGAACGGTCCCTCCGCATGCACGCGGTCGTTGCTGGAGGCGGCGCCCGACTTCAGGTCCATGGTCGCGGTCGCGCTCGTCATCGTCGTGCCGTCGTCGCGATAGAGCACCACATGGCCCTGCAGGTCGAGCTGGCCGAGATGCTGGATGAACACGCCCTGCTTGGCCGAGAGCTGCAGCCAGGTGCCGTTCTGCATCGTGCTGTCGCCCACCGGCTTGGTGAGATCGACCCGCTCGGGGGAGACCTGCACGGCGGTGTCGGCGGTCACCGTGTAGGGCCGGCCGCGCTCGTCCAACCCGCGATACCGCGCATCGAGCAGCCGCGCGGCATCGGTCTCGGCGCCGGTCACCCGACGATAGGCGATGCGGGCCTGCTCGGCCTCGCGGTCGAGCTCCGGCCAGAGCGCGAGCGAGCTCAGCAGCACCAGGGCCAGCAGCGGCAGCAGGCGCTTCGACCAGCGCACCGCCCATTGCCGGCGCGCGATGCCGCGCTGGCTGGGCGCGCGGCGCCGACGCGTGGTGATGGTGCCGACCAGCCGCTCGCCGATCGGGCGGGAGCGAGGAGAGTGGCGCGATGCTCATGCGAGCCCCGCCCGCAGCAGGTCGTGGATGTGGACAAGCCCGAGGGGACGCTGCCCCGCATCGACCACGAACAGGCTGGTGATCGGCCGCCTGCCCGCGTTCATCGCGTGCAACGCCTCGGCCGCGAGCGCGTCGGGACCGATCGTCCGCGGCCCGGCGGTCATCACCAGGCCCACCGGGCGCGCCAGCAGGTCCGGTCCCATGTGGCGGCGGAGATCGCCGTCGGTGATCACGCCGATCAGCCGGCTCCTCCGCATCGGTGACGCCGAGCACGCCGAATCCCTTGCCCGGTCATCAGCAGGAGCGCGCGATCCATCCGCATCTCCGGCCCGGCGAGCGGCAGCGCATCGCCCGCATGCATGAGCTCGCGCACCCGCCTGAGCCGGGCGCCGAGCCGTCCGCCGGGGTGGAACTGCCGGAACTCGGTGGCGGTGAAGCCGCGCCGGGTAAGCAGCGCGACCGCGATGGCGTCGCCGAGGGCGAGCTGCATCGTCGTGCTGGTGGTCGGCGCGAGGCCCATCGGGCAGGCTTCCTGCGCGGCCGGCAGCAGCAGCACGTGGTCGGCGGCGCCGGCGAGCGTCGATTGCGCGCGGGCGGTGATCGCGACCAGCGGCAGGCCGAAACGGCGCGCATGGGCGATCAGGTCGGCGAGCTCCGCGGTCTCGCCGGAATTGGAGAGGGCGAGCACGCCGTCCCCCGGCACGATCATGCCGAGATCGCCGTGCGAGGCCTCGGCGGGGTGCACGAACAGCGCCGGGGTGCCGGTGGAGGCGAGCGTCGCCGCCACCTTGCGGGCGACATGGCCGGACTTCCCCATTCCGGTGACGACCACCCGGCCGGCGAGCCCCGCCAGCAGGTCGATGGCGGCGATGAAGCCCTGATCGAGCCCGGATGCGAGCGTCCGCAGCCCCGCGGCCTCCGTGGCGAGGACCGCGCGAGCGACGTCGAGATCGGTTCGGGCGGTGGCGACGGAGGTCGTCATGCGCTCCATCTATGGGAATCGTGCTCGCCTCGGGTCAATCGCAGGGCGGTCACGGAAAGTAACGCGATCGTCTTCCGGCGCGGCGAAAACCAACGAATTCCGCCGGCCTTGCGAGCAGCGGAATCGACCGCCGCTCAGTGGTGAAAGATGTCCGGCTCCTCGTAGCCGAGGAGGTCGAGCTCGGCCCTTGCCGGCAGGAAGGCGAAGCAGGAATTCGCCAGCGCGAGCCGGTTCTCCCGGATCAGCAGCGCCTCCAGCCGCGCCCAGAGCGCATGCAGGTGCAGCACGTCCGAGGCGGCATAGGCGAGCTGCTCGGAGGTGAGCTCCGGCGCGCCCCAGTCGGAGGTCTGCTGCTGCTTCGAGATCTCGACGCCCAGCAGCTCGCGGCAGAGGTCGCGCAGCCCGTGGCGGTCGGTGAAGGTGCGCACCAGCTTGGCGGCGATCTTGGTGCAGCGGATCGGCGCGACCGGGATGCCGAGCGCATGCTGCAGGATCGCCGACATCGAAGCGGGCGAAATGCATCAGCTTGATCGTCGCCGGATCGGCGAGCAGGCGCTTGAGGTTGGGGCAGTCGGCGCCGCGTCCGCCGAGCCGCTCGGGGACGATCTGCACCAGATGCGCCTGGCCGTCGCCGGCGGAGAGCTGCACCAGGCAGAGCCGGTCGCGGCGCGGGTCGAGCCCCATCGTCTCGGTGTCCACCGCGATCACGGGCCCGAGATCGAGCCCGTCCGGCAGGTCATTGCGGTGCAGATGGATGGTGCCGTCCGGCATGAATTGCGTGATCGTCATCCTGCCGCGTGCGTCATCCGCTGTCGTGCAATGGTGCCCAGGAGAAGACTCGAACTTCCACGACCTTGCGGCCACAGGTACCTGAAACCTGCGCGTCTACCAATTCCGCCACCTGGGCGAGGGCGCACGGAGGGCCGGCGATGTAGCCGCTGGCCCGGATCGCGTCAACCGGCGCTGACTTGACCACGACCCGTCAACCCGCGCTTGAGGGCGGGCTGCCGCTTGCCTATGCAGGCCGCATCACGCGGTTTCGGCAGGAGTGGCGCATGGCAGACGCGCAGGGTGGCGACGGTGTTCGGCGGGGCGGGCTTCATCGGCCGCTACCTGGTCCGGCGCCTGACGCGGCAGGGCTACGTCGTCCGCATCGCCGGGCGCGACCCGGAGGCGGCGCTGCTGCTGAAGCCGATCGGCTCGGTCGGGCAGATCGCGCCGCTCTACGCGCCGGTCACCAGCGAGGCCGATGTCGCCCGCGCGGTCGAGGGCGCCGATCTCGTGGTCAACCTGGTCGGCATCCTGGCCGAGGGGCGGAAGGGCGATTTCGCAGCGCATCCATGGCGAGGGCGCCGGCCGCATCGCCCGGCTCGCGGCCGCCGCCGGGGTGCGCCGCCTCGTGCACGTCTCGGCGATCGGCGCCGATCCCGCGAGCCCGAGCGAGTACGGGCGGAGCAAGGCGGCCGGCGAGGCGGCGGTGCGGCAGGCGATGCCGGACGCGGTCATCCTCCGCCCGTCGGTGGTGTTCGGGCTGGAGGACAAGTTCTTCAACCGCTTCGCGGCGGCTGGCGGCGATGCTGCCGGTGCATGCCGGTGATCGCCGGCGGCGACCAGGCTGCAGCCGGTCTTCGTGGGCGACGTGGCCGACGCGATCATGGCCGGGCTCGACCGCGAGCGACTGCAGGGGCGCAGCTCTACGAGCTCGGCGGCCCGCGCGTCTACACGCATGCGCGAGCTGATGCAGTGGATCCTGACGGTGACCGACCGGCGCCGGCCGCTGTTCACGGTCGGTCCCGGCCTGGCGCGGCTGCAGGCGGCGATCGGCGAGATGCTGCCCGGCAAGCCGTTCACGCGGGACCAGCTCGCGATGCTGTCGCGCGACAACGTGGTCCGCCGGCGCGACGGGCTTGGCGGAGCTCGGCATCGAGCCGGTGCCGATCGAGCTGGTGGTGCCCGGCTATCTCCAGCAATACCGGCCGGGCGGCGGCAAGCGCCGGCTGATCCGAGCCTGCCGCGAGAAAGTCCCGGATCGGACCTAATCTCGAGCGGTGGCGATCGGCACGTGGTGGACGATCGCACCGGCGCATAGCTGAAATAAGGCAGCAATCCTGACCTGACGGCGATTTCTGCATTCGCCGACCGGATGCGGCGCAGCTATACTGCTCTCCGATCGGGTGCCCGCCTGGCGTGCGTCGGGAGGGATCGATGCCGGATCGGATGCTGAAATTCGTGCAGCTTGAGCAGCGAGCCGCCGCCGAAGCGCGCGCGTTTCCGAGCGGCGCGAGGATTTCGCCGAGATCTATCGCGGCTTCGATCCGGCCGGCCGCGGCGACCGCAGGCGAGCCGGTGCAGCCAGTGCGGCGTGCCGTTCTGCTCGATCCATTGCCCGCTGCACAACAACATCCCGGACTGGCTGAAGCTCGCCGCCGAGGGCCGGCTCGAGGAGGCCTACGAGGTCAGCTCGGCCACCAACAATTTCCCCGAGATCTGCGGCCGCATCTGCCCGCAGGACCGGCTCTGCGAGGGCAACTGCGTCATCGAGAAGGGGTTCGAGAGCGTCACCATCGGCGCGGTCGAGCGCTTCATCACCGACAACGCCTGCGCGCAGGGCTGGGTGAAGCCGGCGCAGGCCGCGGCGCGAGCTCGGCCGCAGAGCGTCGGCATCATCGGCGCCGGTCCGGGCGGGCTCGCGGCGGCGGAGATGCTGCGGCGGCGCGGCTACCAGGTCACGGTCTATGACCGCCACGACCGCGTCGGCGGGCTGATGATCTACGGCATCCCGAGCTTCAAGCTCGAGAAGCCGATCGTGCTGCGCCAGCGCCACGATCTGCTGGAGCAGGCCGGGATCCGCTTCGAGCTCGGGCGTCGAGATCGGCCGCGACATCGCGCTTCGCCGACGCTGCGCGCGCGCCACGATGCGGTGCTGATCGCGACCGGCGTCTACAAGGCGCGCGACCTCGCCGGCCCCGGTGTCGGCCTGCCCGGCATCGTGCCGGCGCTCGACTACCTCACCGCCTCGAACCGCCAGGGCCTCGGCGACCAGGTGCCCGCCTTCGAGGACGGCACGCTCGATGCCGCCGGCAAGCGGGTGGTGGTGATCGGCGGCGGCGACACCGCGATGGATTGCGTGCGCACCGCCGTCCGCCAGGGCGCGGTCTCGGTGAAATGCCTCTACCGCCGCGACCGCGACGAACATGCCGGGCTCGATGCGCGAGGTGCACAATGCCGAGGAGGAGGGCGTCGAGTTCGTCTGGCTCTCCGCGCCCGAGGCGCTTTCCTCGGCGATGAGCGCGTCGACCGGCGTGCGCGCGATCCGCATGCGGCTCGGCCTGCCCGACAGCTCCGGGCGCCAATCGGTCGAGCCGCTGCCGGGCAGCGGGTTCACCGAGCCGGCCGATCTCGTCATCAAGGCGCTCGGCTTCGATCCCGAGGACCTGCCCGTGCTCTGGGAGCAGCCGGAACTCGCGGTCAGCCGCTGGGGCACGCTCAGCACGTCGACCACCGCACGCTTCATGACGGCGCTGCCGGGCGTGTTCGCCGCCGGCGACATCGTGCGCGGCGCGAGCCTCGTGGTCTGGGCGATCCGCGACGGCCGCGATGCCGCCGCCGCGATGGATCGCTGGATGCAGGAAACTGCAGGCGCACGGCCGCTCGGCCTCGCCGTGGCCGCGGAGTGACGCCGATGTCCGATTTCGTCAGCGCGACTGGAACGCCAACGTCGCCCGGCTCGCGGGCACCTACGATCCCTCGCAGGAGCACGATGCCTGCGGCGTCGGCTTCGTCGCCGCGCTCGACGGCAGGCCGCGGCGCGACATCGTGCAGGCCGGCATCGACGCGCTGCGCGCGGTGTGGCATCGCGGCGCGGTCGATGCGGACGGCAAGACCGGCGACGGCGCCGGCATCCATATCGAGATCCCGCAGGATTTCTTCGCCGAGGCGGTCGAGCGCGGCGGCGAGACGCTGCGCTCCGGGGCGCATCGCGGTCGGCCAGGTGTTCCTGCCCAAGACCGATCTCTCCGCGCAGGAGCGCTGCCGGCAGATCGTCGAGACCGAGATCCTGAATTTCGGCTACGCGATCTATGGCTGGCGCCAGGTGCCGATCGACGTCTCCTGCATCGGCGAGAAGGCGAACGCGACGCGGCCCGAGATCGAGCAGATCATGATCCGCAACGCGCGCGGCAGCGATGACGCCGCGTTCGAGCGCGACCTCTACGTGATCCGCCGCCGCATCGAGAAGCAGGCGATCGCGGCGCAGATCAGCGGAGCTCTACATCTGCTCGCTCTCCTGCCGCTCGATCATCTACAAGGGCATGTTCCTGGCCGAGAGCCTGACGGATTTCTATCCCGACCTGCTCGACCCGCGCTTCGTCTCGCGCTTCGCGATCTACCACCAGCGCTACTCGACCAACACCTTCCCGACCTGGAAGCTCGCGCAGCCCTTCCGCATGCTCGCGCATAACGGCGAGATCAACACGCTCGCCGGCAACGCGAACTGGATGAAGAGCCACGAGACCAGGCTCTGCGATGCCGCGCTCGACCCGTTCATGGAGGACGTCAAGCCGGTGGTGCAGGCCGGCAATTCCGACACCGCGACGCTCGACAACGTGTTCGAGCTGCTGGTGCGCGCCGGCCGCGACGCGCCGATGGCGAAGGCGCTGATGATCCCGCCCTCGATCGGGCAGGATGCGACGATGAAGCAGCGCGCATCGCGACCTCTTCCTCTACTGCAACGCGGTGATGGAGCCGTGGGACGGGCCGGCGGCGATCGCCGCGACCGACGGGCGCTGGGTGATCGCCGGGCTCGACCGCAACGGGCTTGCGGCCGCTGCGCTACACGATCACCGCCGAACGAGATGCTCGATCGTCGGCAGCGAGACCGGCATGGTGAAGCTGCCGGAAGGCGCGGTCGATCGAGAAGGGGCGCGTCGGGCCGGGCCAGACGATCGGCGTCGATCTCGACGACGCGCGCTTCTACCGCGACGAGGAGATCAAGGACGCGCTCGCCGCGCGGCAGGATTTCGGCGACTGGACGCGGCGCATCGCCGAGATCGACCACATCGTGAAGACCGATGCGCCGGAGCCCGTCGGAGTTCGCGGGCGAGGAGCTGCGCCGCCGCCAGCTCGCGGTCGGCATGACGCTCGAGGAGCTCGAGCTGATCCTGCACCCGATGGTGGAGGATGCGGCCGAGGCGATCGGCAGCATGGGCGACGACACGCCGATCGCCGTGCTCTCGGACGGCTATCGCGGCCTGCACCATTATTTCCGCCAGAGCTTCAGCCAGGTGACGAACCCGCCGATCGACAGCCTGCGCGAGACCCGGGTGATGACGCTGAAGACGCGGCTCGGCAATCTCGGCAACGTGCTCGACGAGGACGAGACGCAGTGCGACCTGCTGCAGCTCGAAAGCCCGGTGCTGTCCACCGCCGAGTTCCAGGCGATGCGCGCCTATATGGGTGCCTCCGCCTGCGTGGTGGATTGCACCTTCGCGCGCCGATGAGGGCGAGGCCGGGCTGCGCGCCGCGCTCGAGCGCATCCGGCGCGAGGCGGAGGAGGGCGTGCGCGCCGGCTGCACGCATGTGATCCTCACCGACGAGGCGCATGGCGCCGAGCGCGCGATCATCCCGATGATCCTGGCGACCGCCGCGGTGCACACGCATCTCGTGCGCCAGTCGCTGCGCACCTTCACGAGCCTGAACGTGCGCGCCGCCGAGTGCATGGACGTGCACTATTTCGCCGTGCTGATCGGCGTCGGCGCCACCACGGTGAACGCCTATCTCGCGCAGGAGAGCATCGCCGATCGCCATCGGCGCGGGCTGTTCGGCGAGACCAGCCGCTGAAGTCCGCCGGTGCAGCGCTACAAGAAGGCGGTGGACAAGGGTCTGCTCAAGATCATGTCCAAGATGGGGATCAGCGTGATCTCCTCCTATCGCGGCGGCTATAATTTCGAGGCGATCGGCCTGTCGCGCGCGCTGGTGGCCGAGTTCTTCCCCGGCATGCAGTCGCGCATCTCCGGCATCGGCCTCACCGGCATCGCGCGCAAGGCGCTCGCGCTGCACGCGACCGCCTGGAACGCGGATGCGGTGACGCTGCCGGTCGGCGGCATCTACAAGCTGCGCCGGCGCGGCGAGACGCATGCCTTCGATGGCGGGCTGATCCACACGCTGCAGAGCCGCCGTCGCGACCGACAGCTACCAGATCTATCGCCGCTACGCGGAAGCGGTGCGCCGCCTGCCGCCGATCGCGCTGCGCGACCTGCTCGATTTCCGCGACGGGCCGCAAGCCGATCCCGGTCGACGAGGTCGAGAGCATCACCGAGATCCGCAAGCGCCTGGTGGCGCCCGGCATCTCGCTCGGCGCGCTGAGCCCGGAGGCGCATGAGACGCTGTCGATCGCGATGAACCGCATCGGCGCGCGCTCCGATAGCGGCGAGGGCGGCGAGGATCCGGCGCGCGTCGAAGCCGCGCGCGAATGGCGACAACGCGTCCTCCGCGATCAAGCAGATCGCCTCGGGCCGCTTCGGCGTCACCGCGCAGTATCTCAACGATTGCCGCGAGATCGAGATCAAGGTCGCGCAGGGCGCCAAGCCCGGCGAGGGCGGCCAGCTGCCGGGCTTCAAGGTCTCCGGCCTGATCGCGAAGCTCCGCCATTCGACGCCGGGCGTCATGCTGATCAGCCCGCCGCCGCATCACGACATCTACTCGATCGAGGATCTGGCGCAGCTCATCTACGACCTCAAGCAGATCAACCCGGACGCGACGGTCTGCGTGAAGCTCGTCTCGCGGAGCGGCATCGGCACGATCGCGGCGGGCGTCGCCAAGGCGAAGGCGGATGCGATCCTGATCTCCGGCCATTCCGGCGGCACCGGCGCCTCGCCGCAGACCTCGGTGAAATATCGCGGGGCTGCCCTGGGAGATGGGGCTCTCCGAGGCGCATCAGGTGCTGATGCTCAACCGGCTGCGCCATCGCGTGAAGCTGCGCACCGATGGCGGCATCAAGACCGGGCGCGACGTGGTGATCGCGGCGATGCTCGGCGCCGAGGAGTTCGGCATCGGCACGGCCTCGCTGGTCGCGATGGGCTGCATCATGGTGCGGCAGTGCCATTCCAACACCTGCCCGGTCGGCGTCTGCACGCAGGACGAGACGCTGCGCGCGAAATTCGAGGGGACGCCGGAGAAGGTGATCAACCTGTTCTCCTTCATCGCCGAGGATGTCCGGCAGATCCTGGCCTCGCTCGGCTGCCGCTCGCTCGCCGAGGTGATCGGGCGGACCGACATGCTGCATCAGGTGAGCCGCGGCTCGGAATTCCTCGATGATCTCGATCTCAACCCGCTGCTCGCGCAGGCCGATCCCGGACCGCATGCGCGCTACTGCACGCTCGAGGGCCGCAACGAGGTGCCGGAGACGCTCGATGCGCAGATGATCGCCGATGCCGCCGCCTTCTTCGAGCGCGGCGAGAAGATGCAGCTGCAATACAACATCCGGAACACGCACCGCGCGATCGGCACGAAGTTCTCCTCGCGCATCGTGCGCGGCTTCGGCCAGGACAAGCTGCAGGAAGGCCATGTGACGGTGCGGCTGCGCGGCTCGGCCGGGCAGTCGCTCGCGCGCCTTCGCGGTGACGCGGGCTCAGGATCGAGGTGTTCGGCGATGCGAACGACTATGTCGGCAAGGGGCTCTCGGGCGCGACGATCGTGGTGCGCCCGCCGCCGTCATCGGAGCTGCTGAGCAACGAGAACACGATCATCGGCAACACCGTGCTGTACGGCGCGACGTCGGGCGCGCTGTTCGCGGCCGGGCAGGCGGGCGAGCGCTTCGCGGTGCGCAATTCCGGCGCGACCGCGGTGGTCGAAGGCTGCGGCTCGAACGGGTGCGAATACATGACGGGCGGCACCGTCGCGGTGCTCGGGCCGGATCGGCGACAATTTCGGCGCCGGCTTCACCGGCGGCCTGGCCTTCGTCTATGACGCGGACGAGCAGTTCGAGCAGCGCGTCAATCCGGAGAGCGCTGACCTGGCAGCGCCTCGGCTCGGCGCATTGGGATCGGCGTGCTGCGCGATCTGGTGGCGCGCCATGTGCGCGGAGACGAACAGCCGCTACGCGGCGCGGCTGCTGCATGACTGGCCGGAGGCGGCGTCGCGGTTCTGGAGGTGGTGCCGAAGGAATACGTGAAATACCTGCCGGCGCCGCTCACCGAAGGCGAGGCGGTGGCGATCCGGGCCTGATCGGCCCGGTCGTGCGATCCTGGGCCGCCGCGCCGGATTGGCGTGCGGGCGGTTGGTGCCATAAGCAGGCGCCATGCGCCTGCTCTACCATCTGCCGCTCTCGCCGTTCTCCCGCAAGGTCCGCCTGGTCCTCGCCGAGAAGCGGCTGCCGTTCGAGATGCGGGTGGAGAAGGTGTGGGAGCGGCGGGCGGAATATCGTCGCAGCTCAACCCGGCCGGGACGGTGCCGACGCTGATCGAGGAGAACGGCCTCGTCATCGCCGATTCCGGCGTGATCTGCGAGTATCTGGAAGAAGCCTATCCGGACACGCCGCTGATGGGCCACACGCTCGGCGAGCGCGTGGAGGTGCGCCGCCTGGTCGCGTGGTTCGACGGGAAATTCGCCTTCGAGGTGACGCGCTGCCTGCTCGGCGAGAAGTTCATGAAGCGGCTGTCCGGCCGCGGCAATCCGGATGCGGCGATGTTGCGCGGCGGCTACGCGGCGCTGCGCGCGCATCTCGAATATGTCGGGCATCTCGCGGAGACGCGGAAATGGCTGGCGCGGCGCGGCGCTGTCGCTTGCGGATTTCGCCGCCGCCGGGCCATCTCTCGGCGCTCGATTTCGTGGGCGACATCGACTGGTCGGTGGCGCCGGCCGCGCAGCGAATGGTACGCGCGGATCAAGTCGCGCCCGAGCTTCCGTCCGCTGCTCGCGGACCGCGTGCCGGGGGTGACCCCGCCCCATTACGCCGACCTGGATTTCTGAGCGCGTGATCGCCATCCGACATCTGGGCACGGCGCCGAAGGCGTGAATCACGCGCTCCACGAAACGCGTGATCGCCTGAATTGCGGGACGGCCGAAGGCGTGGATTGACGCGCGTCCCGACGAAACGCGTGATCGCCGGAATCGGGACGGCCGAGGACGTGAATCACGCCTTCCACGAAGAGTCAGAGCGCGCCCTTCACCCACTCCCGCAGCTGGCTCTTGGGCAGCGCGCCGACCTTCGTCGAGGCGGGCTTGCCGTCCTTGAACAGGATCAGCGTCGGGATGCCGCGCACGGCGTAGTTGTTGGGCGTGACCGGGTTCTCGTCGATGTTCACCTTGGCGACGGTGAGCTGGCCCTTGAACTCGGCGCCGATCTCCTCGAGCGCGGGGGCGATCATCTTGCAGGGGCCGCACCACTCCGCCCAGAAATCCACCAGCACCGGGCCGGGCGCCTGCAGCACGTCCTGCGTGAAGCTCTGATCGGTGACGGGCTTGGTGTTCTCGCTCATGGACGGTGTTCTCCGTTTCGCGGTGGGCGACATGGGACGCGGCGGTGAGTGCGGTCAAGCCGTCGCGCCGGGCGCGTGGGCGTCGAGCAGTGCGTCCGGGAAATGCGCTGACCTGCGCGCCCTGCGTCCAGACCAGGAAGGCAGTGCGACGCGCCGGTCGGGATAGAGGCCGCGCAGGATCGCGCGATAGGCGGCGAGCTGGCGGAGATAGAGGCGGGGCGTCGTCTTCCGGCGCGGTCGGGCGGGTCGCGGTTGGTCTTGAAGTCGGCGAGCAGGATGCGGTCGGGCAGGATGGCGATGCGGTCCACCTTGCCGGTGACCACCTGGCCGCCGACGACGCCGGAGAGGGCGAGCTCGGCGCGGCCCTCGGGGCCGAAGAGCGGCGCGAGCTCGGGATGATCGAGGACGGCGATGCGTCTCGGCGGCCAGCGCCTCCATGCGCCTCCGGCGGCGATGACCATTGCCGGGCCGGCGAAGCCAGGCGGCGGCGGCGGCCCGGCGGCGGATCGGCGCCAGGTCGGGCAGATGCTGCAGCAGCGCGTGCATCAGCACGCCGCGGCGGAAGCGCTGGTTCGGATCGGCCGGGGAGGCGACGCGCGGGACCGGGCCGAGCTCGACGCCTTCCGGCCGGCTCGGCGCCAGGGGCCGCGGCAGCAACGGCTCGGCGGGGGGCGGTGCGGCCTGCCACAGCGGCGCTCTCCCCAGCCATTCCGGCAGGGTGACAGGCCGGCGCCGGCGGCTGCGGTCTTTGCGGGGCCGGGCAGTTCCACTGTCTGCGGCGCGGCGTGGCGGCGAAGCGTGCCCTCCCAGGCATCGGGGACGGCGTCGAAGGCGCGCTCCTCGGCGCCGAGCGCGGCGAAGCCCTGCTTCGACCATCGCGTACCAGCTCGTCTCCACCGGCCCGTCGCCGCGGGAGGTCGCCCAGCCGCAGACCAGCAGCCGGTCCTCGGCCCGGGTCAGCGCCACATAGAGCAGGCGGTTGTATTCCTCGGTCTGCCGCTTCTTCTCGTCGTCGAGCAGGCTGGCGCAGGCGGTGCAGCGCAGCTCCTTGCGCGGCGACCAGAGTGGCAGCGCGATCCCGGTGTCCGGGTCGCGTGCCCAGGCGATGCGGCGACTCATCGGTGCGCGGCATCGCGGTGGTGTCGGGCAGGATCACGAGCGGCGCCTGCAGCCCCTTGGCGCCGTGCACCGTCATCATCCGCACCGCGCCGCCGGCGCCCTCCGGCTCGCGCTTGATCTCGGAGGCGGCGCGCCGGACCCAGTGGAGGAAGCCCTGGAGCGAGGGCGGGTGCGCCTTGCCGTAGGCGCAGCGCGAGGCCGAGCAGCTCGTCCACGGGCTCCGCGGCCTCCGGGCCGAGCCGCGCGAAGAGCCGGGCGCGGCCGCCGAGCGGGCCGAGCGCCTCGACCAGGATCGCGTGCGGGCTCGCATAATCGACGCGCGCCAGCAGGGTCGGCGATGAAATCGGCCGCGCGCCGCCACTCCTCCCGCTCGCCGGCGCGGGCGCGCAGCGCGTCCCACAGCCGAGCCCGGACGGCCGACCGCGAGCGGCATCAGGCCTGTCGTCGTCGAGCCCGCCGAGCGGGCTGGTCAGCACGCGGCGAGCGAGAGGTCGTCCTGCGGCAGCAGCAGCACGTCGCAGAGAGCGAGCAGGTCCTGCACCGCCGGCTGCTCGGTGAGCACCATGCGGTCGAGCCCGGCGACCGGCACGCGGCGCGATTTCAGCGCGCGGACCAGGGCGCGGCTGAATGCCTGGCGGCGGCGCACCAGCACCAGCACGTCGCCGGGCGCGAGCGGACGGCCCTGGCTCTCCAGCATGGTGGTGCCGTCGGTCTGCCGCGCGATCCACGCCGCGAGCGCTTCGGCCAGGCGCTGCGGGGCGCTGCGCTTCGGTGCGGTTCTCGGTCGGGACCGACCACGGCTCCGGCGGCTCGCGCCGGGTCGGTCGGCACCAGCGGCCAGAGCTCGACCTCCCCGGCCTCGCCGGCGCGGACGGCGCCGTGCTTCAGCCGCTCCCCGGGCAGCACCACCCCGCCGGCGGCGGAGGGGTCGGCGGAACACGGCGTCGACCAGGTCGAGGACCGGCGCGGTCGAGCGGAAGGAAACGTCGAGCGGCACGTCGCACCAGGTCTCGCCGGCGGCGCGCACGCGGTCCCCGATGGTCCGGCGCCAATGGACGAAGGCGTCGGGATCGGCGCCCTGGAAGGAGTAGATCGACTGCTTGGGATCGCCCACCGCGAAGAAGCTGCGTGGCTCCTCGCGCGCGCCCGATCCGGCGAAGAATTCGGCGGTCAGCGCGTCGGCGATCCGCCATTGCGCGGTCGGAGGTGTCCTGCACCTCGTCGAGCAGCAGGTGGTCGAGCCCGCCATCGAGCTTGTAGAGCACCCAGGCGGCGCCTGGCTCGCGCAGCAAGGCGAGGGTGTGGTCGATCAGATCGTCATAGCCGAGCAGCCCACCGCCTGCCTTGCGCGCGGCTGAAATCGGCGAGCACGGGCGCGGCAAGGTCGAGCAGCGCGCGCGTCGCCGCCACCATGCGCAGCGTGCCGCGCTGGTCCTCGATGTCGATGATGCGGTTCTGCTCGCCGAGCAGCGGATCGCGTAGCGAGGCATGGGCGTCGAGCAGCTTCCTGTTCGCGATGCCGCGGAGTTCGCGCCGCTCGCCGCCCGCCTTGAGGAAGTATTTCGCGCCAGTGCTCCCAGTGCTCGGCGCGCAGCGCGTCGTCGAGGGCGAGCCAGCCGAGCGCCTCCGCCGCCTTCGCGCTCGTTTTCGGCGATCCGCACTCGGCGATCAGCCGCAGCGCCGGCAACAGCGCGGCGATCGGGATGGATGGCGGATGCCAGCAGGTCGGACGCGATCGGCGATGCGCAGCCCGGCGGCGCGGGCGATGGCGAGGTCACGGGCGGGCTTGGGCAGAGCGAGGAGTTCGGCGAAGCGGCCGCGCTCGGCCTCCAGCCGGGCAAGCAGTCGGGAAAAGCCCTGCGCCGGCAGCAGCGTGGCCGCGGTGTCGAGCGCCTGCACCAGCTCCGGGTCGGGCCGGCCGAGCACGTGCTCGCGCGCCTCGTCGAGCGCGAAGCCGGCATCGGTCTCTTCCAGCAGGCGGAAATGCGGGGAGAGCGCGGCCTCCAGCGGGAAGCGGCGCAGCAGGGACTGGCAGAAGGCGTGGATCGTGCCGATCCGCATGCCGCCCGGCAGGTCGAGCACCTGGGCGAACAGCTCGCGCGCCCGCTTGCGCATGGCGGGAACGGCGGGCAACCTGCAAGCGCCGCCAGCTCGGCGTCGAGCCCGGCATCGGGCAGCGTAACCCATTTGCCGAGCCGTGATTGCAGCCGCAGCGCCATCTCCGCCGCCGCCGCCTTGGTGAAAGTCAGGCACTGGATGCGCGCCGGCGGCGCGCCCGGCCGATCCGGCGTGCCCAGCATCAGCCGCAGCAGCCGGTCGGTCAGCAGCTTGGTCTTGCCCGACCCCGCAGAGGCGGCGACGAAGGCGGAGACCTCGGGGTCGGAGGCGCGGCGCTGCTCCTGCTCGGCGCGCTCGCGCGGATCGAGGGAGAAGATCGTTCATCCGCCGTCCCCCGCCGCTTCCCATTCGGCGAGGCGTGCGAGCTGGGCGTAGTCGGAGAAGCGCGGCGCGGCGTCGGGATGCGGGCGCGAGAGATAGGGCCGGTCCGGCTCGTCGTAGCAGGCGATCAGGTTGCGCAGACCGCCGAGCGCTTCCCTCAGCACGCCGCGCAATTCCTTTGTCACGGCGGGCACTTCGCGCCCGGGCTCGAAGCCGCCGGGCAGCTCCCAGTAGATCAGCTCGGCGACGGTGCCGGCCGGGATGTCCGGGAACCCGCCGGCCTCGGCCATCAGCGCCTCGACCAGCAGCTGGGGCGAATAGCCGGCGTCGATGTCGCCGCGCTTCGGACTGTATCCGGTCTTGTAGTCGAGGATGCCGATGCTGCCGTCGACCCGCCGCTCGATCCGGTCGGCGCGGCCATGCAGGGTGAACGGCCCGCCGGGGAAGCCCGTGAGCTCCCAGACGCCGCTGGTTTCGCTGTGCGATGGCGTCGAGGATGATCTCCGAGCGCCGGTCGCGCTCGTGCTGCGGCGACCCATTCGGCGATGCGGAGCAGGCGCGGGCGCCACCAGGCGTTGAGCGCCGGGCGCAGCCGCGCGTCGACGAGCGCGCGCTCCATGGCCTGGTGCAGTCGTGTGCGCGCATCGGCGGGCCAGGCGGTCCCGATCTCGCGCAGGAAGTCGTGCAGCGCCGCATGCACGATCGAGCCGTAATCCGCCGCGTCGGCGTCCTCCTCGATCGGCGCCAGGGCCTGGAGGCGAAGGATGTGGCGGGCATAGATGGCGTAGGGGTCGCGCCGCCAGGTCTCGATCGCGGTGATGCTGAGCCGGCGCGGGCGGAGCGCGAGCGGCGGGCAGCGGCGACGGCGGGCGGACCGGGCGCGGCGAGCCGTCGGGCGGTCGAGCGCCCGCGCCCAGGCGACGGCAGGATGCTCGGGCAGCCGCCGGTTCTGGCCGGCGAGCATGGCGTCGAGCCGGGCGAGCCAGCGTGCCGGCACGGCGGGGGCACCGTCGCGTCGCCGCGGGCAGGAGAGGATCGCCACCGGCGCGGCGCAGGCGATGGTGAGGAAATCATGCGCCATCTGCCCGATCCGCTCCTCGGGCGCGGGCAGGCCGATCCGCGCGCCGCATCGGCCGGCTCATCCACGGGCCGGGCTCGGTCGCGGCCGGCCACACGCCTTCGGCAAGCCCGCCCAGCACGACGCGGTCGACCGATTGCAGCCGCGCTTCCAGCAGGCCCCAGATGAAGATGCGGGGATGCTCGGCATCGGCGCCGCTGCGACGAAGCGCGCGCCGGCCGCGCACGACCTTGCCCGTCATGCTTGCTTCGAGCAGCGCCGGCAGGGTGGCAGGCGGCTGCGGCGGGATATGCGCCAGACCCTCGCGCAGGGCGGCAACGTGCAGCGCGAGCGCCTCGCCCTCCTCGCCCGACCAGAGAAGGGCCCCACCGGGCTGGTCGTCGGTGCCGGCCAGCGCCTCGGCGGAATCGAGCAGCGCATCGAGCCAGCGCGACCGGCGCGACGGCGGTCGACGCGGAAACCTCGAGCAGCGGGGCAAGACGGGTTTCCAGGCGGTCCAGCAGGCGGCATGCCGCCCCGGCATGCGAGATGCTGGCGAGCGCGCCCCGGAGGCCGCCCATGCCGCCCGGCGGCCGGGGGCCGCGCAGCGCCAGGCGCTCGAGGTCGCGCGCGGCGGCGCGGCAGGCGGCGGGCGAGAGGCCGGCGCCGGCCAGCGGATGCTTCAGCAGGCCGAGCATGCGGCACCGGCGCCAGGTTCTCGGCGATCGCGGCGGCGAGGAGGCGCAGGAAGGTGGCCTGCGGCGTCTCGCCGAGCGGCTCGCCGGCGCTGTCATCCGCCACCACGCCGAAGCGCACGAGCTCGCCCGAGACGCGGGCGGCCAGCTCGCGATCCGGCGTGACCAGCGCGGCGCGCGCGCCTGGGGTCTCCAAAGCTTCTCGTAAGATCAAGGCGATGGCGTTCGCTTCTTCCTGCTGGTCGGCCGGCGTGATGCGGAACAGGCCCGAGAGGTCGAGGGCGAAGTCGTCCTGCCAGGCGGAGAGCGCAGCGGCCGGCAGCAGCGCGCGGTTCAGCGCCGCCTCGCGGCCGGCCGGCAAAGCCTCGCCCCAGGGCGCCACGTCGCCCCGCGTGCGCACCGAGTCCGGCCAGCAGGCGCTGCATGCCGGATTGCGGGTGGGTGTCGGTCGAGGGCGTCCCAGGCCTCCTCCGGCATCCCGAGGTCGAGGCCGGGGAGGATCACGAGCCCCGCCGGCAGGCGGGCGACGACCCGGAGCAAGGACGCGACCGCCGGGATCGCACCGGTGGTGCCGGCGACCCAGATGCGGCCGGAGGGCATCGACGCCTCCCATGCCGCGGCCTGCGCGCGGAGCAATGCCCGTCCGTGCGCGCCCGGGTCGGAAAACCCGGCTTCGGCCAGGAAATCGGGCCAATGTTCGGTCACGATGCTGCAGGAATTGCAGTGTTTTTTGCCAATGCTCGGCGAAGCCGGCATCGGCCGCGTCGGGCAGTTTCGCGCCCAGGTCGAGTTCGGCGCGCGCCGCCTCGTCGAGCAGCGCGGCAAGCTCGGTGGCGAGCGGCCACGCGCGGTCGGCGGTGGCCGGGGCGCCGAACGCGGCGGGCAGGCCCATCACCATCCGGGACAGCACCGCGAGCCGCATCTCCGCCGGGATCGGCGGCGGCAGGTCGAGCGCGCCGGCCAGCGCGAGCGGCGCCTCGTCGAGGCCGCCGAGCGCCGCGATGCGCGGCAGCAGCATCGGCCGGCCGGCGGACTGGCGCAGGAACGCCTCGGTCAGCCCCCGCGCCGCGCGTCGCGTCGGCACCAGGATCAGCCCGTCCGCGGCCGCTTCGGGCGTCGGGGTCGGCCGCCGCGAGCCAGCGCGCGGCGACGGTGTCGAGGAAGGGCAGGGCGGCCGGAATGGTCGCGAGGTTCATCGCGTCTCCCCGGTCTCCTGGGCGTGCAGCATCAATTCGGCCTCGGCCAGGTCGGCCGGGGTGGAGAGGTGGAACCACAGCCCGTCATGCACCACGGCGCGCACCCGGCCGGCGGCGATCGCGCGGTCCCAGCCCCAGTTCAGGCTGAACGGCGGCGCGGGGGCGCCGGCGAGCAGGGCAGGCGCGGCGAGCTGCACGCCGGCATAGACATAGGGCACCACCTCGCGCTCGCCCCGCCGTCCGATATGCCCCCATTTGTCGACGGTGAAATCGCCGAATCCGGTCTCGGCCCGCACCTGGAAGGTGCGATGGACCAGCAGCACCGCGTCGAGCCCCGCCGGGTCGAAGGCGGCCCGCAGGCGGTGCAGCGCCGGCACCGGCCCGTCGAGCCAGAACGTGTCGCCGTTCACCACGTAGAACGGCGCGGCCTCGAGATCGCCGGCGGCGAGCGCGGCGGCGACCGCGCCGCCGGTGCCGAGCAGCGCGTCCTCCGGGCGGAGCAGGACCGCGGGCGGCGTCGTGCGGGCGGCGAGATGCGCTTCCAGCCGCTCGCCCCGCCAATGCGCGTTGACCACGACTCGCGTGACGCCCGCCTGCGCCAGCCGATCGAGCGCATGGTCGAGCAGCGGCCGCCGGCCGAGCGGCAGCAGCGGCTTCGGCGTCGCCTCGGTCAGCGGCCGCATGCGCCGCCCGAGCCCGGCGGCGAGGATCATGGCCTGGCGGATCGCGCTCATCCGAGCCGCCCGATGCGGTCCGGCCATCCGGTCAGCACCGCCCGGCGCGCGGTTTCCGCTTCCGGCGCGAGACGCAGCGTGAGCGCGTCGGCCGGGCGCAGCGCGCCGAGCCGGTCCGGCCACTCCACCAGCACGATGCCTTCGCGCGCCTCGTCCCAGCCGAGCTCGGCGAGGTCGGCCGGCCCGTCGAGGCGCCAAAGGTCGAAATGGGCGAGCGGGCCGCGCGGCGTGTCATAGGACTGGACCAGCGTGTAGGACGGGCTCGGCACGTCGAGCGCGGCATCGCCGGTGAGCGCGCGCAGCAGGGCGCGGGCAAGCTCGGTCTTGCCGGCGCCGAGCGGCCCTTCCAGCAGCACGGCGTCGCCCGGGGCGGAGCAGGCCGGCGATCGCGGCGGCGAGGGCGGCGGTGGCGGCGAGATCCGGGAGGGAGCGGAGCAGCATCGGGGACTCGGCCGACATGGCCGCAATCTGCCCGACTTCCCCGCCTCCCCGCAAAGACCGTAGTTTGCCCGCCATGTCCGAGCACATCGAAACCGACGTCGCCATCATCGGCGCGGGCCCGGTCGGCCTGTTCGCCGTCTTCGAATGCGGGATGCTGCGGCTCCGCAGCGTCCTCATCGACGCGCTCGACGAGACCGGCGGCCAGTGCATGGCGCTCTATCCGGAGAAGCCGATCTACGACATTCCGGGCCATCCAGAGCTCGCCGCCGCCGAGCTGATCGGCCAGCTCGAGCAGCAGATCGCCCCGTTCGGGCCGGCGCGGCTGCTGGGCCGCCGCGTGCAGCGGCTCGAGCGGCGCGCGCGGCGACTTCAGCCTCGCCACCGATCAGGGAGACACCGTCCGCGCCCGCGCCGTCATCATCGCCGCCGGCGCCGGGGCGTTCGGGCCGAACCGCCCGCCGCTCGCGGGCCTCGCCGCCTACGAGGCGAGCGGGGCCGTGCAGTACTACGTCCGCCGGCGCGAGGAGCTGCGCGGCCAGCGCGTGGTGATCGCCGGCGGGGGCGATTCGGCGGTGGACTGGGCGCTGTCGCTGCGCGAGTTCGCCGCCAGCATCCAGGTGGTGCATCGCCGGCCCAAATTCCGCGCGGCACCGGGGAACGCCGAGCGGCTGGAGGCGGCGGCCGCCGCCGGCGAGGTCGAGCTCGTGATCCCCTATCAGCTCCATGCGCTGCACGGCGAGGGGGGAACGCTGGCGGCGGTGGAGGTCGCGACCCTGGCGGGGGAACGGCGGCGCCTGCCAGCGGACCGGCTGCTCGCCTTTTTCGGCCTCTCGATGGAGCTCGGCCCGATCGCGGACTGGGGCGTCGGGCTCGAGCGGCATCACGTCCGGGTCGATCCGGCGACCGGCGAGACCGCGCTGCCGGGCGTGTTCGCGATCGGCGATGTTGCTACTTATCCTGGAAAGTTGAAGCTCATTCTTCAGGGGTTCTCGGAAGCCGCTGTTGCGGCTCATGCCATCCATCCGATCGTTTTTCCGGACCAGGCGCTCCATTTCGAGTACTCTACCAGCACGGGTATTCCTTCGTTGTAGATATTCCCTACAGACATGGAATAGAATTCCACCCGCGACGGATCGGAGGCCGGCCCCATGAGCAACACCCCGATGACGAAGGTTGCCGCTGCAGGATCGATCGGCGCCCTGCTGGAATGGTACGATTTCTACATTTTTGCCACCGCCTCGGCGCTGGTGTTCGGCCGCGTCTTCTTCCCCTCGCACGACCCGGTCACCGGCACGATGGCGGCGTTCGGCGCCTTCGCCTCGGGCTTTCTCGCCCGGCCCCTCGGCGGGCTGATCTTCGGCCATATCGGGGACCGGTTCGGCCGCAAGGTGAGCCTGGTCGCGACGCTCTGATCATCGGGGTCGGAACCTTCCTGATCGGGCTGCTGCCGGGCTACGCGGATATCGGCATCGCGGCGCCGATCCTGCTGGTCGTGCTGCGCGTCATGCAGGGAATCGGGCTGGGCGGCGAGTACGGCGGCGCCAGCCTGCTGACGATCGAGCACGCGAGACCGGGGACGCGCGGGTTCTGGGGCAGCCTGCCGCAGGCCGCCTCACCGGCCGGGCTGCTGCTCGCGACCGCTGACCTTCGCGCTGATCTCCTTGCTGCCCAAGGACCAGTTCATGTCCTGGGGCTGGCGGGTGCCGTTCCTGCTCAGCGTCCTCATGCTGATCGCGGGGCTCATCATTCGCATGGCGATCAGCGAGACGCCGGAATTCGAGCGCGCCCGCAGCGGCGGGAAGCAGCACATCCCGGTGATGGAGCTGCTCCGGACGCACAAGAACGCCGCCATCTTCTCGACCGGCGCCCGCCTCGCCGAGACGGTCTGCGGCAACCTGATCAAATCCTTCGGCCTCACCTATGCGACGGTCGAGCTCGGCTTCTCGCAGGAGACCGCGCTCACCGCACTCGCGATGACCTCCGCGGTCGGCATCGTGGTGACCCCGTTCTATGGCTGGCTCGCCGACCGCTACGGGGCGCGGCAGGTGTACCTGCTCGGCGCCGCCCTGGCCGCGATCCTGTCGGTGCCGTTCTTCTGGCTGCTGGAGTTCCGCACCGTATCGGCGCTCTGGATCGGCTTCATCGTCGGCTACAATCTCGGGCCGACGCTGATGCTGTCGGTGCAGCCCACCTTCTTCACCGAGCTGTTCGCCACCCGGGTGCGCTACACCGGACTCTCGATCGCCTACCAGGTCTCGGCGATCGTCGGCGGGTTCACCCCGCTGACGGCGCTCTACCTGCTGAACCAGGCCGGGGGGCGGCCCTGGACGCTCGCGATCGCGCTGTCGGGGGTCGCCGGCCTGTCCTTCCTCTGCGCCCTGGTCGCGCGGCAGGCCGCCCGCGCGTCATCGCTTCCCGCCGGCCTGCCGGCCGCGCAGGACGCCTGAGCATCCGGCCTGGCGATCACTGGGTCAGCCGCAGGCCCTGCGGCCGGATCAGCCCGTCGGCCGCAGGGACGAAGCCCTGGAGCCGGTCGGACAGACCCCAGAGCCAGGTGACGTTCGCGAGGATCAGCCCCGGCCGGTCACGCAGCACGATCTCGGTCGCCTCGCGGTAGATCGGAACCCGCTGCGTCGGCTCGATGGTCGCCCGCCCGGCGGCGAGCAGCGCCTCGAGCCGGGGGTTGCAGGTACTGCCCGAAATTCAGCGCGCCGTCGCAGGCCATCCCGGGCGCGAGATTGCCATCGGGATCCGGGCTGCCATCCCGGCCCACCAGCGCGGCCTGGAAATCCCCGCGCCGCTCCGCCGTCGCCATCTCCGCCGCCGCCATTGGCCGCAGCCCGATGTCGAATCCGGCCGCTGCCGCCATCGCTTGCACGGTCTGGCCGATCCTTGTGTCGAGCGGATCGGTGCCGGTCAGCAGCGTGAAGGCCACGTGGTCGAGCCCGGCGCGCGCCAGCATGATGCGGGCCGCGTCCACGTCGCGGCCCGGCACCGGATAGTCCGGGTCCCAGTAGCGGCTGAACGGCAGCTCGGCCTGGTTGTTCGGCACGAACACCCCGGATGCCGCCGCCTGGTTGAGCGTCGCGCGATCGAGCGCCTTCTCCAGCGCCTCCCGCACCAGCGGATTCCTGCCGAGCGGCGAACCCGCCCCGGCGCCGTTCGCCAGGTTGAACAGGATCATGCGATAGGCGAGGGCGGCGTGCGTGGCGAGCCGCAGATGCGGGCTCATGCGCACCGCGCCGGCGTCGGCCGGGGCCACCTGCTCGATCAGCTGCACCGCGCCCGACTGCAGGGCGGCGAGCCGGGCGGCGCCGTCCGGGATCGGCCGGAACACCATCCGGTCGAGACCGATCGCGGCAGCGTTCCAGTAGCCGGCGAAACGGTCGAGCGTGACCCGGCCATCCGCCGCCCGGCTGGCGAGGCCGAACGGGCCGGCGCAGACCGGATGCTCGCCGGTCCGGCTCCCCTCGCCCAGCGTGTTCGGCGACAGCATCATCCCTTCGGGCCCGGCGAGCGCGGCGACGAGCGGCGCATCGGGGGCGCCGAGCGAGAGCCGCACCGTCGCCGGGCCGATCACCTCGACCGCGCGCACTCCTCGCGGCGCCGACCGCTCGAGATTGGCCTTCACCACGGCCGCATCGAACGGGGTGCCGTCCTGGAACCGGACCCCCTTGCGCAACGTCAGGGTGAGCGCCCGCGCGTCATCCGACCATTGCCAGTCGGTCGCCAGCGCCGGCACCGGGGCGGCATCGGGCGAGAGGCCGATCAGCCCGTCGCATACCGCGGTGAGCACGACGCGGTCCGCCGGGTCGGTGCTCCGCGCCGGATCGAGCGCGGCCGGCGCGCCGGCGAGGCCGACGGTGAGCGTCGCCGCCGCCGCCCGTGCGATGCAGCCCGCCACGAAAGATCCTGCCGCCGCCAGGCTCAGCAGCTTCATGATCCTCCTCCCCGCGGCGGCGGCCGGAGCACGGCATTCCCGCCGCCCGGCGGACGCTTGGAAACCCCGGTCATCGTCCATAGGTTCTGCCCGACTTATGCGTGAGGAGGATCCAGAATGGCCATCCAGCTGGGGCAGGTCGCCCCCGATTTCGAGCAGGACAGCACCCAGGGGCGCATCCGCTTCCACGAATGGCTCGGCAATTCCTGGGGCGTGCTGTTCAGCCATCCGAAGGATTTCACCCCGGTCTGCACCACCGAGCTCGGCGTGGTCGCCAGGCTGGAGCCCGAGTGGGAGAAGCGCAACGTCAAGGTGATCGGCCTCTCGGTCGATCCGGCGGACAGCCACCGGAAATGGGAAGGCGACATCGCCGAGACCCAGGGCGCCGACGGTCAACTTCCCGATGATCGCCGATCCCGACAAGAAGGTCTCGGACCTCTACGGCATGGTGCATCCGGAGGCCGACCCGACCATCACGGTGCGCACGTCTTCGTGATCGATCCGAACAAGAAGGTGCGGCATGATGCTCACCTATCCGCCGAGCGCCGGGCGGAATTTCGACGAGATCCTGCGCGTCATCGACAGCCTGCAGCTCACCGACAAGCACAAGGTGACGACGCCCGCGAACTGGAAGCAGGGCGACGAGGTGATCATCTCGCCGAGCGTCTCGGACGAGGACGCGAAGAAGATGTTCCCGCAGGGCTTCCGCACGCTGAAGCCCTATCTCCGCATGGTCGCGCAGCCCGGACGCGGCTGAACCTGCGCCAGGGCCAGGCGCAAATCCCTGGCCACTGTCACCGAAGCTTCATCGAACTGCAATCACGCCGTCTCGACGCCTGACTAGGGTCCGCGCCGGCACGCGGGCCGCGACGTCCCGCCGCCCGCATCAGGAGGCTTCATGAAATTCCCGCTTCCGCGCTGGCGCTCGCGCTGGCCGGTCTCGCCGCGCCCGCGATGGCGCAGCAGATCACCGGCGCCGGCTCCACCTTCGCCGCGCCGATCTACGCCAAATGGGGCGAGGCGGCGAAGGGCGCGATCGGCGTCGAGCTCAATTACCAGGCGATCGGCTCGGGCGCCGGGCAGAACCAGATCTTCAACCGCACCGTCGATTTCGGCGCCTCCGACGCGCCGGTCGCTGCCGACAAGCTGCAGTCGAACCACCTCCTGCAGTTCCCGACCGTGATGGGCGGCGTCGACATCATCGTCAACATTCCGAACGTGAAGCCCGACGAGCTCAAGCTCACCGGCGACGTGCTGGCCGCAGATCTATCTCGGCAAGATCACCAAATGGAACGATCCGAAGATCGCCGAGCTGAATCACGGCCTCAAGCTGCCGAACCTCGCGATCGCGCCGGTCTATCGCGCCGACGGCTCGGGCACGACCTTCGTGTTCACCGACTATCTCTCGATGGTCGACCGCGACTGGAAGAGCCAGGTCGGCTCGAGCACCTCGGTGAAGTGGCCGGCGGGCACCGGCGCGCGCGGCAGCGACGGCGTCTCCGGCGTCGGTGCACAAATCCGCGGCGGCATCGGCTATGTCGAGAGCGCCTACGCGACGGAGAACCACCTGACCACCGACCACGCTCCGCAACGAGGCCGGCAAGTTCGTCAAGCCCGAGATGGCCGCCTTCCAGGCGGCGGCGGCGAATGCCGACTGGTCGAAGGTGCAGAACTTCGCGATCGACCTCAACGACCAGCCCGGCGATGCGAGCTGGCCGATCGTCTCCGCGACCTTCGTGCTGGTGCCGATCGACGCCAAGCCGGCGGTCATCAAGTTCTTCGACTGGGGCTTCGCCAACGGCGACCAGATCGCGCAGGACCTGCAATACGTGACCCTGCCGCAAGCGGTGAAGGACGCGGTCCGCGCCGACCTGGAAGTCGCAGATCACGTGCGAAGTAAGCGATGTCGCAGGCGACCGCCACGCTTCCGGCCGGACGCGCCTCGCGCGCGTCCGGCGACCTCGTCTTCGCCGCGCTGGTCCGCGCGGCGGGCGTGCTCGGTGCTGGTGCTGCTCGGCGCCATCATCGTGCTGCTGCTGGTCGGCGGCCTGCCGGCCTTCCGCGCCTTCGGCCTGGGCTTCCTGGTCTCGACCGATTGGGACCCGGTGCAGAGCACAGTTCGGCGCGCTGGTGCCGATCTTCGGCACGGTCGTCACGGCGGTGCTCGCGATGGTGATGGCGGTGCCGCTCGCCTTCGGCATCGCCTTCTTCCTCACCGAGATCGCGCCGGCCTGGCTGCGCGGCCCGGTCGGCACCGCGATCGAGCTGCTCGCCGCGGTTCCCTCGATCATCTACGGCATGTGGGGCTTCTTCGTGATCGTGCCGATCATGAGCCAGACGGTCGAGCCCTGGGTGATCGACACGCTCGGCGACCTGCCGGTGGTCGGCGATTTCTTCCAGGGCCCGCCCTTCGGCACCGGCATCTTCACCGCCTCGCTGATCCTCGCGATCATGGTGATCCCGTTCATCGCCGCGACCATGCGCGACGTGTTCCTCACCGTGCCGCCGGTGTTCAAGGAGAGCGCCTACGGGATCGGCTGCACCACCTGGGAGGTGATGCGCTCGATCGTGCTGCCCTATACGCGGGTCTCGGTGGTGGGCGGCATCATGCTCGGGCCTCGGCCGCGCGCTCGGCGAGACGATGGCCGTCACCTTCGTCATCGGCAACACCGAACCGCATCGCGACGACGATCTTCGGGCCGGGCAACACCATCGCCTCGCTGGTCGCGCTCGAATTCCCGGAAAGCCCGGCGGGCAGCCTCAAGCTTTCCTCGCTGCTCGCGCTCGGCTTCATCCTGTTCGTGATCTCCTTCATCGTGCTCGCGATCTCGCGCATGCTGCTGCGCCCGAGGGCGAAGGTGTGATCGCGATGAGCGCCACGCATCGGCACCGCTCCGGCCTCGCGCTGCAGCATCCCGCGCGCGACGAGCGGCTCGCCTCGCGCATGGCGCGCCGGCGGCGGATGCTCCGACCGCATCGTCGCCGCGCTCTGCGTCGCCGCCACGCTGATCGGCCTCGTCTTCCTCGCCTCGATCCTGGTCGACGCTCGATCTGGCACGGCGCGCCGGGCTTCTCGCTCACGCGTCTTCACCACGATCACGAAGCCGCCGGGCTCGCATGGCGGGCTGCTCAACGCGATCGTCGGCAGCCTGATCCAGACCGCGCTCGGCACGGCTGATCGGCACGCCGATCGGGCTGCTGGTCGGCACCTATCTCGCCGAATACGGCCAGAACTCGCCGCTCGGCAACGCCGTGCGCTTCGTCTCCGACGTGCTGCTCTCGGCGCCCTCGATCCTGATCGGCCTCTTCATCTACCAGCTGCTGGTCGAGCCGACTCGGCGGGTTCTCGGGCATCGCCGGCGCGTTCGCGCTCGCGGTGATCGTCATCCCGATCGTCGTGCGCACGACCGAGGACATGCTGCGGCTGATCCCGGTCTCGCTCCGCGAGGCCGCGGTCGCGCTCGGCGCGCCGAAATGGAAGGCGATCGTGCTCGTCTGCTACCGCGCGGCGCTCGACGGCATCGTGACCGGCATCCTGCTCGCGATCGCGCGCGTCGCCGGCGAAACCGCGCCGCTGCTCTTCACCTCGCTCGGCAATCTCAACTGGTCGCTCAACCTGGGCCGGCCGATGTCGAGCCTGCCCGTCACCATCTATCAATATGCCGGCTCCGCCTTCGAGGATTGGGTGCAGCTCGCCTGGGTGGGCGCGCTCCTGATCACGCTCGGCGTGCTGGCGCTCAACATCCTGGCGCGGCTCGCGCTGCGCCGCCGCCGATCCTGGACGGAACCGGCTCATGAGCAGCACTGCACCACCGCGGCGGCAACATCGCGGAGCAGGCGATCAGGCCGCCGCGACCGCGGCGCGAAGCCGGCAGCCGCGCTCAACCCGCCGCGCATCTCGGTGCGCGGCCTCGATTTCTACTACGGCAGCAACCATGCGCTGAAGGGGATCAACCTCGATCTGCCGGAGAAGCAGGTGACGGGCATGATCGGGCCCTCGGGCTGCGGCAAATCGACGCTGCTGCGCGTGCTGAACCGGATGTACGACCTCTATCCCGGCCAGCGCGCGACCGGGCGAGGTGATGATGGACGGGCAGCAACATCCTCGTCGCCCGACATCGACCTCAACGCGCTGCGCAGCCGCATCGGCATGGTGTTCCAGAAGCCGACGCCGTTCCCGATGTCGATCTACGACAACATCGCCTTCGGCGTGCGCCTGCACGAGAAGCTCTCGAGGTCGCAGATGGACGAGCGGGTCGAGTGGTCGCTCACCCGCGCCGCGCTGTGGACCGAGGTGAAGGACCGGCTCGCCGCGCCGGCGACGCGGGCTTTCCGGCGGGCAGCAGCAGCGCCTCTGCATCGCGCGCACCATCGCGGTGCGGCCGGAGGTGATCCTGCTCGACGAGCCGACCAGCGCGCTCGACCCGATCAGCACGCTCAAGGTCGAGGAGCTGATCGACGAGCTGAAGCAGGATTTCACCATCGCGATCGTGACGCACAACATGCAGCAGGCGGCGCGCTGCGCCGACCAGGTGGCGTTCTTCTATCTCGGCGAGCTCGTCGAGATCGGCAATGCCGGCGCAGATCTTCACCGCGCCGCGGCAGCGCCGCACGCAGGAATACATCACCGGCCGGTTCGGCTGAGGAGCGAGGCGATGCCGGAAACCACGCATATCGTGAAGAGCTTCGAGCAGGAGCTCAACCGGCTGCGCGACCTCATCACCGAGATGGGCGGCATGGTGGAGAGCCAGGTCGCCGCCGCCGCGCAGGCCGTGGTGCACATGCGACCCCGCCGCCGCGACCGAGGCGGTGGAGCAGGACCCGAAGGTCGATGCGCTCGAGCGCGAGGTCGAGCAGTTCGTCATCCGCCTGCTCGCGCTGCGCCAGCCGATGGCGATGGATCTCCGCCAGATCGTCGCCGCGCTGAAGATGACCGGCGATCTCGAGCGCATCGGCGACTATGCCGCGAATGTCGCCAAGCGCAGCCTGGTGCTCGCGCAGTTCAGCCTGCCGTTCAGCCTGGCCGGCATCGGCACGATGGCGCGGCTGGTGCAGGAGAACCTGAAGCTCACGATCGACGCGATCGGCGAGAGCGATGCGGAGAAGGCGGTGCAGGTCTGGCGCTCGGACCAGGCGATCGACGATCTCTACACCGCGATCTTCCGCGAGCTCGTCACCTACATGATGGAGGATGCGCGCAACATCACGCCCTGCACGCATCTGCTGTTCATCGCCAAGAATCTCGAGCGCATCGGCGATCACGCGACCAACATCGCCGAGACCGTGCATTACGCGGTGACCGGCGAGGTGCTGCCGGAGGGGCGGCCGAAGGGCGACAGCTCGGCCTATGCCGTCGTGCGGCCGCGGGAGTAGCCGCTGATGGCCGAGGCGACATTCCAGCCTGGCGAAGCCGCTCGTCCTCGTCGTCGAGGACGAGGCGGCGCTGGCGACGATGCTGCGCTACAATCTCGAGAAGCAGGGATTCCGGGTCGAGGAGGCGGCGGACGGGCAGGAGGCGCTGACGCGCATCGCCGAGACCGAGCCCGATATCGTGCTGCTCGACTGGATGCTGCCGGTGATGTCGGGCATCGAGGTGTGCCGCCAGATCCGCCGCCGCCCGAACACGCGCGACCTGCCGGTCATCATGGTGACGGCGCGCACCGAGGACCAGGACGCGGTGCGCGGGCTCGACACCGGCGCCGACGACTACATCACCAAGCCGTTCAGCATCGACGCGCTGCTCGCCCGCATCCGCGCGCTGCTGCGCCGCTCCAATGCGGTGCCGGTGAAGGGCGCGCTCGCTTCCACGACATCACGCTCGACCTCGCGGCGCATCGCGTGCAGCGCAACGGGCGGCCGGTCCATCTCGGCCCGACGGAGTTCCGCCTGCTCGAGTTCTTCATGCAGCACCCGCGCCGCGTGTTCACGCGCGAGGAATTGCTCGACGCGGTGTGGGGCCGCGACATCCATGTCGAGCCGCGCACGGTGGACGTGCATATCCGCCGCCTGCGCAAGTCGATCAACGGCGATGGCGAGCTCGACATCGTGCGCACGGTCCGCGCCGCCGGCTACGCGCTGGACACCGAGCCGGTCTGACGGCCGTACATGTCGACCGCTGCATGGCTCGATCCGGCCCGGGAGGCGAGGACTGCGCCGATGGGCGAGCGTCGGCCGAGGAACCGCGGATGACGGGTGCCTGTCTGCGCGCGGGACGAGGACGGCGTCGCCTGGCTGACGCTGAACCGCCCGGCGGCGCGCAACGCGCTCTCGGTCGCGCTGCTCGATGCGCTCGAAGCGCGAGCTTGCCGAGATCGCGCGCGGATCGGTCGGTGAAGGTGGTGGTGATCGGCGGCGCCGGGCCGGCCTTCTGCGCCGGGCACGATCTGCGCGAGGTGCGCGCCAATCCCGGACCGCGACTGCGCTCGCGGCGCTGTTCGCGCAATGCTCGCGCGTGATGCTGGCGATCACGCGCCTGCCGAAGCCGGTGATCGCGCGCGTGCACGGAGTGGCGACGGCCGCCGGGTGCCAGCTCGTCGCGACCTGCGATCTCGCCGTCGCGGCGGAGACGGCGCGCTTCGCGACGCCCGGCGTGAATATCGGCCTGTTCTGCTCGACGCCGATGGTGGCGCTGTCGCGCGCGGTCGGGCGCAAGGCGGCGATGGAGATGCTGCTGACCGGCGAGCTGATCGGTGCGCGCGCGCGCCCGCGAGCTCGGCCTCGTCAATCGCGTGGTGCCGGAGGCGGCGCTCGACGCGAGCGGTGCGCGCGCTCGCCGGCGCGCATCGCCGCGAAGAGCCCGCTCACGCTCGCGATCGGCAAGGAGGCGTTCTACCGCCAGGCGGAGATGGATCTCGAGGCGGCCTACGCCTATGCCTCCGAGGTGATGACGCGGAACATGCTGGCGCGCGACGCGCAGGAGGGCGTCGATGCCTTCCTGCAGAAGCGCGCGCCGGAATGGCGCGGCGAGTGAGCGTCATCGCGCCGGCAGTACCCTTCCCCGACACGCTCCGAAGCCGATCGGGACGGCGCCCTCGCGCGAGGCCCGCGCCAGCAGCGTGATCTCGTCGCCGTCCTCGAGGAACCGCCGGGTCTCGCCGGAAGCGAGCGTGATCGGCTCGCGGCCGCCATTGGTGATCTCCAGCAGGCTGCCGAGCGTCGTCGGGGACGGCGCCGAGATCGTGCCCGACCCGAACAGATCGCCGGCGGCGAGGTTGCAGCCGTTGCCGCTGTGGTGCGCGACCATCTGCGCGACCGTCCAGTAGAGATGCCGCGCATTGCTGCGCGAGAGCCGATGCGGCGGCAGCGACTTCTCGCGCAGCCCCGGCGTCGTCAGCCGCACCTCCAGATCGAGATCGAGCGCGCCCGCCGCGCTGGTCCGCCTCGTCCAGCAGATAGGGCAGGGGCGCCGGATCGCCTTCGGGCCGCGCCGCCTGCGCGATGCGGAACGGCGCGAGCGCTTCGGGCGTGATGATCCAGGGCGAGATCGTGGTGCAGAAATTCTTGGCCAGGAACGGGCCGAGCGGCTGGTATTCCCAGGCCTGGATGTCGCGCGCCGACCAGTCGTTCAGCAGGCAGAAGCCGGCGATGTGATCGGCGGCCTGCGCGATCGGGATCGGCTCCGCCAGCGCATTGCCCGGCCCGACCCAGATGCCGAGCTCGAGCTCGTAATCGAGGTTGCGGCTCGGCCCGAAGCTCGGCACCGCCTCGGCCGCCGCTTGCGCTGCCCGTTCGGGCGACGGAACGCCGTGCCGGACGGGACGCACCGAGGACGCGCGGCCGTGATAGGCGATCGGCACGTATTTGTAGTTCGGCAGCAGCGGATTGTCGGGCCGGAACTGCCGCCCGACATTGGTCGCGTGATGGATGCCGGCGTAGAAATCGGTGTAGTCGCCGATCGCGCACCGGCAGGTGCAGCGTGCAGTCCGCGGCGCGATGCAGCAGCCGATCCGTCGGCGCGGCGCGGTCGCGCGTCTCGCTCGAGCAGCTCCGAGAGCCGCGCGCGCAACGCCCGCGCGGCGCCGCCTCGCCAGCGCCAGCAGCGGGTTCAGCGTCGCGCCGGCACGCCGCTTCCGCCGCGTCGCGCGCGCGCCCGGAGAACAGCCCGGCGGCGCAGGCCGCCGCGAGATCGAGAATATCGTCGCCGATCGCGACGCCGCCGCGCGGCCCGCCGCCCGCCGGGCTGAACACGCCGAACGGCAGGTTCTGGATCGGGAAATCGGCATGGCCGTTGGCGGAGCGCGACCCAGCTGCGGCGCGAGGGGTCGTGCGTCGCGTCGATCATGACCGGCCGCCGCGAAGCGTCTTCGGAATGCCGTCCCAGCAGGCATCGTAATCCGCCTTGCAGCTGCGGTGCAGCGCCATCGCGAACGCGGTGGGCCGGAGCACGCAGACCGGTCTCGAACATGAAGGCCAGCGTGTTGTCGATCTTGTGCGGCGCGAGCTCGGCGCTCATCGCGCGCTCGGTGGCCGCCGCATCGGGACCGTGCGCGCTCATGCAGCTATGCAGCGACATGCCGCCCGGCGCGAAGCCGCCGGCCTTGGCGTCATAGGCGCCGTTCACCAGGCCCATGAACTCGTTCATCACGTTGCGATGGAACCAGGGCGGCCGGAACGTGTGCTCGGCCACCATCCAGCGCGGCGGGAAGATCACGAAATCCACGTTGGCGACGCCCGGCATCGCGGTCGGCGAGGTCAGCACGGTGAAGATCGACGGATCGGGGTGATCGAAGCTGACCGTGCTGATCGTGTTGAAGCGCAGGCAGGTCGTATTTGTACGGCGTATTGTTGCCGTGCCAGGCGACCACGTCGAGCGGCGAATGGTCGAGCGTCGGTCGCCCACAGCGTGCCCTGGAATTTCTGCACCAGCTCGGTCGGCTCGTCGCGGTCCTCGAACCAGGCGACCGGCGCCTGGAAATCGCGCGGATTGGCAAGGCCGTTGGCGCCGATCGGCCCGAGATCGGGCAGCCGCAGCGGCGCGCCGTGGTTCTCGCGCGACATAGCCGCGCGCCGCGTCGTCCAGCAGCTCGACGCGGAACTTCATGCCGCGCGGCAGCACCGCGATCTCGCGCGGCGCGACGTCGAGCCGGCCGCATTCGGTGGCGATGCGCAGCCGCCCGAGCTGCGGCACGATCAGCAGCTCGCCGTCGGCATTGAAGAACACGCGCTGCATCGAGCGGTTGGCGCGATAGACATGCACGCGTGACGCCGCGACGGCGCGTCCGGCTCGCCATTGGCGCCGATCGTGACCAGGCCGGCGACGAAATCGGTCGGCGCGTCCGGCAACGGCAGCGGGTCCCAGCGCAGCCGGTTCGGATGTCGGCGTCGGCGAGCGGGCCGCAGAGCAGGCCGTTGTCGATGCGGCGGAACGCCGTGTGCCCGCCGAGGGGCGGATGCGGTAGAGCCAGCTGCGGCGCGCTCTCCTTGCGCGGCGCGGTGAAGGCGGTGCCGGAGAACTGCTCGGCGTAGAGCCCGAGCGGCGGCCGCTGCGGCGAGTTCTGGCCGATCGGGCAGCGCGCCGGCGATCGCCTCGGTGGCGAACTCGTTGCCGAAGCCGGTCTGGTAGGCGAGCGGGCCGGTGGCCGGCTTCCGACGGACGGAGGGCGAGGTTCATTGCGGTTCTCCTCCTGTCGTGGGCCGAGGGCGGCGTCGCGCGCGATGCGGATCGCCTCGAGCACGACATCGAGCGTCGCCGATGTGGTTGGCGAGCAGCAGCACGAGCTGCGCGTCGAGCCGGCGCGACGCTTCGGGCGGGAGATCCGCATGCGCGGCGACCAGGGCGGCGTAGAGCGCGTCGGGATCGGTCAGTCGCGGCGTGGTGTCGAGCGGCATCAGACGGTCGCCATCGTGCCGCGCGGGCGTGCGCGCGAGCGCGCGGTCGAGCGCGGCCTCGATGCGGAGCGGATCGAAGCGCGCGAAGCGGGCGGCGACATGCTGGTCGGGGCGGAACAGGATGCAGGTGCCCGGCCCGCGCGCCGTAGCGCGCCGCGGCCAGCCCGTCCGGATCGCCGAGCGTCGCCCGGCCCGTCGCCGATCAGCGACCAGGCGGGCGTCGCGCACCGGCGCCGAAAGTGCCAGGGATCGCCGAAGCCGAGCAGGGTGAACGCGTCGCCGCCGATATGCTCGAGCAGCCAGCCCGGGCGCGCCGTCCCGCGTCACCGGCGCGTCCAGCGCCGCGGCGCCGGGCGGCACCCCGTCGCCGACGGCTGTCATCCGGCGTGTTCAGCGGCGAGGCCGCGAGCACGGCGGGGCGGGAGAGGCGGCCGGAATTGACCAGCGGGCGCGCGAAGGCGAAGCGCTCGGCGAGCAGCAGCACGGCGTCGCGATAGGCGCGCGCGGCGTCGGTTTTCGGCGTGATGAAATCGGTGCTGCGGGTCGAGTGCAGGATGTTCTCGTCGGTCGCCGGGAATGCGCTCGGCGTCGTAGCTGGCGATCAGCGCCGCGTCGGCCTCGCCGCGCAGCACGGCGGCGAGCTTCCAGCCGAGATTGTCGGCGTCCTGCACGCCGCCATTGCCGCCGCGCGCGCCGAACGGGCTCACCTGGTGCGCGGCGTCGCCCAGGAAGATCGTCCGGCCATGCACGAACCGCTCCATGCGCCGGCAGCGGAAGCGTGTAGACGCTGACCCATTCGAGCGCGAATTTCGCCTCCGCGCCCGAGCATCGCCTGCACCCGCGGGATGACGCGCTCGGGCTGCCTTCTCCTGCTCCGGATCGGCGTCGCGGCCGAGCTGGAAGTCGATGCGCCAGACATTGTCGGGCTGCTTGTGCAGCAGCACGGACTGGCCGGGATGGAAGGGCGGATCGAACCAGAACCAGCGCTCGGTCGGGAACTCCGCCTGCATCACCACGTCGGCGATGAGGAAGCGGTCGTGGAACACGCGGCCGACGAAGTCGAGCCCGAGCGAGCGGCGCACCGTCGAGTGCGCGCCGTCGCAGGCGAGCAGCCACTCGGCGCAGAGGTGGTACGGCCCGTCCGGCGTCTCCACGCCGACGCGGACGCCGTCCGGGCGGTTCTCGACGGCGATCACGCGGTTGCGCCAGCGCAGATCGACCAGGCCGGACGCCGGCGCAGGCTTCGACCAGCCATTCCTCCGCGTAATATTGCTGCAGGTTGACGAAGGCCGGGTAGTGGTGGCCGGTCTCCGGCAGCAGGTCGAACTCGTAGATCTTGCGGTCCTGGAAGAACACCTTGCCGAGATGCCAGGTGATGCCCTTGGCGAGCAGCCTCTCGCCGAGGCCGAGCCGGCCGAAGATCTCCAGCGTGCGCTTGGCGAAGCAGATCGCGCGCGAGCCGGTGGAGGCGGTGTCGTCCTCGTCGAGCAGCACGACGCGGCACGCCGCGCCGCGCGAGATCGAGGGCGATCGTCAGTCCGACCAGCCCGCCGCCCACCACCACGACCGGATGGTGCGCATCCGCGCAGGTCGAGATCGGCGGGCCGGCGGTAGGGATAGCGGGGCGAGACGTGCGGCATGGCATCACGCGGCGCCCTGTTCCAGCGCCCGCCACATCTCCAGGTCGCGTTCGGCGGTCCAGATGCGCGGGCGGTCGAGCCCCTTCGCCTCGTCATAGGCGCGCGAGACGTTGAACGGCATGCAGTGCTCGAAGATCACCCAGTGGCCGTATTTCGGGCCGCAGCGCCGCCATTGCCGCGTCGTAGGTCTGCTTCAGGGTGAGGTTGTCCGCGACCGATCGCTTCGCCGGCGCGAACAGGTCGGCGGTGAACGAGGCGGTGCCGGCGATGCCCTCGGCGACCTCCGGCGCGGCTCTTGAGGCTCGCGCCGCGGCCGGGCACCAGCGCCTCGGCGCCGAGCGCGCGCACCGCGTCGAGCGTCGCCGGCCAGTCGGTGAAATGCGCGTCGCCGCAATAGGGCGTGGCGCCGTACTCGACCGTGTCGCCGGCGAACAGCACCCGCTCCTTCGGCAGCCAGACCACCGTGTCGCCCGCGGTGTGCGAGCGGCCGATATGGATGATCTGCACCTCGCGCGTGCCGAGCCACAGCGTCATCCGGCGGTGGAAGGTGAGCGTCGGCCAGGTCAGGCCGGGGATCGAGGCGCGGCCGCGGAACAGGCGCGGGAAGCGGCCGATCTCGCTGTCCATGTCCTGCTGCCCGCGCTCGACGATCAGCTCGCGGGTGACCTCGGAGGCGATGATCTCCGCGCCGGCATAGGCCGCGGCGCCGAGCACGCGCACCGCGTGGTAATGCGACAGCACGACATGCCGGATCGGCTTGTCGGTGACCTCGCGGATGCGCCGCGATCACGTCCTGCGCCATCTCCGGCGTGGCCTGCGCGTCGACGACGAGCACCGAGGCATCGCCGATGACCACGCCGGAATTCGGATCGCCCTCGGCGGTGTAGCCGTAGAGCCCGGGAGCGAGCTCGTCGAACGAGACCGTCTTGTCCGCGAGGTCCTTGGTGCTGGCGAAGCCGGACATTGATCGCGCCCCGGTCGGTTTCCCCGGAGATCAGCTTAGCGGGGCCGGGCTGGGCCAGCAAATCGGCGGGTTGTCGGCACGCGGCCGGGTGACGTTTAATCGGCAGGTGCAATCAACCGCGCCCCAGAAGCTGCTCGACATCGAGGGATTGAGCGTCGCCTTCGCCACCGACCAGGGGCCGGTGGTGGCGGTGCGCGACCTTTCGCTCGCCTTGGCCCAGGGGGAGACGGTGGCGCTGGTGGGCGAATCCGGTTCCGGCAAGTCGGTCACCTCGCTCGCGGTGACGCGGCTGATCGACCGCTCGGGCGGGCGGATCGTCGCCGGCGCGATCCGGTTCCGCGATCGCGCGGGGAGACTGCGCGACCTCGCGCGGCGAGACGCAGGAGGCGATGCGGCGGCTGCGCGGCCCGGAGATCGCGATGATCTTCCAGGAGCCGATGACCTCGCTCAACCCGGTGATCCGCGTCGGCGCGCAGATCGCCGAGGCGGTGACGCTGCATCAGGGGCTCGGCCATGCGGCGGCGCGCGAGGAGGCCAGGCGCATGCTGGAGCGCGTGCGCATCCCGGAGGCCGCGCGTCAGCTCGACCGCTACCCGTTCCAGCTCTCGGGCGGCATGCGGCAGCGGGTGATGATCGCGATGGCGCTCTCCTGCCGCCCGCGCCTGCTGATCGCCGACGAGCCGACGACGGCGCTCGACGTGACGGTGCAGGCGCAGGTGCTGCGGCTCATCCACGAGCTGCAGCGCGAGCTCGACATGGCGCTGCTGTTCATCACCCATGACATGGGCGTGGTGGCGGAGATCGCCGATCGCGTGGTGGTGATGCGACACGGCGAGAAGATGGAGGAGGGCGACGTCTTCGGCCTGTTCGCCACATCCGCAGCACCCCTACACGCGGGCGCTGCTCGTCCGCCGTGCCGGTGCTCGGCAGTCTGCGCGACGAGCGCGCTGCCGGTGCCGTTCCCGGAGCGCCCGGGCGCGCATCCGCCGCCGCAGGACACCGTGCGCGCCGAGAAGGTGCTGGAGGTCGAGGACGCTGACCACGCGCTTCGATGTCCGCCGCGGCCTGTTCGGGCGACGCGCCGGGCGCATCCATGCCGTCGAGCAGGTGAGCCTCGCGATCCGCGCCGGCGAGACGCTCGGCCTGGTCGGCGAATCCGGCTGCGGCAAGTCGACCACGGGGCGCAGCATCATCCGACTGGAGCAGCCGGAGAGCGGGCGCATCCTGCTCGCCGGCGAGGATGTGACGGTGCTCGACCGCACCGCCGAGCAGAAGCTCGCGGCGCGGCGTGCAATACGTGTTCCAGGACCCGTTCGCCTCGCTCGATCCGCGGCTCACGGTCGGCTTCACCGTCGCCGAACCGATCCGCACGCATCGGCTCGCCGCACGGCAGCGCGATCGAGCGCCGGGTCGCGGCGCTGCTGGAGCAGGTCGGGCTGCCGGCGGAATTCGGCCGCCGCTATCCGCACGAGCTTTCGGGCGGCCAGCGTCAGCGCGTCGCGATCGCCCGCGCGCTCGCGAGCGAGCCCAGGCTGATCATCGCCGACGAGGCGGTGGCGGCGCTCGACGTGTCGATCCGCGCCCAGGTGGTCAATCTGCTGATGGCGCTGCAGAGCCAGCAACGGTCTCGCCTATCTCTTCATCTCGCACGACATGGCGGTGGTGGAGCGCATCGCGCACCGCGTGGCGGTGATGTATCTCGGCCAGATCGTCGAGATCGGGCCGCGCCAGGCGGTGATCGAGGACCCGCAGCACGCCTACACGCGCCGCCTGCTCGCCGCCGTGCCGGTGCCCGATCCGCGGCGCCGCGGCCATGACCGCGCGCTCGACGAGAGCGAGGTGCCGTCGCCCTTGCGCCGGCCCGACGACCCGCCCACCGTGGCACCGCTGGTCCAGGTCGGGCCGGATCATTTCGTCGCCCGCCACCGCGTGGGCGGGCCTTTACTGAAGGAGAGGGACCGTCCATGGTCGCGATCGGACGCCGAACCCTGCTCGGAGGCGCCGCCGGCGCGCTTGCCGCCCCCGCCATCATCGGCCGCGCCGCGGCGGCGGGCCCGGGCGGCGACCTCGTGGTCGCGGTGCCGGCGAACGTCGTGACGCTCGATCCGGGCGATGCCAACAACACGCTCGATCAGGGCGTGTGCCGGCTGTTCCTGCAGGGGCTGTTCGGCTTCGACGAGAACATGAAGGTCGTGCCGCTGCTCGCCGAGAGCGCGACCGCGAACGAGCAGGCGACCGAGTTCACTTTCAAGCTGCGCCAGGGCGTGAAATTCCACGACGGCAGCGATTTCGATGCCGATGCGGTGAAGATCAACCTCGAGCGCATCGCCGATCCGTCGAACCATCTGAAGCGGCAGAGCCTGCTGGCGATGCTCGACCACGTCGAGGCGGTCGATCCGCACACCGCGAAAGTGGTGCTGAAGACGCCGTTCGGCGCCTTCATGAACACGATCGCCCATCCGGGGCTGGCGATGCCAGCCCCGGCCTCGATCGCCAAGGGCCGCGATGCGAGCCGCAATCCGGTCGGCACCGGGCCGTTCACCTTCGTGAGCTGGACGCCCGATACGCTGAAGGCGCAGCGCTTCCCGAATTACTGGCAGGAGGGCTGGCCGAAGGTGAACAGCGTGACGATCCGGAGCGTGCCGGAGGACGGCGCGCGCCTCGCCATGCTGCAGACCGGCGAGGCGCAGTACATCAACCCGCTGCCCACCCCGCTGGTGAAGGTGGTCGAGAACAACCCGAAGCTCGACATCATCAACCATCCCTCGATCATCACGCGCTACGTCGCGCTCAACACGATGAAGAAGCCGTTCGACGACGTGCGGGTGCGCCAGGCGCTGAACCATGCGGTGGACAAGCAGGCATTCATCAAGATCGTCTGGAACGGCTACGCCGATCCGATGGACAGCCCGGAGCCGCCGGAGCTCACCTTCTACGAGAAGCAGTCGCCGGCGCCGTGGCCGTTCGACCTCGCCAAGGCGAAGCAGCTGCTCGCCGGCGGCGGGCCATCCGGACGGGTTCGAGACCGAGCTCTGGGGCGCGGTCGATACGCTCGCGACGCGCGGCATGCAGTTCCTGCAGCAGCAATTCGCACAGGTTGGCGTCAAGGTGAAGGTGACGCCGCTGGAGGCCGGCGTGCTCAATGCGCGCGTCTATTCCGCGCCGTCGCCGGAGCAGGCGACGGTGCAGATGAATTATGCCGGCTGGTCCGCCTCGACCGGTGACGCGGACTGGCAGTTCCGGCCGCTGTTCTCGAGCATGGGCTTCCCGCCGGCGCTGTTCAACGTCTCCTACTACAAGAACCCCGAGGTCGATCAGGACGTAAAGAACGCGCTGCTCACCGCCGATCCCGCCGTGCGCGCCAAGGCCTATGCGGACGCGCAGAAGCGGGTGTGGGAGGATTGCCCGGCGGTGTGGCTCACCGTCGATCACATCCTGGATGCGAAGGCGAAGAACCTGAAGGGCGCTTACCGCCTGCCGGATGGCGGCTACAAGCTCGGAGCCGCCGAGTTCACCTGAGAGCCCATCCGGAAATGCTCACTCTGGCGGTCATCCGACAGCGATTTTCTCTGCTCCGGTGCTCACGGGCCTACCTGCCCGCTCCGCGGGACCCCATCGCGCTCGCGCGATGGGAACCCGTGCTCCGGTGCCCGCAAATTGCCGCCGGACCGGCTCGCCAGAGTGCATGTCCAAAAGGGCTCTGATCGATGCTGCTCTACCTGCTCCGGCGGGTCGGCGGCATGATCCCGGTGATGCTCGCCGTCTCGCTGTTCGCCTTCGGCTTCGTGCGGCTGCTGCCGGGCGATCCGGCGCGGCTGGTTGCGGGGCCGGAGGCGACGCTCTCGGACGTGAATTCCGTGCGCGAGCGGCTTGGCCTCGACCGGCCGCTGCCGGTGCAGTACCTGCGCTTCATCCGCGACATGGTGGCCGGCAATTTCGGCAAGTCGATCAAGACCGGCCAGCCGGTCGCGGTGGAGATCGGCACGCGCTTCATGCCGACGCTTCTGGCTCAGCGTGTTCGCGATGCTCTGGGCCACCGCGTTCGGCATCGCGATCGGCGTCGCCTCCGGCGTTGCAGCGCGGACGCGTCATGGACCAGGCCGGGATGGCGCTCGCCGTCTCCGGGCCTGTCGTTTCCCGCCTTCTGGCTCGGGCTGCTGCTGATCGACCTGTTCAGCGTGCGGCTCGGCTGGCTGCCGACCGGCGGCTATGGCGGCTGGCGGTATTTCGTCATGCCGTCCTTCACCCTCGGCGTCGGCGTCGCGGCGGTGATGGCGCGCTTCACCCGCTCCGCCTTCGTCGAGGTGGCGAACGAGGACTACGTCCGCACCGCGCGCGCGAAGGGCGTGCCGGAGCGGCGCGTGATCTGGGGGCACGCGCTGCGCAATGCGCTGATCCCGGTGATCACGCTGACCGGGCTCGAATTCGGCTCGCTGCTCGGCGGCGCGATCGTGATCGAGACGGTGTTCTCCTGGCCCGGGCTTGGCCGCCTGCTGGTGGACAGCGTGAGCTTCCGCGACTACCCGGTGATCCAGGCGGAGATCCTGCTGTTTTCGCTCGAATTCGTGGTGATCAATCTCGCGGTCGACTTGCTCTACGCGGTGGTCAATCCGGAGATCAGGCTGCGATGAGTGCGCCACAGTCGCCGCGTCCACCGCGATCCGCTCGCCGGCCGGCGAGTTCTGGCGCCGGTTTCGCCGGCGGAAAGTGGCGCTCGGTGCCGGTCGTCGTCCTGCTGCTGATCCTGCTCGCGGCGATCGCCGCGCCGCTGGTCGCGCCGTACGATCCCGCGGCGCCGGACTACAACAACGTGCTCTCGGGGCCGTCCTGGGCGCATCTCTGCGGCACCGACACCTACGGGCGCGACATTTTCAGCCGCATCATCTGGGGCGGGCGCATTTCGCTCGCGGTCGGCTTCGTCTCGGTGGCGCTCGGCGGCACGGCGGGGGTTGCGCTCGGCCTGGTCAGCGGGTTCTTCGGCGGCTGGGTCGACGGCGTCATCATGCGGTTCTGCGACGTGCTGCTGGCGTTTCCCGGCATCCTGCTCGCGATCGGCGTGGTGGCGGTGCTGGGCCCGGGCGTGATCAACGCGATCTACGCGATCGCGGTGTTCAGCATCCCCGTCTTCGCCCGGCTGGTGCGCGGCAGCACGCTCGCGCTCAAGCAGACGCTCTACGTGCAGGCGGCGCGCAGCATCGGCGTGAAGCGGCGCCTGCTCGTGCTGCGCCACATCCTGCCGGGCACGCTGCCGGCGGTGATCGTCTATGTCTCGCTCCGCGTCGGCACCGCGATCCTGGTGGCGGCGGCGCTCTCCTTCATCGGCCTCGGCGCGCAGCCGCCGAGCCCGGAATGGGGCGCGATGCTCGCCGACGGGCGGTCCTATCTCGGCGTCGCCGACCACCTCACCGTGTTCCCGGGGCTCGCGATATTCGTGACGGTCCTCGCCTTCAATCTGCTGGGCGATGGGCTGCGCGACGCGCTCGACCAGAAGTTGCGGTGACGGTCTGGCCCGCTCCAGCAGGATTGTGGTTGAAGCAGGGTTCCCCGGAAGAGTATGAAAGCGCAACGACAAGGTCGGGCGCGCAAGCCGTCTCAGGGGAGGAAACCATGGATTGTCGGATTGGCGTGACGGCCGCGCTGGCCCTCGCGCTGGGCGTGCCGGTCGCGGCGCTTGCGGCGCAGCCGGTCACCGGAATCTACAACCAGTATCAGTATGTGAAGTCCGTGAGCAGCAACCCGGCCGGGCTCACCGACTGCCACACAGTGGGTGACACGCTCGGCGGGTATTTCGACTATCCGGGCCCGGACAAGACGGGCGCGAAGTCCACGGGCGCGATCGAGGGCACCACGACGATGTACACCGATATCTGCAGGTTGCCGACCACGCCCGCCGCGGGTGCGTCGTCGTGGTCGGGCACGGAGAACTGCACCGACACCGACATTGGCGGGGCGGCCTCGCAACACACCAACACGTTCAGCTGGGCGTCGATCACCTATGTCGATACCAATGACTGGCTGTTCGAGAAGACGGTCACGTACGCGGTAAGTGGCGGAACCTGCACGGAGGTGCGCGACACGGCCTTGCAGCGGACCGGCAAGTAGTCGTTCCCCGGCACCGGTGCGGCCGCGCTGATGCGGGCGCGGGATCTCGGGCTTGGCTGCGGCGTGCTGCCGCCGGGCCCGCGCAACACGATCGCCGACGTGCCGGGCGTCACCGTCGGGCACGCGACGATCATCAGCGACGACATCCGCACCGGCGTGACCGCGATCGTGCCGGCGGGCGAAAATCTCGTTCGCCGACAAGCTGCTCGCCGCGGCCGATGTGCTGAACGGGTTCGGCAAGAGCGTGGGGTTGGTGCAGGTCGAGGAGCTCGGCACGCTGGAGACGCCGGTGCTGCTCACCAACACGTTCGGCGTCGGCGCCTGCGCGAACGCGCTGATCCGCCGCGCCATCGGGCGGAACCCCGAGATCGGGCGAGGGACGGGGACGGTCAATCCGGTCGTGCTCGAATGCAATGACGGGTATCTGAACGACATCCAGGCGATGGCGGTCACCGAGGCCGATGCGCGAGGCTGCGCTCGATGCGGCCCGGGCGGATTTCGCAGTGGGCGCGGTCGGGGCCGGGCACAGGCATGTCCTGCTTCGGGCTCAAGGGCGGGATCGGCAGCGCGTCGCGGAGCCTGGCGGTGGCGGGGCGGGAGTTCTGCCTCGGCGTCCTGGTGCTGGCGAATTTCGGTCGCACGGGCGATCTCGTCCTGCCGGACGGGCGGCGGATCGATCCCGCGGCGCCGCCGCTGCCCGATGCCGGGTCGGTCATCGTCGTCATGGCGACCGACCTGCCGCTCGGCTACCGCCAGCTCCGCCGGGTGGCGCGGCGGGCCGGGGTGGGGGTCGCCCGCGTGGGCTCGTTCTGGGGCAACGGCTCGGGCGACATCGCGCTCGCCTTCACCACCGCCAACCGGGTGCCGCACGCGCCGGCGCGCGACCTGCTCGATCAGCGCGTGCTCGCCGAGGAGCGGATCGACCTGGTGTTCCGCGCCATGGCGGATGCGACGCAGGAAGCGGTGCTCGACGCGCTCGCCGCCGCCGAACCGATGACCGGACGCGACGGCCATCACCGCCGCGCGCTCAGGGAGTTCCTATGAAGATCTACATCTCGATGGACATCGAGGGCGTGGCCGGCGTCGTTTCGCGCCTGCACGGCGAGCCCGGCAACCCGGAATACGAGCGCGCCCGGCGGTTGATGACGGAGGAGGCGAACGCTGCGATCGACGGCGCCTTCCGGGGCGGCGCCACCGAGGTGCTGGTCAACGATTCGCATGGGCCGATGATCAACCTGCTGCCCGAGCAACTCGATCCGCGCGCCGAGCTGATCACCGGCAAGCCGAAGCCGGTCAACATGTTCGCGGGGCTCGAGGCCGATTTCGCCGGCGCGATGTGCGTGGGCTACCATGCCGGCGCCGGCCGGTTCGGCGTGCTCTCCCATACCACCAACGGCTTCGCCTTCCGGGCGATCCGGCTGAACGGGCTCGACTGCGCCGAGGCCACGCTCTACGGCGCCTATGCCGGCAGCCTCGGCGTGCCGGTCATCATGCTCTCGGGGGACGACGTGCTGGCGGCCGAGTGCGGGCCGCTGTTCCGCGGCGCCGAGGTCGCGGTGGTGAAGCGGGCGCTCGGCCAGCGCGCGGCCCGCGCGCTCTCGCCGGAGCGGTCCCGCGCGGCGATCCGCGGGGCGGCCGAGCGGGCGGTGCGGAAGGCCGGCGAGGTGGCGCCGCTGCGGATCGAGCCGCCCTACCGGCTGGAGATCGACCTCAACACCCCGGCGCTGGCCGACCTCGCCGGCACCATCCCGGCGGCGACGCGGGTCTCGCCGGTGACGGTCGCCTTCACCACCGACACGGTCGCGGCGGCGATCGGCTGGGTGAACACCATCTCCTACATGTCCGCCTTTCTTCGATGATCCTTGCGGCAGCGGGGCCAACTCGCTAGCTCTCCGCCGGTTGCAGCGCAGGGCGGGGACGCGAGATGGCCTATAGGGTGGCGGTGGTCGGGGCGACGGGCGCGGTCGGGCGCGAGATGCTCAAGACCGTCGCCGAGCGCAACTTCCCGGTGAGCGAGATCGCCGCCGTCGCCTCGGGCCGCTCGGCCGGGCAGGAGGTCTCGTTCGGCGACAAGCGCGTGCTCAAGGTGCAGAACCTGGAGAAATTCGACTTCCGCGGCTGGGATATCGGCCTGTTCAGCCCCGGCGCGTCGGTCTCCGCCGAGCACGCCCCGCGCGCCGCGGCGTCCGGCTGCGTGGTGATCGACAACACCAGCCAGTTCCGCATGGAGCCCGACGTGCCGCTGGTGGTGCCGGAGGTGAACCCCGAGGCGCTCAAGAAATTCGCGCGCCGCCGCATCATCGCCAACCCGAATTGCAGCACGATCCAGATGGTGGTGGCGCTGAAGCCGCTGCACGACCGCTTCCGGGTGAAGCGGGTGGTCGTTGCGACCTACCAGTCGACCTCGGGGGCCGGGAAGGAGGGGATGGACGAGCTGTTCGCCCACACCAAGGCGGCCTTCGTGAACGACCCGGTGCAGCCGCAGCAGTTCACCAAGGAGATCGCCTTCAACTGCATCCCGCAGATCGACCGCTTCATGGACGACGGCTCGACCAAGGAGGAGTGGAAGATGGCGGTCGAGACGCGGAAGATCCTCGATCCCGACATCCAGGTGATCGCGACCTGCGTGCGCGTGCCGGTGTTCATCGGCCATGGCGAGGCGGTGCATGTCGAGTTCGAGCGCCCGGTGACGGCCTCCGAGGCGCGCGCGGTGCTGCGCGACGCGCCAGGGGTCGCGGTGGTCGATACGCGCGAGGATGGCGGCTACATCACCCCGGCGGAGAGCGCCGGCGAGGACCCGGTCTATCGTGAGCCGTATCCGGAAGGACCCGACGGTGCCGCACGGGCTCGCCTTCTGGTGCGTCGCCGACAATCTGCGCAAGGGCGCCGCGCTGAACGCGGTGCAGATCGCGGAGTCCTTGGTGGCGCAGGGACTGTTGTCGAAGCGGGTGGCGGCTTGAGGCAGCGATCAGCGGTGGTATTCGCCGGGGGTCAGCCTGACTGGGCTTAGAGTGCCTTTCAAAAGGGGATATGGTAGTTGCCAAACCCACATACCAGGGGTAGGTTCCCCCTCAAAGGAGGAGTCACATGGCAATTTACAAGCACCCGAGCGACATTAGCCAAACGGCCGAGCCAGACACCTTTGACCGGTATTATCATCCGGGAGCGATAGCTCCCATGTCAGGCATCTACCGCTGCGGAGGTTGCGGACGTGAAGATGTCTCGACACAGCACCATACGTTGCCGCCTCAGAACCACCATCAACATACGCCGGCACAAGGCCCGATCAGGTGGAGGCTGATTGTTTGGGCTGACCATCGGCCCAAGTAGCCGTTTGCAGCCGCAGCGCATCGACGGCCTGCGTCTCGTAGGTTCCCCAGAGAACCGGGGCTAAGCCCGCTACTGATTTGGCAACGCCCACTAACTTGGTGGCTGGCATGCTGGTCTGCATGAATTCGCAGACTTTCTGCACGTCCTCATCCATCACGATGTTCATGGTGACTCCTATGCTAACGGGCATGTTAGCATAGATGACGGACATGGTTCAACGGTGCGTGCCCTTAACCGGTCGCCTTTTTCCCATTGCCGAGGGTTTCTGCTTCGCGATCCACTTCAGCTTCTCGTCAAATGCGGCATCGTCCCCGTCACAACCGAGGGCGCGTGCCGTTTCAACGAAGCGAGCATGTTGCGTCCCCTCTGCGACGCCCTTCTTGTCCAACTTCATGTGAGCCTCCTAGGAACGGAATGGGGCGGATCGGCTCCGACCAGCAAGGTCAATTCGCAGTCTGCTGGAAGCGACTCGGTGGTACCGGACCAAGACTCCGCCGCGTGCAAGTGGATTTGCAGACTCACGATCATGTTATACGGACGACTCGCACAAGGATTCTACGCTTTTCCTACATGAGGCGCGACGGGGGAGGGTATGGCCAAGGGGGCAGGAGGGCGGCAGGCTAGGCGTGAACGTCTTGCGCGCTCCGCTGCATATGCCGACCTTGAACTGGAGATTCTCAATTTGCTCTCCCAGAACTTCGAGAGTGCCATTTCTAGTGTCTACATCGCAGAGGGAATTGGCTCCGAAGATGAGCCTATCCTCCGAGTGATCGTGGTGCTTAGTAACGACAAGGCGAAGCCGAGCGGCCGGCAACTGTTGAGCTTTGTCCGTCGGATAAACTCATGCGTGGGAAGCGGTCGGCCGTTCCCAGTCGTGAGCTTCATATCGAAGGCAGATGCGGACAAGCTGAGAGTTGAAGCCGCTTGACCTGTTGCGTGTTGCGCGAGCGCTCGTTGGGGGCACACGCAAGCCGTCCTCTGCTTCCTGTAGGAGGGCATGCAGCTCGATCTACTATGGCTTGTTCCATTGCCTTGCCCGGGACTGTGCCGACCTTCTAGTCGGCACAGCAGGGGCGCTACGCAGCGATGAAGCTTGGAAGCAGGTTTATCGGGCCGTCAACCATGGTCCGGCGAGAGCCAAGTGTGCACAATCTGATATGATGAGGAAGTTCCCGGTTGAGATTCAGAGTTTTGCCGCATGCTTTGTGGCTATGCAGGACAAGCGGCATAATGCCGACTATGATCCCGAAGACCGACTGACAAAGTCAGAAGTCATCAATGATATTGAGATAGCCGCGGAGGCTATTCGCCAGTACAAGGCCGTCGATCCTAAGCATCGTCGAGCATTTTGCATTTACATATTGCTGAATTTGCGGCAGGACAATAAGACGGCTCAGATCAGACAGAGAGGGCACGCTAACGTCTAGTTAGCTGGCTGCCGGTATGTGAGCCGCTTACCAACGATACCACGCAAGGCATTGCCCGTCCGTTCCGCGTCATCCACTCCGAGCCGAACCCGGTTGTTGTAGCGGAAATCGAACTCCGCCACGTAGCGGTGCAGGTGCTTCTCGGCGCAATGCTGATACACACCCTTCATGCCGCGTTTGAACACGCTGTAGAAGCCTTCGACCGTGTTCGTGTGCATTTCGCCACGGACATATTCGCCCGCGCTATGGCGGACGATCCCGTGCTCCGGGTAGTCACGGGCGAGGCTGTTGTATTGCGGCGCCTCATCCGTCATCACGGCCGTGCCCTTCGCGAGATTGGAGCGGATCACCGGCAGCAGATCGGCAGCCTTGACGCCATCGACGTGGAAGGAACGGGCGGAGCCGCCGCGCTCTACCAGAGTCAGGACGGCGTGCTTGTGAGCGGTGCCACGGGCACCCTTCGGCTTCTTGAACTTCGTGCCGATGAACGTCTCGTCTATCTCAACCGTCTTGCCCGCTCCGCCCAGCGGAGGCAGTGTGCCGCCAGTCATGGCTTCGCGAAGCCGGTGAGACATGAACCAGCCGGTTTTCACGGTCACGCCAAGCGTGCGGGCTAGCTGGTTGCTGCTGATGCCCTTCTTGCTTGAGCACATCAGATAAGCCGCTTGCAGCCAAACATGCAGCGGAACATGGCTAGACTCGAAAACCGTGCCGATCGTCACGCGGCTCTGCTTGCGGCAGGCATAACACTTGTAGAGGCCGGGACGGGTTGCCTTGCCCCCCATCTTCTTCATGCGGTCCAGGGAACCGCAGTGCGGGCAGACGGCGCCATTCGGCCATACGAGGCTTTCCAGCTTCGCGTAGGCTGCTTCTTCGTCCTGAAAGAATGCTTGGTTGAGAACGCTTGCCATCGCCCGGCTCCGACTATGGCGCTACCCTACCGCTTGCGGTAGGGTTTGGCAAGTATAATATCCCCTTTCAAAACCCTATCTGCGCCGGCCGTCTAACGGCGATCTTCTGCGCTTCGGTGCTCACGGGCCCTGTGGCCGCTCCGCTCCGGTGCTCGAAAATCACCGCCAGCCAACTCAGCGCAGCGGGTTTTGAAAGGCACTCTTAGCAGGTGGCGCGTGCGGCCATGACGCACTCGGCGGTTGGAAGCGGCACGCCAGGGTCGACTGGGATGGCCGGATTTTGATGCGCGGATGAACAGACGCCCACGCCGTTGCCAAAGTTCAGGGTCGGACCCGAGGTCGCGCGGGTTGTGCTCTGGCCCTGGCCGAAGCCGCCATTGAGTCCTACCGTGGCGCGTCGTGTGTCGCTGGCCCGGATCAGGTGGCGCGGGGCCCTTTTGCTCATTGGGAAGGAAACTCGAGAATGTCGGCAAGGGGATTTACGCGGCGGGAAGCGTTCGAGGCAGTAGCGGCAGGCGCGGCCGGGTTGGCGCTTGGTGCCTCGTCAGGGCCGGCGTTGGCGGCGGGCGCGGCTGCGCAGAACATCTCCGGCTCGCTTGCGGCATGGGACTTTTCGGATGCGCCCTCGGTCCTGGGCGAAGAAGCACAGGCCGACTTCTATGAGAAATACTTTCCTTCCCAGTACAAGAATTTGCAGTTCTCCCCAACAATCCTGGGTTATGGCGACCTTCTGCCGAAGCTCACGGTTGCATGGCGTTCGGGCAACAAACCGGATGTCGCGCGGATCGCGGTTGCATGGTCGCCGCAATTCGTTGGCAACGATCAGTGTGCCGAAATCACCGAGGAAGAACTCGGTTTCCCCTTCAGCCAGTTCTTTCCCCAGACGCTCTTGAGCCTGCGCAAGCATGGGGCGTCGGAAGGGCCTCTCTACGGGGTTCCCACGAACAACGAGACACTGCTTCTGCTCTACAACAAATCCCTGTTCGCTGAGGCCGGGCTCGATCCCGACAAGCCGCCTGCGACATGGGCCGATCTCGCCGATTATTCCAAGACGATCCACGACAAGACCGGCGCGTACGGCTTCGGCCTGTGTGCGCAGCAGAACTACGGCGACACGCCGTTCCGCTTCATGCCGGTGGCCTGGGCCTATGGCGGGCAGATCCTCGACGAACTGAGCCCGCAGCCAACGTGGCGCAAGATCGGGACTCGGCGACGAAGGTGTTGTCGAGGCGCTTGCGTTGTACCGGCGGATGTTCAGCGTCGACAAAAGCGTGCAGCCTTCGGCACCGAGCGACAACTCACGCATGGTGCAACCGTTGTTCCTCAGCGGCAAATGCGCGATGTGCATGGATCATCCGCCGTTCGCATTGCAGATAAAGACGCTCAAGCCCGATTTCGAGCTGGGCGGCGCGATGCTGCCGGCCGGCCCGGTGCGACGGGCCGCGGTGCTGGGCGGGTCGAACATGCACATCCGCGCCACCACCGACAACAAGCCGGCCGCGCTCGCGCTCATGCGGGCCTATCTCTCGCCTTACTGGAATGCGCGGCTGGGTGTCGGCACGGGATCGGAAGCGTCCACCAGGGACGCGCGCGATTCGACAGAGATGCAGGCGCTGAGCAAGGATCAACCATTCAAGGACCTCGTGTTCAAGATGTTGCCGTACGGCGTGAACGTGCCGCTGGTGACGCAGGGCGCGCAGATCTGGAACCTGATCATTCCCGGCATGATCCAGCAGGTGCTGGCTGGGCGGGCCACACCCAGGGAGGCGGCGAGCGCGGCGGCGACCCAGGCGAGCCAGCTCATGGGGAGCTGACTCGCGGGGAGGTTGCGCCGGCTTGTTGCACGGATCGGCGTTTCTGACGCGAGATCGACGTCGGCGCGCAGGGCTTACGTCCTGCGCGCCGGTAGGAATTTGCCATGCTGCGCGGGGGATGAGGGAAAACCAGAGGGCCAGCGCCGCCGGCCGGCTCGCGTTGGCCGCAGCCCCTCCCGGCGTAGGAAACCACGCATTCTGTAACGCGCCTCAAGGACCCCACGCGAGTGACCGACTCGCGTGATACGCTGCTGATCGGGCGGGCCAGCGACGGCAGGCTTGTCCGCCGGCCGATCTTGCCGCATCTCGGCATCTACCAGCCGCAGGTCTCCACCGCCCTCTCGATCTTCCATCGCGCCACCGGCATCGCCCTTTCGGTAAGCGGGGCTTTGCTGCGGGGTTGAGGCGTCGCGACCGATCGGGGGCTGGGCGCTCCCTCTGCTTGCGCGTGACCGATTGGCCGCCGTCGCATGGCGGCACGAGGGCTGGTTCCCTCGGCACGGAGCGTTGCCCAAACATTGAGATTGAACCAAGAGCAAAAGCAAAAGTGATCCGGATCGCCGCGGGAGACACGTCCCCTACCTGACGCATCCCTGCTATCGTCTCGTGCAGTCTTCGATGACGACCATCATCCGACTTTCGAAAAGGTTCCTCAAAAAGTGAGCACCGATGCCATGGTGATGACGGATGGCCGCGATCGTATCTATAACGATACGAATTACCCCTCGCGAGGACGGGGTTTGATCGGCAGGATGATCTGCCTCGCCGGCGCCCTGGCGTTCGTCTCCACGACGGCCTGGTCGCAGACCGCCTGCAATGTCGCGCCGACCACGATCAAGCACTCGCCCAACTATGTCCCGCAGCAGGAGCAGACCTACTTCCTCAATCCGGCCCTCTATCCGCACGCGCTCTGCAATGACGGCACCCCAGGCGCCTACGGGCTTCGGCCGGGCTTCGGCCTCGGCACCAATCGGTGGGTGATCTACCTGCACGGGGGCGGCGGTTGCGTCGATCAGACCTCGTGCAGCAAGCGCTACCATACCAGCCAGACATCCTCGCAGTTCTGGCGGATGAAGGGCGTGCCGTTCACCGTCGGCATCGGCTCGAGCGACCCCACGCAGAATCCCGATTTCTACGATGCCAATGCGGTCGCCATCGGCTACTGCTCGAGCGACGAGTGGACCGGCGGGACCGACGGCAACCAATCCTATCCGCCGACCGACGTGCGGAGCTGGCATTTCCAGGGACGCGCCATCGCGCTCGCGGTCGTCACCGACCTGGCCGCCTATCACGGCCTCGCCGCCGGGCAGGAGGTCCTGTTCGGCGGCGGCTCCTCCGGCGGGCTCGGGGTGTTCAACGTCGCCAACGACCTGATCCGGGCCGTTCCCGCGGGCATCCGCGTGCTCAACTCCGCCGATGGCGGCTATGCGATCGACGTCCAGGGCTTCGACCCCACCGCGCCGGGCGGCGTCAGCCCGGCCTCGCCCACGCCGGGCGAGTCCGTCATCGCGGCAGGAAGCGCGCTCTGGGGCGGGCGAGGGGACCTGCTCTGCACCGAGCAGGCGACGACGCTGCAGGACCAGCAGAATTGCTATTCCCCGCAGGTGCTCACCCATGGCGGGTTCCTGCCGCCGATCTTCATCCAGGAGTCGGAGATCGACGAGGAGCAGGCGAGCCTCGACGGCCTGTCGCGAAATGCGGTCGGGACGCCGGTCGGGCAGGAATACCTGAACGGATATTTCGGGCCGACGATGAACCAGGCGCTCTCCACCGTGGATCCGCAGCACGCGGTCTATTCGGCCTATGACGGACAGCACGTGAAGATGACGGCGACGGTGTTCACCACCGAATCCGACACCTTCCCGAACGGACAGACGCTGAGCGTTGCGCAGGCGGTCGGAGCCTGGTACCGGAATCCCTGTCCGCCGACGCTGCTGATCCAGCCGCTTCCGGGCACTTCGGGACAGTGACCGCGAGGGTGGGACCGGTCGCCGCCGGGTCGCCCCGACGAGCGCCCGCCCGGGCGGGCGCTCCGCGTTGACCCTCAAGGAGTGGTGCCGTAAGCAACCGCACCACTCCGCAACGCCCTGGGGACCCCACGCCGGATGACCGACACGCGCGATACGCTGCTGATCGGGCGGACCAGCGACGGCAGGCTCGTGCGGCGGCCGCTCTCGCCGCATCTCGGCATCTACAAGCCGCAGATCTCCACCGCCCTCTCCATCTTCCATCGCGCCACCGGCATCGCCGCTCTCGGTCGGCACGCTGCTGCATGGTCTGGTGGCTGGTCTCCGCCTCGGTCTCGGACGCGGCCTTCGCCTCGGTCAGCGGCTTCATCCGCTCGCCGCTCGGCTGCTGCTGATGCTCGGGTGGACCGTGCGCGCTCTGCTACCATTTCCTCGCCGGCATCCGGCATCTCGTCTGGGATGCCGGGTACGGCTACTCGCTCGACGAATACCGGATGACCGGCATGCGCGGTGCTGATCGGGACGGTGGTGCTGACCGTGCTGGTCTGGGCGGTCGGCCTGGCGGTCTGGCTCTGATGGCCATGGCGGGAACAAACGCAGAAACGCTCCACATCGCCGTCCGGCGGAGCCAGCTCGGGCGGGCGCGGGGGCTCGGGGCGGCGCATTCCGGCGTCGCATGTCTGGTGGATCGAGCGGGTCACCTCGATCGCGCTGGTGCCCGCTCTCGATCTGGTTCGTGGTTTCGGTGATGACCCTGCTCGGCGCGCCGCGGGCGGCGGCGGTCGCCTGGGCGGCGCGGCCCGTGGACACGGTGTTGCTGCTCGCCCTGGTCATCGCCACCTTCTACCACATGGCGCTCGGCCTGCAGGTGGTGATCGAGGACTACGTCCACGGCGAGGGGACGAAGATGGTCTCGCTGCTGGTGGTGAAGGCGGTCACGTTCCTGCTCGGCCTCGGCGCTGCTTCGTGGCCGTCCTGCGGATGGCGTTCTGAGGCGCAGGCGCCGGAGAAGACGATGAACGCGATCACCATGCCGTCGAACCGGGCCTACAACGTCGTCGACCACACCTATGACGTGGTGGTGGTGGGCGCCGGCGGGGCGGGGCTGCGGGCGACGCTCGGCATGACGGCGGCGGGGCTCAAGACCGCGTGCGTCACCAAGGTGTTCCCGACCCGCAGCCATACCGTGGCCGCGCAGGGCGGCATCGGCGCGGCGCTCGGCAACATGGGCGAGGACGACTGGCGCTGGCACATGTACGACACCGTGAAGGGGTCGGACTGGCTCGGCGACCAGGACGCGATCGAGTACATGTGCCGCGAGGCGATCCCGGCGGTCTACGAGCTCGAGCATTTCGGCGTGCCGTTCAGCCGCACCGAGGATGGCCGCATCTACCAGCGGCCGTTCGGCGGGCACATGAAGGAGTACGGCAAGGCGCCCGCGCATGCGCGCCTGCGCCGCCGCCGACCGCACCGGGCACGCGATCCTGCACACGCTCTACCAGCAGAGCCTCAAGCACGAGGCGGAGTTCTTCGTCGAGTATTTCGCGCTCGACCTCATCATGGACGAGGAAGGCGCCTGCCGCGGCGTGATGGCCTGGAACCTCGATGACGGCACGATCCACCGCTTCCGCGCGCAGACCGTGGTGCTGGCGACCGGCGGCTACGGCCGCGCCTATCTCTCCTGCACCAGCGCGCATACCTGCACGGGCGACGGCAACGGCATGGTGATCCGCGCCGGGCTGCCGGTGCAGGACATGGAGTTCGTGCAGTTCCACCCGACCGGCATCTTCCCCGCCGGCTGCCTGATCACCGAGGGCGCGCGCGGCGAGGGCGGCTACGTCACCAACAGCGAGGGCGAGCGCTTCATGGAGCGCTACGCGCCGACCGCGAAGGACCTGGCGAGCCGCGACGTGGTGTCCCGCTCGATGACGATCGAGATCAACGAGGGGCGCGGCTGCGGTCCGAACAAGGACCACATCATGCTCCATCTCGAGCATCTCGGCGCCGACATCCTGCACGAGCGGCTGCCCGGCATCTCCGAGACCGCGCGGGTCTTCGCGGGCGTCGATGTGACGAAGGAGCCGATCCCGGTGCTGCCGACCGTGCACTACAACATGGGCGGCATCCCGACGAACTATCACGGCGAGGTGCTGCGCCCGACCGCGGACGAACCCGGATGCGGTGGTGCCCGGGCTGATGGCGGTGGGCGAGTGCGCCTGCGTCTCGGTGCACGGCGCCAACCGGCTCGGCACCAACTCGCTGCTCGACCTCGTGGTGTTCGGCCGCGCCGCGCGCGCATCGCGCGGTGGAGACGATCAAGCCCGGCGCCTCGCAGGCGCCGCTGCCGCCGAAGGCGGGCGAGGCGGCGCTCGACCGGCTCGACCGCACGCGCCACGCGCATGGCGCGACCCGCGTCGCCAAGCTGCGCGAGGACATGCAGCGCGCGATGCAGAAGCACGCCGCGGTGTTCCGCAACGGCGCGCACGCTGACCGAGGGCGTGGACAAGCATGCGCGGCGCTATGGCGGGCTCGCCGACATGGCGGTGACCGATCGCGGCATGATCTGGAACAGCGACCTCGTCGAGGCGCTGGAGCTGCAGAACCTGATGGACAACGCGCTCTGCACCATCGTGAGCGCCGAGAACCGGCACGAGAGCCGCGGCGCGCACGCGCATGACGACTATCCCCGAGCGCGACGACCGGAATGGATGAAGCACACGCTCGCCTGGTGCGACGAGGCGGGCGACGTGACGCTCGGCTACCGGCCGGTGGTGATGCGCACGCTCACGAACGAGGTCTCGGTGATCCCGCCGAAGAAGCGGCGTGTTACTGAGCGCGTACCGAGCAGACGAAAGAGACGAGATGGCCGAGTTCAGACTGCCTGCCAACAGCCGCGTGGGCCCGGGCAAGACGCACGCGCCGGCCTCGGCGCCGAAGCGGATGCGCGCGTTCAAGGTGTATCGCTGGGACCCCGATAGCGGCGAGAACCCGCGGCTCGACACCTACGAGCTCGATCTCGACCAGATGGGCCCGATGGTGCTCGACGCGCTCATCTACATCAAGAACGAGATCGACACGACGCTGACCTTCCGCCGCTCCTGCCGCGAGGGCATCTGCGGCTGCTGCGCGATGAACATCGACGGCACCAACACGCTCGCCTGCCTCAAGCCGATCGAGGAGGTGAAGGGCGAGGTGAAGATCTACCCGCTGCCGCACATGGCGGTGGTGAAGGATCTGGTGCCCGATCTCACCCAGGCCTATGCGCAGCTCGCGAGCATCGAGCCCTGGCTGCAGGCCGACACGCCGCCGCCGCCCGATGCCGAGCGCCTGCAGAGCACCGAGGAGCGCAAGAAGCTCGACGGCATGTGGGAGTGCATCCTCTGCTTCTGCTGCACCACCGCCTGCCCGAGCTACTGGTGGAACGGCGACAGATATCTCGGCCCGGCGACGCTGCTCGCGGCCTACCGCTTCATCGCCGACAGCCGCGACGAGGCGACCGGCGAGCGGCTCGACGAGCTCGAGGATCCGTTCAAGCTCTATCGCTGCCACACGATCATGAACTGCACGCAGACCTGCCCGAAGGGGCTGAACCCGGCGCAGGCGATCGGCCGCATCAAGCAGCTGCAGGCCGAACGCAAAGGGCTGAGGGGCTATGGCCTTCACCGGCGCGCTGACGACGCCCGCGCGGACGGCGCGCAGCGCCTGGTCGGACAGCCTGCTGGTCGATCACGCGGTGTTCCGCGTGCTGTGGGACAACTGGGCCGAGGTGGTGCCGGGCAGGCTCTACCGCTCGAACCACCCGACGCCCGCGCGGCTCGCCGCCGCGACGCGCCGCTACGGGCTGAGGACGCTGATCAATCTGCGCGGCCACCGGCAATGCGGCTCGGACGCGCTCTCCCGCGAGGCCGCCGCGCGGCTCGGCCTCGCCCATGTGGACATGGCCTTCGAGAGCCGCGGCGCGCCGCATCGCGACCGCATCCTGCGCTTCGCCAGGCTCTATCGCGAGATCGCGATGCCGGCGCTGATGCACTGCAAGTCGGGCGCCGACCGCGCGGGGCTCGCCGCCGGTCTCGCCATCCTGTTCGAGGGCGGCACCGCGGCGCAGGCGCTCGACCAGCTCTCCTGGCGCTTCGGCCATTTCAACCGCTCGCGCACCGGCATCCTCGACGCGTTCTTCATCCTCTACGCGCGCGAGGCGGAGGGGCGGATGCCGTTCCTCGACTGGGTCGAGCACGAATACGACGAGCAGGCGCTGCGGCGGGACTTCACCGCGCACGGGCTTGCCAGCTTCGTGACCGACCGCGTGTTGCGGCGGGAGTAGGGGAGGGCGACAACACTCCGACGCGCATGTCGCGGCGCGTCTTCGAGGTCACGCCGGATCTGATGCTGCGCGCCTATCGCGCCGGGCCTGTTCCCCATGGCCGAGACGCGCCGGGGCGACCGGCTCTACTGGCTCGATCCCGAGCAGCGCGGCGTGCTGCCGCTCGGCGCCTTCCATCTGCCGCGCCGCCTGCTGCGCACGGTGCTGTCCGATGCGTTCGAGGTGACGTCGGACACAGGATTTCGCCGGCGTGATCGCCGGCTGCGCCGCCGTCGGCGCCGGGGCGCGAGGATACCTGGATCAATGGCGAGATCGAGCGGCTGTTCCTCGAGCTGCACCGGCATGGGCCACGCCCACAGCGTCGAATGCCGGCAGGACGGGACAGCTGGTGGGCGGGCTCTACGGCGTGGTGATCGGCGGCGTGTTCTTCGGCGAGAGCATGTTCAGCCGCGCGCGCGACGCCTCGAAAGTGGCGCTCGTGCATCTCGTCGCGCGGCTGCGGCTCGGCGGCTTCCGCCTGCTCGACACGCAGTTCGTCACCGCGCATCTCGCGCAGTTCGGCGCGGTCGAGATCCCGCGCGACGAGTACAAGGCGCTGCTGGCGGCGGCGGTCGATCGGCCGGCCAGGTGGCTGGCCGCGGTCGATGCGCCGGTGATGCGGGCCGAGATCGCGTCCCTCGCCGGCGGCCGGCTCATGGCGCCGCGGTGATTTGACGCCGCCCCGCTCGCGGGCGCAGCGTCCCGCCGGTCCGGTGCAGGAGTGGCGGATGCTGAAGCTTTTTCTGCCGCTGTGCGGCGCGGCGCTGCTGCTGGCCGGGGCAGCTCGCGGCGCAGGAGCGGCCGCGCAACATCTTCCCGAGCCGCGACGTTGCCGTCACCTACACCGTGATCGACCGGGCGAGGAACAGACGGCAGCACCGTCGTGACGCATTGGAAGGCCGGCGGCGAGCAGGTGCGGGTCGATCTGCCCGGCGACAACACCGTGATCGTCGATCGGGCCGCCGATGCGGCGATGCTGGTGATGCCGCGCCAGCACCTGGTCATGCAGATGCCGATCACCGGTTCGCCGGTTGCCGAGTTCATCCCGTCCCGCACCGCGGAGTTCACCCGCGGCGGCAGCGACACGGTGGCCGGCTATCGCTGCACGATCTGGCGCCTGCGCTCGGAACGCGCGGCACGGCGACGGTGTGCCTGACCGAGGATGGCGTGGTGCTGCGGGCGGAGGGTCGCGCCAGGGACGGACAATCGGGCGGCGTGCTCGCCCGCTCCGTGAGCTTCGCGCCGCAGCCGCGCCGACCTGTTCGCGCCGCCCGGCGACTATGCCGCGGGTCAAGCTGCCGGCGATCAACGGCAAGACGCTGATCCCGCGCAACGGGCCGGTGCTGCCGCAGTGAGATCGCGTCTCGCCGCTTCCGTGCTGCTTGCCGGCATCGCGCCGGCCCTGGCGCAGGAGCGTCCGGCGACGATCCCGACGCGCGATGTCGACGTCACCTACCGGATGGGCGATGGCGACCAGGCGCTCACCCAGCGCATGCGCTGGATCGCGGCGCAGGGGCTGCTGCGGGTCGATCCGCCGAGTCCCGGCCTCTACATGATCGTCGATTACCGCACGCATCGCGTCGCGATGGTGCGTGACGCCGATCGCGAGGTGCTCGACCTCGACGGCCAGGTGGCGACGCTGCCCGGCAATGCCGGCGGCCCGGGCGCGCGCTTCACGCGAAGCGGCCAGGACCAGGTCGCCGGGCTCGCCTGCACCGAGTGGCAGACCACCGACATGGCGGGCGACCCGACGCTCGTCTGCATCACCGCCGATGGCGTGCTGCTGCGCGCGCGCATCGGCGGCCATACCGTGCTCCAGGCGACGAGCGTCACCTACGGTGCCCAGGACCTCGCCGCGTTCCAGCCGCCTCCGGGCTACGCCCATGTGAAGCAGCCGGCCGGCCGGTCCGGGTAGAGCATTTTCCGACTTCACCGAAGGTGAACATGCTCTGGCGCCGCACGTTTGCCCGCCGGGGAATAGCGGCGGTCGGAATTCCGTCCTCTTGCGGACGCCCCTCAAGTGCGTCCGGCGGTCTCGACGCCGTTTCTGCTGCGGAGGACCGCGTGACGACGGCCTACATCAACCGGATCGGCACTGCGGTGCCGGCGAACGACATCCATGCGCCGTTCATCGTCTTCGCGCGCACGCTGCTCGCCGACGATCGCGCGCGCCACGCCTTCGACCGCATGGCGGAGCGCGCCGGCATCCGGCATCGCTATTCGGTGGTGCGGCCGGGCGACCTCGCGGCCGGCGAGGTGGATGCCGACGGGTTCTATCGGCCGGGTTGTTTCCCCGATACCGCGGCGCGGATGGCGCGCTACGAGACGGACGCGCTGGCGCTGGCGTTGCGTGCGGTGGAGCGGCTCGGCGATCCTGGTCCGATCACGCATCTGGTGGTCGCCTCCTGCACCGGCTTCACCGCCCCGGGGCTCGACCTGCAGCTCGCCGACCGGCTCGGCCTGCGCGCCGATGTCGAGCGGACGCTCGTCGGCTTCATGGGCTGCTCGGCCGCGGTGCCGGCGCTGCGCATCGCCCGCGACGCCGTGCGGGCGAACCCGGCGGCGCGCGTGCTGGTGGTCAATCTCGAGCTCTGCACGCTGCATCTGCAGGAGACGCGGGATCTCGAGGCCATGCTCTCCTTCCTGCTGTTCGCCGACGGCTGCGCGGCGGCGCTGGTGACCGCCGAATCCGAGGGGATCGCGCTCGGCGATTTTCGCGCCGCGGTCATCCCCGACAGCGCCGGCCTGATCACCTGGCGGATCGGCGCGCAAGGTTTCGTCATGCATCTCTCCGGCCAGGTCCCCGGCCGGATCGCTCGCGTGCTGCGCGCGGAACTGGCGCGCGGGGATGCCGACGGGATCCTGCGCGGCGAGGGGACTCAGGCGGTCGATCTCTGGGCCGTGCATGCGGGCGGCCGCACCGTGCTCGATGCGGTGGAGCTCGGCCTGGCGCTGCGGCCCGAGGCGCTGCGCCACTCGCGCGCGGTGCTGCGGCGCTACGGCAACATGTCGTCGGCGACGCTGATGTTCGTGCTGGAGCGCATGCTGCGCGCCCGCGACATGAGGCGACACGAGGGCGCGCGGCGGAGCGGGCTCGGCATCGCGTTCGGGCCGGGCATGGTGGCGGAGACGTTCCGCTTCGCCCTCGCCGGCTGAGCTCCGTGCTTCCCGAGCGCAGCACCGCCGCCGAGCTGATGGACGATGCCGGGCTGGGCGCGGCGGAGTATGTGCGCTGCCTGCGCGACCTCGCCGCGGTCAATCGCCTCACGCTCACCCACCGATCGACGCTGCGCTGGCTCGACCGCGCCACGCGCACGCTGCCGGCCGGTGCCGCGCTCTCGGTGCTCGATGTCGCCTGCGGCGGGGGCGACCTCTTGCGGGCGATCCGGCGCTGGGCGCATCGGCGCGGGCTGCGCGCGCGGCTCGCGGGTGTCGATCGCAATCCGCGCAGCGCGGCGGTGGCGCGGGCTGCCTCGCCCCCCGAGACCGGGATCGCCTTTCACACGGCCGATGTGTTTCGCTGGGAGCCGGACGAGGTGCCGGATTTCATCGTCACCTCGCAATTCGCCCACCATCTCGCGGACGAGGAGCTTGCGCGTCTGCTGTGCTGGTTCGAGGCGCATGCCGCGCGGGGTTGGTACATCGCCGACCTGCATCGGCACGGCTTCGCCTATTGCGGCTTCCCGCTGCTGGCGCGGCTCGCCTTCTGGCACCCCATCGTGCGCCATGACGGCCAGGTTTCGATCGCCCGCGGCTTCCGCCGGGCGGATTGGGAGCGGCTGCTGGAAGCGTCGGGGCTGGCGGCGGAGATTCGCTGGCACTTGCCGTTCCGGCTCTGCGTCGGACGGCTGAAATGAAGGAGGAGGCGGTGGTTGCCGGCGGCGGACTCGCCGGTGCCGCGGTCGCCTGCCGCCTGGCGCGGGCGGGCCGGCGCGTGATCGTGCTGGAGCGCGAGGCGGCGCCCGCCGACAAGGTGTGCGGCGAGTTCCTGAGCGGCGACGCCGTGCGGCAGCTCGCTCGGCTCGGCATCGATCCGGGCGCCCTGGGCGCGGCGCCGATCGCCCGGGTGCGGCTGGTGTGCGGCACGCGCGCGGTGGCGGCGGCGCTGCCGTTCCCGGCCTTCGGGCTGTCGCGGCGTCGCCTCGATGCGGCGGTGCTCGACCGGGCCGCCCAGGCCGGCGCGGAGATCCGGCGCGGGGTCACGATCACCCGCGCGCGCGCCGGCAGCCCGACGGTGCTCGCGGCGGCCGGCATGGGCGAACTCCGTGCCGACGCGCTGTTTCTCGCGACCGGCAAGCACGATCTGCGCGGCCTCCGCCGCGAGCCGGTCGGCCCACCCGCCGATCTGGTCGGGTTCAAGACCCATCTGCGACTGGAGAAGCGCGCGCTGGCTGCGCTGGCGGGCCATGTCGAGCTCGTGCTGTTGCCGGACGGCTACGCCGGGCTGCAGCCGGTGGAGGACGGGGTCGCCAATCTGTGCCTGCTGGTCGCGCGCGAGCGCCTGCTGCGGGCGGGCGGAAGCTGGGCGGGGCTGCTCGCCGAGCTCTGCGCGGCCGAGCCGCATTTCCGGGCGCGGCTCCGCGACGCCGAGCCGATCGCGCCGCGACCCCTGGCGATCGCGCGCGTTCCTTATGGCTATGTGCAGCCGGTCGAAGCGGATCGTGCCGGCGTCTTTCGCGTCGGCGACCAGATGGGCGTGACACCATCCTTCACCGGGGACGGGCTGGCGATCGCGCTCGGCACCGCCGCGTCCGCCGCCGCCGCCTGGCTGGAGTGCGAGCCGGCCGCTGCCCATGCCGCACGGGTCCGGCGCGGCATTGCCGGGCAGATGCGCCGCGCCGGGAGGCTGCAACGCCTGGCGGCGACGCGGTCCGGCCGGGCGCTGCTGATGCGCGTCGCCGCGGTCTGCCCCGGCGCGCTCGGCCTCGCCGCCCGGCTCACGCGCGTGACGATGCGGACCCCGACGTGAGGCGCGGCGCACTGACGGCGCTGCTCTGGGTCGCGCTCGCGCCGGCGCTGCACGCAGAGCCGACGCCCGAGGGCGTGTGGCGCACGTTCGACGACCATACCGGGCGCGAGCGCGGCGAAGTGCGGATCGAGGAGCATGGCGGCGTGCTCACCGGCCGCATCGTCGCCACCACCGATCCTGCCGACGCGGCGCGCCGCTGCACACGCTGCGCCGGGGCGCGCAAGGACGCGCCGATCATCGGTCTGCCGATCATCACCAACCTGCGCCGTGACGGCGACCGCTGGAATGGCGGGCAGATCCTCGATCCGGAAACGGGGGAGGTCTATGGCTGCAGCATCCGCCTCGTCGACGGCGGCTCGAGGCTGGTGGTGCGGGGCTTTCTCGGCATCTCGCTGCTCGGACGTTCGCAGAGCTGGGTACGGGCGCGCTAGCGCGCGATCGCCTGAACCGGAACGGCCGCGGGCGGGAATCACGCACTCGAACAGGTTCGCATCAGCCGATCCGCAGCAGGCCGGCGCCGCACTCGCGCAGCCACACGATCGCCTCCTCGGTATGCGGCGTCAGGCGGTTGACCAGCGCCCAGAAGCGCTTGCCATGATTCATGTGCCGCAGATGCGCGACCTCGTGCGCGGCCACGTAGTCCTGCACGAAGACCGGCGCCATCACCAGTCGCCAGCAGAACATCAGCGTGCCGTCCGGCGTGCAGCTCCCCCACCGGCTGCGCGTGTCCTTCACCAGGAGACGTCGCGGCGTGAGCCCGGCGAGCGCCGCCTTGGCCTGGACATGGGCGCCGAGCTGGCGCCGGGCCTCGGCGCGGAGGAAATCGGCGGTGCGGCGGGGCAGGTGTTCGAGCTGGCCGGAGACGTTGATCGCCGCATCCTCGAGCCACACGCCGCGGCGCGCGTGGGGCCGGTGGTGGATGTGGACCAGGGCGTCGCCGAGAGGCACCGCGCTGCCGTCCTGGAAGACGATCGCGTCCGGCAGTGCGGCCAGCCGATCGGCGACCCAGCCGGCATGGTCCATCAGCAGCGCGATCCCGGCCGCCCGGCCGGCGCGCATGGGCAGGGTGACGATCACGGTGCCGCCCCTGGCGTCGATGCGCAGGCTCACCCGACGGGCGCGTGGGCTCCTTCGCCATCGGACGGGGGTGGGGCCCTGGGGCAAGGCGAGGGTCTCGGATTTCGCGTTCATGGCGGCAGCATATACAGGCCTCGCGGCCGCCGGTCACAGGGCGGGGGCCGGGCGGCTCCCTTGGCTCGCCGCCGCCGGCGATTGCGGCAGCCAGACGCTGAATATCGAGCCTTCGCCCTCAAGGCTCTCGATCGCGAGCTGGCCGCGATGGCGGTTGATGATGTGCTTCACGATCGCGAGACCGAGCCCGGTGCCGCCGATCGCCCGCGAGCGCCCCTTCCCCACCCGGTAGAACCGCTCCGTCAGGCGCGGGATGTGGGCGCGCGGAATGCCCGGGCCGTCATCGCTCACCGCGAGGACGACGCCCGGCCGTGCCGGCCAGTGCCCGCCCGGCTCCGGCGGGGCCGCGCTCACCCGCACGATGCCGCCGTCGCGCCCGTATTTCACCGCGTTGTCGAGCAGGTTCTGCACCACCTGCGCGAGCTGGTCCGCGTCCCCCTGGACCGCGGGCAGCCCCTCGGCCAGTGCGATCTCCAGATGCTGCGAGCGGGCGGCGATGGCCGGTTCGAGCCCGGCGGCGATGCGCGCGATCAGGGCGGCGAGATCGACCGGGTCGGCGGGCGGCTGGTGCTCGGTGAGCTCGATGCGCGAAAGGCTGAGCAGGTCGTCGATCAGCCGGCTCATGCGCGCGGCCTGCTCGGCCATGATGCCGAGGAAGCGACGCTGCGCCGGCGGATCGTCGGCCGCCGGGCCGCGCAGCGTGTCGATGAAGCCGATCAGGCTGGCGAGGGGCGTGCGCAGCTCATGGCTCGCATTGGCCACGAAATCGGCCCGCATGCGCTCGACGGCGCGTTCACGGGTGCGGTCGGACAGCACCAGGACGAGCCGGCCGCCATCGGCGAGCGGCTGGTCGAGCCCGATCACCGTCGCCCGCAGCTCGCGCGCGACCGGCACCGCGAGCGCGAACTCGGCGACCTGCCGCACCCCCTGCGACAGCGCGCGGTCGATCGCGGCGCGCAGCGCGGGGTGACGCAGGACCGCGCCGAGATCGGCGCCGAAGGTCAGAAGCGCGGCCTCGTTGGCGAGGCGGATCCCGCGATCGGCCCCGAGCACGAGCAGCGGGTCCGGCAGGGACTGCACGATCGCCTGATCGGTCCGCCGGCGCTCCGCGGCGAGCGCCGCGCCTTCGCCGACCCGGTCCGCAAGGCGGCGGAGTTCCGCCGCAAAGGCGGCGTCGGCAACGATCAGCGTCGCGTCGGGCGGGGGCTCGCCCGTGGCGGCGGCGCGCAGCATGGCGGCCATCGATCGCAGGTCGCGCGACCAGACCCGCGCGAGCAGCGCGGCTCCGACCAGGACGACGGCGATCGCGAGCAGCGCCGGCCCCGGGGCGGCGGCGCCCGCCAGCACCAGCACCGCGATCGCCGCGATGGGGACGACGGCAATGCCGGCGGCGGCGCGCAGACCGGCCCTCAGACGCCGGGCGCGCCGAGACCAGTCGGCGCGGGGGCGACGATATGTGCGCCGCCGCCGCGGCCGATCTCGAAGATCGCGAGTCCGCGCCGGACATGGCCGTCGGGCAGCAGGGCGAGCACGCCGTCGCTGCCGGCGAAGCCTTCCGGACGGGTCAGGCCGCTGACCGAAAAATCGCCGGCTTGCGCCAGCACGCGAGCCAGCGCGGCGGAGTCGTAGGCAATGTCGGCGAGCCGCGGGGGCGCATATCCGTATTTCGCCTGGAACCGGCGCACGAAATCCGCGCGCGCGGCCGGATCGGGGGCGGCGAACCAGGCGCCGGCCAGCGTGCCGAGCTGGCCGGCATCGCCCTGCCAGAGCCCGGGGCCGAGGACCCGCACCCGGGGTGGCGTGATATCGTCGTGGCTCAGCATCGGGCCGAGCGCCGCGGCGCCGCGGCCGGTTTCCCCGACCAGCAGGGCGTCGAAGGGCGGCGGAGCGACCGGCGCCGGTGCGGCTGGGGCCGGAACCGGGGCGTCGGAGGCGTCGCGGTGGGGGCTGCGGTCGGTGCCCCGGCCGGTGTCGCCTGGGCCAGCCTGCCCGGCGGCGGGTCGGGCGTGCCGCCGGGCGGGGCGACGTCGCCGCTCGGACTGAGGCCGCGGAATGGTGCGCGGGCCGGTCGGGGCGGCGGCTTCGGCGCGGCGGGCGCCACCGTCGCAACCGGCGGCGCGGACCGCGTCTCGCTGCCGTGACGGCCGGCATAATCGGAGATGTCGGCAAGCGCGCCCTGCAGGGCGGTGGCGCTGCCGCTGGGGTAGGTCCGCACCTCGGCCCCCGGCGCGAACCGCTGCAACGCGTCCGCCATTGCCTGGCCGAGCGGATCGTCCGGCAGCAGCCCGGCGAAGCGGGCCCGCTGTTCGGCCTGTGCGCCGGCAAGCAGTCGCCGCACCTGCTGGTCCGGCGTGACGCCGAGCGTCCAGACGCCGGGTCGCGCCTGCGCCGGATCGCTCGTGAAGGCGAGCATGGGCACCGAGGCGGCGACCGCCGCGCCCGCTGCGGCGGCGGTTTCCGGCGCCGTGATCGGGCCGATCAGCAGGCGGTCCCCGGCGGCGATCGCCTGCTGCGCGGCGTTGGCGGCGCCCGCTGCGGTGCCGGCGGTATCCTGCGGATCGAGCGCGACCGGCGGCGCGCCCGGCAGCTCGATCGCGAGCTGCGCCGCCTGCAGGAGCTGCCGGCCGGTGGCCGCGGTAGGACCGGTGAGCGGCAGCAGCAGCCCGACGCGGTTGCCGGCCGGTGGCGGCGCGCTATTGGGGGCGGGCCCGACCTGCGGCACACTGCCGGGTGGGGTGTAGCCGCTCGGAACGCAGCCCGCGACGGCCACGCCGGCGGCAAGGAGCGCGAATGCCCGACGACGCATGCCCTCTCTCCTCTGCTGGCGCGACCGGCGCCGGAAACTCTGCTGGCGCGGCTGGCCCCGACGACCCGGACGATGCCGGTCCGCACGGCCTTGTGCTGGTTTCCACGCCGATCGGCAATCTCGGCGACATGACTTCGCGCGGGATCGCGGCGCTGCGGAAGGCGGACCTCGTGCTCTGCGAGGACACCCGCGTCACCGCCCGCCTGCTGCAGGCGCACGCGATCGCGACGCGGCGGGAAGCGCTGCACGAGCACAACGAGGACCAGCGCATCCCGGCGCTGCTCGCCCTGCTGCGGGACGGCAGGCGGATCGCGCTGGTCTCCGACGCCGGCACGCCGGTGCTGTCCGATCCCGGCTACCGCCTGGTCCGGGCCGCCATCGCGGCGGGACTGCCGCTCACCGCCGTCCCGGGCCCCAATGCGGCGGTCACCGCGCTGATCCTGTCCGGCTTGCCGCCGGCGCCATTCCTGTTCCTGGGCTTTCCGCCGCCCCGCGCAGCCGCGCGCCGGGCCGCGTTCGGGCGGGTGCGGGCGGCCGAGCAGGCCGGGCTCGCCGCCACCATGATCTGGCACGAGGCGCCGCACCGCCTGGCCGACATGCTGGCCGATCTCGCCCGCGCCTTCGGCCCCCGGCCCGCCGCGGTGGCGCGCGAGCTGACCAAGCGCTTCGAGGAGGTCGCCCGCTCCACCCTGCCCGAGCTCGCCGCGCGCTACGCTGCCGAGCCCCCGCGTGGCGAGATCACCGTGGTGGTCGGGACCGCGGGAGCAAAGCGAGCCGGGCGCCGCCGACCTCGACGCGGCGCTGCGGCGGGCGATGCGGACGCACAGTGTCAAGGACGCCGCCGCTCTGGTCGCGACCGCGAGCGGGCTGCCGCGCCGCGTGGTATATGCGCGCGCGCTCGCGCTCGGCGGGGCATCGGAAGAAGGACAAGCCTGATGGATGCCATGCCATCCCCCGACGCACGGGAGGACAGGGGGATCGCGACGCTGCTCGATCCCGCGCTCGACCCGATTTTCGCCCCGCCGCCGCTCGCGGGCGTGGTCAGCGCGTGGTACGGCCACGTCGCCTTCGCCGCGTGGCTCATTGCCGCCGCCCGGCCCCGCTGCCTGGTCGAGCTCGGGACCTACTCGGGCGTCTCCTACGCCGCCTTCTGCGAGGCGGTGCTGCGCGAGGGGCTGACGACGCGCTGCTACGCGGTGGACACCTGGGAGGGCGATGAACATTCCGGCTTCTACGACAACCGGCTCTACGAGGAGTTCCGCCGCTTCCACGACGCGCATTACGCCGGCTTCTCGGTGCCGATGCGCACCACCTTCGACCAGGCGCTCGCCTACTTGCCCGATGCGGGCGTCGATCTGCTGCATATCGACGGCGCTGCACACCTACGAGGCGGTGAAGCGCGACTTCGAGCAGTGGCGCCCGAAGCTCTCCCCGCGTGGCGTGGTGCTATTCCACGACACCAATGTGCGCGAGCGCGAGTTCGGCGTCTGGCGGCTCTGGCGAGAGCTGCGCGCGCAATACCCCGGCTTCGAGTTCCTGCACGGGCATGGGCTCGGCCTGCTGCTGGTGGGGCCGGAGCCGCCGGCGCGCCTCGCCGCGCTCTCCGCGATCGACGATCCGCCCACCATCGCCCGCATCCGCGCCCGCTTCGCGGCGATCGGGCAGAACCATATCCGGCTGTTCGAGGAGCAGCTCCGCGGCGCGCGCCTCGCCGAGCGGGCGGCGAAGGCGGAGGCCGAGTGCGACGCCATGCGCGCCCGGCTGGATGCGGCGCGTCAGCATCTCGCTCAGGAATAGAGCGTCCGCTTGGTAGTGCCTCAGTTCAAGTCGGCACCGGCCCTCTCCCCCACCCGGCCACCCAACGGAAGTATACTCGCGTGGGTGGCCGGGTGGGGGAGAGGGCCGGTGCCGGCCTCAAACTGAGACACTACCGTCCGCTTGCGTTCGGGTGCCAATTCGGCCATATCCCGGCCGCCGGTCGCGCCCGTCTGGGCCGGCCGGTAATTCACACGCGGGGCGCCTTTCCCGGCTCGACCGGGTCCGGTGCCGCACGGCTCGGCCCCGCGGAGGCTCAACCGGACTCCAGGAAAGGTCAGAGGCCCATGGCCATGCCCGATTTCTCCCTGCGCCAGCTGCTCGAAGCCGGCGTCCATTTCGGCCACCATACCAGGCGCTGGAACCCGCGCATGGGGCCGTATCTCTTCGGCGTGCGCAACCAGGTCCACATCATCGACCTGCAGCAGACCGTGCCGATGCTGGATCGCGCGCTCCGCGCGGTGCGCGACGTGACCGCCGCCGGCGGGCGCGTGCTGTTCGTCGGCACCAAGCGCGCCGCCGCCGAATACGTGGCCGACGCCGCCAAGCGCTGCGGCCAGTACTACGTGAACCATCGCTGGCTCGGCGGCATGCTGACCAACTGGAAGACGATCACCGGCAGCATCAAGCGGCTGCGCCAGATCGACGACATGCTCGGCGGCGACACCCAGGGGCTCACCAAGAAAGAGGTGCTCGACATCACCCGCGACCGCGACAAGCTCGAGCGCGCGCTCGGCGGGATCAAGGACATGGGCGGGCTGCCGGACATCCTCTTCATCATCGATACCAACAAGGAGAAGCTGGCGGTCGAGGAGGCGAACAAGCTCGGCATCCCGGTGATCGCCGTGCTCGACAGCAACTCCGACCCGCAGGGCGTCACCTACCCGATCCCGGGCAATGACGACGCGATCCGCGCCATCACCCTCTATTGCGACCTCGTCTCCCGCGCGGTGCTCGACGGCATCTCCGCCGAGATGGCGGCCTCCGGCCGCGACATCGGCGGCGGGGAGGAATTGCCGCCCGAGAACCTGCCCGAGCCCGGCGCCCCGGTCGAGCAGGCCAGCGCCTGAGCCCCGGCAGCGGAGATCCGATCCATGGCTGACATCACCGCGTCCCTCGTCAAGGAGCTGCGCGAGAAGACCGGCGCCGGCATGATGGACTGCAAGCGGGCGCTCACCGAGACCGGTGGCGATTTCGAGGCGGCGATCGACTGGCTGCGCAAGAAGGGACTCTCGGCCGCGGCGAAAAAATCCGGCCGCGTCGCCGCCGAGGGCCTGATCGGGGTTGCCTCCGCGCCGAACAAGGCGGCGATGGTCGAGATCAATGCGGAGACCGACTTCGTCGCCCGCAACGAGACCTTTCAGGCCTTCGTCGAGGCCGTCGCCAAGACCGCGCTCGCGGTCGGCGAGGATCTGGATGCGATCAAGGCCGCGCCCTATCCCGACACCGTGCGCACGCGTGGGCGAGCAGCTCACCCATCTGGTCGCCACCATCGGCGAGAACATGTCGATCCGCCGCGCCCGTGTGCTCGCCGTGACCAACGGCGTCGTCGCCACCTACGTCCATCAGGCGCTGCGCCCCGGCCTCGGCAAGATCGGCGTGCTGGTGGGCGTGGAAGGCGATGGCGAACTCGGCGCGCTCGAGCTGCTCGGCCGGCAGGTCGGCATGCACGTCGCCGCCGCCCGCCCGGAGGCGCTCGATATCGACGCCGTCGATCCGGCGGCGCTCGCGCGCGAACGCGACGTGCTCTCCGAACAGGCCCGCGCTTCCGGCAAGCCCGAGGCGATCATCGAGAAGATGGTCGATGGCCGGATCCGCAAATACTACGAGGAAGTGGTCCTGCTGGAGCAGGTCTGGGTGCATGACGGTGAAAGCCGCGTGCGCGCCATCCTCAAGAAATCCGGCGCCACCCTCACCGGCTTCGCCCGCTTCCAACTCGGCGAGGGCATCGACCGCACCGCCGCAGGCTGAGCCCACCCGGGTGAGGCGGGGAGAAAGGAAGGCCAGGGGCAGAGCCCCTGGCCTTCCTTTCTCTCCACTCCGCGCGCGTGCGCTCAGCTTGTGGCAGTGGGGCGGTGGTCCTAGGGTGCGGCGGTTTTGGGGGTGGGGATGTCGGGCGGCGGGTACGGGCGGGTACTTCTGAAGCTGTCCGGCGAGGCGTTGATGGGGCGGGGCGAGTATGGGCTCGACACCGAGACCGTGTCGCGGATTGCCGCCGACATCGGGGCGGTGGCGGCGCTCGGGGTTCAGGTCTGTGTCGTGATCGGCGGCGGCAACATCTTTCGCGGCGTTTCGGCCGCCGCCGGCGGGATGGATCGCGCGCAGGCCGATTACATGGGCATGCTGGCGACGGTGATGAATGCGCTGGCGATGCAGAATGCGCTCGAGAAGCTGGGTGTCGCGACGCGGGTGCAGTCGGCGATCCCGATGTCGTCCGTATGCGAGCCGTATATCCGGCGGCGGGCGGAGCGGCACATGGAGAAGGGGCGGGTGGTGATCTTCGGCGCCGGCACCGGCAATCCGTTCTTCACCACCGACACCGCGGCGGCGTTGCGGGCGGCGGAGATGCATTGCGACGCGCTGCTCAAGGGCACGCAGGTGGATGGTGTCTATTCGGCCGATCCGCGGCGCGATCCGACGGCGGAGCGGTTCGAGGAGCTCACCTATCACGAGGTGCTGGCGCGCGACCTCGCGCGTGATGGATGCGGCCGCGATCAGCCTGGCGCGCGAGAATGCGTTGCCGATCATCGTCTTCAACGTCCACGCTGCCGGGCGCGTTTGCGCGCGTGCTGCGGGGCGAGGGGCGGTTCACGCGCATCATCGAGAGACCGGAAGGGGAGAACGGATCGTGCCGGCCGACCTCAACAAGCTGAAGCAGGATCTGACCCGCCGCATGGACGGCGCCCTCGAGACGCTGCGGCGGGAGTTCGCCGGGCTCCGGACCGGGCGGGCGAGCCCGGGGCTGCTCGAGCCGGTGCGGGTGGAGGCGTACGGGTCGGAGGTGCCGCTGACCCAGGTCGGCACGATCGGCGTGCCCGAGCCGCGGATGATCACGGTGCAGGTCTGGGACCGCGGGCTGGTCGGCGCGGTGGAGCGGGCGATCCGCGATTCCGGGCTCGGGCTCAATCCGATGTCGGACGGGCAGCTGGTGCGGGTGCCGATCCCGCTGCTGACCGAGGAGCGCCGCAACGAGCTCGCCAAGGCGGCCGGGCGCTATGCCGAGGGCGCGCGGGTCGCGGTGCGCGGGGTGCGCCGCGACGGCATGGACCAGATCAAGGTGCACGAGAAGAAGCACGAGATCGGCGAGGATGACGTGCGCGACTGGTCGGACGCGGTGCAGAAGCTGACCGACCAGTACATCAAGCGGGTGGACGATTCGCTGGTCGAGAAGGAGCGCGACATCCGCCAGGTCTGAGGGCAACGGGGTGGCGCGCGGCGCCGGGGCGGAGCGGGCGGAGGCGGCGGCGGGGGTGCCGGCATCGGTGCCGCGTCATGTCGCGATCATCATGGACGGCAACGGGCGCTGGGCGCGGGCGCGCGGGCTGCCGCGGATCGCCGGGCATCGGGCCGGGGCGCAGGCGGTGCGGCGCACGATCGAGGCGGCGGTGGCGCAAGGCGTCGCCTGGCTCACGCTCTACGCGTTTTCAGCAGCGAGAACTGGCGCCGGCCGCAGGCCGAGGTGACCGATCTCACCGGGCTGCTGCGGCATTACCTGCGCAGCGAGGTGGCGGAGCTCGCCCGCGAGGGCGTGCGGCTCAGGGTGATCGGCGAGCGCGAGCGGTTCGATCCCGACATCCGCGACGAGCTCGCGGCGGCGGAGCAGCGGACCGCGGGCAACACGCGGCTCAACCTGACGGTCGCGCTCTCCTATGGCGGCCGGGCGGAGATCGTGGCGGCGGCGCGGGCGCTCGCGGCGGAAGCGGCGGCGGGGCGGCTCGATCCGGCGCGTCTCGACGAGGCGGCGTTCGCCGGCGCGCTGTTCACCGACGGCATCCCGGACCCCGACCTGGTGATCCGCACCAGCGGCGAGCAGCGGCTGTCGAATTTCCTGCTGTGGCAGAGCGCCTACTCCGAACTCGTGTTCCTCGACGCCTACTGGCCGGATTTCGGCGCGGAGCATTTCGGCGCGGCGCTGGCCGAGTTCGCGCGCCGGGAACGGCGGTTCGGTGCGCGGCCCGGCTGAGGCGCGTCCGGCAGGCGGGGCGCCTGGGGCGATCTGCGCCTGCGGGTGGCGTCGGCCGCGCTCATGGCGCCGCTCGGGCTCGTTCGGGATCTGGATCGGCGGCTGGGTCTGGGTGGTGCTGGCGGCGGCCGCGAGCCGCCGGGATGGGGCTCGAATGGGTCGGGCTGTGCCGGGTGGAGCGCGCGCGAGCTTCGCCGGGCTGGCGGTGCCGGCGGTGGCGCTGGCGGCGGTGATCGTGGCGGGGGCCGGCGCGCCCGCGGTCGGCGCTCGCCGTCGTGGCTGCTGGGGGCGCTCGCGGTGTGGCGGCGGCACGCGCGGGCCGGCGGCGGCCGGCATTCCCTATGTCGGGCTCGGCGGGATCGCGGTGGTGTGGCTGCGCGGCGAGCGTGCCGGCGCGGGCTCGCGAACCTGCTGTTTCGTCGTGTTCGTGGTGTGGGCGAGCGATATCGGCGCCTATGCGGTCGGGCGGCTGGTCGGCGGCCCGAAGCTCGCGCCTCGCATCTCGCCCGGCAAGACGAGGAGCGGCGCCGTCGGGGGGCTGGTCGCGGCGATGCTGGTCGGGCTCGCCGTGGCGGCGATCGCCGGGCTCGGGCCGGCGATCTTGCCGCGGGACGGGCGCTGCTGGTCGCCGGGGTGCTCGGGGTGGTATCGCAGGCGGGCGATCTGCTGGAGAGCGCGGTGAAGCGACATTTCGGCGTCAAGGATTCGAGCGGGCTGATTCCCGGCCATGGCGGGCTGCTCGATCGGCTCGACGGGCTGCTCGCTGCCGCGCCGGTGGCCGGCCTGATCGCGCTCGGCGCCGGCGGCGGGGCGGCGCTGTGGCGGTGAAATCTGTCAGCATCCTCGGCAGCACCGGCAGCGTCGGCACCAGCACGGTCGACCTGCTCGCCGCCAATCCGGAAAAATTCCGGGTCCGCGCGCTGGTCGGGGGCCGCAATGTCCGCGTGCTCGCCGAGCAGGCGCGCCTGCTCGGTGCCGAGATCGCGGTGATCAGCGACACGGAGCTGCGAAGCCGCGCTCGCCGAGGCGCTTGCCGGCACCGGCATCCGCATCGCCGCCGGTCCGGAGGCGGTGGTCGAGGCCGCCGCCCTGCCCGCCGACTGGACCATGGCGGCGATCACCGGCGCGGCCGGGCTGCCGGCGACGCTCGCCGCGATCCGCCGCGGCGGCGCGGTGGCGCTCGCCAACAAGGAGGCGCTGGTCTGTGCCGGCGAGGTGATGCTGGAGGCGGTGCGCGCCGCCGGCGCGACGCTGCTCCCGGTCGATTCCGAGCACAACGCGGTGTTCCAGTCGCTGGCCGGCGCCACGCCCGACAGCGTCGAGCGGATCGTGCTGACCGCCTCCGGCGGGCCCGTTCCGCACCGCGAGCCGCGACGAGATGGCGAAGGCGACGCCCGAGATGGCGCTCCGCCATCCGGTGTGGTCGATGGGGCCGAAGATCAGCATCGACAGCGCGACGATGATGAACAAGGGCCTCGAAGTGATCGAGGCGGCGCGGCTGTTCGGCCTCGACGAGACGCGGATCGGCGTGCTGATCCATCCGCAATCGGTGATCCACGGCATGGTCTGCTACCGCGACGGCAGCGTGCTGGCGCAGCTCGGCGCGCCCGACATGCGCATCCCGATCGCCCACGCCCTGGCCTGGCCGGAGCGGCTGCCGACCGACGTCGCCCCGCCTCGACCTCGCCGCACTCGGCCGGCTCGACTTCCTCGAGCCCGACGAGGACCGTTTCCCGGCGCTGCGCCTCGCGCGGCAGTCGCTGCGCGCCGGCGGCGGTGCGCCGACGATCATGAACGCCGCCAACGAGATCGCCGTCGACGCCTTCCTCGACCGCCGCATCGGCTTCCTCGACATCGTCGCGACCGTCGAAGCCGTGCTCGACCGCCTCGGCCCGCACCAGGCGGAAACCCTCGACGCCGTGCTCGCCCTCGACCAGACAAGCCCGCCAGGCCGCCCGCGGTATCGCAAAGGCCCGGGCGGCTTGAAAGAAAAGGCCAGGGGCTCGGCCCCCTGGACCCCCGCCAAAGGCAGAGCCTTTGGAATCCTCGACTTGGTTTGTTGAGGAGGGTGGGCCGACCCGGACCCATCAACCTCCTCGTTGGCCCACCCTCCTCAACAAACCCAGATGGGTTCTAAGGGCTCCGCCCTTAGCGGGGTTCAGGGGCAGAGCCCCTGGCTTCTTTCAAGCCGCCGGGTTTTCCGGTAACACGGGCTGGCGATGCATCTCGTTCCTGATTTTGCCCGCACCGCGATTGCGTTCGTCGTCGTGCTGGGTGTGCTCGTGTTCGTGCACGAGCTCGGCCACTACCTGGCGGCGCGGTGGCGGGGGGTCTATGTCGAGACCTTCTCGATCGGGTTCGGGCGGGCGTTGGCGACCTGGACGGATCGGGTGGGGACGCGAGTGGAAGCTCGCCTGGCTGCCGCTTGGCGGCTATGTGAAGCTGCACGGGCAGGAGCGGCCGGAGGAGGTCGCGCCCGAGGTCCGGGCGGCGTGGCAGGCGGGGCGCACCTTCCACGACAAGTCGGTGCTGTCGCGGGCGATCGTGGTGGCGGCCGGGCCGGTCGCCAATTTCCTGCTGGCGATGGTGCTGTTCGCGGTGCTGTTCGCGACCGTCGGGCAGCCGGTGGCGATGCCGGTGATCGGCGAGGTCATTGCCGGCGGCGCGGCCGAGCATGCGGGGCTTGCCAAGGGCGACCGCATCACGGCGATCGACGGCAAGCCGATCAAGAGCTTCGAGGACATCCAGCACATCGTCGCGGCGAGCCCGGGCAAGGCGCTCGAGCTCACCCTGCTGCGCGGCGGCGTGGAGAAGCAGCTTCCGGTGACCATCGGGGAGCGGCGCGACGGCGGCCAGGAGATCGGGGTTCTCGGTATCCAGGGCGGCAACGCGGAGTACCGCCGGCTCGACCCGGCGCGCGCCGTGGTGGCCGGCGTGACGCAGACCTGGGACGTGACGCGGCAGACGGTGGTCGGCATCGCGCAGATGATCGAGGGGCGGCGCGGCACCGACGATATCGGCGGTCCGCTGCGGATCGCCGAGCTCTCCGGCCAGGTGGCGCAGCTCGGGCTCGCGAGCCTCGTCTCCTTCATCGCCGTGCTGTCGATCAATCTCGGGCTGATCAACCTGTTCCCGATCCCCATTCTCGATGGCGGCCACCTGCTGTTCTACCTGGTGGAGGCGCTGCGCGGCCGGCCGGTGCCGGCGCGGGCGCGGGAATACGGCTATCGCGCCGGGTTCGCCCTGCTCGCCTGCCTTTTCGTGTTCGCGACCTGGAACGATCTCACCCATCTCGGGCTGTTCCGGTGGGTCGCCGGGCTGATCGGCTGATCATCTCAGAAACCGCGAGCAAGAAGGCGGCGCTAAGCGCGGGTAGCGCCGCCGGAATCTCGCCGCTATTCTCCGGCCGCCTGTCGCCGGATGCGGCCGTGCGAGTTTGAGTAGGGGGAACGGTTTGTCCGTCAAACGCGCCGCGCTGCTGGCCACTGCCTGCCTGCTGCCCATCGGGATCCCGGGATCGGCCTGGGGCCAGTCCTATGGTCCGGCGGCCGCCGCGGCGGCGCCGGCGGGTCCCGCCGCCGCTCGCCGCGCCGCCGCCGCGCCGGACGGGACGCGTTGCGCGACCGGCCGGCCCGGCCTCGCGGGCGGCGGCGCTGGCGGCGCAGCGTGCCGCGGCCCAGGGCACGATCCAGACGATCCGCGTCGAGGGGAACCAGCGCATCGAGAGCGGCACGATCGAATCCTACATGCTGCTGGCGCCGGGCGATCCGTTCGATCCCGCACGCATGGATCGCAGCCTGAAGACCCTCTACGCGACCGGCCTCTTCTCCGATGTCACGCTGCGCCGCGACGGCGGTACCCTCGTCGTCCACGTGGTCGAGAATCCGATCGTCAACCAGGTGGCGTTCGAGGGGAACCACCGGCTCGACGACAGCCAGCTGCGCGCCGCCATCTCGCTGTCTCCGCGCGCCGTCTACACGCCGCAGGCGGCGGAGGGCGACCGCCAGAAGATCCTCGACCTCTACGCGCATCGCGGCCGGTTCGCGGCGACGGTGACGCCCGAGATCATCCGCCTGCCGCAGAACCGCGTGAACGTCGTGTTCCGCGTCAACGAAGGCGGCGCGACGCTGGTCAGCCGCATCGCCTTCGTCGGCAACCATGCCTTCGGCGAGGGGCGGCTGCAAGCGAGGTGATCGACAGCCGCGAGCAGGCGCTCTGGCGCATTCTCGGCACCAGCGACTACTACGATCCCGGAACGCGTCCAGTTCGACCGCGAGCTGCTGCGCCGCTTCTACCTGAAGAACGGCTATGCCGATTTCCAGGTGACGACGGTCCGCGCGGAGCTCGCCCCCGACCGCTCCTCGTTCTTTCTCACCTTCGTGCTCAACGAGGGCGAGCGCTACCGGGTCAACAAGGTGAGCGTCGATTCGCACCTGCGCAACGTGACCGACGCGCAGCTGATGCCGCTGGTGCAGGTCTCGCCCGGCGATTGGTACGACGGCGATGCGGTCGAGCGCAGCACCGAGGCGATCCAGGACAGTCTGCAGAATCACGGCTTCGCCTTCGTCGAGGTCAACCCGGCGATCTCGCGCAATCCGGCGAAGCACACGGTCGATCTGGTCTTCAGCGTGACCCAGGGGCCGCGCGTCTATGTCGAGCGCATCGACATCGTCGGCAACACCCGTACCGAGGACAAGGTGATCCGCCGCGAGTTCCAGCTCGCGGAGGGCGATGCCTATAACGCCGCCGCGGTGCGCCGCACGCGCCAGCGGCTGCAGGATCTCGGCTATTTCAACAACGTCAACATCACGACAACCGCGGGCTCCGCGCCCGACCGTGCGGTGCTGACCGCGAACATCGAGGAGAAGGCGACCGGCGAGCTCACCGTCGGCGGCGGCTACTCGACCAATTCCGGCGCGCTCGTCAGCCTCGGCCTGCGCGAGCGGAACCTGGTCGGCACCGGCATCGATGCAAGCATCAACGGCATCCTGGCGCAGCGGCGGAGCGAGATCGACCTCTCGGTCACCGATCCGTATTTTCTCGACCGCAACATCGTCACCGGTTTCGACCTGTTCGACGTCCGCGACAACAACCTCAACATCGCGAGCTACGAAGAGAGCCGCTACGGCTTCAACCTGCGGGCGGGGTATCAGTTCAACGATCACCTGGCGCAGGCCTGGACCTACTCGCTCGTGCATCGGAACGTGTACGACGTGCAGAGCGGCGCCTCGATCTATGTGCTCGACGAGCAGGGCAGTTCGCTGCTGTCGCAGATCGGCCAGACGCTCGCGCTCGACTACCGCGACAGCAAGGTCGACCCGCACAGCGGATTCCTGTTGCGCTTCGGGACCGATTTCGCGGGCCTCGGCGGCGACGCGCACTACGTCCGCACCAAGATCGACGGCAGCTACTACGTTCCGCTCGAGAGCGTGTTCGGCGATCCGACCTGGGGTCTCGCGATCTCCGCCGGGGCCGGCTACCTGTTCGAACTTGGGGGCCAGGAGCGTCTGATCGACAATTTCTTCCTCGGCGGCGACAATCTGCGTGGCTTCGAATCGGGCGGCGCCGGCCCGCACTCCATCCCCACCGCGCAATACACCGCGAGCGACAGCGTCGGCGGCAGGTTCATCTGGACGCAGTCCACCGAACTGCATTATCCGCTGCCGATCTCGCCCGATCTCGGCATTTCCGGCCGCGCCTTCGTCGATGTCGGCGCGCTGTCGGGCGTGAGGACGCTGAGCCTGAACGGCGTCACGCAGCCGGTGACGGACGACGCATCGCCGCGCGTCGGCGTCGGCGTCGGCATCGCCTGGCGAAGCCCGTTCGGCCTCATCAACATCGATGTGGCCGATCCGATCGTGAAGAAAAACTACGACCAGACGCAGATATTCCGTTTTGGCTTCGGCACGAGGTTCTGATTTGTCCAAACTCCGTCACGCTGGCGCCGCGCTCGTCGCGGTCGTCATGTTCGCTCCTTTGCCGGCAGCGGCGCAGCAGGGGCCCGGCTGGTTCATCCCGAACCAGCAGCAGGCGCGCCCGGTCGCCCGGCCGGCGCCGCCCCGCACCGCGCCCCGCCCGCCGCCCGCCGCCGCCAGCCCCGGCGCGATGCAGCCTGCGCCGGCGCCCGAGGACCAGGCCGCCGAGCAGGCGCCGGTGCAGATTCCGTCGCCGCCGATTCCCCAGCTGCCGGCCCTGCCCAAGACCCCCGCGCCACCGGCGGCGGTGATCGGCGTGCTCGGCGTGCCGGAGGTGATGCGCGCCTCGAGCGCGGCGCAGGAAGTCGAGCGGGTGATCGGCGCGCGGCGCGAGAAGCTCGCGCAGGACGCGCAGAAGGAGCAGTCCACCTGGCGCGACGTGCAGCAGGGGATCGCCAATCAGCGAACGACATTGTCGCAGGAGCAGCTCCGCACCCGCGAACGCGACCTGCAGGAGCGCATCGCCAAGGCGCAGACCGGCTTCCGCGAGCGCAACCGCATCATCCAGGAGGCGGCACAGTATTCGCTCGGCCAGATCGAGAGCACGCTGATCGCGGTGATCCGGCAGGTTGCCGAGAGTCGCAACATGAACCTCGTGCTGCACCGCTCGCAGGTTGCGCTCAACGTCAACGAGTTCGACATCACCGACCAGGTCGCCGAAGAGCTCAACAAGATCCTGCCGAGCGTCGAAATCCCGCCGGAGAATGCGGACCCGGTCGAGATGGCGAAGAAGCGCGCGGGGACGGCCGCCATGCAGGCGGGCGCCGTGATGCAGACCACGCCGACCAACGGACCGAGCGCCGTGTTCCCGCCGAAGCCTCCGGCGGGGCAGGCGGCCGCGGCCCCGTTGACGGCCCCCGGACCGAGGGTGACCCCGGGCGCCGCGGCTCCCGCATCGCACTGATCGGGCGCGATGGCGGAGGGCGAGCGCCCGGTTTCCGGTGATCCGCGCTTCTTCCACCGCAGCGGCCCGCACCCGCTCGCTGCGGTGGCGCGGGAAGCCGGCGGGACGGCGGCAGACCGGGAACTCACCCTGCGCGGGGTCGCACCGCTGCAGAGCGCGCGCCCGGACGAGGTGAGCTTCCTGGACAATCGCCGCTATCTGCCGGCACTGACGGCGACGCGGGCGGGGGCGGTGATCCTGCGCCCGGAATTCGCCGAGCGCGTGCCGGCGCCGACGGTGGCGATCGCGAGCGCCGACCCTTATCTCGGCTGGGCGCGCGTCGCCGCGATGTTCCATCCGGAGCCGCCGCCGCTTGCCGGCCGGCATCCGTCTGCGGTGGTCGAGGCGGGGGCGGAGGTCGATCCGTCGGCCGAGATCGGCCCCTGCGCGGTGATCGGGGCGGGGGCGGTGATCGGGCCACGCTGCCGGATCGGCGCGCAGGCCGCGATCGGTCCCGGCGTGGTGCTGGGGCCGGACTGCCGTGTCGGCTCCCATGTCAGCGTGAGCCACGCGATTCTCGGCGCCCGCGTGACCCTGCATCCGGGCGCCAGGATCGGCCAGGAGGGGTTCGGCTTCGCGGCGACGGCGAGCGGCTTCGTGACGGTGCCGCAGCTCGGGCGCGTCATCCTGGAGGACGATGTGGAGATCGGCGCGAACAGCACCGTCGATCGCGGCTCGGCGCAGGACACCGTGATCGGCGCCGGCTCTCGCCTCGACAATCTGGTGCAGATCGGGCACAACGTCCGCCTCGGGCGGTGCTGCGTGGTGGTGTCGCAGGCCGGAATCTCGGGCTCGACGGTGCTCGGGGATTTCGTGCAGGTCGCCGGCCAGGCGGGGCTGATCGGCCATCTGCAGGTCGGAAGCCGGGCCAGGGTCGGTGCGCAGGCCGGCGTGATGGCGGATGTGGCGGAAGGGGCCGAAATCCTCGGCAGCCCTGCCGAGCCGGTGCGCGACTTCTTCCGGGGCGTCGCGGCCTTGCGGCGGCTGTCCCGGCGGCGGCGCGCGCCCTCGGCCTGAGCGGGCCCGGCATGATCGGGCGAGGGCACGGGGAAGGACATGGGCTGAGAGTATGGACGGTACGATGACACGGCATGCCGAGGCTGGGGCGGACGCCGCTTCCGGTCCCGGGGAGACGATCGACCTCGCCCGCATCATGCGCGACATCCCGCACCGCTATCCGTTCCTGTTCCTGGATCGGGTGGTGGAGCTCCGGCGCGACCACTCCGCGATCGGCGTGAAGAACTTCACCATCAACGAGGGGTTCTTCCAGGGGCATTTCCGCGGTCATCCGGTGGTCCCTGCCGTGGTCATCATCGAGGCGATGGCGCAGACCGCGGCGGTCCTGGTGGTGGAGACCCTCGGCGACGAGGTCGCCAATCGCGTCGTCTATTTCATGTCGGTGGAGCACGCGAAGTTCCGCAAGCCGGTGGTCCCTGGCGACCAGCTGCGGGTGCACTGCTCCAAGCTCAAGAATCGCGGCAAGTACATCTGGAAGTTCGTCGCCTCCGCGCGGGTGGACGGTGTCGAGATGGCGAGCGCCACCTACACCGCCATGATCATGGAAGAGACCGCCGGCTGAACCGCGGCAACAGATGGCAACACATCTTGTCTTGGAGCGGGGCGTGCCGCCGACTTAGCGTCCGGCCCGCTCGCAGCGCGACATCGGAAGGACGAAGTGGCGGCATTGCTTGACATCGCGAAGGCCGATCGCGGCGGCGCCCCGGGCGCGGTCGTTCATCCGAGCGCGATCGTCGCGCCATCGGCGGTGCTGCATCCGGGCGTGGAGATCGGGCCGTGGTGCCAGGTCGGGCCCGATGTCGTCATCGAGGAGGGCACCCGGCTCATCTCGCATGTGGTGGTGGATGGCCATACCCGGATCGGCGCCGGCGCGGTGCTGTGGCCGTTCTGCACCGTCGGACTCGCGCCGCAGGACCTGAAATATCGCGGCGAGCCGACCCGCTGCGAGATCGGCCCGCGCACCCAGGTGCGCGAGCACTGCACGATCCATCGCGGCACGGTGACCGGCAGCGGGATCACCCGCGTCGGCGCCGATTGCCTGCTGATGGCGGTGGTGCATGTCGCGCATGACTGCACCCTCGGGGACGCGGTGATCGTCGCCAACAACGTGGTGATGGGCGGGCCATGTCGAGATCGGCGACAATGCGGTGATCGGCGGCGCCGCGGCGCTGCACCAGTTCGTGCGCATCGGGCGGGCCGCGATGGTGGGCGGCGTGTCCGGCGTCGAGGGCGACGTGATCCCGTTCGGCAGCGTCATCGGCAACCGGGCGCGGCTCTCGGGACTGAACGTCAGGGGACTCCGCCGGCGCGGCATGGACCGGGCCGGACTGCACCGGTTGCGCCAGGCGTTCCGCATGCTGTTCCGCGACCAGGGCGTGTTCTCGGCGCGGCTCGAGGCGGTCCGCGAGATGCTGGGCTCGGACCCGCTGGTCGGTGAGATCATCGCCTTCATCGACGCTCCGAGCCATCGCGGCCTGATCCGCGTGGCGGCCAATGCCGCAGTCGGCGACGAAGAGGGATAGGCCGGGCCCGCCCCGGTCAGTGCAGGGTGACGCCGGACGGGAGCTGGCCGCTCGCCTCACTGCCTTCGCGCTCGCAGGTCTCGAGCGCCTCGTGGATCGCGAGCAGGGTGCGGGAGAGGTTCAGCACCGCTGCCTCTTCGGCCAGCATGCGGAGGCACTGCACGATGCCGGTCCGGGTCGCGGCGCACTCGATTTCGACGTCGTCGTCCATGCTTTGCTCCGCCATTGCGCGTCGCCGGCGCCCGGCTCTCCGGCGTTCCGGCTCACAGCGTCGTGACGGCCCGCCTCTAGCGGCTCCCGAACCGGTGATGCAACAGGAAAGAGGCTGATCCTTCCGTGTACCGCCGAAGGTCCCGATGGAGATCCTTGCGCATGCAACCGTTGGGTAAGGCGGCCGGCGGGACATGTGCGCGGCGGTCGTGAGCGGCAGCCCTCTGGGCATCCTGGCCGGCGGCGGTCCGCTGCCCGGACAGGTTGCCGGCGCCGCGCTCGCCGGCGGCCGGGATGTCTTCCTGGTGGGATTCGAGGGGTTCGCCGAGCCGGCGGTGCTGGCACCCTATCCGCACGCCTATGCCCGGCTCGGCGCCGCGGGGCGTATCCTCGGTCTCCTGCGCGAGCGTGGCTGCGCGGAGCTGGTGCTGGTCGGGCCGGTGCGCCGCCCCTCGTTCCTCGATCTGCGGCCCGACGCGGAGGGCGCGCGCGTCCTCGCCCGCATCGGCCGCGGCGCGTTCTTCGGTGGCGATGACGGGCTGCTCGCCGCGGTGGTGCGGGTGCTCGGCGAGGAGGGGTTCACCGTGCGGGGTGCGCATGAGGTGCTGACCGAGGCGGTCGGCGGCGAGGGTGTGCTCGGCCGGATGCGGCCGGACGCTCAGGCGATGGCGGATATCGGGCGGGGTGTCGCGGTGGCCCGCGCCCTCGGCGCGGTCGATGTCGGCCAGGGCTGCGTCGTCCAGCACGGGATGGTGCTCGCCGTCGAGGCGGTGGAGGGGACCGATGCGATGCTGGCGCGCGCGGTGGGGCTTCGCCAGCCCGGTCCGGGCGGCGTGCTGGTGAAGCTGGTGAAGCCCGGCCAGGAGCGCCGCGCCGACCTGCCGACGATCGGCCCCGGCACGCTGCGGCGAGCGGCGGAGGCCGGGTTGCACGGGGTCGCGTTCGAGGCCGGCGGCACGCTGATCACCGATCGCGCGGCCTGCATCGCGGCGGCCGATGCGGCCGGGCTGTTCCTGATCGGGATCGACCCCGACCGGGCCGCGTGAGCGGCCTGCTCGCCCCGATCGACCGTGCCGCCGAACTGTTCGGGCGGCGGCGCGTGCGGATCGGGGTGACCGGGCTCGCGCGGGCCGGCAAGACCGCCTTCCTCACCTCGGTCGCCGCCAATCTGCGCGCGCTCGCCTCCGGACGGCCGGTGCTGCCGGCCCTGCGCGCGCTGCTCGGTGGCCGCGGCTTCCGCCTGGCAGTCTCGCATGCGGGCGCGTCGTCGCTCCCCCGCTTCGATCTCGACCGCCATCTCGCGGCGCTCATCGCCGATCCGCCGCGCTGGCCGGACCGCACCGACGCGGCCTCGCTGCTCGCACTCGATCTCGACATCGGCCGGTCGGGCTTTGCCGGGGCATTGCCGCCGCGCCACATCCGGCTCGAGCTGCTCGACTATCCCGGCGAGTGGTTGCTCGACCTGCCGCTGCTGCGGGAGGATTTCTCCCAGTGGTCCGAGCGCGGCTTTCGGCGGTTGGAGGGGGCACCGGCCGCGATCACCCGCGACTTCCTGGCCTTCGCGGGCGGTCTGCCGGCACGCGTCGGTGCGGAGGAGGCGCTGGCCGCAACGGGGCACCGGCTTTACCGCGTGATGTTGCGACGATTGCGCGACGAGGCCGGCCTGTCGCTGCTGCAGCCGGGCCGCTTCCTGATGCCGGCGCCGGGACCGGAGCCGCCCTGGATCGAATTCTTCCCGCTGCGCCGGCGGCAGCGGGCTCGCCGGGCTGCTGCGCCAGCGCTTCGATGCCTATCGCGACGCGGTCCGCCGTGACCTTGCCGCGCCGATGTTCGGCGATCTCGACCGGCTGGTCGTGCTCGCCGATCTCCTGAGCGCCCTCGCCGCCGGACCCGCGGCCTTCGCCGACGGCGCCGCCGCGCTCGCCGCCGCGGCGTCCGCGCTGCGCTGGCGCGGCGACTGGGGCGAAGCCCTGACGGCGTTGCTGCGCCTGCGCCTTCCGCCGCGGGCCATCACCCGCGTCGCTTTCGCCGCCACCAAGGTCGATCACGTGGCGGCCCGCCAGCGCGGCAATCTCACCGGCCTGCTCCGCCGCATTACCGGCGTTCCCGAGGGCGGCACCGCCACCACCGCCGCCTTCGCGATCGCCGCGGTCCGCTGCACCGAGGATTTCGTCTGGTCGCTGGAAGGCCGACCGGTCTCCGCTGTGCGCGGCCGCGTGCTCGGTGAGAAAGGTATGACGCGCTCCTATCCCGGCGAGGTGCCGGATGCGCCGCCGGACGATTCGTTCTGGACCCACCGATTCCTCGCGCTGCCGCAATTCGAGCCGATCCGCCCGGCGGATGCGGGCCGCGCCGGGGTGCCGGAGATCGGGCTCGATGCGCTGCTCGGCTTCCTGCTGCAGGATGTGCTCGCGTGATGCCGCCGGTCATATTTTCACCCGCCGTGTCGCGCGCGGGTTGGCGGGCGGAGCTGGCCAAGGTTCCGCCCGCGCGAGCAGGCGGAATGCCAGCGGAGGGGCGCGCAAAATCAAGGCATGCCGCGCGCCCAGGCGATGCGGCGAGGAGTCGTTCCCTGAGGGCGCTGGCATGAGCGAGGAGTTCCGCACCGAGCTGCGCCCTGAGGCGCCGCCGCGCCCGCGCATCGAGGCCGAGCCGATCCCGGCGCCGCGGCTGGAGGCCGGTGCCCTGGTCACTGTCCCCGAGCCGCGCCTGCCGCCGCGGCTGCCGCTGACGCTGATTGGCGGGCTGCTGCTGGTGCTCGGCCTGCCCGCACTGTGGACCGCGGATTTCATCGCCGCGCAGTTTGCCCGCGCCGGCAGCCTCGGCTGGCTGACCCTCATGGTGGCGATTGCCGGCTTCGGGCTGATCGGCGTGGCGATACTGCGCGAGCTCAGGAGTCTGTTCGCGCTTGGCACGGTCGACCGGCTGCGCGCCGATCTCGCCAGCTTCGACCCCGCCCGCGTGCGGGCCGCCGCGCGGCGCTGGCTGCGCGGGCTGCCGGACGGCGCCGCGCTGCTGCCGGCGCTCGATGCGACCGACGCGCCGGACGCGGTCATCGCCCTGTTGCGCGCCGGACCCGCCGCGATCCTCCGCGAAGCGCGCGGAGGCGCTTGGTCGCACGGCGGCGCTGCAATCGGCGGCGATCGTCGCCGCGACGCCCTCGCCGGCCATCGACGCGCTGGCGCTCGGCTGGCGCGGGCTGCGCCTGGTGCGCCAGGTGGCGGCGCTGCACGGCATGCGCCCCGGCCTGCTCGGTACGCTCGCGCTGCTGCGCCGGACTGCGCTCGCCGCCGCTTCGGTCGCGGCGACCGAGATGGCGGTCAACGCCGCGACCCACGCCGCACTGAATCATCCGCTGCTGACCCGCCTGCTCGGCGACCTCGCCGGCGCCGGCGTCGCCGCCCGCCGCATGATCATCCTCGCCCGCGCCGCGTCGCTCGCCTGCAGTCCAGTGGAGCGTGAATAGGAAGGCCAGGGGCTCTGCCCCTGGACCCGCTGAGGGCGCGGCCCTTAGAACCCCGGCGGGTTTGTTGAAGAGGGTGGGCCAACCCGGACCCATCAACCACCTCGTTGGCCCACCCTCTTCAACAAACCAGTCAAGGATTTCAAAGGCTCCGCCTTTGGCGGGGGTCCAGGGGCAGAGCCCCTGGCCTTCCTATCCACGCTGCGCTAGATGCGGCGGCTCACGTCGCCGGCGGGCGGGCGTGGTGGAATTGGCAGACACGCCAGATTTAGGTTCTGGTGGCGCAAGCCGTGGGGGTTCAAGTCCCTCCGCCCGCACCAGAGCCTGCGATCGTCCGAGCGTCAGCGAGGGCGTGAATTGCCAGGCCAGAGAAGCCTGCGATCGTCCGAGCGTCAGCGAGGGCGTGAATCGCCAGGCCAGAGAAGCCTGCGATCGTCCGAGCGTCAGCGAGGGCGTGAATCGCCAGGCCAGAGAAGCCTGCGATCGTCCGAGCGTCAGCGAGGGCGTGAATCGCCAGGCCAGAGAAGCCTGCGATCGTCCGAGCGTCAGCGAGGGCGTGAATCGCCAGGCCAGAGATATCGAGGTTCGGGGTCGATGCAGGTTACCGAGACGCTGTCCGAAGGGTTGAAGCGCGGCTTCACCGTGGTGGTTCCCGCCGCCGATATCGAGGGCAAGCGCACCGCGCGGCTCGTCCGAGCTCGGCAAGACCCTGCGCATGCCCGGCTTCCGCCCCGGCAAGGTGCCGGTGCGCGGTGGTGCGAGCAGCGCTACGGCAACGCGGTCGCCGCCGAGGTGCTCGAGGAGAGCGTCAGCGAGGCGACCCGCCAGGTGCTCTCCGATCGCGGCCTGCGCGCCGGCGATGCAGCCCAAGGTCGATCTGGTGAGCGCGGCCGAGAGCCAGGACAAGGATCTCGAGTTCAAGGTCGAGGTCGAGCTGCTGCCCGAGATCGCGCATGCCCGATTTCGCCGGCATCGAGCTCACCCGGCTGAAGGCGACGCCGTCCGACGAATCGCTCGACAAGCGCGCTCGGCGAGATCGCCGCCCGCCAGCGCGAGCTCGTGCCCGTCGAGGAGGATCGCGGCGCCGAGAAGGGCGAGGTGCTGACGGTCGATTTCATCGGCAAGGTGGAGGGCGAGGTATTCGCCGGGCGGCACCGGCGACGCGACATCGACATCGAGGTCGGCGGCACCGGCTTCATCCCGGGCTTCACCGAGCAGCTCGAGGGCATGAAGCCCGGCGAGGAGCGCGAGATCGAGGTGACCTTCCCCGAGGATTACCGGCCAAGGAGGTCGCCGGGAAGCCCGCCACCTTCGAGATCACGGCGAAGAAGCTCCGCAGCCGGTGGTGCCCGCCGGTCGACGAGGAGCTCGCCAAGAAGATCGGCTTCGAGAACCTGACCGAGCTGCAGCGAGGCGCTGTCGGGCCAGATGCAGCGCGAATACGACCAGCTCGCCCGCCTCAAGCTCAAGCGCCAGCTGCTCGACGCGCTCGCCGAGCCGGGCGGATTTCCCGCTCGCCGCAGGGGATGGTCGACGCCGAGTTCGAGCAGATCTGGCAGCGCGTCCAGGCCGACCTCAAGGCGGGCGGGGCCGATGACGAGGACAAGCAGCAAGGACGAGGAGACGCTCCGGGCCGAATACCGCGCCATCGCCGAGCGGCGGGTGAAGCTCGGCCTCCTGCTCTCCGAGATCGGCCGGCAGAACGGCATCACCGTGACGCCGGACGAGCTGACCCGGGCGATGCGGGCCGAGGCCGGCGCGCTATCCCGGCCAGGAGCAGCAGGTGATGGAGTTCTTCCGCAAGAACCCGCAGCCGACCGAGACGCTGCGCGGCCCGATCTTCGAGGACAAGGCGGTGGACTTCATCCTCGAGCTCGCCAAGGTCGAGGAGAAGCCGGTCAGCATCGAGGAGCTGACCGCGGCCGAGCCGACCGGCTGACGCTAACTTGGTATTTAACCGCCTCGTCCACCCTATGTTGATGCCCGTGCTCCCGCGGCCGCGAGCGACGCGGCCGGGGCCGCGCGAAAGGATATGAGATGAGGGATCGCGATCCCGTCGAGGTCTACAACAACACGCTGGTGCCCATGGTGGTCGAGCAGACCGCGCGCGGGGAGCGGGCGTTCGACATCTACTCCCGGCTGCTCAAGGAGCGGATCATCTTCCTCACCGGGCCGGTCTTCGACCAGGTGAGCGCGCTGATCTGCGCCCAGCTCCTCTATGCCGAGAGCGAGAACCCGAACAAGGAAATCTCCTTCTACATCAACAGCCCGGGCGGCGTGGTTTCGGCCGGGCTCGCGATCTACGACACCATGCAGTACATCCGCAGCCCGGTCAGCACGGTCTGCATCGGCCAGGCCGCCTCGATGGGCAGCCTGCTGCTCTGCGCCGGCGCCAAGGGCAAGCGCTTCGCCCTGCCGAATGCCCGCGTCATGATCCACCAGCCCTCGGGCGGCGCCCAGGGCCAGGCGGCGGATATCGAGATCCAGGCGCGCGAGATCCTCACGCTCCGCAAGCGGCTCAACGACATCTATGTGCACCACACCGGCCAGCCGCTCGAGGCGATCGAGCGGAAGATGGAGCGCGACACCTACATGTCGGCCGAGGAGGCGCGGGATTTCGGCCTGGTGGACCAGGTCGTCGAGAACCGGCCGGCCGCCGGAGACGCCGGCGAAGAGCTGATGCGGGCCGCCCGCCGCCGTTGCGGTCGGGGCGGGCGGCACCCATCTACGCCGGGCCTGCCGCCGGAAGGGGCAGGCGTCTCCGGCAGGGAACGATCGACCGGGCAGCTCCGCGTCGCCCCGACCGGGCGGCGAGCGGGGCCGGGCGAATCCCTTGTCCGCCTCGGCAGGCGGGCGTTACAGTCCTGGCGATTGGCCCCCGGGGACCCGGGGCAGGAGTGTCCATGAGCAAGTCGGGTGATTCCAAGAACACGCTCTACTGCTCGTTCTGCGGCAAGTCGCAGCACGAGGTCCGCAAGCTCATCGCCGGGCCGACCGTCTTCATCTGCGACGAGTGCGTCGAGCTCTGCATGGACATCATCCGCGAGGAGCACAAGACGCACCTCGTGAAGTCGCGCGACGGGGTGCCGACGCCGAAGGAGATCTGCAAGGTCCTCGACGACTACGTGATCGGCCAGGACCACGCCAAGCGCGTGCTCTCGGTCGCCGTCCACAACCACTACAAGCGGCTCGCCCACGGGCAGAAGAACAACGACGTCGAGATCGCGAAGTCGAACATCCTGCTGGTCGGGCCGACCGGCTCGGGCAAGACGCTGCTCGCCCAGACGCTGGCGCGCATCCTCGACGTGCCCTTCACCATGGCGGACGCGACGACGCTGACCGAGGCCGGCTATGTCGGCGAGGATGTCGAGAACATCATCCTCAAGCTGCTGCAATCGGCCGATTACAACGTCGAGCGGGCGCAGCGCGGCATCGTCTATATCGACGAGGTCGACAAGATCAGCCGCAAGTCGGACAACCCCTCGATCACCCGCGACGTGAGCGGCGAGGGCGTGCAGCAGGCGCTGCTCAAGATCATGGAGGGCACGGTCGCCTCGGTGCCGCCGCAGGGCGGGCGGAAGCATCCGCAGCAGGAATTCCTGCAGGTGGACACGACCAACATCCTCTTCATCTGCGGCGGCGCCTTCGCCGGGCTCGAGAAGATCATCGGCGCCCGCGGCAAGGGCTCGGGCATCGGCTACGGCGCCGATGTGCGCGACCCGGACGAGCGGCGCACCGGCGCAGATCCTGCGCGAGGTGGAGCCCGAGGACCTGCTGCGCTTCGGCCTGATCCCCGAGTTCATCGGCCGCCTGCCGGTGGTCGCGACGCTCGAGGACCTCGACGAGGGCGCGCTGGTCGAAATCCTGACCAAGCCCAAGAACGCGCTGGTCAAGCAGTACGGCCGGCTGTTCGAGATGGAGGGGGTGAAGCTCACCTTCACCGAGGACGCGCTCCGCTCGGTCGCCACCCGCGCCATCGCGCGCAAGACCGGCGCGCGCGGCTTGCGCTCGATCATGGAGGCGATCCTGCTCTCCACCATGTTCGACCTGCCCGGGCCTCGACGGGGTGGAGGAGGTCATCATCAATCGCGAGGTCGCCGAGGGGCGGGCCAATCCGCTCTTCACCTACGGCAAGGAGCGCGCGGAAGGTGGGGCCTGAGCCCCCTTCGGCGCCTTCGCTCCGAGCCTTGTGCCGCTTCGGCGGGCACACGATATCGCTCGGCGTGGCGGCGGATCAGCTCCCCCGCCATGACAGACTCCATAGAGATTGGGCCTGGGCCGTGCCGCGTGCGGGCGGCCCGGCCCCGACTGTCCCGAAGGAGGTCAAGATGAGTGAATCCGACCGGCCCGAAAAGGCACGACGCGGAGACCTGTGCGCGGCGAGGCTGCTGGCGGTGCTGCCGCTGCGCGACATCGTCGTCTTCCCGCACATGATCGTGCCCGCTCTTCGTCGGCCGCGAGAAATCCGTCCGCGCGCTCGAAGCGGTGATGAAGGAGGACAAGCAGATCCTGCTCGTCGCGCAGAAGAACGCCGCGCAGGACGATCCGTCCGCCGACGACATCTACCGCATCGGCACCGTCTCCACGATCCTGCAGCTCCTGAAGCTGCCGGACGGCACGGTGAAGGTGCTGGTCGAAGGCAGCCGCCGCGCGAAGATCGCCGGCTTCAAGGAGACCGAGAGCTATTTCGAGGCCTTCGTCGAGCCGATGCCCGACCGCGGACGGCGACAATCGCGAGCTCGACGCGCTCGGCCGCACGGTCGTCTCGCAGTTCGAGCAGTACATCAAGCTCAACAAGAAGATCGCGCCCGAGGTCCTGGTCTCGCTCAACCAGATCGAGGATCCGAGCAAGCTCGCCGACACCGTCGCGAGCCATCTCAACCTCAAGATCGCCGAGAAGCAGGAGCTGCTCGAGGTCGCTGCGCGTCGAGCGAGCGGCTGGAGCGCGTGTTCGGCCACATGGAATCCGAGATCGGCGTGCTGCAGGTCGAGAAGCGCATCCGCAACCGCGTCAAGCGGCAGATGGAGAAGACGCAGCGCGAGTACTACCTCAACGAGCAGCTGAAGGCGATCCAGAAGGAGCTCGGCGAGGGCGAGGACGGCAAGGACGAGACCGCCGAGCTCGAGGACCGCATCAAGAAGACCAAGCTCTCGAAGGAAGCGCGCGAGAAGGCGATGGCGGAGATCAAGAAGCTCCGCACCATGAGCCCGATGAGCGCCGAGGCGACGGTCGTGCGCAACTATCTCGACTGGATGCTCTCGATCCCCTGGAAGAAGCGCAGCAAGGTCCGCAACGACGTGGTCGAGGCGGAGAAGGTGCTCGACGCCGACCATTACGGGCTCGAGAAGATCAAGGAGCGCATCCTCGAATACCTCGCGGTGCAGTCGCGCTCGAACAAGATCAAGCGGGCCGATCCTGTGCCTGGTCGGGCCTCCCGGCGTCGGCAAGACCTCGCTCGGCAAGTCGATCGCGCGCGCGACGGGGCGCAACTTCGTGCGCATGTCGCTCGGCGGCGTGCGCGACGAGGCGGAGATTCGCGGCCATCGCCGGACCTATATCGGCTCGATGCCGGGCAAGGTCATCCAGGGCATGAAGAAGGCGAAGACCTCGAACCCGCTCTTCCTGCTCGACGAGATCGACAAGCTCGGCGCCGACTGGCGCGGCGATCCGTCCTCGGCGCTGCTCGAAGTGCTCGATCCCGAGCAGAACGCGCACGTTCAACGACCATTACCTCGAGGTCGATTACGACCTGTCGGACGTGATGTTCGTCACCACCGCCAACAGCCTGCGCATGCCGCAGCCGCTGATGGACCGCATGGAGATCATCCGCATCCCCGGCTACACCGAGGATGAGAAGGTGGAGATCGCCAAGCGCCATCTGATGCCGAAGGTGTCGGAGGCGAACGGGCTCAAGACCGAGGAATGGTCGGTCAGCGACGACGCGCATCCGCGACCTGATCCGCTACTACACGCGGGAGGCCGGCGTGCGCTCGCTCGAGCGCGAGCTCGCCAATCTCGCGCGCAAGGCGGTGAAGGAGATCGTCACCAAGAAGGCGAAGAAGGTCGCGATCACCCGCAAGAACCTCGACAAATATGCGGGCGTGCAGCAGTTCCGCTACGGCGAGACCGAGGCCGAGGACATGGTGGGCGTCGTCACTGGCCTGGCCTGGACGGAGGTCGGCGGCGAGATCCTGACGATCGAGAGCGTCACCGTGCCCGGCAAGGGCGAGGTGAAGCACACCGGCAAGCTCGGCGACGTGATGCAGGAAAGCGTCTCCGCGGCGCTCAGCTACGTGCGCTCGCGCGCGCAGAGCTTCGGCATCAAGCCGACGCTCTTCGAGCAGCGCGACATCCACGTGCACGTGCCGGAAGGTGCGACGCCGAAGGATGGTCCGTCCGCCGGCATCGCGATGGCGACCAGCATCGTCAGCGTGCTCACCGGCATTCCGGTGCGACGCGACATCGCGATGACGGGCGAGATCACGCTGCGCGGCCGGGTGCTGCCGATCGGCGGGTTGAAGGAGAAGCTGCTCGCGGCGCTGCGGGCCGGCGATCACCACGGTGTTCATCCCGAAGGAGAACGAGAAGGACCTCGCGGAAATCCCGGACAACGTGAAGAAACACCTGAAGCTCGTGCCGGTCGCGCATGTGGACGACGTCATCGCCCAGGCGCTGGCGCGCAGTCCCGAGCCGATCGAGTGGGAGGAGCCGGCCGAGCCGGTCGAGCCACCCCCGGCCGAACCGCAGGGAGCATCGCTGCCGCACTGACCTTAGGGCGGTTAGCTCAGCGGTAGAGCGTCTCGTTTACACCGAGAGGGCCGGCGGTTCGAACCCGTCACCGCCCATGCCGCGCCACGGCGGAAGGAAGGGAAGGAAGGCCAGGGGCTCTGCCCCTGGACCCCGCTAAGGGCGCAGCCCTTAACCCCGGTTGGTTTGTTGAAGGGGGTGGGCCGATGAGGTGCTGAGGGGTCCGGGTAGGCCCACCCTCTTCAACAAACCAGTTGGGTATTCCAAAGGCTCCGCCTTTGGCGGGGGCCCAGAGGGCCGAGCCCCTGGCCTTCCTTCTCCCTGCCTTGACGCTGCACCGAGCCGGGCTCTAAGTGCCCGCCCAGTCTGGAGCGGGTGTAGCTCAGTTGGTTAGAGCGCCGGCCTGTCACGCCGGAGGTCGCGGGTTCGAGCCCCGTCACTCGCGCCAGGCGGCATTCCCGGGTAGGCTCCACTGTCTTGGGCGGCCCCCTATGCGGCGCCGCGGGTTCGGAGTAGGGTCCGGCCTGCGTTGCGGTGCGGCAAAGGCCGATGTGCAATCTGCGAGGCTGGAGAGCGTCGGAGTTCGCATGTCCCTGCTCGCCAACTATTTCCCGATCCTGGTGTTCCTCGGCATTGCCGGGGTGATCGCGGTGGCGATGGTGGGCGGGTCGATGCTCGCTGGCCCGCCAGAAGCCGTATCCCGAGAAGCTCAGCGCCTATGAATGCGGCTTCGAGCCGTTCGATGATGCGCGCCGGCGCTTCGACGTGCGGTTCTATCTGGTCGCGATCCTTTTCATCATCTTCGACCTCGAAGTTGCGTTCCTCTTCCCCTGGTCGATCACGCTCGGCGATATCGGCTGGTTCGGCTTCCTCTCGATGATGGGGTTCCTTGCCGTGCTGACGATCGGGTTCATCTACGAGTGGAACAAGGGCGCCCTCGAGTGGGAATGAGAACAGGATGAGCACGACAGTCACGCCCGATTCGGCAATCGCCCCGACCCGCAGATCGCCTGGAACCGCGAGGCGCTCGCGCCCGGGCCCGCGCAGGATGCGGTGGTGCAGGGGATCACCGGCGAGATCGAGAACAAGGGCTTCGTCGTCGCCCAGATCGACAAGCTGGTGAACTGGGCGCGCACCGGCAGCCTGTGGCCGATGACGTTCGGCCTCGCCTGCTGCGCGGTGGAGATGATCCACGCCTACATGCCGCGCTACGATCTCGACCGGTTCGGCATGATCCCGCGTGCGAGTCCGCGGCAGAGCGACGTGATGATCGTCGCCGGCACGCTGACCAACAAGATGGCGCCGGCCTTGCGCAAGGTCTACGACCAGATGCCCGAGCCGCGCTGGGTGATCAGCATGGGCAGCTGCGCCAACGGCGGCGGCTACTACCATTATTCCTATTCGGTGGTGCGCGGCTGCGACCGCGTCGTGCCGGTCGACATCTACGTGCCGGGCTGCCCGCCGACGGCGGAGGCGCTGGTCTACGGCATCCTGCAGTTGCAGCGGAAGATCCGCCGCACCGGGACGATCCTCCGTGGCTGAGATCGACGTCCGAGGGCGCTGCCCGGCCGGCGCACCGGACTCGGCGGCGAGCTCGGCCGCGCGATGGAGAGCGCTGCCGGGCGTGCTGCGCGCCAGCATCGAGAATGGCGACGAGCTGGTGGTGCATGCGGCGCGGGACGCGCTCGTCGCGCTGATGACGACGCTGCGCGACGATCCGCGCTTCGCCTTCCAGCAGATGATGGAGCTGTGCGGCGTGGACTGGCCGGAGCGGGTCGAGCGGTTCGACATCGTCTATTGCCTGCTCTCGGTCTCGCTGAACCAGCGCGTGCGCGTGGTGATCACCACCGACGAGAAGACGCCGGTGCCCTCCATCGCGGCGTCTGGCCGGTGGCGACCTGGTGGGAGCGCGAGGCCTGGGACCTCTACGGCATCGTCTTCGCCGGGCAGCCGGATCTGCGTCGCATCCTCACCGATTATGGGTTCGAGGGGCATCCGATGCGGAAGGATTTTCCGCTCACCGGCTATGTGCAGGTGCGCTACGACGAGGAGCGCAAGGCGGTGGTGTACGAGCCGGTGCGAGCTCACGCAGGATTTCCGCAATTTCGATTTCCTCTCGCCCTGGGAAGGGATGACGAGCCTGCCTGGCGACGAGAAGGCGCATGAGCGCCGGCAGAGGCCGCAGGACGGGACGGGACGCGACAGAATGAGCGGCACGCGCGAACTCGTCGAGAAGACGACGAAAACAGACCGTCGAGATCGACAGCCACGCAATCAATTTCGGCCCGCAGCATCCGGCCGCGCATGGCGTGCTGCGGCTGATCCTGGAGATGGACGGCGAGGTGGTGGAGCGCGCCGATCCGCATATCGGCCTGCTGCATCGCGGCACCGAGAAGCTGATCGAATACAAGACCTACATGCAGGCGGTGCCGTATTTCGACCGGCTCGACTACGTCTCGCCGATGTCGCAGGAGCATGCCTTCGCGCTGGCGACGGAGAAGCTGCTCGCGCATCGAGGTGCCGGAGCGCGCGCTCTGGATCCGCACGCTGTTCGACGAGATCACGCGCGTGCTGAACCATCTGCTCAACGTGACGACCTACGCGCTCGATGTCGGCGCCATCACGCCGAGCCTCTGGGGCTTCGAGCAGCGCGAGCTCCTGATGGAGTTCTACGAGGCGGCATCCGGCGCGCGGCTGCATGCGAATTACTACCGGCCGGGCGGCGTCGCGCGCGACCTGCCGGCGGGGCTCACGGACCGCATCGCCGAATGGGCGGAGGGATTTCCGAAATTCATCGACGAGCTCGAGGAGCTGCTGACCAGCAACCGCATCTGGAAGCAGCGCCTGGTCGATATCGGCATGATGACGCCGGAGCAGGCGCTGGCATGGGGTTTTTCCGGCCCCTGCATCCGCGCCTCCGGCATTCCCTGGGATCTCCGGCGCGTCGCAGCCCTATGCGATGTACGACCGGGTGCGTTCGACATGCCGGTCGGGCGCAACGGCGATTGCTATGACCGCTATCTCGTGCGCGTCGCCGAGATGCGCGAGAGCACGAAGATCATCCGCCAGTGCCTGGCGCAGATGCAGCCCGGCCCGGTGCGCATGCAGGACAACAAGTTCACGCCGCCGCCGCGTGCCGAGATGAAGCGCTCGATGGAGGCGCTGATCCATCACTTCAAGCTGTTCACCGAGGGCTTCCACGTGCCGCCGGGCGCGACCTACACGGCGGTGGAGAGCCCGAAGGGCGAGTTCGGCGTGTATCTCGTCGCGGACGGCACGCAACCGCCCGTATCGCTGCAAGATCCGGCCCGACCGGGTTCGCGCATCTGCAGGCGATCGAGGTGATGGCGAAGCGGCACATGCTGGCGGACGCGGTGGCGATCATCGGCTCGATCGACATCGTGTTCGGCGAGATCGACAGGTAGAGCGAATGCAGATGGGCGGAAGAGATCGGCGACGGCACGGTCGGCCAGGAGGTCGCGCAGCCCGCGCAATTCAGCGTTCGATGCGGAGAGCGAAGCCGAGATCGAGCGTGTGATCGCCAAATATCCGCCCGGACGGCAGGCGAGCGCAGTGCTGCCGCTGCTCTACATCGCGCAGCGGCAGATGGGGCGCACGACCGGCAGCGCCTGGGTGCCGCGCGTCGCGATGGATGCGGTCGCCGACGCGGCTCCGGATGCCGCCGATCCGCGTCTACGAGGTCGCGACCTTCTACCTGATGTTCAACACGACGCCGATCGGCAAATACCATCTGCAGGTCTGCACGACGACGCCGTGCTGGCTGCGCGGATCGGACGAGGTGGTGGCGGCCTGCCGCAAGGTGACCGGCATCAAGGGCTGGCACGAGACGAGCGCGGACGGGCTGTTCACCATGACCGAGATGGAGTGCCTCGGCGCCTGCGTGAACGCGCCGGTCCTGCAGGTCGATGACGATTTCTACGAGGATCTCGACGGGCCGCGCACGGAGGCGCTGCTCGAGGCGCTGCGGCGCGGCGAGCGGCCGAAGCCGGGCTCGACGATCGGCCGCGCAGACCTCGGCGCCGGAAGGCGGCCCCAACACGCTGACGACGATCGACCAGGCCGTGGGGGAGGCGATGCTCGCCGACAAGGATCGCATCTTCACCAATCTCTACGGCATCCATGATTGGGGCCTCGAGGGCGCGCAGCAGGCGCGGCGACTGGGACGGCACGGCGGCGATCATCGCGCGCGGGCGCGATGCGATCATCGAGGAGATGAAGGCGTCCGGCCTGCGCGGGCGCGGCGGCGCGGGATTCCCGACCGGGCTCAAATGGTCGTTCATGCCGAAGGAGTCGGACGGCCGGCCGGCCTATCTCGTCGTCAATGCGGATGAGAGCGAGCCCGGCACCTGCAAGGATCGCGACATCATGCGTCACGATCCGCACAAGCTGATCGAGGGCTGCCTGATCGCCTCCTTCGCGATGGGCGCGCATGCCTGCTACATCTACATCCGCGGCGAGTTCGCCAACGAGGCCGAGGTGCTGCAGGCGGCGATCGACCAGGCGTACGAGGCCGGGCTGATCGGCAGGAACGCGGCGGGCTCGGGCTGGGATTTCGAGCTCTATCTGCATCGCGGCGCCGGCGCCTATATCTGCGGCGAGGAGACGGCGCTGCTCGAAAGCCTCGAAGGCAAGAAGGGCATGCCGCGGATGAAGCCGCCGTTCCCGGCGGCGGTCGGGCTGTATGGCTGCCCGACCACGGTGAACAACGTCGAGAGCATCGCGGTCACGCCGACGATCCTGCGGCGCGGCGCGACCTGGTTCTCCGCGCTCGGGCGGCCGAAGAATGCGGGCACGAAGATCTTCTGCATCTCGGGCCACGTGAACAAGCCCTGCAATGTCGAGGAGGAGCTCGGCATTCCGCTGCGCGAGCTGATCGACAGATATGCGGGCGGCGTGCGCGGCGGGTGGGACAACCTGCTTGCGGTGATCCCGGGCGGCTCGTCGGTGCCGGTGCATCCCGAAGGAGATCTGCGACACCGTGCTGATGGATTTCGACAGCCTGCGCGACGTGAAGAGCGGGCTCGGCACCGCGGCGGTGATCGTGATGGACAAATCGACCGACATCATCCGCGCGATCGACCGGCTCGTCGCAGTTCTACAAGCATGAGAGCTGCGGCCAGTGCACGCCGTGCCGCGAGGGCGCGGGCTGGATGATGCGGGTGATGCACCGCATGGTCGAGGGCCGCGCCGAGATCGCCGAGATCGACACGCTGGAGCAGGTGACGCGGCAGATCGAGGGCCACACGATCTGCGCGCTCGGCGATGCCGCGGCCTGGCCGATCCAGGGGTTGATCCGGCATTTCCGGCCGGAGATCGAGGCGCGCATCAGCGCATACAAGGCGCGCCGCGTCGCCGCCGATGCGCATGGCGGCGGAGTAGGCGCGCATGGTGAAGCTCACCGTCGACGGGCGCGAGGTCGAGGTTCCGAACGGCTCCTCCGTGCTGCAGGCCTGCGAGGCCGCGGGCGTCGAGATCCCGCGCTTCTGCTATCACGAGCGGCTGTCGGTCGCCGGCAATTGCCGCATGTGCCTGGTCGAGGTGGAGAAGGCGCCGAAGCCGATCGCGTCCTGCTCCTATCCCGCCGCCGACAACATGGTGGTGAAGACCGACAGCCCGATGGCGCGCAACGGGCGCCGCGGCGTGATGGAGTTCCTGCTCATCAACCATCCGCTCGACTGCCCGATCTGCGACCAGGGCGGCGAGTGCGACCTGCAGGACCAGGCCTATGCCTACGGCATGGACCACTCGCGCTACGCCGAGAACAAGCGCGCGGTGAAGGACAAGTATCTCGGCCCGCTGGTCGCGACGAGCATGACGCGCTGCATCCAGTGCACGCGCTGCATCCGCTTCGCGACCGAGATCGCCGGCGTGCCCGAGCTCGGCGCGACGTCGCGCGGCGAGAACATGGAAATCACCACCTATGTCGAGAAGGCGCTGACCACCGAGCTCTCCGGCAATCTCATCGACATCTGCCCGGTCGGCGCGCTGACCTCGAAGCCCTATGCGTTCACCGCCCGGCCCTGGGAGCTGCGCAAGGTGGACAGCGTCGACGTGCTGGACGCGCAGGGCGCGGCCATCCGCATCGACAGCCGCGGGCCGGAAGTGCTGCGCATCCTGCCGCGCATCAACGATGCGGTGAACGAGGAGTGGCTCGGCGACAAGTCGCGCTTCTCGCGCGACGGGCTGAGGCGCCGCCGGCTCGACCGGCCGTGGATCCGGCGCGACGGCAAGTTGCAGCCGGCGAGCTGGAACGGATGCGTTCGCGGCGATCGCCGCGCGCATGCAGGGCGTTGCCGGGCGAGCGCATCGGCGCGATCGCGGGCGATCTCTGCGATGCCGAGAGCATGTTCGCGCTCAAGCAGCTCATGGCTGGCGCTCGGCTCGCGGAACCTCGAATGCCGGCAGGACGGGGCGATGCTCGATCCGACGCGGCGCGAGTTCTATCTGTTCAATTCGAGCATCGAGGGCATCGAGGAGGCGGATGCGCTGCTGCTGATCGGCAGCAATCCGCGCCACGAGGCGCCGGTGCTGAATGCGCGCATCCGCAAGCGCTGGCTCGCGGGCGGCTTCCCGATCGGCGTGATCGGGCCGTGCGGGCGGATCTCACCTATCCGGTGAGTGGCACTCGGCGAGAGCCCGTCGGTGCTGCGCGGGCTGATCGACGGCAGCCATGAATTCGCGAAGCCGGCTTCGGCGAGGCGAAGCGAGCCGATGGTGATCGTCGGGCAGGGCGCGCTGATGCGGCCGGACGGCGCGGCGATGCTGGCGGCGGCGTGGAAGCTCGCGGCCGGCATCGGTGCGCTGACGCTCGACTGGCATGGCTTCAACGTCCTGCACACCGCGGCGGCGCGGGTCGGCGCGCTCGATCTCGGCTTCGTGCCGGGGCCGAGCGGGAAGGGGCTCGCCGCCATGATGCGGCGGCGGCGTCGACCTGCTGTGGCTGCTCGGGGCGGACGAGTTCGACACGCGCCGCGATCGGCCCGGACACCTTCGTCGTCTATCAGGGCCATCACGGTGATCGCGGCGCCGCGCGGGCGGACGTGATCCTGCCCGGCGCCGCCTATACCGAGAAGAACGGCACCTACGTGAACACCGAGGGCCGCGTGCAGCGCGGCTTCCTGGCGACCTTCCCGCCGGGCGAGGCGCGCGAGGATTGGAGGATCATCCGCGCGTTCAGCGAGCTGGTCGGCAGGGCGCTGCCATTCGACACGCTCGAGCAGCTGCGGGCGAAGATGGTCGAGGCCCATCCGAGCTTCGGGCGCGACTCATGCCCGCTTCGCCGCGACCGATCAGACCGGGCCGACCGGCGACCCGGCGGCGCTCTCGCGACGCGCCGATCATCCCGGCGATCGCGGATTACTATCTGACCAACCCGATCAGCCGGGCGAGCGCCACCATGCAGGAATGCAGCCGCATCTACACGCATGGCGGCGAGATCGAGGCCCCGAAGCAGGCGGCGGAGTGATGCGCGACTTCTTCTTCCACACCCTGCTCGGCCAGCTCATCCTGATCGTGCTCGAGGCGCTGGCGATCCTGGTGCCGCTGCTGATCATGGTGGCCTATCTCACGCTCGCCGAGCGCAAGGTGCTGGCGGCGATCCAGCTCCGGAAGGGGCCGAACGTGGTCGGGCCGTTCGGCCTGTTCCAGCCCTTCGCCGACGCCATCAAGATGCTGATGAAGGAGACGATCATCCCGATGGGATCGAATCGTCTGCTCTTCCTGATGGCGCCGATGCTCACCTTCTCGCTCGCCATGATCGCCTGGGCGGTGATCCCGGTGAACAATGGCTGGGCGGTGGCCGACATCAATGTCGGCGTGCTCTACCTGTTCGCGATCAGCTCGCTCGGCGTGTACGGCATCATCATCGCGGGCTGGGCGAGCAACTCGAAATACGCCTTCCTCGGCGCGCTGCGCTCGGCGGCGCAGATGGTGAGCTACGAGGTCTCGATGGGCTTCGTGATGGTCTCGGTGCTGCTCTGCGCCGGCAGCCTGCGGCTCAACGACATCGTCACGGCGCAGAGCCATATCTGGTTCTTCATCCCGCTCTTCCCGATGTTCATCGTCTTCATCATCTCGGCGCTGGCGGAGACGAACCGCTCGCCCTTCGACCTGCCGGAGGGCGAGAGCGAGATCGTGGCCGGGTTCTTCGTCGAATACAGCGCGATGGCCTTCGCGCTGTTCTTCCTCGGCGAATACGCGAACATCATCCTGATGTCGGGGATGACGACGCATCCTCTTCCTCGGCGGCTGGCTGAGCCCGATCCCCTTCGAGCCGTTCACCTGGATACCGGGGCCGATCTGGTTCATCCTCAAGATCTGCGTCTGCGTGTTCATCTTCCTCTGGGTGCGCGCGACGCTGCCCCGCTTCCGCTACGACCAGCTCATGCGGCTCGGCTGGAAGGTGTTCCTGCCGCTTTCGCTGATCTGGCTCGTGATCACGGCGGGCGTGCTGATGGCGACGGGCTGGCTGCCGGTCCATGCGGCAACTTGATGCGAGAAGGGGGGCGGAGTATGCCGCCCCGCGAAAGGACTGAGATGGCGTTCCTCGATCGCACCGCGCGAAGCCTGCTGATGAGCGAGATCGTCGCCGGGCTCGGCCTGACCTTCCGCTAGATGTTCCGCAAGAAGGTGACGATCAACTACCCCTACGAGAAGGGGCCGATCAGCCCGCGCTTCCGCGGCGAGCACGCGCTGCGTCGCTATCCGAACGGCGAGGAACGCTGCATCGCCTGCAAGCTCTGCGAGGCGGTGTGCCCGGCCTATGCGATCACCATCGAGGCCGAGCCGCGCGAGGACGGGTCCCGCCGCACGACGCGCTACGACATCGACATGACGAAATGCATCTATTGCGGGCTCTGCGAGGAGGCCTGCCCGGTGGATGCGATCGTCGAGGGACCGAATTTCGAGTTCGCGACCGAGACGCGGGAGGAGCTCTACTACAACAAGGAGAAGCTGCTCGCGAACGGGGACCGCTGGGAGGCCGAGCTCGCGAAGCGGCTCGAACTCGATGCGCCGTATCGCTGAGGCGCGCACGATGATCATCGCCTCGATCGCCTTCTACGTGTTCGCCGCCATCCTGCTGGTCTCGGCGGCGATGGTGGTGACGGCGCGCAATCCGGTGCATTCCGTCCTGTTCCTGATCCTCGCCTTCTTCAACGCCGCGGCGCTGTTCCTGATCGCCGGCGCCGAGTTCCTGGCGATGATCCTGGTCATCGTCTATGTCGGCGCGGTCGCGGTGCTGTTCCTGTTCGTCGTGATGATGCTCGACATCGATTTCGCCGAGCTGCGCGAGGGGTTCCAGCGCTATGCGCCGGTCGGCGCGACGGTCGGGCTCGATCCTGCTGATCGAGCTCGGCCTCGTGCTGACCGGCTGGAAGATCGCGCCGGAGGCCGCGACGCTGCGGCTCTCGCCCGTCCGGCGTCGGTCGCGAACACGGTGGCGCTCGGGCGGGTGCTCTACACGGATTACGTGTTCCTGTTCCAGACGGCGGGGCTGATCCTGCTGGTGGCGATGATCGGCGCGATCGTGCTGACGCTGCGCGACCGCCACGGCGGTGCGGCGGCAGAGCATCGCGGTGCAGAACGCGCGCACGCATCGCGCGAGACGCTCGAGCTGGTCGATGTGCGGCCCGGCGCCGGCATCCGCGAGCTCGGCATCCGCCGGCCGCGTCCGCCGGAGACGGCGAAGGAGCCGGTGCACGGCTCCGGGCTCGGGATCGGGGGAGCACTGAGATGGCGGTCGGTCTCGATCACTACCTGGCGGTCGCCGCGATCCTGCTCGTGCTCGGGATCTTCGGCATCTTCATGAACCGCAAGAACGTCATCATCATCCTGATGTCGATCGAGCTCATCCTGCTCGCGGTCAACATCAACCTGGTCGCGTTCTCGGCGGCGCTCGGCGACCTCGCCGGGCAGGTGCTGGCGCTGTTCGTGCTGACCGTGGCGGCGGCGGAGGCGGCGATCGGGCTCGCGATCGTGGTGATCTATTTCCGCAACCGCGGCTCGATCCAGGTCGAGGACGTGAACCTGATGAAGGGCTGAAGATGCTCTACGCCGTCGCCGTCTTCGCCCCGCTCTTCGGCTCGCATCATCGCGGGCTTTCTCGGCCCCGCGATCGGCGATCGTGCCGCGCAGGCTGGTCACCATCCTCTGCATGATCGTGGCCGCGATCTGCGGCGTCGTCCTCGCTGCTCGACTACTATGGCCTCCGATTCGCACGGCGACGTCGTGCAGATCGGCACCTGGATCCAGGCGGGCAAGTTCCATCTCGACTGGGCGCTGCGCGACGACACGCTCTCGGCGGTGATGGTCGCGATGGTCACCACCGTGTCGACGCTGATCCACATCTACAGCGTCGGCTACATGCATCACGAGCACCGCTCGTTCCGCTTCTTCGCCTATCTCGAGCTCTTCACCTTCGCCATGCTGATGCTGGTGACGGCGAACAACCTCGTGCAGCTCTTCTTCGGCTGGGAGGGCGTCGGCCTCGCGAGCTATCTGCTGATCGGCTACTGGTACGACCGGCCGAGCGCCTGCGCGCGCGGCGATCAAGGCGATGATCGTCAACCGCGTGGGCGATCTCTCCTTCGCGGTCGGCATCGCGCTCGTCTTCTTCCTGTTCGGCGCGGTCGATTTCCCGACCATCTTCGGCCATATCGCCGACCACACGAACGACACCTATCACCTGTTCGGCACGAACTGGCGCGCCTATCGAGGTGATCGGCGTGCTGCTGTTCATCGGCGCCTGCGGCAAGTCGGCGCAGATCTTCCTGCACACCTGGCTGCCGGATGCGATGGAAGGGCCGACGCCGGTCTCGGCGCTGATCCATGCGGCGACGATGGTGACGGCGGGCGTGTTCCTGATGAGCCGCATGTCGCCGCTGATGGAGCAGGCGCCGGGCGCGCTCGCGCTCGTCACGTTCATCGGCGGCACGACGAGCCTGTTCGCGGCGACGATCGGCTGCGTGCAGAACGACATCAAGCGCGTGATCGCGTATTCGACCTGCTCGCAGCTCGGCTACATGTTCCTGGCCGCCGGCGTCGGCGCCTACCAGGCCTCGATGTTCCATCTGATCACGCATGCCTTCTTCAAGGCGCTGCTGTTCCTGAGCGCGGGCTCGGTGATCCACGCGATGTCGGACGAGCAGGACATGCGCAAGATGGGCGGCATCTGGAAGCTCATCCCGATCACCTACGTGGTGATGTGGATCGGCAGCCTGGCGCTCGGCGGCATGTTCCCCTTCGCGGGCTACTGGTCGAAGGATGCGATCCTCGAGGCGGCCTTCGCCCGCAGCGCGACGAGCGGCGTCGCGCTGTACGGCTTCATCTGCGGCACGCTGGCGGCGTTCCTGACCGCCTTCTACTCCTGGCGCCTGCTGCATCATGACCTTCCACGGCAAGCCGCGCATGAGCGAGGAGACGCTGCACCACGTGCATGAGAGCCCGCCGGTGATGACCGTGCCCGCTGATGCTGCTCGCCGTCGGCGCGGCGATCGCGGGCTGGGCGCTGCACGGGCTCCTTCATCGGCGAGGGCTGGCCGGAGTTCTGGCGCGGCGCGATCGTCATCGGCCCGAACAACCACGTGCTGCTCGAGGCCGAGCACGTGCCCGCTCGTACATCGCGCTGCTGCCGACCGTCACCGGCGTGCTCGGGATCGCGCTCGCCTATCTCTTCTACATGGTGAACCCGTACGCTGCCGGTGCGGCTCGCCGCGACCTTCCCGGGCGTGTACCGGTTCCTGCTGAACAAGTGGTATTTCGACGAGCTCTACGATTTCCTGTTCGTCCGGCCCGGCGCAGCGCCTCGCGGAGCTTCTTCTGGCATACCGGCGACGAGACGATCATCGACGGCGTGCCGAACGGGCTCGCGGCGATCACCGCGGACGGCTCCGGCCAGGTGGTGCGCATCCAGAACGGGTCGCTCGCGACCTACGCCTTCGTGATGCTGATCGGGGTCGTGGTCCTGGTCGCCATCTTCTTCGTGTTCGGGTGACGACGATGAACGCCGCCGGGTTCCCGCATCCTGTCGCTGCTGACCTGGCTGCCGCTGGTCGGCTGCGTCGTCATCATGTGCGTGCGCGGCGACGAGGAGACCGTCGCCTCGAACGCGCGCTGGACGGCGCTCTGGACCAGCCTCATCGTGTTCGGCCTGTCGCTGATCCTGTGGTTCGATTTCGATCCGTCGAATCCCGGCTTCCAGTTCGTCGAGAACGATCCCGTGGCTGCCGGAATACGGCGTCGGCTACCGCATGGGCGTCGACGGCATCAGCGTGCTGTTCGTGCTGCTCTCGACGCTGCTGACGCCGATCTGCATCCTGGCCGCCTGGGAGGCGATCCACACGCGGGTGCGCGAGTTCATGCTCGCCTTCCTCATCCTCGAGACGATGATGGTGGGGATGTTCTCGGCGACTCGATTTCGTCGTGTTCTACATGTTCTTCGAGGGCGTGCTGATCCCGATGTATCTCATCATCGGGGTCTGGGGCGGGCCGCGGCGCGTCTATGCGGCGTTCAAGTTCTTCCTCTACACGCTGACCGGCTCGGTGCTGATGCTGCTGGCGCTGCTCGCGATGTGGTACACGGCGGGCACCACCGACATCACCGTGCTGCTGCGGACGAACTTCCCCGCGGCGATGCAGACCTGGCTGTTCCTCGCCTTCCTCGCCTCCTTCGCGGTGAAGGTGCCGATGTGGCCGGTGCATACCTGGCTGCCGGACGCGCATGTGGAGGCGCCGACCTCGGGCTCCGTCATCCTGGCCGGCGTGCTGCTGAAGATGGGGGCGTACGGCTTCATCCGCTTCTCGGTGCCGATGCTGCCGCACGCGTCGGTGCGTTCGCGCCGCTGATGTTCGCGCTCGGCGTGGTCGCGGTCGTCTACACCTCGCTGGTCGCGCTCGCGCAGACCGACATGAAGAAGCTCATCGCCTATTCCTCGGTCGCGCATATGGGCGTGGTGATGGTGGGGCTCTTCACCTTCAACGAGCAGGGCATCCAGGGCGCGCTGTTCCAGATGCTGAGCCACGGCATCGTCTCCGCCGCGCTCTTCCTCTGCGTCGGCGTGGTCTATGACCGGATGCACACGCGCGAGATCGCGCGCTATGGCGGGCTCGCGCATCGCATGCCGGCCTATGCGGTCGTGTTCATGGTGTTCACCATGGCGAGCATCGGCCTGCCCGGCACATCGGGCTTCGTCGGCGAGTTCCTGGTGCTGGTCGGCGCGTTCCATGTCAGTCTCTGGCTCGCGCTGTTCGCGAGCTTCGGCATGATCCTCGGCGCCGGCTACATGCTCTACCTCTATCGCCGCGTCATCTTCGGCCAGCTCACGCGGGACGATCTGAAATCGATCCTCGATCTCACGCCGCGGGAGATCGGCGGTATTCGCGCCGCTCGTGGTGCTGACGCTCTGGATGGGCATCTACCCGACGAGCTTCACGAGCTTCTGGGAGGCGAGCGTGAGCCAGCTGGTGCAGCACCATGAGGCGGCGCTGCACATGCCGGACGCGGTCAGGATCGCCGGGAGTCGCGCCCGGAGTCGCACGATGAACTGGAAGCTCGCTCTGCCGGAGATCGTGCTCGCCTGCTGCGGGCTCGGCATCCTCGTCTTCGGGCGTGCTGCGCAAGCGCGACAGCACGCCTGATCTGCACGATGCTGTGCCTCGGCGCCTTCCTGCTGACGGCCGTGCTGGTGCTGACGACGCCGCTCGGCCTCGCCTATCACGGGCAGTTCACCGTCGATGCGTTCAGCGCCTTCATGAAGCTGCTGATCCTCGCCGGTGCGGCGATGGCGATCATCATGGCGCTCGACTACAATCGCGCGCGAGGGGCATCAACCGGTTCGAGTTCCCGGTGCTCGTGCTGTTCTCGACGGTCGGCATGATGGTGATGGCGTCGGCCGCCAACCTGATGACGCTCTATCTCGGGCTCGAGCTGCAATCGCTGGCGATCTACGTGCTCGCGGCCTTCGCGCGCGACGATCTGCGCTCCTCGGAGGCGGGGCTCAAATATTTCGTGCTCGGCGCGCTGGCCTCGGGCCTGCTGCTCTACGGCATCTCGCTGGTCTACGGCTTCTCCGGCACGATGGATTTCGCGCGGCTGACGCGGCTCTGGGGCGGCGCGCGGAGCGGTGCCCGGCGGGCGCGGTGATCGGCATCGTGTTCATCGTCGCCGGCCTCGCCTTCAAGATCTCCGCCGTGCCGTTCCATATGTGGACGCCCGACGTCTACGAGGGCGCGCCGACGCCGGTGACCCGTTCATGGGCACGGCGCCGAAGGTCGCCGGCGATGGCGCTGATCCTGCGCACGCTCGAAGTGCCGTTCGGCGCATCTGCTCGGCGCAGTGGCACCAGCTCATCGTGCTGATCTCGATCGCCTCCATGCTGCTCGGCTCGCTCGGCGCGATCGGGCAGACGCGAACATCAAGCGGCTGATGGCCTATTCCTCGATCGGCCATATGGGATACGCGCTGATCGGGCTCGCGGTCGGCACGTCGAACGGCGTGCGCGGCGTGCTCGTCTATCTCATCACCTACGTGTTCATGAGCTGCGGGCACCTTCGCCTGCATCATCGCCATGCGGCGGCGCGGGCGGGCGCTCGAGAAGATCGCCGACCTGTCCGGGCTCGCCGCGCACCGATCCGCTGCTGGCGCTGGCGTTCGCGGTGTTCATGTTCAGCATGGCCGGGATCCCGCCGCTCTCCGGCTTCTTCGGCAAGCTCTACGTGTTCCTCGCCGCGGTGCAGGCCGGCTACTTCACCCTCGCGGTGATCGGCGTGCTGACCAGCGTGGTCGGCGCCTACTACTATCATGCGCATCGTCAAGGTGATCTATTTCGATCGCGGCGGAGGAGGCGTTCGACCGCGCGCCGCCCTCGCTGTCCTTCGTCGCCGCCGGCACCGCGCTGTTCACCACCCTGTTCTTCATCTTCCCCGGCCCGTTCGTGGGAGCGGCGCAGGCGGCGGCGAAAGTGCTGTTCGGGTGAACGACCTGGCGTCTCAGCCAGTACGAGACGCTCGAATCGACATCCGATCTCTGCATCGCGCTCGCGCGCGCCGGCGAGCCGGAGGGGCTTGCCGTGCTCGCGCGGCGGCAGACCGGGGGCGCGGCAGCCGCGGCCGCGGCTGGGAATCGCCGCCGGGCAATCTCTACTCTCGGTGCTGCTGCGGCCGGCCGGCGAATGCGGTCGAGGCCGGGCGCTGGGCGCTGCTCGCCGGCGTCGCGCTCGCCGAGGCGCTGGAGACCGGCTGCGCGGACCGCGCGGCGCTGCGGCTGAAATGGCCGAATGACGTGCTGCTCGACGGGCGCAAGCTCGCCGGCATCCTGATCGACAGCGCGGTGCGACGCGCGCGGTGCGGCTCGACTGGCTGGTGATCGGCTTCGGCGCCAATCTGCAGAGCGCCCCCGTCGTGCCCGGGCGGCGCGTGGCGGCACTGACGCAGCGCGGCGGCGTCGCGGCACCGGAGGCGGTGGCGGCGACGCTGCTCGAGCGGCTCGCGCCATTGGCGGCGCGTCCGCCTGGTCGAGGGCTTCGCCGCGGTGCGCGAGGCCTGGCTCGCGCGCGCGCATCCGCTCGGCACCCGGCTCGCCGTGCGCTTCGCCGGGCGGAGCTGGCCGGCACCTTCGCGGGACTCGACGAGGATGGCAGCCTGCTGCTGCAGGGCGCGGGCGGCATCCAGCGCCTGTCCGACGGCCGAGATCCTGACCGCCGCGGAGCGCTGAGCCGATGCTGCTCGTCGTCGATGCCGGCAACACGAACATCGTCTTCGCCGTGCATGACGGGCGCGAGTGGCGCGGCATCTGGCGCATCCGCACCGAGGCGCAGCGCACGTCGGACGAATACGGCGTCTGGCTGCAGGCGCTGCTCGCCCATGTCGGGCTGAAGCCGGCCGACATCTCCGCCGCGGTGATCGGCACCGTGGTGCCGGCCGCGCTCTACCATCTGCGCAAGCTCTGCCGCGACTGGTTCGAGGTCGAGCCGCTGATCGCGCGCGCCGAGCTCGACTGGGGGTTCGAGATCAAGGTGGACACGCCCGCGGAGGTGGGCGCGGACCGGCTGCTGAATGCGCTCGCCGGCGCACCGGATCTATGGCGGTCCGCTGATCGTCATCGATCTCGGCACCGCCACGACCTTCGACGTGGTGGACGGGGAGGGCGCCTATCTCGGCGGCGCGATCGCGCCCGGGCATCAATCTCTCGATCAGCGCGCTGCAGCCAGGCTGCCGCGCGGCTGCCGCGCATCGGCATCGGCCGGCCGCAGGCGGTGATCGGCCGCAACACCATCGCCGGCCATGCAATCCGGCATCTATTGGGGCTATGTCGGGCTGATCGAGGGCCTGCTGTCGCCGCATCCAGGGCGAATTCGGCGAGCCCGATGAAGGTGATCGCGACCGGCGGCCTCGCCCCGCTGTTCGCCGAGGGCACGACGCTGATCGAGCGGATCGACCCCGATCATCACGCTCGAAGGCCTGCGCATGTTGGCGGAGCGGAACCCCGCCCCCACATTGTCGCGGGAGCAGCATCGCACGATCGAAGGCGACTGAATGGACATGGTCAATCGAGCGATCTGGCCTTCCTGCCGCTGGGCGGGACGGGCGAGATCGGCATGAATTTCAATCTGTACCGCATGCGGCGGGCAGCTGGCTCGCCGTGGATTGCGGCATGGGCTTCGGCGGACGCGACGCACGCCCGAGGCGGAGATCGTCTTCCCCGATCCCGCCTTCATCGCCGAGCGGCGGGACCGGCTGGTCGGGCTGGTCATCACCCATGCGCATGAGGACCATCTCGGCGCGGTCGCCTGGCTCTGGCCGCAGCTGCGCTGCCCGATCTATGCGACGCCGTTCGCCGCCGCGGTGCTGCGGCGCAAGCTCGGCGAGGCGCAGCTCGCTGCCGAGGTGAAGCTGCACGTCATCCAGCCGGGCGGCGCGTTCGAGCTGCCGCCTTTCTCGCTCCGCTTCCTGCGCGTGGCCCATTCGATGCCCGAAGCGCAGGCGCTGGCGATCACCACGCCGGCGGGGATCGTGCTGCATACCGGGCGACTGGAAGCTCGACCCGCAACCCGCTGATCGGCGCCGCCGACCGACGAGGCGGCCTTCGCCGAGCTCGGCGAGCAGGGCGTGCTGGCGATGGTCTGCGATTCCACCAACGCGATGGTGGAGGGGCATTCCGGCTCCGAGGCCGAGGTGCGCCGCACGCTCTCGCGCGCTGGTGAAGGGCCTGCGCGGGCGCGTCGCCGTCACCTGCTTCGCGAGCAACGTCGCGCGGGTGGAAAGCATCGCCGTCGCGGCCGCGCGAGGCCGGGGCGGAGCGTCGCCGCTGGTCGGCCGCTCGCTGCGCAATTTCGAGGCGGCGGCGCGCGAATGCGGCTATCTCAAGGGCATGCCGGAATTCGTCTCCGAGGACGATGCCGGCTCGATCCCGGACGACAACCTGCTGATCCTGGTCACCGGCAGCCAGGGCGAGCCGCGCTCGGCGCTCGCCCGCATCGCCGCCGACCAGCACCGCAACATCGCGCTCGGCGAGGGCGACACGGTCATCTTCTCGAGCCGCGTCATCCCCGGCAACGAGCGGGCGATCGGCGACGGTGCAGGACGCGCTGGTGCGCCGCGGCGTGCGGCTGATGACCGATGCCAGGACCACATGGTCCATGTCTCCGGCCATCCCGCGCGCGACGAGCTGCGCCGGCTCTACCGCCTGGTGAAGCCGCGCTACTCCGTGCCGGTGCATGGCGAGTGGCGCCACCTCACCGCGCATGCGGCGCTCGCGCAGGAGGCCGGCGCCACGCCGATCCTGCTCGAGGACGGCGACATACTGAGCCTCGCGCCGGGCCGGCCGGAGGTGGTGGACAGCGCGCCGGTCGGACGGCTCGCGCTCGACGGCAACCGCGTGGTGCCGATGCGCGGCGGCGTGCTGGCGGCGCGGCGGCGGATGCTCGGGCAACGGGATGGTGCTGGCGAGCCTCGCGGTGGACGAGGGCGGGCGGCTGCTCGGCCGCGCCCGGATCAGCGCGCCCGGGCTCTACGAGCAGGACGATCCGGAGACCGAGCGCGTCACCTCCGAGTTCGAAGGGTGCGGTCGCCGAGCTGCCCGGCCCGCTCCGGCGCGACGATGCGGCGCTCGCCGATGCCGCCCGCGCCGCGCTGCGCCGTGCGGTCGGGCAAGCGGCTGCAGAAGCGGCCGATCGTGGACGTGCATCTGCTGCGGGTCTGAGCGATGATCGGCTGGTTCACCGCGTCGGTTCTCTACGTGCTGATCTGGTGGACGGTGCTGTTCGCGATCCTGCCGATCGGCACGCAGGCCGGTGGAGGAGGCGGATCCGAAATCCGGCTGGCGCGGCGCGCCGGAGCGGCCGCATATCGGGCGGAAGGTGATCGCGACGACGCTGGTCGCGGCGCTGATCTGGGGCGGCTGCATCGCCCTGATCGAGAGCCCGCTATCTGAGCTTCCGCACCGGCTGGCTGGCGCTGCGCGACCGACGCAGTCGCGGGATCCGTTCGCGAAGTAAGAGCCGCATTCCAGAACGAAGCCGGCAGTACAGGTCTCGAAGCAGGGCGAGGACAGAGCTCGCGCTCCATCCTGCTCGAACGACGTTTTCCTCCCCAAACTTGGCCGGCAAGCAGCCGAACCGCTCGGGCCGCGGCTTTTGTAGCGTGAGTCGCAATGCAGGAGTCACGCATTTTCCTGTGCACGAGACAGCGCCGAAGAACGAGTTTTTCTTTCTTGCCGACTCGTGCTGCACCGCAGCATTATTCTTTTGTCCCGCACATAATCGCTTGCTGGCGCGAACGCCCGGCTGTCTGGCGGAGCGCGGCGCGCCGGCCTGTAGGGTCCGCGCGCCGATCACAGGAGCCGGACCGTTCGCGATGCGCCTCTCCCGCAGCTTCGTCCCCACGCTCAAGGAAACGCCGGCGGAGGCGCAGATCGCCTCGCACCGGCTGATGCTGCGGGCGGGGCTGGTGCGGCAGACCTCGGCCGGCATCTATGCCTGGCTGCCGATGGGCTTCGCGGTGCTGCAGGCAGATCGAGCAGATCGTGCGCGAGGAGCAGGACGCGGCGGGCGCGCAGGAAGTGCTGATGCCGACGATCCAGCCCGCCGATCTCTGGCGCCAGAGCGGGCGCTACGAGGATTACGGCCGCGAGATGCTGCGCATCCGCGACCGCCACGAGCGCGACATGCTGTACGGGCCCGACCAACGAGGAGATGATCACCGACCTGTTCAAGGAGGTGACGCTCCTACCGCGCGCTGCCGCAGATCCTCTACCACATCCAGTGGAAGTTCCGCGACGAGGTGCGCCCGCGCTTCGGCGTGATGCGCGGCCGCGAGTTCCTGATGAAGGACGCGTACAGCTTCGACATGGATTATGCGGGCGCGGTCGTCAGCTATCGCCGGATGATGCTCGCCTATATGCGCACCTTCCAGCGCCTCGGCGCTCAAGGCGATCCCGATGGCCGCCGAATCCGGCCCGATCGGCGGCGAGCTCAGCCACGAATTCATCATCCTCGCGCCGACCGGCGAGAGCCAGGTGTTCTACGATTCCGGCTTCGAGGACATCGACTGGGTGAAGGCGCGAGTACGATTACGAGAAGCGCGAGGAGCTCGAACGCTTCTTCCGGCCTGATGACCTCGATGTACGCGGCGACCGACGAGAAGCACGACGCGGCGGCATGGGCGAAGGTGCCGGAGGAGAAGCGGCGCGAGGGGCGCGGCATCGAGGTCGGGCACATCTTCTATTTCGGCACCAAATACAGCGCGCCGATGGGGCTCGCGATCGTCGGCGCCGACGGCAGGCCCGTGCATCCGGAGATGGGCAGCTACGGCGTCGGCGTGTCGCGTCTCGTCGGCGCGGTGATCGAGGCGAGCCACGACGAGGCCGGCATCATCTGGCCGGACAGCGTGGCGCCGTTCCGCGCCGCGATCCTCAACCTCAAGAAGGGCGATGCCGCGACCGATGCGATCTGCCGAGCGCGCCTATGCGGCGCTCGGCGCGGAGGTGCTGTACGATGATCGCGAGGAGCGCGCCGGCGTGAAATTCGCCGATGCCGATCTGATGGGCCATCCCTGGCAGGTCATCATCGGCCCGCGCGGCGCGGCTGCCGGCAAGGTGGAGCTGAAGCGGCGCGCGACCGGCGAGCGGCAGGAGGTCTCGCTCGACGACGCGCTTGCGCGCATCGGGACCTGACCCTGATGTTCGGTCCGTTCGAGCGCGCGGTCGCCGGGCGCTATCTGCGCGCGCGCCGCGGCGAGCGCTTCGTCTCCGTCATCGCCTTCTTCTCGCTGATCGGCATCGCGCTCGGCGTGGCGACGCTGATCATCGTGATGAGCGTGATGAACGGGTTCCGCGCCGACCTGCTGAGCCGCATCCTCGGGCTCGACGGGCATGTCGACATCTATGGCGCCGGGCGCGTCGCTCGCCGGATTTCGATGCGGTCGTGGCGAAGGTGCGCGTCGGTGCCGGGCGTCGTCTCGGCGACGCCGATCGTGCAGGGCCAGGCGCTGCTGACCTCGAACAATGGCGGCGCGGTGGGCGGCATCGTGCGCGGCATGCGGGCGGCGGATCTGCGGGCGCTGAAGGAGGTCGGCGGCAATATCCGCGAGGGCTCGCTCGACGATTTCCACGGCGACGACGCGATCGCGATCGGCGTGACGCTCGCGAACAATTACGGGCTGCACGTCGGCAGCAGCCTCACGCTGGTCTCGCCGCAGGGTGCCGCGACGGCGTTCGGCACCATCCCGCGGGTGCGCGCCTACAAGGTGGTGGCGATCTACCAGGCGGGCGTGAGCTTCTACGACAGCAGCTACGTGTTCCTGCCGCTCGAGGCCGCGCAGGTGTTCTTCCAGACGCCGAACGCGGTGACGCAGATCGAGGTGATGATCGACCAATCCCGACGACGCGCCCGCGATGCACCGCGACGATCGCGGCAGGCGCTCGCGGGGACGCCGGTGCGGATCATCGACTGGACGCAGACGAACAACAGCTTCTTCACCGCGGTCGAGGTGGAGCGGAACGTGATGTTCCTGATCCTGACGCTGATCATCCTGGTGGCGGCGTTCAACATCGTCTCGTCGCTGATCATGATGGTGAAGGACAAGACGCGCCGACATCGCGGTGCTGCGCACGATCGGCGCCGGGCGCGGCGCGGTGATGCGCATCTTCCTGATGTGCGGCGCCTCGGTGGGCGTGGTCGGGACGGTGGTGGGCTGCGTGCTCGGCGTGCTGTTCTGCCTCAACATCCAGACCCTGCAGCACTGGGTGGAGGCGGTCACCGGGCGTCGATGTGTTCAATCCGGAAGTCTACTATCTCACGCATCTGCCGGCGAAGCTCGACGCGGTGGGAGGTGCTGCAGGTGGTGGTGATGGCGCTCGGCCTCTCCCTGCTGGCGACGCTCTATCCGAGCTGGCGCGCGGCGCGGACCGATCCGGTGGAGGCGCTGCGGCATGAGTGAGCCGCTGCTGCTGCGAGGCGTGGTGCGGACCTATCGCACCGAGGCCGGCGCGCTGCCGGTGCTGCGCGGCGCCGATCTCGCGCTGCGGGCCGGCGAGATCGTGGCGCTGGTCGCGCCCTCGGGCAGCGGCAAGTCGACGCTGCTGCATCTCGCGGGACTGCTGGAACGGCCGGATGGCGGATCGGTGCTGGTGGACGGGCGGGACGCCGGTGCGCTTGTCGGATGCGGAGCGCACGGCGATCCGGCGCGACAAGGTGGGCTTCGTCTACCAGTCCCACCATCTGCTCGCCGAATTCACGGCGCTCGAGAATGTCGTGCTGCCGCAGATGATCGCCGGGCGGCGGCGGAGCGAGGCGCGGCAGCGGGCCGAGGGATTGCTGCGCGCGTTCGGCCTCGCGGCGCGCGTCGCGCATCTGCCCGGCAAGCTCTCCGGCGGGGAGCAGCAGCGCGTGGCCATCGCGCGCGCGCTCGCCAACGCGCCGCGCATGCTGCTCGCCGACGAGCCCACCGGCAATCTCGACGTCGATACCGCCGACGATCGTGTTCGAGGAGCTGTTGCGCGCCGTGCGCGGGCGAGAATCTCGCGGCGCTGATCGCGACGCACAACCCCGATCTCGCCGCGCGCATGGATCGGCGGGTGACCTTGCGCGAGGGCCACATCGTCCCGCTCTGACCCGCGGGTAGTGTTTCAGTTCAAGTCGGCACCGGCCCCTCCCCCACCCGGCCACCCAACGGCAGTATACTCGCATGGGTGGCCGGGTGGGAGCGGGCCGGTGCCGACTTGAACTGAAACACTACCGACCCGCGGCACGGCTTCGGCCCGGCGAGCGACTCTGCTATGGTGGCGAGGATGCCGCACGCCGATTTCGTCCATCTCCGGGTCCATTCCGCCTACTCGCTGAGCGAAGGCGCGATCAAGGCGGACAAGATCGCGGCACTCGCGAAGGAGGCCGCGATGCCCGCGGTCGCGATCACCGACACCGCCAACCTGTTCGGCGCGCTGGAGTTCAGCCAGGCCTGCGTCGGGCAAGGGCGTGCAGCCGATCATCGGCTGCCAGATCGCGCTCGCGCGGACCGACATGCCGCGAGGGCGACTCGATGCGGCCGCCGCCCGATCCGGTCGTGCTGCTGGCGCAGGACGCGGCGGGGATGGCCAATCTGCAGCGCCTCTCCTCGCTGGCTTTCTCGCCACCGAGCCCGGAGCTCGAGCCGCAGGTCCCGTTCGAAACGCCTGGCGGCGCATGCGGCAGGGCTGATCCTGCTCACCGGCGGCACGCGCGGCCCCGTCGCGCGGCTGCTCGCCGGAGGCGCGCAAGAGCGAGGCGGAAGCGCTGGTCGCGCGATTCGCCGAGGCATTCCCCGATCGCGTGATGATGGAACTGCATCGCCACGGTCTCGCGCTCGAACGCGCGATCGAGCCCGGCCTGATCGCGATCGCCGACGCCGCGCGGCTGCCGCTGGTCGCCACCAACGAGTGCTTCTTCCCGAAGCCCGCGCTGTTCGAGGCGCATGACGCGCTGCTCTGCATCGCGCAGGGCCGGCTGCTCGTCGGAGCAGGATCGCCGTCGCGTCACGCCGGAGCATTGGTTCAAGCCCGCCGCGGCAATGCGCACGCTGTTCGCCGATCTGCCGGATGCGTGCGACAACACGCTCGCCATCGCGCGGCGCTGCGCGGTGATGGCGGAGACGCGCAAGCCGCTGCTGCCGGTCTCGCCGAAGGTCGATCCGGGCAGCACCGAGGAGGAAACCGTCCGCGCGATGGCGATCGCCGGGCTTGCGCGGCGGATGGACGCGATGCGACGCCGATGACGCGACGCGCGCGCGCTATCGCGAGCGGCTCGATTACGAGCTCGACGTGATCGCGAAGATGGGCTTTCCCGGCTACTTCCTGATCGTCGCCGATTTCATCCAATGGGCGAAGGCGCGGGGCATTCCGGTCGGTCCGGGCCGCGGATCGGGTGCCGGCATCGGTCGCCGCCTGGGCGCTCACCATCACCGATCTCGATCCGCTGCGCTTCAACCTGCTGTTCGAGCGCTTCCTCAATCCCGAGCGCATCTCGATGCCGGATTTCGACATCGATTTCTGCCAGGACCGGCGCGACGAGGTGATCGCCTATGTGCGGGAGGAGTACGGCCAGGACCGCGTGGCGCAGATCATCACGTTCGGAAAGCTGCAGGCCCGCGCGGCGGTGCGCGATGTCGGGCGCGTGCTCGGCCTGCCGTTCGGGCAGGTGAACAAGGTCGCCGAGCTGATCCCGAACAATCCGGCGCGGCCGCGTCACGCTTGCGCAGGCGATCGAGGGCGAGCAGCGCCTGCAGCAGATGCGCGACGAGGACGAGGGCATCCGTCGCCTGCTGGAGATCGCGCTGCAGCTCGAGGGGCTCTACCGCCATGCCAGCACGCATGCGGCCGGGCGTGGTGATCGGCGACCGGCCGCTGATCGAGCTCGTGCCGCTGTATCGCGATCCGCGCTCCGAGCTGCTGGTCACGCAATACTCGATGAAATATGTCGAGCAGGCCGGACTGGTGAAGTTCGACTTCCTCGGTCTCACCACGCTGACGATCCTGCAGCGGGGCGGCGCAATTCCTGGCCAAGCTCGGCATCACGGTCGATCTCGACCATCTGCCGCTCGACGATGCCAGGACCTACGACATGCTCGCGCGCGGCGATGCCGGCGGGGTGTTCCAGTTCGAAGGCCAGGGCATGCGCGACGTGCTCCGCCAGATGCGCCCGGACCGGTTCGAGGACCTGGTCAACGCGGTCGCGCTGTACCGGCCGGGACCGATGGCGAACATCCCGGCCTATTGCCAGCGCAAGCACGGCGAGGCCTGGCAGCCGCCGCACCCGGAACTGCAGGACATCCTGCAGGAAACCTACGGGATCATGGTCTACCAGGAGCAGGTGATGCAGATCGCCCAGAAGATGGGCGGCTACAGCCTCGGCGGCGCCGATCTGCTGCGCCGCGCGATGGGCAAGAAGATCCGCGCCGAGATGGATGCGCAGCAGCGGATCTTCGTCGAGGGCGCGACCTCCCGGGGCATCCCCGAGGCGAAGGCGGTCGAGGTGTTCGACCTGATGGCGAAGTTCGCCGATTACGGCTTCAACAAGCCGCATGCGGTGGCCTACGCGCTGGTCGCGTACCAGACCGCCTGGATGAAGGCGAACCATCCGGTCGCGTTCATCGCCGCCAGCATGAGCCTCGGCGTCAACAACACCGACCGGCTCGCGGCGCTGCGGCAGGAGGCGACGCGGCTCGGTATTCCGATGCTGCCGCCCGACATCAATCGCAGCCAGGCGGATTTCGCGATCGAGATCCTGCCGGATGGCACGCAGGCGATCCGCTACGCGCTCGCGGCGGTGAAGAAGGTGGGCAAGGCGGCGATGGAGGCGGTGACGGCGGCGCGGGGCGAGACGCCGTTCCGCGATCTCGCCGATTTCGCCGCCCGCGTCGATCCGCGCCAGCTCAACCGCATGCAGCTCGAGAATCTGGTCCGGGCCGGTGCGTTCGACCCGCTCGAGGCCAACCGGGCGCGGCTGTTCGCGGCCGCCGACATGGTGTTGCGGCGCGCCTCGGCCGAGGCGGAGGAGAAGGAGAGCGGCCAGATCGGGCTGTTCGGCCCGGCCGGCGGCGCCGCGGGGCCGGCGCCGCTGCGGCTGCCGGACATGCCGGACTGGCCGCCGATGGAGCGGCTCGGCTTCGAGGCGGAGGCGATCGGCTTCCACCTCACCGCGCATCCGCTCGACGTCTATGCGGGCGCGCTCCGTCGCCTGGGCGCGGTGCCGAGCAACCGGCTGGAGGAGCGAGCGCAGTCCGGCGCGGCCCGGGTGAAGCTCGCCGGGAGCGTCATCAACGTGAAGGAGCGGCCGACGCGCACCGGCGGCCGCATGGCCTGGGTGCGGCTCTCGGATTCGGGCGGCAGCTACGAGGTGACGCTGTTCTCCGAGGTGCTGTCGCGGGCGCGCGACCTGCTCGCCGCGGGAACGAGCGTGCTGGTCACGGCCGATCTGCGGCTGGAGGGCGAGGCGCTGCGCATCACGGCGCAGGACCTGGCGCCGCTCGACCAGGCGGCGGCAGCGGCGGGTGCGGGAATGAAGGTCTGGCTCGAAGGCACGGCCGCCGTGCCGCATATCCGCACGATCCTCGGTCGCGAGGGGAGCGGGAAGGGGCGCGTCGTGCTGGTGCCGCGGCTCGACCGGTCGCAGACGCTGGAGATCACGCTGCCGGGCGGCTTCAACGTCTCGCCGCGGCTGGCGCAGGCGCTCAAGCTGGTGCCGGGGGTGGAGCGCGTCGAGGACATCTGATCAGGCGGGCGGCCCCATCTCGTCCCAGTTCACCTGGTGGACGAAGTAGAGGATCTGGCTCGGATCGTGGCCGCGGAAGCCGATGCTGACCGTGGTATCGAGGTAGTTGCGGGTGCCGGACTGGGTTTCCTCCGGACCCTCGGCGGTGAGCTGCGCCGCTGCCTTCGCGCTTGGGCGGATGATCGCGATGTGGCCGGGACGGTGCGGGTTCGGGTTCTCCCAGGCGGCGACGACGAGCTCGCCGTGGTTGGCGAGCGTCTGCGCCTGGTGCGGACCGGCGACCGGCGCCCAGCCCTTCTGGGTGCCGTCCCCGTGCAGCCAGTGCATCTGCGCGTTGGCGAGCAGGTTCTGCGGGTGCTCGGGCGGTCGCAACACGTAGATGTGCAGGCGCTCGGCGATGGCGGCGACAAACGCGCTGCAATGCGTCTTCGCCTCGCCCCCGCCCGGGGCGTCGCGGTCGGGCGCGCCGGTCTCCCAGTTGACGTGCCAGCCGCGGAGCCAGAGATGATCAACGCCGGTGCCGTCGAGCAACCGGGCGAGGCGCTGGCCGTTGGCGTCCACCGGCCCGCAGCAGGGCTCCGATTGCGCACGCAAGCCGCCGGCCAGCCCGATCAGGGCCAGGAAAATCACGGCGGTCGCAAATCGGATCGGGGTCTGCGACTTCACGTCATCGTCACTCCGTCGAGCGCCCGGCGGGCGGGGCGGACCTTGGGCAGGAGCAGGACATGGTGCAAGCGGCACCCGAGCAATTCCGGTTCGAGGATGACGGGACGATTCCCAATTCCCGGTTAACGCTGCTGCTCTATCGCGACGCCCTGCCGAGGGAGCCGGCGGCCATCGAGCGGCACTTCGCCGCGAATGGTTGGAGCAATTCCTGGCGGGACGGCATCTACGGCTTCCACCATTTTCACAGCATCGCGCATGAGGTGCTGGGGGTCGCGAGCGGCGAGGCGAAAGTCACCTTCGGGGGCGAGGCGGGAGAGACGCTCCTTCTGACGGCGGGTGACGTGGTCGTGATCCCGGCCGGGGTTGGCCATTGCAATCGCGGCGCGAGCCCGGATTTCCTGGTGGTCGGGGCCTATCCCGGCGGCGCGGACTGGGATCTCGCGCGGGGGGAGCCGGCCCGGCACGATGCCGTGCGCGCCAACATCGGCGGCGTGGCGCTGCCTGCGGCCGATCCGGTGCGGGGCCCTGACGGTCCCCTGCTCCGCCTGTGGCAAGAAGCATCTCCGTGATGCGCGGAAACGCGGCCGCGGTGCCGCGTTGAGACCACGTGACCCGTCGAGGGAGGCAAGCATGACCACCGGAAAAGACGACAAGCAGCATGCCGGGAAGGGCGTCCTGTCGGACAAGAAGGAGTTCGGCGGCGAGGGTGCGAAGGAGCTCGGCAAGATGGGCGAGAAGCCGCAGACCGGGACGCAGCATTCCCCGGGCACCGGCAAGTCGCAGCCGGAACACGCCGGCACGAAACGCTGAATGAAAAGAACGGCGGCCTCGGGGCCGCCGTTCTGCTTCGGAGTGCTTACTGGCTCGGCGGCTTGACGGCCGGGCCGCTCTTCCCGCCCGGCTTGCCGGGGATCTTGGACGCATCGCCGGCCGTGGCATTGCCGACGGCCGGATTGTCCTGGGTGGTACCGCCGGCGCCTGCCATCGGCTTTGCGGCCGGGCCGTTCTTGCTGCCGGCAGGGCCGGCGATGCCGGCACCGGAGTTCGGTGTCGTGGGAGCGGGAGTCGTCGTTTGCGCCAGGGCGGGCACCGCCAGGAGAAGTCCGGCGAAGACGCCGGCGTAGGTGAGGGATCTGCTCATCGGCCACCTCTGCTTGTCTCGGACAGGCGTGGAACGGCGGCCGCCATCCGGCGGTTCTCCGCGACCTCTCGCGCGATCACTTTTGTGACCAGCAGGGCCGTTTCGGATCGAAGCGGATGGGAGACGGCTCTCGCGTTGCTGGCTGGCGAGCAACTTCGTCCAACCAAGTGATTCCCTCTGATCGGATGTTGGTCCAGGCGGGGTCAAACGCTGCCCCAGACCTCCTCGGCGACCTCGACGCAGAGGCGGAGCTTCGCCCATTGCTGCTCCTCGGAGAGGAGGTTGCCCTCCTCGGTGCTGGCGAAGCCGCATTGCGGGCTGAGCGCGAGCTGTTCGAGCGGCAGGTATTTGCTGGCGGCTTCGATGCGGCGCTTCAGCGCGTCCTTCGCTTCGAGCTCGCCGGTCTTGCTGGTGACCAGCCCGAGCACGACGATCTTGTTGCCGCGCGGCACGAAGCGCAGCGGCTCGAAGCCGCCGGCGCGGTCGGTGTCGTATTCCATGAAATAGGCATCGACGCCGATCTCATTGAACAGCACCTCCGCCACCGGCTCGTAGCCGCCGGAGGCCACGAAGGTGGAGCGGAAATTGCCGCGGCAGAGATGCATGGAGACGACCATGTCCGAATGCCGGCCACGGATCGCCGTGTTGATGAGCTCGGCATAGATGCCGAGCAGGTTTTCGACGTGCTCGCCGCGGCGCTTCAGCCCCTCGATCTGCTCGGGGTCGCAGAGATAGGCGATGTTGACCTCGTCGAGCTGGAGATACCGGCAGCCGGCCTTGTCGAACGCGTCGACCGCGTCGGTGTAGGCGCGGCCGAGATCGGCGAAGAATTTGTCCATGTCGGGATAGGTGTCGGTGTCGATCGAATTGCGGCCGCCGCGGAAATGCACGACGCTCGGCGACGGGATCGTCTGCTTGGCGACCGCGGTGGTGACGTGGCTCGCGGTGAATCCGTAGTCGTCGATGAAGACCGGCTTCTGCCAGGCGATCGGGCCGGTGACGCGCAGCATCAGCGGCAGCATGACCTGGCCGTGGAAGGCGACCTTCTGCTCGGGCTCGTAGAGCTCGACACCCTTCAGCCCGCTCACGAAATCATAGTGCCAGTAGGCGCGGCGGAACTCGCCGTCGGTCGCGGCGCGGAGCCCGATCGCCTCCTGCTTCCTGATCGCCGCGGCGATGCAGCGATCCTCGATTTCGCGCAGCTCCGCCTGCGTGATGCGGCCGGAAGCGCGATCGCGCCTGGCCTGGTGCAGCGCCTCGGGGCGCAGCAGGCTTCCGACGTGGTCGGCGCGGAAGGGCGGGCGCGTGTGCGGGCGCACCGGCGTCCCGGCGGTGGCGGACATGGCGTTGCTCCGTGGTGCCTGGCGTTGTCCTGGGGCGGGCGCGATAGCGCGCCGGCCGGCACGGGACAAGCCCACGCGCTAAAGCATGACCGGTTCCCTTCCGGTCACCGGCCTGCTCTAGCGAATTGTTCGAGCGAGTGATTCACGCTTCAGGCGGACTCGGCCTGAAACGATCACGCGCTAGCCGGTTGCGGCGCCGAGGAGGCGCTCGAAGATGCGGCGGACGGCGCCGTAGCATTCGCAGGCGGTGGCCTCCAGCCCCGCGCGGTCGGTCACCGCGATTTGGCCCTGACCATAGCGGATGAGGCCGGCCTGCTGCAGCAGCCGTGCCGCCACCGTGACGCCGGGGCGGTGGACGCAGAGCATCATGGCCAGGAACTCCTGCGTCATCGGGAACTCGTCACCCTCGGCGCGGTCGTGCGCCATCAGAAGCCAGCGTGCCAGCCGCTGTTCCAGCGCGTGGTGGCCGTTGCAGGCCGCGGTCTGCGCCACCTGTTCCTGGAAGGCCAGGACGTAGCGGAGCAGCAGCGTCCGCAAGGCCGGGCTGTGCTCCAGCGCGGTGCGGAACGCGTCCGCGCCCAGCCGCAGCATGGTGCCGCGCGCCTGGACCATGCCCTCGACAGAACTGCTGTCGCTGCCGAGCAGGAGCGGCAGGCCGGCCATGCCCTCGGAGCCGACGATGCCCACCTCGGCGGATTTGCCGTCCGCGAGCACGGCCACCATGGAAACCCAGCCGGCCTCGGGGAAATGCACCGCGGCGATCGGCTGGCCGGGTTTCATCAGCACCTGGCGCAGGTCGGGTTCGATCGGCTCGAGCTGCGGCCAGAGCCGGGCAAGATCGGCCGCGGGCAGCGCCGCGAGGAGGCGGTTCCGCGGCGTGGGGACGACGGATTGCGAATGGAGCAGGGAATGGGGCAGGGATAGCTCCCGAACGACCGAGGTCGGCGGGAGCGCATGTCTCTCTCAGCCGCCCGCGCCGGAGGGCCGCAGCAGGCGATGCGCAAATATACGGCCACCACCCTCGCAGAAGCAAGGTCGTGTCCCAGTGAAAGGCCGGTGCAACCCAAGTCGAGCCGGGCCGCCATTCTCCCGCAGGCGAATTGTATGGAATAGGACAGCGCGGCCGAGCCGCTCCGGGTAATATGGCATGCTTTGGCGAGAGGGCGAGACAGAGGGCGCATGCCACCAGACGTTGCGGGCGAGTGCGAGGTACCGGTCACGCCTCCGGGCGACCGGGCGACAGCGCCGATCGCACGCGCGAATGGGCGGCAGGCCGGATCGCCGCCCTGGAAGCCGAGAACCAGGCGCTGAAGGCGGCGGCCGATCAGGCTCGGAAGACGCTGAACAGCGCCACGGAATATGCGATCGTCACCCTGGACCTCGATGGGCGGATCACCGGCTGGAACGAGGGCGCCCGCGCCATCCTCGGTTACCGCGACGCCGAGATCCTGGGCCGCTCGGGCGGGATCTTCTTCCCCGCCGAGGACCGCGCCAGCGGCGCCTTCGCGACCGAGTTGCACCAAGCCATGGAGCTGGGGCGGTCGCCCAACGAGCGCTGGCACGTCCGGCGCGACGGCAGCCGCTTCTGGGCCAGCGGGATGATGATGCCGCTGCTGGACGAGGACGGCCGGCCAAGCGGCTTCGTGAACGTGCTGCGGGACAACACCGCGACCCGGACCGAGGAGGAGCGCCGGGCGCTGCTGCTCGCCGAGATGAACCACCGCATCAAGAACGTTCTGGCCACGGTGCAGGCGGTCGCCACTCAGACCCTGCGCCGCGCCGGAGTGCCCGAGATCGTGCAGGAGGCGCTTGCCAATCGGCTGCTGGCGCTCGCGCGCTCGCACGACATGCAGACCCGCGGCGGCTCGGAGGGCACTTCCCTGGCCGAGATTGTCGAGCGCGCACTGTCGCCCTATGGCGCACCCGGCCGCACGAGGGTGGACGGTCCGCCGTTGCGGCTGGCGGCCGACGCGGTGGGGATGCTGAACCTCGCGTTCCACGAGTTGGCCACCAACGCGGCCAAGCATGGCGCCCTGTCCATGCCGGAAGGCTGCGTCGAAGTGTGCTGGACCCTGCGGCAGGCCGCGAGCGGCACGCGGCTGGTGGAGATCGTCTGGCGCGAGGACGGCGGCCCACACGTCGCGCCGCCGCGCCGCCAGGGCTTCGGTTCGCGGCTGCTGGAGCATGGGTTGACACAGAAGTTCGGCGGCACGGTCAAGCTCAGCTTCCACCCCGAGGGGCTGGAATGCCGCATCTGCCTGCCAATGCTGCCGGGCGTGATCGGGGAATAGCGCGTGATCGTTTCAGGCCGGGTCGGCCTGAAGCGTGAATCACTCGCTCGAACAACCAGCGCGTGATCGTTTCAGGCCGGGTCGGCCTGAAGCGTGAATCACTCGCTCGAACAACCAGCGCGTGATCGTTTCAGGCCGAGTCGGCCTGGAACGTGAATCACTCGCTCGAACCATCAGCGACAGCAGGCCGGAGACCGGAAGGGAACCGGTCATGCTTTTGGAAGCCGCTTCCTCGCGTCAGCTCGCCTTGGCGAGCGGCCTGGAGTCGAGCACTTCCGGCGGCGTGCGGAAGGCGACCATCAGGCGGTTCCAGCTGTTGATGACGGTGATCGCGAGCGTGAGCTCCGCAAGCTCCTTCGGCGCGAAATGGCGGCTCGCCTGCTCGTACACGTCGTCCGGCACGTGGGTCTCGGCGACGCGAGTGACCGCCTCCGTCCAGGCCAGCGCGGCGCGCTCGCGCTCGTTGTAGAGCCCGGATTCGTGCCAGGCGGACAGCATCAGCATGCGCTCGTCGCTCTCGCCCTGGCGGCGCGCGTCGCGTGTGTGCATCGCGAGGCAGAGCGCGCAGCCATTGATCTGCGAGGCGCGGATCTTGACCAGCTCGAGCAACGCGGGCTCGAGGCCGCTCTTGTTCACATGCTCCTGCACGCCCCGCAGAGCGCGCAGCGCCTCGGGGGCGACGGACGCGAAATCGAGCCGCTGGTGCATTGCTGTCTCCTCGGTCGGTTCGGCGATGACTTGGGATCGCAACGCGGCCGTGCCAGGACCAAGCGCGGCGGCGGCGGCCATACCAAAGACGCGGTCACACCAGCTCGATCAGCGCCGCGATGCCCTGGCCGACGCCGATGCACATGGTGGCGATCGCGCGCTTCTTCCCAAGCGTCTCCAGCGCGTTCACGGCGGTGAGGGCAAGTCGGGCGCCGGACATGCCGAGCGGGTGGCCGAGCGCGATCGCGCCGCCATGCGGGTTCACCTTGTCGCTGTCATCGGCCAGGCCGAGCTGGCGCAGCACGGCGAGGCCCTGGCTCGCGAAGGCCTCGTTGAGCTCGATCACGTCGACTTCGTCAAGCGTGAGCCCGGTCTTCTCCAGCAGCTTGCGCGTGGCGGGAGCGGGCCCGATGCCCATGATGCGCGGCTCGACGCCGGCGGTCGCCATCGCGACCACGCGGGCGCGCGGCGTCAGGCCATGCCGCTTCGCCGCCGACTCGCTGGCGAGGATCAGCGCGGCCGCGCCGTCATTCACGCCGGAGGCGTTGCCGGCGGTGACGGTGCCGGGGTTGCGGAACGGCGTTCTCAGCCTGGCCAGCATTTCGAGCGTGGTGTCGGGGCGCGGGTGTTCGTCGGTATCGACGACGGTGTCACCCTTGCGGCCCTTGATGGTGACGGGGGTGATCTCGCGGGCGAAGAAGCCGGATGCCTGTGCCGCCTTCGCCTTCTGCTGGCTGCGCAGCGCGAAAAGGTCCTGGTCGGCGCGCGAGACCTGGAACTCCTCGGCGACGTTCTCGCCGGTTTCGGGCATGGAGTCGGTGCCGTACCGCGTCTTCATCAGCCCGTTGACGAAGCGCCAGCCGATCGTGGTGTCGTGGATCTCGGCCTTGCGCGAGAAGGCTTCGCTGGCTTTCCCCATGACCAAGGGGGCACGGGTCATGCTTTCGACCCCGCCGGCGAGGATCAACTCCGCCTCGCCGGCGCGGATGGCGCGCGCCGCGGTGCCGACGGCGTCGAGGCCGGAGCCGCAGAGCCGGTTGATGGTCGAGGCGGGGACGGTCGCGGGAAGGCCGGCGAGCAGCACGGCCATGCGGGCGACATTGCGGTTGTCCTCGCCGGCCTGGTTGGCGCAACCGAGATAGCAATCATCGAGCGCCTCCCAGTCGATGCCGGGGTTGCGGTCCTTCAGCGCGCGGATCGGCGCGGCGGCAAGGTCGTCGGTGCGGACATCCTTGAGCGCGCCGGCGTAGCGGCCGATCGGCGTGCGGACGAAATCGCAGATAAAGGCCTCCGGCATGGCGCTCCCCGTGACTGCCGGGCCGGAACCCTAAAGCATTTTCACTTTGGGTGGAGTTGGCAGCGGCCCGCGCCCCGCCCGGCCACTCGCGAGGGCATGCTCGATTGAATGGCCGGGTGGGGGAGAGGGCCGGTGCCGACCTCAACGGGACATGACCAGCAGAACGCGCTGCCCATCATGGCCGCGGCTGGGCCATGCCGCGATGGATCTCCGCGGTGCGGTCGGCCGGCAGGACATGGGAGATCGCGGCCCGGAGCTTGTTGTCCCAGCCGGTGATGACCTCTCCCTTGCCGGCCAGCATCGCCTCGAACCCCGCCTTGGCGACCCCGCCGGGGTCCGCCTTCTTCTGCTGGCCGACCTTGGTATCCATCATGTCGGCGCGCTCGAAGAACTCGGTTTCGGTCGCGCCCGGCATGAGGCAGGTAACCGTGACGTTCGTGCCCATCAGCTCATGGCGGAGCGCGAAGGCGAAACTGTCGAGGAACGCCTTCGTGCCGTTATAGACCGCCTGGTACGTGCCCGGCATGAAGCCCGCGATCGAGCCGGTGATGAGAATGCGGCCGGATTTCGCGGCGCGCATGTCGCGGCCGACCTTCTGGACCAACAGGAGCGTGCCGGTGATGTTGGTGTCGACGACGTGGCGCCACGCGGCCGGATCCTGGTCGAGGAAGGCGCGGCCAAGCCCGCGCCCGGCATTGGCGAGCAACGCATCCACGGGCCGGTTCCGGATCGCGGCGTAGAGCCGGTCGATGCCCTCCGGCCCGGCGAGGTCCGCCTGCACCGCATCGACCTGCGCGCCCTTGGCCCGGAGTTCGGTCGCGGCCCGCTCGATCTCGGGCTCGTCGGATGCGATCAGCAGATCGTAGCCATGCTCCACGCACTCCCGCGCGAGCTCGAACCCGATTCCGGCGGAGGCGCCGGTGACGACGGCGAATTGACGTGCGGCGGTTGTCATCGGTGATCTCCGTTGTTCGGGGCCGCGGCATGAGGTGCGCGCGCGTCCTGGCCGTCGCGGAACGCCGGGTGTTTCCCGATGTTCCGGGAAAAGCGGGATCGTCGCCGTCACACCCGCTCATGCCAGCGCGCTTGAATCCTGACTCATCGAGAGCACCTCGGCGCGCGGTATAAGCCCTTGTTTTGGCGCGCGCCGCCCACCAACCCGCGCTCGACGCCAACGGTCATGCAGAATGACCGTTGGCGTTAGGCGGCCAACTGGACGACCCGGCGCAGATCGGCGACGAAGGCCGCGTATTCGCGCGCCTTCGATTCCGCGTCCGGCAGGCGCAGCAGGTAGGAGGGATGCACGGTGACAAAGGCCTGCGCGTTGCCCTCCATCGGGATCGGGCGGCCGCGCTCGCGGGAGATGGTGACGGCGCGGCCGAGGACGGAGCGGGCGGCGGAGGCGCCGAGCAGGACGGTGATCGCGGGCTTGACCTCGCGGCGCTCGAGATCGAGCCAGAAGCGGCAGGCGGCGATCTCGCCGGCATCGGGCTTGGCGTGGATGCGGCGCTTGCCGCGCGGCTCGAACTTGAAGTGCTTCACCGCATTGGTGACGTAGACTTTCGTGCGGTCGAGCCCGGCCTCCTCCAGCGCGCGGTCGAGCATCTGGCCGGCGGGGCCGACGAAGGGCCGGCCGGCGAGGTCCTCCTGGTCGCCGGGCTGTTCGCCCACCAGCATGATGCGCGCGTCGGACGGTCCCTCGCCGAACACCGTCTGCGTCGCGTGGGCGTAGAGCGGGCAGGCGCGGCAGGTCGCCGCCTCTTCGCGGGCGCGGGCGAGCGGCGTGTCGGGCGGTCGCGTGGGTGCCGGGCTGGGTCGGCTTGCGGCCGGTCGGGCGCGGGGATGAGGTCACTTCCTGCTCCAGCATGCGGGAGGCGCGGACGGGCGCGGTGCGGATCAGTTCCGGTATCGCCTCGGCCTCCGGCAGGTTCCGCCAGTAGCGGTGCGGCATCTCGCGGGTCATCGCCGCGACCTTGAGCCGGGCCGGATTGAAGATGCTGGTGAAGTAGGTGCGCCAGTAGTCGGCGAGCGCGTCGTCTTCGGGGATGTCGGCGCGTCGCGCGCCCGGGCCGAAGGCAAGCGTCGCGCCATCCCAGTGCGCGCTGCGGTCGGGCGTCAGGATGGACCAGCGCATGGCCGCGAAGCGGCGGACGAAGAACGGCGCGTTCGCCTCCACGATGTGGTGCTCGGGCTCGAACCAGGCGACGTGGCGGGTGCCGGCCGGCTCCTCCACCTCGCGAAAGCGCAGGAAGGCGCGCATCCTGTGCATGTCGCGATCGATCGCGCGGGCGAGCCGCGTTGCGCGCAGCACCTCGGGGTCGGCAGCGTCGTCCAGCAAGTGCTTTTCCCCGCGAACGGCGCGCCAGATCAGCCGGTAGAGCAGGGCGAATCGTTCGGGATCGCGGGCGAGGATCACGGTCTCGGCGAGTTCGACCAGCGCGCGGGGGAGGGTGAGGGCGCCTTCCGGCGCGGCGATCGGGGCCGGCTCGCCGCCGAACAGGCTGTCGTTCTCCGCGACCGCCCAGGTCACCTCGTCCGGCGATACGCCCTGCACCGCGAGGGCGCGGGCGGCGGCGCGCCAGCCCTGCCAGTCCACCGGGTCGGCGAGGATCACGCTGCGCATCAGGCGAACAGGTCGGGCTGCGACGTCACCTGGCGCGCCAGGCGGGTGCCGTCGAGCGTGGCGCCCGGCGTGTGGCCGGCGGCGACGAGGAAGGGCGCGGCGCGGCGGAGCGGCACCGACAGCCGCGCCAGATCGTCCAGGCGGAGCGTCCGGTGGCGGCGCGCGGCGAGGATGCGGTCCACCGAGCGCACGCCGAGCCCCGGCACCCGGAGCAGCGCCTCGCGCGCCGCGCGGTTCACGTCCACCGGGAAGCGGGCGCGATTGGCGAGCGCCCAGGCGGTCTTCGGGTCGAGGGCGAGGTCGAGATTGCCCGCACCGTCGGTCGCGATCTCGCGCGCGTCGAAGCCGTAGAAGCGCATCAGCCAGTCCGCCTGATAGAGCCGGTGCTCGCGCAGCAGCGGCGCGGGCTTCGGCGGCAGCGCGGTCGAGGCGTCCGGGATCGGACTGAAGGCCGAGTAGTACACCCGCCGCAGTCCATAGCTGCCGTAAAGCGCGCTGCTCATCGCCAGGATGGCGCGATCGGGGCTCGAATCGGCCCCGACGATCACCTGCGTGCTCTGACCCGCCGGAGCGAAGCGGGGTGCCTTCTGCTCCGCTTTGGCCTCGTCGATGCAGAGCCGCATCCGGCCCATCGAGCGGCGGATGCGCCGCAGGTCCTTCTCCGGCGCGAGGCGCGCAAGCGCGGCTTCGCTCGGCAGCTCGACATTGATGCTGAGCCGGTCGGCGTGGCGTCCGGCCTCGGCCAGCAGCGCCGGATCGGCGTCGGGGATCGTCTTCAGGTGGATGTAGCCGCGGAAGCCGTGCGCCTCGCGCAGCGTGCGCGCGACCGCCACCACCTGCTCCATCGTGTAGTCGGGATTGCGGATGATGCCGGAACTCAGGAACAGCCCCTCGATGCAGTTGCGGCGATAGAAGCCGAGGGTGAGCCGCACCACCTCGTCCACGCTGAACCGGGTCCGCCGCACGTTCGAGGAGCGCCGGTTGATGCAATAGAGGCAGTCGTAGATGCAGGCATTGGTCAGCAGGATCTTGAGCAGCGAGATGCAGCGCCCATCCGGCGCGTAGGCGTGGCAGATGCCCATGCCCTCGGTGGAGCCGATTGCCGATCCTGCGCCGGTCGAATCCCGCGTCTCGGTGCCCGACGAGGCGCAGGAGGCATCGTATTTGGCCGCGTCCGCCAGGATCGCGAGCTTGTCCAGCAGCTCCATCGCGCGTTCATCTGTTGCCGTTCTGTTCTAAGGCCGGGCCGCGATTTTTCAACCCGCGCTCACGCTTCTATGCTCGCCGACCCGCTGGAGAGCCCGATGCCGAGCCGAGACGCCCCCCGACCCGAGGACTTCACCCGCATCAGCGCTGCGAGCGGCCCGAGCTTCAGCCGGGACGGGCAGACGCTGTTCCATCTTCGCGGCACCGGACTGGCGCAGATCTGGGCACTCGATCTCGCGCACGGTACCAGCCGCCAGCTCACGCATCACGACGAGAAGGTGGCGATGATCCGCCGCGCGCCGCAGGATGATCGGATCGTCTACGGCATCGATGCGGGCGGTGACGAGCGCCAGCAGCTCTGGCTGTGGGAGAACAACGAGACCGCGGCGATCACCGAGCAGCCGCACGTCATCCACGATTTCGGCGCCTGGTCGCCGGACGGCACGCATCTCGCCTACGCCGCGAACGACCGCGACGAGGCGGCGCTCGACGTCGTCATCCGCCCGCTCGTCTCCGAATTGGTGGCGCGGCTCTACCAGGGCAAGGGCCAGCTCAGCGTTCCTGGCTACAGCCCGGACGGGCGGCAGATCGCGGTACTGATCGAGCATTGCTCGCCGAACCAGGACCTGATCCTGCTGGAGGTGATCGGCGGCGGGCATGTCGAGGTGCCGAAGCAGGGGGATTGCCGCTTCGCCTCGGTGCGGTGGGAAAAGGAGGGCGGGCGGCTGCTCTGCCTGACCGACGCCGGCGGGCGCGACTTCATGGCGCTCTGCCGGCTCGATCCGCATACCGGCGAGACCTGGGTGGTGCGCGAGGCCGCGGGGCGCGACATCGAGGCGTGGTCGCTGTCGCCCGACGGCGCGCTGCTCGCCACGATCGAGAACGATCGCGGCTACGCGGTGCTGCGCGTCGGCGCGCCGGATGCTCCGGGCGAGGCGGTGGCGCTGCCGCCCGGCGTGATGAGCGATCTCGCCTGGTCGGCCGACAGCGACCACCTGGCCTTCGCCTTCTCCGCCCCGACGCGGCCCTCCGGCATCTGGATCTGGGACCGGGCGCAGGCGAAGGCGCGGCCGGTCTGGGAGCCGGACCCGCTGCAGGAAGCCGGGATCGCGCCGGAGAGCTTCCGCGATTTCGAGCTCGTCGAATGGGAGAGCTTCGACGGGCGCCGCATTCCGGGCTGGCTTGCTTTGCCCGCGGGCGCGCGCCCGCCGGCGGGCTGGCCCGCCGTGATCTGGGTGCATGGCGGGCCGGCCGGGCAGACGCGGGCGAATTTCCGCGCCGACATGCAGGCGCTGCTCGCGCAGGGCTACGCCGTCATGATGCCGAACGTGCGCGGCAGCACCGGCTACGGCCGCGCCTGGATGCTCGCCGACGAGCGCGAGAAGCGGCTCGACAGCGTGCACGACCTCGCGCATGGCCGGCATTTTCTGGCGGCGCAGGAGGCGATCGACGCCGACCGCATCGCGGTGATGGGCCAGTCCTATGGCGGCTACATGGTGAATGCCGCCATCACCGAACATCCCGAGCTCTGGCGCGCGGCGATCGACTTCTACGGCATCGCCGATTTCAACACCCTGCTGCGCGATACCGGACCGTGGCGGCGCAGCCATCGCGCCGACGAGTACGGCGATCCCGACCGGCACCGCGAGCTGTTCCGGCGCATCTCGCCGATCCACAACATCGACCGCGCGGGCGCGCCGCTGCTCGTGCTGCACGGCGACCGCGATCCGCGCGTGCCGATCGGCGAGAGCGAGCAGATGGTGCGCGCCTATGAGGAGCGGCAGCGCAGGGTGCGCTACGAGCGGTTCGAATATGCGGGCCACGGTTTCGTCCGCCCGGATCACCGCGCGCGCGTCTATCGCGCGGTGGCCGAATTTCTCTCCGAGCATCTGCGCTGAAGGATCATCGATGTTCAAGACAATCCGGGCGCATCGCCCGCTGATCATGGGCCGCAACGGCGCGGTCGGTTCGAACCATCCGCTCGCCACCCAGGCCGGGCTCGACGCGCTGCGCGCCGGCGGCAACGCAGCGGATGCCGCGGCCGCGGTGGCGCTCACGCTCGGCGTGGTCGAGCCGATGATGTCGGGGATCGGCGGCGACGGGTTCTACCACATCCACCTGGCCGGCGATCGCTCGGCGCACGTCTATAACGGCACCGGCTGCGCGCCGGCGGCGGCGACCCCGGAGGCGTTCGCCGACGGCATCGTGGTGGACGGGCCGCGCTCGGTCTCGGTGCCGGGCATGCTCGCCGGCATCGCCGCGCTGCACACCGCGCATGGCGCGCTGCCCTGGTCGAAGCTGTTCGCCGCCCCGATCGGCCATGCGCGCGACGGCTTCGCGGCGACGCATGGCTACCGGCATTTCGCCGCCGATCGCCGCGCGGTGCTGGTGAAGGACCCGCGCGCCCGCGAGAGCTTCCTGCACCAGGCGGAGCTGCCGTTTCTCGGCGCACTCATCCGCCAGGAGGAACTCGCCCGCACGCTGCAGGAGATCGCGAGCGAGGGGCCGGACAGCCTCTATCGCGGCAGGCTGGCGAAGCGCTTCGCCGCCGCGCTGCGCGAGGCCGGCGCGCTGGTGAGCGAGGCCGATCTCGCCGGCTTCCATGCCGAGCGGCAGTCGCCGATTTCCGCCCGCTACCGCGATTTCACCATCACGCAGACGCCGCCCAACTCGACCGGCTTCACCATGCTGGAGATCCTGCGCATCGTCGAGCGCTTCGACCTCGCCGCCGCGGCGCCGGATCTCGCGGTGCATCTGCTGGTCGAGGCGAAGAAGCTCGCCTTTCTCGACCGCGAGCGCTTCGGCACCGATCCGCGCTTCGGCGCGGTGCCGCTCGACCGTCTGCTCTCCGACGCGCATGCCGATGCGCTGGCGGCGAAGATCGACCCGCAGCGCGCGGCCGACATCCCGCTGGTCAGCGAGCGGGCGGACGGCGACACCACCTATTTCTGCGTGGTCGATCACGAGGGCAACGCGGTCTCCGGCATCCAGAGCATCAACAATGCGTTCGGCTCCGGCGTGGTCGCCGGCGAGACCGGCATCCTGCTCAACAACCGCATGGCGTACTGGCATCTGGCCGACGGCCATCCCAACCGGCTCGCGCCAGGGAAGCGCGTGCGCCACACGATGAACGCGCCGATGGCGTTCAAGGACGGCAAGCTGTGGGCCGTGCTCGGCACGCCGGGCGCCGACAATCAGGTGCAGGTGAACGCACAGGTGCTGGTGGCCCTGGCCGATGACGGGCTCGACCCGCAGGCCGCGCTGGAGGCCCCGCGCTGGACCAGCACCCAGCCCGGGCAGGGCGCCAACTGGCCGCATGAGGGCGATGGCTCGCTCACCCTCGAGGAGGGATTCGATCCCGCGGTCTATGCCGGGCTGGAGCGTCGCGGACATCGCCTGAACCGCGTCCCGCCGCTGGAGGGAGCGTGCAGTGTGCAGGCGATCCGGATCATCGAGAACGGGGTGCGGATGGCGGGGTCCGACCCGCGCCGCGACGGCTGGGCGGCCGCCTATTGAGATGACCAACATGCTCCCGTCCGGCGACGGCACCGTGCCGCGCCGGCGCGGCCTGCTCGAACGCGGCGATGCCGCGGTCCATTACGAGGTCGTGGGCTCGGGTCTGCCCGTCGTGTTCGCACACGGGCTGGGCGGCTCGCATCTCTCCTGGTGGCAGCAGGTGCCGGCGTTCATGGACCGCTTCACCTGCATCACCTTCGCGCATCGCGGCTTCCACCCGTCGCGCGGCGTGCCGGATCCCGACGAATATGCCGGCGACCTGCTGGCGCTCCTCGACGAACTCGCGCTGCCGAGGGCGGTGGTGGTCGCGCAATCGATGGGCGGCTGGACCGCGCTCGAAGCGGCGCTGCGTGCGCCGGAGCGCATCGCCGCGATCCTGATGTCGGCGACCTCCGGACGGATCGATCCGCGTTCCGCCGCCGACCTTTCCACGTGGGAGCAGCGCGCCAGCCGGGCCGCGCCGGATTTCATGCAGCGCGGCATTCATCCCGCGATGGGGGCCCGCGCCGCGCGCGAGCAGCCGGCGTTGCATCTGCTCTATCGCCAAGTGGACGAATCCGCGAACGTCGCCGACAAGGACGCGCTGCGCCAGCGCCTGATGGGAGCGCGGACGCGCGCACCGGACGTGCTCGACGGGCTCCGCATGCCGGTCCTCTGGGTTGCCGGCGAGGAGGACGCGGTGTTCCCGCCCGAGGTCGCGGTGGCACTCGCGCGGCGCATGGGCAGCACCGCCCGCATCCTGCCGCGCACCGGGCACTCGCCCTATTTCGAGCGCGCCGCCGAGTTCAACGCGATCCTGGGCGAGTTCCTGGCCGGCCTCTGATCAAAGCCCCATTGCCTGGCGGACGAAGCGCCGCTTCAGGGCGGGCAGGCGGTGGACGGCCGCGATACCGAGGTCGCGGACGAGGCGGAGCGCGCGGCTGTCGGTGCTGAACAGCCGGTCGAGCGCGTCGGTCGCGGCGAGCATGGCCAGATTGTCGGGCCGCCGCGCCCGCTGGTAGCGCGCGAGCAGCGCCGGCGCACCGGGATCGGCGCCGTCGCGCAGCGCGGCGTTCACCAGGGCGGCGAGGGTGGCCGAGTCGCGGAAGCCGAGATTGAGGCCCTGGCCGGCGATCGGATGGATGCCGTGCGCGGCATCGCCGACCAGCGCGAGGCGGGCATCGAAGTAGCGATGCGCGTGCAGCGCGCCGAGCGGATAGAGCCAGCGCCGCCCGACCGGCCTGATCGCGCCGAGATGGTCCCCGAGCCGGCGCGCGATCTCGCGGCCGAACGCCGCCTCGTCAAGCGCCAGCAGCCTCGGGGCCAGCTCCTTCCGCTCGGTCCAGACCACGGCGGAGAGGTTGGGGAAATCGTCGTTCCCCGCCATCGGCAGCTGCGCGAACGGCCCGGCGGGCAGGAAATGCTCGACCGCGCGGTTGCCGTGCGGGCGTTCATGCGCGATCGCCGCGACGATCCCGGCCTGTGCGTAGGGCCAGCGTGTGACCGCGATCCCGGCGGCGCGGCGGAGCGGGCTTTCGCGTCCCTCCGCCGCCACGACCAGGCGGCATTGGATGATCGGGCCGCCCGCGATCGCGACCGTTGCGCCCGACTTCGTCCGCCTCACCTGCGCCGCCACCGGGGCATGCACGGCGATGCCGGATGCCGCGTGCAGATGCGCGTTGAGGGCCATCCGCAGGCTCCGTGCCTCGACCATCCAGCCGAAGGCGCTGCCCTCGGCACCATCATCAAGGCCGAAATGCAGGAACAGCGGCGAGGCGCGGCGCCCGACGCGGCCGTCCGACACGCGAATGCCCTCGATCGGGCAAGTCGGAAGCGGCAGGCGGTTCCAGAGTCCGGCCTGCTCAAGAATGGCGCGCGAGCCGGCGGCGACCGCATAGGCGCGACCGTCGAAATCCGGGTGCTCCATCGGCGGCAGCGCCGTCCGATCGACGACCGCGACCCGCGCGCCGCCGGACGCGAGCAGGCAGGCGAGCGCAGCCCCGACCGGGCCGGCGCCGATCACGCAGACATCCGCCGTTGCCTCGCCCATCGCTCGACCACCTGTGCGTTCCGGGTCACATTCTGCCTCTCGAATAGGCAGAGTCCTGCCCGAACCTGCGGCCGAACCCTGCGGCGCGCAAGCCGCGCAGACGGCACGGTTCTTGAAAGGCCGCCGCGGCACGGCTCGCGCCAATCGGGAGCGGCCAGCACCGGGCCGCGCCGATGCCGCGGCGGACGATCGAGGAGATCGGCACGATGAAGCTGGTGGTGGCGGTCATCAAGCCCTTCAAGCTGGACGACGTGCGTGACGCGCTGACGCCGCTCGGCGTGCAGGGGCTCACCGTCTCGGAAGTGAAGGGATTCGGCCGGCAGAAGGGGCAGACGGAGATCTACCGCGGGGCGGAATACCACGTGAGCTTCCTGCCCAAGGTGAAGATCGAGGTGGCGGTGCCGAGCGCGCTCGCCGAGCAGGTGGTCGAGGCGATCATGCGCGCCGGTCGGACCGGCAAGATCGGCGACGGCAAGATCTTCGTGATGGACATCGAACGCGCCGTGCGGATCCGCACTGGCGAGGTCGATGCGGAAGCGCTGTGAGGACCTCCGGCATGATGATGAAGACGCTCGCGCGCGGGACCGCCCTCGCGCTGCTGTTGCTGCTGCTTGCGCTCGGCGTCCATGCGCATGCACAGGCGCCGGCCGCTCCCGCGGTGACCACGGCACCCGCCGCGGCCGCACCCGCAGCGGCCACACCCGCCGTCGCGCCCGCGCCCAGAATGGACAGCGGCGACACCGCCTGGATGCTCGCCAGCACCGCCCTCGTGCTGATGATGACGATTCCGGGCCTCGCGCTGTTCTACGGCGGCATGGTGCGCAAGAAGAACGTGCTCGCCACCATGATGCAGTCCTTCGCGATCTGCTGCCTGGTGACGGTGACGTGGATGGTGCTCGGCTACAGCCTCGCCTTCACCAACGGCAACGCCTACATCGGCGATCTCTCGCGCCTGTTCCTGATGGGCATGGGCGACAACTGGGACAAGCCGTTCGCGCTCGGCGGCGATCTGAAGTCGGCGACCCAGACGACGGTCCCGGAAACCGTCTACATGATGTTCCAGATGACCTTCGCGATCATCACCCCGGCGCTGATCGCCGGCGCCTTCGCCGATCGCATGAAGTTCTCGGCGATGTGCGTGTTCATGGTGCTGTGGTCCCTCCTGGTCTATTCGCCGGTCGCACACTGGGCCTGGAGCGCCACGGGCTGGGAGACCACGCTCACCCCGCCGGTCGCGGACTTCGCCGGCGGCACCGTCGTGCACATCAATGCCGGCATCGCCGGGCTCGTGTGCGCGCTGGTGCTCGGCAAGCGCGTCGGCTTCGCGCACGACAACATGACGCCGTTCAACGTTGCCTACGCGGTGATCGGCGCCTCGCTGCTTTGGGTCGGCTGGTTCGGCTTCAATGCCGGCTCGGCGGTCGCCGCCAATGGGCGCGCCGGCATGGCGATGGCGGTGACGCAGATCGCCACCGCGGCGGCGGCGCTCGGCTGGATGTTCGCCGAGTGGGTGGTGAAGAAGAAGCCGTCGGTGCTCGGCGCCGCGTCCGGCGCGGTCGCCGGCCTGGTCGCGATCACCCCCGCCTCGGGCTTCGTGCTGCCCGGCCCGGCGCTGATTATCGGCATCATCGCGGGCGTCGTCTGCTTCTGGTCGGCGACCGGGCTCAAGCACGCGCTCGGCTATGACGACAGCCTCGATGCGTTCGGCGTGCACGGAGTCGGCGGCATCATCGGCGCGCTGCTCACCGGCGTGTTCGCCTTCGGGCCGCTCTCCGGCAATGCGAATGTCGGCGGGGCCGCGCAGCTGGTGACGCAGATCTACGCGGTCGCCGCGACGCTCATCTGGAGCGGCGTGATCTCGTTCATCCTGCTCAAGCTGATCGACATGGCGATCGGACTCCGCGTCACCGAAGAGGAGGAGCGGGAAGGCCTCGACATCGTCCTGCACGGCGAGCAGATCAGTTAGCAAGAAGGCCAGGGGCTCTGCCCCTGGACCCCGCTAAGGGCGGAGCCCTTAGAACCCCGGCGGGTTTGTTGAAGAGGGTGGGCCCACGAGGTGGTTGGTGGGTCCGAGTTGGCCCACCCTCTTCAACAAACCAGTCAAGGATTCCGAAGGCTCTGCCTTTGGCGAGGGTCCAGGGGGTAGAGCCCCCTGGCCTTCTTGTTGCTAATCGGTTCCGGCGTATACTTGCCGCGGGGACTCAACTGCCGAAAGTCGTGACCGATGGCTGGAGCCGTTCAGGCACGCCGACTTGCCTCGCCTGAAATCCGCGACCTCGCCGCCCGCCGCCTCTCCGAGCTCGGCGCCATCGTCGTGGCGCTTATCGGCTTCGCGCTGCTGGTGGCGCTCGCGACCTACAATCCCGCCGACCCGTCCCTCGACACCGCGACCAGCCATGCCGCCAGCAACCTCGCGGGGCCGGTCGGAGCGACCGCCGCGGACCTGCTGCTGCAGTTCTTCGGGGCCGCCGGCATCCTGCCCGCGATCGTGCTGCTCGGCTGGGCCTGGCGCATCGGCTCGCACCGGCCGCTTTCTCCGGCGATGCGGCTGACCGCCCTGATCGTGGCCATGCCGATCGTCGCGGGCCTGCTCGGCGGCCTGCCGGACCTGCCGCCCTGGCCCGTCGCTGCGGGTGCCGGGGGCGCCATCGGGCGGGTTCTGAGCGCTTCCGTCGCGGGTGCGGCGCGCGCCGCCTTCGGCCCGTTCGGCGCCATGGTCGCCGCGCTCGTTGCCGCTGCGATCGGGCTCATGCTGCTCCTCCTCGCGCTCGGCCTCTCCGCCGGCGAGTGGCGCGTGGCTGGGCAGGGCACGATCCGCGCCGCGCGCCGCTCCTACGTGGGCGGCCGGCATTCGGTCGCGCTGGCGCGGCGGATCGGCGCCCGACTAGGCAGCGTCGCCGCCCCGGTGCTGCGGCTTCTCGGCCGCTCGATCGATCCCGAGGTGGCGGCGGGGATGGGTGAAATGCCGGTGCAGCGGGTCAAGCGGCCGGTCGGGCCCGACCGCGCCGCCGCGCTGCGCAGCGTGCCGCCGATGGTCGATCGGGAGCCGGATGGCGACCAGGGAGGGCCGCTCGTGCCGCGCGCGGTGGTGCCACCTCCCGCCGCACGGGCGAGGGTCTCTCCCGCCGCACGCAAGCCGCTGGTGCGCCAGGAGAGCCTGCCGCTCGCCGAAGCGGGGTTCCAGCTGCCGCCCTTGTCGTTGCTCAAGCGCGCGCCCGCCCGCGAGGCGGCGGGGCCCTCCGAAGAGGCGCTGCAGCTCAACGCCAAGCTGCTCGAATCGGTGCTCGACGATTACGGCGTGCAGGGCCAGATCCGCGAGATCCGCCCCGGCCCGGTGGTGACGCTCTACGAGCTCGAGCCCGCTCCCGGCATCCGCAGCGCCCGCGTGATCGGGCTCGCCGACGACGTCGCCCGTTCGCTTTCCGTCACCGCCGTGCGCATCGCGACCGTGCCCGGCCGCAACGTCATCGGCATCGAGGTGCCGAACGCGAAGCGCGAGACGGTCTATCTCGCCGAACTGGTCGGCAGCGAGGAATGGGATCGGCAGCAATCCCGCCTGGCGCTCGCGCTCGGCAAGGAGATCTCGGGCGCGCCCGTCATCGCCGATCTCGCGCGCATGCCGCATCTCCTGATCGCCGGCACCACCGGCTCGGGCAAGTCGGTCGGCGTGAACGCGATGATCCTCTCGCTCCTCTATCGCCTCACGCCCGACCAGTGCCGGCTGATCCTGATCGACCCGAAGATGCTGGAGCTCTCCGTCTACGACGGCATCCCGCATCTGATGGCGCCCGTCGTCACCGAACCGGCCAAGGCCGTGGTGGCGCTGAAATGGACCGTGCGCGAGATGGAGCGCCGATACCGGGCGATGAGCCAGCTCGGCGTGCGCAATATCGGCGGCTATAACGAGCGGGTCGCCGATGCGCGGGCGAAGGGCGAGGTGGTCACTCGCCGGGTGCAGACCGGCTTCGACAGCGAGACCGGCAAGCCGATCTTCGAGGAGCAGCCGCTCGCGCTCGAGACGCTGCCCCTGCTGGTCGTCGTCATCGACGAGATGGCGGACCTGATGATGGTCGCCGGCAAGGAGATCGAGGCCGCGGTGCAGCGCCTCGCGCAGATGGCGCGCGCCGCCGGCATCCACGTCATCATGGCGACGCAGCGGCCGTCGGTGGACGTGATCACCGGCACCATCAAGGCGAATTTCCCGACCCGCATCAGCTTCCAGGTGATCAGCAAGTTCGACAGCCGCACCATCCTGGGCGAGCAGGGCTCGGAGCAGCTGCTCGGCCAGGGCGACATGCTCTACATGCAGGGCGGCGGCCGCATCACCCGCGTGCACGGGCCGTTCGTCTCCGACCGCGAGGTGGAGGCGGTCGTCGAGCATCTCCGCGCCCAGGGCGAGCCCGCCTATCTCGAGGAGATCACCGAGGCGCCGGACGAAGATGGCGGCGGCCCGGCGCTCTCCGGCATCGCCGGCGCGAGCGAGGGCGAGAAGGGCCTGTTCGACCAGGCGGTGGCGCTGGTGGCGCGCGAGGGCAAGGCGAGCACGAGCTTCATCCAGCGCCATCTCGCCATCGGCTACAACCGCGCCGCCAAGCTGATCGAGCAGATGGAGAAGGAAGGCGTGGTCGGCCCCGCCAACCATGTCGGCAAGCGCGAGGTGCTGGTCCGGCGGACGGGCGACGAGGACTGATGTCCGCCGTCGCCGGAGATATCGCCGTCAGACCGTGACGTCGTGCGTGGACCCTGGCGTTCCGGTCGGGGACCACAACGTCGGCGCAGGCGCTCCCGTCAGGATGCTGAGCGCGATGCTGGCCCCGATTCGACGGCTGACGTGCTGGCGGCGTCCGGAACGGCGTCCGGCGCCGCGCCCTGGGCGGCCAGGGACGATGCCAGCACCACGGGTTTTTCGCTCGCGGGCGAGGCCTGGCCTCCATTGCCGTCCGCGTTGCCGCCGGCCGACGGCGACGCATTCGCCGCGGTGCTCGGGAGGGCCGATGCCGCCACCGCCGACCCCGACGGGCCGGCCGTGGCCGGCGTCGCTCGCCGATGGTCCTGGCCCGGTATCCAGCTTGCTGAAATTGAAGCTGACGCCACTCACGCCCAACTCGCCGGCGAGCGCGACGGTGGCGCCCTCCGCGCCCATCGCCGCATCATGTCGTACTGCTTGGCCTTCGCGATCTGATCGGGCGTCGCGCCGAGCTTGCTCCAGTCCGTTCTCTCGAAATTGGCGATCTGCGCGTTCATGCCGTTCACCGCGGTCTGGATGTCGGCCGGCGTGGTGCCGAACACGCCGCTGCCGGCGGGCACCTTCACCTCACTGATCACGGCCGGAGACGGGCTCGCGGGAGGCGCGGCTTGCGTGCTGGCCATCTGCGCTTGCGGGGCCGCCGCCCGTGCACCGGGCAGGTTGGTTCCCGGCTGGACGGGGGCGATGGGCATGATCCGGTTCCTTCTCCGGGAACGGAGCTTGCGCCCGGCAGGCTGACAATTCCCTAACCGGCCGGAGGCGCACCCGCCTCGCGCATGTTGTGCATGTGCGAAAGCGACTACGCGCCCCGGCGCGGTTCTGCTTGTTTGCCGCCGATGAAATATCCGTCCTGGCTCCCGCTGCTGCTCGGTTTCCTCACCGCGGTCGGCCCGGTGTCGACCGACATGTATCTGCCGGCCTTTCCGTCCATCGAGCGGAGCTTCGGCACCGCGCCCGGCACCGCGCAGATCACGCTGGCGACCTGGTTCGCGGGCCTCGCGGTCGGGCAGATGACGCAGGGCACGCTGTCGGACCGCTACGGAAGGCGCTGGCCGCTGCTGATCGGGACCGGCATCTACACCGCCGCCTCCGCCGGCTGCGCGCTGGCGCCCGATCTCGCCTGGCTCTCCTTCTGGCGCGCGGTGGCGGCGTTCGGCGGCTCGGCCAGCATGGTGATCCCGCGCGCGGTGGTGCGCGACCTCGCCGACGGTCATGCCGCGGCGCGCATCATGTCGCAGCTCATCCTGGTGATGGGGGCGGCGCCGATCCTGGCGCCGACGCTGGGCGGGGCGGTGCTCGGCTTCGCCGACTGGCACGCGATCTTCTGGATCGCCTTCGCCTACGGCGTCGTCTGCGTCGCCCTGGTTGCCGCCGTGCTGCCCGACACGCTGCCGCCCAACCGGCGGGTGCGGCTCGGCCTTGCCGGGTTGCTGGTGCGCTACGTCCAGATCGGCCGGGAACGCAGCTTCGTCACCCATGCGACGGTCGGCGGTTTCGCGATGTTCGGCCTGTTCGCCTATCTCGGCGGCTCGCCCGGCGTATTCATCGAGCATTTCCATCTCGATCCCGAGACCTACGGCATGCTGTTCGGCACCTGCGCCGCGGGCTACATCCTTGGCTCGCAGGTGAATGCACGCATCCTCGCGCGCTTCGGGCTGCACCGGGTCCTGCGGGTCGCGTCGCGCGTGTTCCTCTTCGCCAACGTCCTGCTGGTCGCCGCGGCCTTCACCGGCCGGGGCGGGGTGCTGGCGGTGTTCGTGCCGGTCGCCCTCACCATGACCGCCAACGGCTTCCTCGGCCCGAACGCGGCGGTGGGGGCGCTCTCCCGCCACGCCGCCCATGCCGGCAGCGCCTCGGCGCTCATGGGCACCGCGCAATTCGTGTTCGGCGCGCTGAGCGGCCTCCTGGTCGGCGTGCTGGCCGACGGGACCGCGCGGCCGATGGCATTGCTGATGCTCGTCGGCGGCATCGGCGCGGTGCTTGCCGATTTCTGGCGCCCGCGCGTATAGGCTGCGAAAGTCCGGGAGGTTGCGCATGAGTTCTCGTCGTCGGCATTCCCGCCTGCTCGAAACAGATCGGCATCGAGCTGCAGCACGCGACGCCGGCGCGCTACGGCGCCGCGCTGATGGCGGCGGCCGGCGCCATCCCGATCCTCATCCCGCCGATCGGCGAGGCGCAGCTTGCGCTGCTCGACCGGCTCGACGGTGTGCTGATCAACGGCAGCCCGAGCAATGTCGAGCCGTCGCGCTACGGCGTCGCGGAGAGCCTGACCCCCGGCCAGCACGACCCGGCGCGCGACGCCACCACGCTGCCGCTGATCCGCGCCGCGCTCGATCGCGGCGTGCCCTTGCTCGCGATCTGCCGCGGCATCCAGGAGCTGAACGTCGCCCTCGGCGGCACGCTGCACCAACTCGTGCACGAGATCGCCGGCCGCCGCGACCACCGCGCCGGGCCCGGCAGTTATGACGAGAAGTTCGGGCCGAAGCACATCATCCGGCTCAGCGGCCATCTCGCCCGCATCGTGGGCGGGGCCGAGATCACGGTGAACTCGCTGCACGAGCAGGCGATCGACCGGCTTGCGGATGGCCTGGTCGCCGAGGCGGTCGCCGAAGACGGCACGATCGAGGGTGTCCGCGCCGTGCACGCCCCGGGCTTCGCCTTCGGCGTGCAGTGGCATCCGGAGCATCGCTGCCTCGAGGACGCGGCGAGCCAGGCGCTGCTGCGCGCGTTCGGCGATGCCTGCCGGAGCTGGCGCGACGGCATCCGTCGGGCCGCCTGATGGAGCTCGGGCTCGCGGGCAAGCGGGCACTGGTCACCGGCGGATCGAAGGGGATCGGCCGGGCGGCCGCTGCGCTGCTTGCCGAGGAGGGCTGCGACGTGGTGATCGCCGCGCGCGGGCGCGAGGCGCTGGAGGAGGCGGCCGCGATGATCCGCGGGCGCCGACAGGTGCGGGTCGATGCGATCGCCGCCGATCTCTCCCGCGCCGACGAGGTGGAGCGCCTGGCGCGCGAGGTCGGGGCCATCGACCTGCTGGTGAACAACGCCGGCGCCATCCCGCCCGGCGGCATCGCGCAGGTCGATGCCGCGCGCTGGCGGGCGGCCTGGGACCTGAAAGTGTTCGGCTTCATCGACCTCACCCGCCTCGTCTATGCGGCGATGAAGGCGCGGGGCGGCGGGGTGATCGTGAACGTCATCGGCGCGGCCGGGGAAAAATTCCCGCCCGACTACATCGCCGGCGCCGCCGGCAATGCGGCGCTCATGGGTTTCACCCGCGCGCTCGGCCGCGCCGCGCCGGCGGATGGCATTCGCGTGGTCGGCATCAATCCCGGCCCGGTCGAGACCGAGCGCATGGTGATGCTGCAGCGCGACCGCGCCGAGCGCATGCACGGCAATCCGGAGCGCTGGCGCGAATTCCTGGCGACGATGCCGTTCGGCCGCGCCGCCGCGCCGGAGGAGATCGCCAACGCGGTCGCCTTCCTGGCGAGCCCGCGCTCGGGCTACACCTCGGGCACGATCCTGACCATCGACGGCGGCGGATGAGCGACGCCGAGTGGCGCGCGGCGAACCGGGCGAACTGGGAAGAGCGCGTGCCGATCCATCTCGCCGCGAGCGCCACCTACGATCTGGCGCCGCTGCGCGCCGGGACAGGGGCGGCTCGATCCGATCGCGGAGCGCGAGCTCGGCGACGTTTCCGGCCGGCGCGTGCTGCATCTGCAATGCCATTTCGGTCGTGACTCGCTCACCCTCGCGCAGCGCGGTGCCGATGTGGTGGGGCTCGATTTCTCTCCGGCCGCCATCTCCGCCGCGCGCGGGCTCGCTGACGAGCTTGGCCTCGCCGGGCGCACCCGCTTCGTCGAGGCGGATCTCTACGCGGCGCGCGCCGCGATCCCGGAGCCGCAATCCTTCGACCGCGTCTTCGTCACTTGGGGAACCTTGTGCTGGCTCCCCGATCTCGGCGAATGGGCACGCATCGTCGCGTATCTTCCTCAAACCGGGCGGCAATCTCTATTTCGCCGACGGGCATCCGGTCGCGCTGGTGTTCGGCGATAACGCCGGGCGCGACGGCATGCCCGGCTGGGACGTGCCGTATTTCGCCGAGGGCGCCCAAGCATACGAGGCCGGCACCACCTATGCCGACGAAACCGCACGCCTCGCCAATGCCCGCACCTTCGAGTGGATGCACCCGCTCGGCGCGGTGACGGAGGCGCTGGTCGGCGCCGGCCTCCGCCTCGACTGGCTGCGCGAGCACCCGGCCGTGCCGTGGCGGATGTTCCGCTGCTTGGTGCGCGGACGGGCGGGGGCTGTACGGCTGGCCCGACAAGCCCTGGCTGCCGCTCGCCTACTCGCTGAGCGCAAGCCGCCCTCAATAGCCGCGCGCGGTGTCGAAGCGGTTCGGAAGTGGCTTGCCCTCGCGCCAGGCGCGCAGATTGGCGAGGAAGATGTCGAGGCTGAGCGCGTTGTAGATGGCCGGATCGTCGCAGGAGACGTGCGGCGTCATCACCAGGTTCTTCGTCGTCCAGAGACGATGTCCCGGCGGCACCGGTTCCGGCACGAACACGTCGAGCACCGCGCCCGCGCAGCTGGCCGGCGTCGAGCGCGTCGCACAGCGCCTCCTGGTCGAGCAGCGGGCCGCGGCCGATATTGATGACGCCGGCATCCCTGGGCAGCAGGGCGATGCGCTCGCGGCTCAGCAGGTTGCGGGTCGCCTCGGTGAGCGGGCAGGCGAGCACCAGAAAGTCGGTCTCCGGCAGCACGCGCTCGATGTCGCGCACGGCGACCACTCGGCACAGGCCGGATGCGGCGCCGCGCGTGGTGCGGACGCCGGTCACCCGCATGCCGAGGCGCGCCGCGTGCTCCGCCGCATGCCCGCCGAGATCGCCGAGCCCGACGATGGTGACCCGCCGCCCGCGCGCGGTGCCGCCGAAGCGCTTGCGCCATGCCCCCGCGCGCTGATCACCGGCGATCTCCGGCATGCGGTTGATCAGCATCAGGAGCGCCATCAGCACGAACTCGCCGGCCTTCTGGCCGTGCGTGCCGCGATTGTTGAGCAGCGTCACGCCATCGGGCAGCCAGTCGAACGGCGCGAGCTTGTCGAGGCCGGCTGAGACGCAGGAGAGGATCCGCAGCTTCGGCGCCTCGGCGGGGAACAGGCTCCGCACCACCGGCGTCGCGACCACCATCGCTTCGGCCTCGGGCAGCGCGGCGCGGAAACCTGCTTCGTCATCGGCGAAGCTCATCGCATGCGGCGGCTCGCCGGCGCGGGCGAGGGCGTCCGCCCATTGCGCCCGGGTTGATGGTGAACAGCGTGTCCGACGGATCGTTCTGGATGTGGATGCGCATGGACGCTGCTTCCGCGAGCGCCGGCCGGCTGTCAATCATGCGTCATGCTGAGGGTCCTGTTCCGCGACGATCGCTTCGTCGTGCTCGACAAGCCGTCGGGGCTGCCGGTGCATGCCGGGCCGCGCGGCGGGGCGAGCGTCGAGGACTTCTTTCCGGAGCTGTCGCGGCGCCGGGACGGGCCGTGGCTCGCGCATCGGCTGGATGCGGACACATCCGGCTGCCTCGTCGTCGCGCTGCGCCGATCCGCGCTGCATGCCGCGCAGGCGGCCTTCGCCTCGGGGGCGGCGCGCAAGACGTATTGGGCGGTGGTGGCCGGCGTGCCGAGAGCAGAGGGAAGGCCGGATCGACGCGCCGTTGCGCAAGGTGAGCGCCCCGGCCGGCTGGCGCATGGTCGCCGATCCGGCGGGGCAGGCGGCGGTCACCGACTGGCGGCTGCGCGGCGCCGGCGACGGGATCGCCTGGCTCGAATGCTTCCCCCGCACCGGCCGGACGCACCAGGTGCGCGTGCATTGCGCCCTGCTCGGCTGCCCGGTGCTGGGCGACCCGGTCTATGGCGGCGGAGACGGGCGGCTGCATCTGCTCGCCCGCGCGATCCACCTGCCGCTCGACCCGCCGGTCGATGCCGTGGCCGAACCGCCGCCGCATATGCGTCGGGCGCTGGCCGCCTGCGGCTGGATCAGGCGGTGACGCTTCTCGGCCGCCATGATCGCATCGACCGTGCGGGCGACGCCGTCGCGCCATTCCGGCAGGCGGACGCCGAATATGCGTTTGCAGCTTGCCGCAATCGAGCCGCGAATTGGCCGGCCGTTTCGCGGGCGTCGGCCAGTCCTCGGTGGTGATGGGGATGATCTCCGGCATCGGGAAGCCGTGCCGCGAGGCCGCCTCGAAGGCGGCGATGGCGAGGCCGTGCCAGGTGGTCTCGCCCGCGCCGGCCGCATGGAAGACGCCGGCGTATTCGTCGCGCCAGCCGGCGCCGATTCGGTCGACGATGGCGAGGATCGCATCGGCGAGGTCCGGGGCCGAGGTCGGGCAGCCGCGCTGGTCGGCGACCACGCGCAGCGTGCGCGTCTTGCGTGCGGCGCCGAGCATGGTGCGGACGAAGTTCTTGCCGTAGGGCGCGTAGACCCAGGAGGTGCGCAGCACGATCGCGCGCGGGTTGGCCGCGAGCACCGCGCGTTCGCCGGCGAGCTTCGTCTCGCCGTAGACGCCGGTCGGGCTGGTCGCGTCGTCCTCCATGTAGGGCGCGCCCTTGGTGCCGTCGAACACGTAGTCGGTCGAGATGTGGATCAGCGGGATGCCGGCCTCCGCCGTCAGCCGCGCCAGCTCCGCCGGTCCGGTGGCATTCGCGCGCTCGGCCGCTTCGCGGTTGCTCTCGGCTGCATCGACGGCGGTCCAGGCGGCGGCGTTCACCACCAGCGCCGGGGCGGCAGCGCGGAAGGCGGCGGCGATCGTCTCCGGCCGGTCGAAATCGAATGCCGGCCTTCCCACCCGGACCAGCGTCCGGTCGCGCCTGGCCCGGTCGAGCGCCGTCGCGAGCTGGCCCGCGCCGCCGGTGACGAGGATCGGGCCGGTCACAGCGTGAACCAGCGCTCGGTGTCGCGCAGCCGCGGCAAGAGCTGGTCCTTGTCCGACAGCACCGCTCCACCGGGCTCGACCGGCCAGGGCAGGGCGAGGTCCGGATCGTCCCAGATCACGCCGCGCTCGGAGGCCCGGTCGTAGATGCCGGTGACCTTGTAGAGCACCTCGGTGTCCGGCTCGAGCGTGCAGAACCCGTGCAGGAAGCCGGCCGGCACAAAGAGCTGCTGCCAGTTCTCCGCCGACAGCACCGCGCCGACATGCTGCCCCGAAGCTCGGCGAGCCGTGCCGGATATCCACCGCCACGTCCCAGATCGCGCCCCTGAGGCAGCGCACCAGCTTGCCCTGCGGGTGCGGCGCGATCTGGCAATGCAGCCCGCGGATCACGCCCTTCGCGCGCGACAGGCTCTGGTTGTCCTGCACGAAGCCCTGGTCGATGCCGGCCGCGGCGAAGCGGGCGGCGTTGAAGGTCTCCGAGAAGAAGCCGCGCGCATCGCCGAAGCGGGGCGGCGTGACCAGGATCACCTCGGGAATCGCGAGCCGCTCGACCTGCATCGGTGCCTACCCGTGCATGCCCGTCGGCGAGCTCGAGCAGCAACCGCCCGAGCTCGGTCTTGGACAGCGCCCGTGCCTGCTCGCGCAGCGCGTCGGCGTCGATGAAGCCCATGCGGAAGGCGACCTCCTCCGGACAGCCGACCAGCATCCCCTGGCGCGACTGGATCGTCTGCACGAAGGTCGCCGCCTGCAGCAGGCTGTCGGGCGTGCCGGCATCGAGCCAGGCGCAGCCGCGGCCGAGTCTTTCCACGCGCAGGCTGCCGCTCTGCAGATAGATGCGGTTGAGATCGGTGATTTCGAGCTCGCCGCGGGCGGACGGCTTCATGTCGCGCGCGATATTGGTGACCTCGGAATCGTAGAAATAAAGTCCCGTCACCGCCCAGTTCGAGAGTGGCACCGCCGGCTTCTCGACGATCTCGGTGGCGCGCCCGTCCTCATCGAACGAGACCACGCCGTACCGCTCGGGATCGCGGACCTGATAGGCGAACACCGTTGCCCCTTCGGACCGCTCCGCGGCGCCGCGGAAGGTCCGCGAGAGATGGTCGCCGAAGATCATGTTGTCGCCCAGCGCCAGCGCGCAGGGTTCGCCCGCGATCCACTCCTCGCCGATATGGAAGGCCTGGGCGATGCCCTCGGGCCGGGGCTGCTCGGCATAGGCGAAGCGGATGCCGAACCGCGCCCCGTCGCCCAGCATGCGGCGGAACTGCGGCAGGTCGTGCGGGGTCGAGATCACCAGGATGTCGCGGATGCCGGCGAGCATGAGCACCGAGAGCGGGTAGTAGATCATCGGCTTGTCATAGACCGGCAGGAGCTGCTTGCTCGCCGCGAGCGTCATCGGATGCAGCCGCGTGCCGGAGCCGCCCGCCAGCAGGATGCCCTTCATCAGGCGGCAGTCCCGAGCGCCGTACCCAGTCGCTGGCCCGCGTAGCGGGCCCCGCGGATGCGCTCCCACCACGCGCGGTTGTCGAGATACCACTGGACCGTGCGGCGGATGCCGCGGTCGAAATCATGCGGCGCCTTCCAGGCGAGCGCCGTCTCGGTGCGCGACGGGTCGATCTCGTAGCGGAAATCATGGCCGGGCCGGTCGGTCACGAACTGGATCAGCCGCTCGCGCGGGCCGGCCTGGTCGGGACGCAGCTCGTCGAGCACGGCGCAGATCGCCTTCACCACCTGCAGGTTGCTGCGTGGCTGGCGCGCGCCGATCGCGTAGGTCGCTCCCGGCTCGCCGTTCAGCGCCACGCGCACCAGCGCCTCGGCGTGGTCGTCCACGAACAGCCAGTCGCGCTGGTTCGACCCGTCGCCATAGACCGGCAGCGGCGCGCCGTGCAGCGCATTCAGGGTGACCAGCGGGATCAGCTTCTCCGGGAATTGCCAGGGTCCGTAATTGTTCGTCGTGTTGCTGACGAAACTCGGCAGCCCGTAGGTGTGGAACCAGGCCCGGACCAGGTGGTCGGAGGCCGCCTTGCTCGCCGAATAGGGGCTGCGCGGGTCGTAGGACGTGGTTTCGGTGAAGGGCGGGTCGCCGTGCTCCAGTGCCCCGAACACCTCGTCGGTCGAGACGTGATGGAAGCGGAACCGCGCTTTCGCCGCCGCGTCCAGCTCCCGCCAATAGGCGCGGGCCGCCTCCAGCAGGACGAAGGTGCCGACGACGTTCGTCTGGATGAAATCCGCCGGCCCATCGATGGATCGATCGACATGGCTTTCGGCGGCGAGGTGCATCACCCGGTCCGGGCGATGGGTCGCGAACACCTCCCGCATGGCGGCGGCGTCGGCGATGTCGGCGCGGACCAGCGTGTGCCGCGGATGCGCCCTGGCGGCCTCCAGCGCCTCTTCGGACGCGGCGTAGGTCATCTTGTCCACGTTCACCACGGAATGCTCCGTGGCGGCGATCAGATGCCGGATGACCGCGGAGCCGATGAACCCGCAACCGCCGGTGACCAGAATGCGCATCAACGAACCCTCTGCCTGCAAGCTGCCCGGTTTTGTCGCCCATCCGGGTCGTTGCCAAGCCGGCTCCGGGCGTCCGCCCCCTTTCTTCGTCATTCTCCCAGCCGGATGCAACCATCCTTGTGCCGCCGTCTTATGGTCACCCGGCGGGACCGGAGACCATCGCATGTGCCGAGGATTGTCTGCCGTGCTGCTTCTGGGACTGGCGCTTTCGCTGGGTGCCTGCGCCTGCCGCGCGGGCTATGTCGGCCCCTACGGCGGCGTTCACCGGGGCGGGTGCTGGATCTGGTAGTGCGTCGAGAGCGCCTGATTCGCGCCTTCGACGGGTTTCGATTCAGTCGATCAGGCGTTGTACCAGCGCGCCCGGATCGTGACCCGCCGAGAGCACCTCGGCGCGCGGTGTAACCCCTTGGTTTGGCGCGCCCCCCTCCGCTGGCATTCCACCCGCTGCCGCGGGTGGAACCTTGGCCGGCTCCGCCCGTCAACCCGCGCGCATACCAGCGGCCATGAAGAATGGCCGTGGTGCTAATCCATCGCCGCCGCGTGTTCGGGATCGGGCTTGGCCTGGAAGCGCGGGCGGCGCATCAGCGGCAGCAGCAGGAAGGTTGGCAGCGCCGACAGCATCATCAGCTTGAAATCGTCGACATAAGCGATGATCGTCGCCTGCTGGTTGATCATCCCGTCCAGCATCGCGGCCCCGTGCCGCGTCGTGGCATCCAGCATGTGCCCGATCGCGGGCGAGCTCTGCAACGCACGGTCGAACGGCGTGATGTGCGCCGCGAGCTCCGAATGCATGATCTGCTGGTTGCGCGCCAGCAGCGCGGAGTCGACCGACAACCCGATCGCGCTGCCGACATTGCGGAACAGGCTGAGCAGCGCCGTCCCGTCGGTGCGGAACTGTGCCGGCAGGGTCGCGAAGGCGACGACGTTCAGGGGAATGAACACGAAGCCGAGCCCGGCGCCCTGCACGATCGTGGTCGTCACCATCGTCCACTGCGACACGTCGGGGGTCCAGCCGGTCATGCTCCAGGTGCTGGCGCAGAGCAGCGCCAGCCCGAGCGCCATCAGGATGCGGGGGTCCATGCGGCTGGTGAGCCGGCCCGCGACCATCATCGAGGCCATGGTGCCGATCCCGCGCGGCGCCATGACGAGCCCCGCCGTTGCGATCGGGTAGTTCGCGAGCGTCTGCAGCCAAGGGGCGAGCAGCGCCGAGCTCGCCACCAGGATCGAGCCCACCATGAACATGAGCCCGAGCCCGGCGACGTAGTTCCGGTCCCGGAAGATCGGCGGCGGGATGAACGGCTTCTCGGCGGTCAGCATGTGGACGAGGAAGAGATAGATGCCGAGCCCGGCCAGCACCGCCTCGGTGATGATCTCGGACGAGCCGAACCAGTCCTTGTCCTGGCCGCGGTCGAGCATCAGCTGCAACGCCCCGATGCCGAGCGCCAGCACGCCGAAGCCGATGAAGTCGAACCGCATGCCCGACTGCGACCGCGCCTTCGGCATGAACAGCGCGAGCCCCGTCACCGCCAGGATGCCGAACGGCAGGTTGACGTAGAACACCCAGCGCCAGTTGTAGAGGTCGGTGAGATAGCCGCCGAGCGTCGGCCCGAGGATCGGCCCCACCATCACGCCCATGCCCCAGATCGCCATCGCCGAGCCGCGCTGCTCCGGCGGGTAGATGTCGAGCATGGTCGATTGCGACAGCGGCACCAGCGCCGCACCGAACACGCCCTGCAGCAGCCGGAACAGCACCATCTGCGTGAGCGACTGCGCGATCCCGCACAGCATCGACGCCCCGGTGAAGCCGACCAGGCACAGCATGAACAGGTTCTTCCGTCCGAACCGCGCCGCCAGCCACCCGACCGGCGCCGTCATGATCGCGGCCGCGGTGATGTAGGAGGTCAGAACCCAGGTGATCTCATCCGACGTCGCCGACAAACTGCCCTGCATGTAAGGCAGCGCCACGTTGGCGATCGTCGAATCGAGCGCCTGCATCAACGTCGCAATCATCGTGCAAACGGTGATGAAGGCGCGGTGCGGCACCACCTGCGGAGAGGTCTGCTGCATGGCCATGGCCTGACGAAGCTGGTCCCAGGCGCTCAGTAGAGATCGGCGAGCGTGCGCTTGTGGCCGGTGTCGATGTCGACTTCGACGCTCATGCCGGAGCGGAGTTCGGGTTGGTCGGGCTTGCGGTCGACGCGGACGCGGAGCGGGATGCGCTGGACCACCTTCACCCAATTGCCCGAGGAGTTCTGCGCCGGCAGGATCGAGAACTCGGAGCCGCTATTGGGGGCGATGCTTTCGATGATGCCGTCCCAGACGCGGCCGGGATAGGTATCTACGGTGACCGCGACATGGTCGCCGGGCTTCACCCAGGTGAGCTCGGTCTCCTTGGGGTTTGCCTCGACCCAGACATGGTCGGTGGAGACCAGGCCGAAGGCGCCGGTATTGGCCGGCAGGTACATGCCTGGCTGGAGCTGGTCGACCTGGGTCACGATGCCGTTGAAGGGGGCGCGGACGGTGGTGTGGTCGAGCTGGCGCTCGGCCTCGGCGAGCTGCGCCTTGGCGGCGAGATAGGTCGGCATCGTGGTGACGTCGGCATCGAGATTGCCGCCGAGCCTGGCGAGCTGCACCTGCGCGACCTGCTTCGCCGATTCGAGCGCCGCCTGGTCGGCCGCGGCCTTGAAGCGCGCATCATCGAAATCCTGCCGCGGCACGTCGCCTTTGCCGACCAGCGAGACGTAGCGGCCGAGCCGGGCCTGGTCGGAGGCGAGCATCGCTTCGCGGGTGGCGATGTCGCGCTGCATGCGCCCGTAGTCCTTCTTCATCGCCTCGAGCGAGAGGGCGGTCTCGGCGAGCTTGGCGCCGGCGCCTTCGACCGCGATCTGGAACTGCGTGGGATCGAGGCGGAACAGCACGTCGCCTTCCTTGACCTGCTGGCCCTCGTGCACCGGCACGGCGAGGATGGGGCCCGAGACGTCGGTGGAGAGGCTGATCTTGGCGGCGCGGACATAGGAGTTGTCGATCGAGATGAAGCGGCCGCTGTTCAGCCAGTAGGCTCACCGAGCCGACGATCACGATCGCGATGCCGCCCAGCATCAGCAGCGGACGCAGCACGCGCAGGCGCCGACGCGGTCGGGTCGCGGTGATCGCGGGCGCGTCCCGGTGCAGCGCGGGTGCGGTCGCCGGAGCCATCGCCGCCTGGGACATCAGGCGATCTCCTTCACGTCGGCACGCCGTTCGGCGCAGATGTTCGCCTTCATGCGGAGCAGCGCCTCCGCGACCAGCCGCTTGGCGTCATCGTCGAGCCCGGCGGTCGCCATCTCCAGCATCTCCGCCTTGTGGACGGCGATGTCGTCGAGCACCGGCTGCGCCGCCGGGCGGAGATGCAGGCGCCAGACGCGGCGATCGGCCGGGTCCGGGCGGCGCTCCACCATCCCGCGCGCCTCCAGCCGGTCGACCAGGCGGGCGACGGTGATCGGCTCCACCTCGAGGAACTCGGCCACCTCCTTCTGGGAGAGGCCGGGCCAGCGGTTCAGCCAGATCAGGATCACCCACTGGGCGCGGGTCATGCCGTGCGCCCGGGCGCGCTTGTCCCCCTCCGTCCGCATCAGGCGCGCGACGTCGTGGACCAGGAACAGCAGATCGCGGCTGTAGTCTTCCATGCGCAGGCATATAATAACGTTGCTTATGATATGGCAAGTCATAGCTGACCCGCCGCGCGCGCAGCGCCCGCCGGGGCAGGGGTGGCGCGGTTCGCGCGTGTCCCGGTTTCAGGTCGGCGCCCAGCCCGCTCTCCCACCCGACGACCCACGCGAGTATCCTTCCGTCGGGTGGCCGGGTGGGAAAGCGGGCGGGCGCCGACCTGAAACCGAGACACTACCCCGCGGTTCGTGGCGGGCGCCGGGCGCGCTATAGGGCGTGGATGGACGAGATTTCGCACAGCGCGGCGGCGGCCGCGGTCGGCCATCTCGACGTGGTGCGCGGCGATGTCGTTGCGGGCTGGGCGGCGGTGCCGGAGGTGAGTGCCCCGGTCACGGTCGAGGTGCTGCTGAACGAGCGGGTTCTCGGCAGCTGCCGCGCCGACCGGCCGCGGCCCGACCTGCTGGTGCGCCCCGGCATCCACCCCAATGCGGGGTTCCGGTTTCCCTGCGATCTCGGCGGGCACCGGCTATGGCGCCAGGGTCTATGCGCGGGTGCCGGGCGCGCCGCGCTTCCTCGCCGGCAGCGGCCGCTTCGTGCACCCGATCGAGGGGCCCCGGCTGTTCTTCGTGCACATCCCGAAGACTGCCGGCACCACCATCAATGCGATCGCCCACAACGCTGTTCCAGCGCATGCAGGAGCATCTCGAGAACCTCGGCTGGCGCGACGCCGAGGCGTTCGCCGACTTCAATTTCCTCTCCGGCCACCTTTCGAGCCGCACGCCCCTGCAGCTCTACCGGCCGAAGGGGTTCCGCTTCTTCACCATGTTCCGCGAGCCGGCGGAGCAGTTCGTCTCGCATCTCCGCTGGCTCCGGCATTACGCGAAATATCCGCCGGAGGAAGCGCGCCGGCTGATCGATCCCGCCAATCTCGAGATCGCCCAGGCGCTCGACGCGGCGCCGCCGGATCTGCGCAGCCAGGTGACGTGCCTGCGCGACCTGCTTGGCGTGCCGCGGCTGGCCCTCGCGGTGCGGCCGCTCTTCGACAATTCGCTGACGCGCTACATGGTGACGGTGAGTGCGGCCAAGCTCGCCGACGCCGCGGACGGCGAGCGCGCGCTCGCGGCGCTGGATGATTTCGAGCTGATCGGCCTGCAGTCGCACTTCGCCGAGACGCTCGAGCTGCTCGACCGCATGACCGCGCTGGACTGGTCCGCCCATGCCGGCCGCTGGGACAACACCTCGCCCGACACGCAGGTGATCGGCGACGGCGCCACCGCGGCCGGGCTGATCGAGGAGATGATCTGGAGCGACCTCGTCCTCTACCGCGAGGCCTGCACCCGCTTCGCCCGCCAGCGGCGCATCACCGGCTCCGCCCGGCTCGGCTGAAGCGGGGGACGATCGGCAGTTCAGGTGCGGGGCGGCAGTGCGAGGGCGTCTCCGCCGCTCGCCGCGATCACCGGCGAGCCGGGGCCGACACGGGCCAGCCGGATGTCCTGATAGGCGGGCAGGTGCCGACCGTCGCCGGCGACGGAGACGACGGTGCGGCCCGCCTCCGCGCGGCGCGTGAAGCGGAGCCGGAGCCCGTGCTCGCGCCAGGCGGCGGTTTCGCCGTCATCCTCGTACAGGATGGCCTCGCGCGCCGCTTCGCCGAACACCAGCAAGGAACGGCCGGTATCCGTGGCCGGATCGACCGTGTGCAGCTGGTCGGTCACCGCGATCATGGCGCCCGCGCGGACGAAGATGGGCAAACGGCCGAGCGGCGCCGCGACCTCCACGATCTCTCCGCCCGGATGGGGTGTGCCGTCGCCGAGCGCGTGCCAGCCGCCTGGGGTGACGGGCAGATAGGCGCGGCGCGTCGTCGCGCCCTCGGCCAGTACCGGCGCGACCAGCAGTTCGGAGCCGAGCATGAACACGTCGTCCTGCCCGACGCAGCGCGGGTCCTCTGGAAAGTCGTAGAAGCTCGGCCGGACGATCGGCTCGTCGGCCGCGGCGGCGCGCCAGAGCAGCGTGTACAGGGTGGGCATCAGCCGGTAGCGCAACGCCATCGCCGCGCGCACCTGCGGGAGCACTTCGGGGTGCATCCAGGGGAGGGTCACCACCCCGTCCTGCTTCCAGGAGTTCATCACGAAGCGCGGCCAGAGCGAGCAGAACTCGACGAAGCGGCAGAGCAGCTCCGGTCCCGGGCTCGGTCCGTGGAAGCCGCCGACGTCGTGGCCGATGTTGAACAGGCCGGAGAGGCTCATCGTCAGCCCCTGCGCGAGGTTGAAGCGCAGCGTCTTCCAGGCGGTCTCATTGTCGCCGGTCCAGGTCTGGCCGTAGCGCGCGATGCCGGCGCAGCCGCCGCGGGTCACCGCATAGACCCGCCGCGACGGGTCGCGCTCCTGCTGCGCGGCGTGCGACAGCTTGGTCATCAGCAGCGCCTGGGCGGGCCGCGCCAGCGCCTGGCGGAATGCGCGCCCGTCGCCGTCGCAGAGCGCGTCCTCGTCCCAGATCTCGTACTCGTTGTTGTCGTTCCACACGGTATCGACGCCGTGGTCGAGCAGGGCGCGCTCGATGCCGTGGCGCCACCAGGCGCGACCCTCGGGATGGGTGAAGTCCAGATGGAAGCCGAGCCCGTCCCAGAACTGCGCCACGGCGGGCACGCCCGTGGTGCCGTCCTGCACCAGGAAGCCGCCCGCCAGCGTCTCGCCGAGGCGCGGATGGTCGTCGAGCAGGCAGGGTTTGAGATTGGTCACCGCGTGCATGCCGGCGTCGTGCAGCCGGGCCATGGTGGCGGACGGGTCGGGGAATTTCGCGCGGTTCCAGTTGAAGGCGTAGCGCTTGCCGCCGATCGAGGTGTAGCCGGAGCCGAAATGGAAGGCGGAGCAGGCGATGCCTTCCTGCCGGCAGCGCGCGATGTAGTCGCTGATCCGCGCGTCGGCGTCGTCCGCATCGGCGATCGCCATCGAGGTGGTGGCGAAGCCGAGCGTCCATTTCGGCGGGAAGGCCTGCCCGCCCGTAAGCCAGGAGAAGCGGCGCACCACCCCGGGGACCGAGGGGCCGGACAGCACGTAACAGTCGAGATCGCCATCCGCCGCCGCGTAGGAGCGGAACAGGCCGTGGTAGTTGTCGATGGTGCAGCCGCAATCGAATTCGGCCGCGGCCAGGTTGTCGCAGTAGAGCCCATGCGCGCCGCGCGGCCCGTCCACGAGCAGGAAGGGCAGCATCTTGTAGAGCGGGTCGCTCAGCTCGGCATCGTAGCCGCAGGGATCCACCGCATCGATGCGGAACCGCCGCCCGGTATGATCCACCGGCCCGGATTTATCGCCCAGGCCGTAATGGCGCTCGTGCGCCTCGCGTTGCATGAAGTGCCGGAAGCCGCCGGTGCGCAGCGAGACGGCGTAGGCCTGCGTGCCGCGGTCCTGCAGGAAGGGCGCATCCTCGCCGGCGCGGAACCAGGCGATGCCGAACGGCGACAGCGTGACCTGCGCGGCGATCCCGCCCTCCGCGCGGATGACCACCCGCCCCGCTTCCTCCCGCACCGTCACCTCCGGACAGGCAAAGCCCGCCAGGTCCTCGCGCGCGCGACCCGCGAAGGGCGGCTCCATCCCGCCGGGCGCGATGGACCAGCCGCGGTCGAGCCGGTAGCCGTCCTCCGGCCGCATCACCACGCGGCCGATGTCGCGCTCCAGGATGGCGATGCGGAACTGTCGGGCATTGCCGCCATGGCGGTCCGTCACCGTGAAGCGCGTCCAGCTTCCGTCGCCGCCGTCATGGCGCGCCGTCGTCAGTGCCTTCATGCCGCGCGCCGCCACGCCAGGCCGTTGCCGTCGAACAGCTGGATGCGGTCGCGCCGCGCGCCGAGGCCGATGATCTCGCCGCGGCGAAACCGGAGCTGTCCCTCCTGCCGCAGGCAGAGCTGCGGCAGGCCGGGAACGCTGGCGTAGAGATAGGTCTCGGCGCCGAGCTGCTCGAGCAGGTCCACCTCCGCCGTGAGGTCCGCGCTTTCGGGCGACACCACGTCGAGGTGCTCGGGCCGGATGCCGATGGTGATGCTCTCGCCCTCCGGCCGCTCCGCCGGCAGGTCGAGCGCGATCTCGCGTCCGGCGATCGCCACCGCGCCGCCCGCGCCCGCGCGCAGCAGCCGCGCCGGGAGCGCGTTCATCCGCGGCGAGCCGATGAAGCCGGCGACGAACAGGTTGCCCGGATGGCGGTAGAGTTCGAGCGGCGTGCCGACCTGCTCGATGCGGCCGGCCCGCAGCACGACGATGCGGTCGGCGAGCGTCATCGCCTCCACCTGGTCGTGCGTCACGTAGATCATCGTTCCGCCGATCTCCTCGTGCAGCGCGGCGAGCTCCTTGCGCGTGGCGACGCGCAGCTCGGCATCGAGATTCGACAGCGGCTCGTCGAACAGGAAGATCTTCGGATCGCGCACGATGGCGCGGCCGATGGCGACGCGCTGCCGCTGCCCGCCGGAGAGCGCGCGCGGGCTTGCGGTCGAGATACGGCGCGAGCTGCAGCATGCGCGCGGCGCGCTCGACACGCGCGGCGACCTCGGCTTTCGGCAGGCGCATGTTCTCGAGCGCGAAGCCCATGTTCTGCCGCACGCTCATATGCGGGTAGAGCGCGTAGGACTGGAACACCATGGCCAGGCCGCGATCGGAGGCCGGCAGATGGGTGACGCTGACGCCGTCGATCAGCACCTCGCCGCCGCTCACCGTGCTCGAGCCCGGCGATCAGGCGCAGCAGCGTGGACTTGCCGCAGCCCGAGGGCCCGACGAAGACCACGAACTCGCCGTCATGCACGGTGAGGTCGACGCCGTGGATGACGGCGATCTCGCCGAAGCGTTTGGTGATGCCGCGAAGCGCCAGCTCAGCCATGGCTCATTTCATCCCCGTCGCGCCGATGCCGGTGGTGATGAAGCGCTGCAGGAACACGAACACCAGCGTCACCGGCAGCAGGGTGACGACGGTCATGGCGAGCAGATAATGCCACTGCGTCTGCAACTCCCCCTGGAAGGCGTTGAGGCCGATCTGCAGCGTGTAGTTTTCTGTCTTGGTCAGCACCGCGAGCGGCCAGAGGAACTCGTTCCAGCGCCACATGATCGAGAAGATGGTGAGCACGGCGAGCGCCGGCAGGGTCAGCGGCATGACGATGCGCCAGTAGATCTGCCACTCCGAGGCCTTGTCCATCCGTGCCGCCTCGATCAGGTCGCGCGGCAGGGTCAGCATGTACTGGCGCAGCAGGAACACGCCGGTCGGCGTCGCCGCGCCGGGCAGGATCACCGCCCAGAGCGAGTTGGCGAGGCCGAGCCGGGTGACCACGAGGTAGAGCGGCACCAGGACGATGGTGATCGGGATCATCAGCGTGCCGATCACCAGCAGCATGGCGAACCCCTTGCCGCGAAACTCGTAGATCGAGAGCCCGTAGGCGGCCATGGAGTTGATCAGCAGCGTGATCAGCGTCGCGACGATGGTGACGAAGACGGAGTTGCCGAGGAAGCGGGCGAAGTCGAATTGCCGCAGCGGCTCGGTGTAGTTGCCGGTCGCGAAGGAGAGCGCCCGGACCGGCTCGCGCCTGTCCACCGGCACGCGCACCACCTTCGCGGGATCGGCCGGATCGACCATCTGCGCCTGCAACCCGATGCGGCGGAGCTGCGCCATGTCCCGCACCGTGCCGTCCGGAAGCGTCACCTTGAACAGCGGCAGCTGGTCGGCGTGGCCGGGCACGGCGACCTCGACCTGCGAGACCGGCAGCAGGCTGGGCGGGAATTCCAGCAATCCGGCCGGCGTCTTGAACGAGGAGAGCACCAGCCAGAGGACCGGCACGAACATCAGCAGCACGCCGCAGGCAAGATAGAGATAGCTCGCGAGATCGGTCCAGTGCACCGCCCCGCCCGGCATGCGGCGGCTCGTGAGCAGGCGGACCGGTTTCACGTTGCCCGCCGGCGCGCGACGGCGAGCTGCACGAGGGTGAGCGAGGAAGAGCAGCGCCCCGAGCAGGACGGAGGCGGCGGCGGCGAGGCCGAAATTCTGCGCCTGGCTCGCGAACGCCGTCTCGTAGATGTATTGCACGACCATCAGCGTCGCCGAGCCGGGACCGCCGCCGGTCAGCACATACACTTCGTCGAAGGTCTGCACGCCGCGGATCAGTGCGAGCACCAGCACGACGATGAGGTTCGGCCACAAGAGCGGCAGGGTGATGCGCCAGAAGATGCGCGCGGCGGGCGTGCGGTCCATCGCCGCCGCCTCGTAGAGATCGGCGGGGATCGCCTGCAGCCCGGCCAGCAGGATCAGCGTGTAGAAGCCCATATGGGCCCAGATCGTGATGAAGATCACCCAGAACATCGCCCAGTGCGGGTCGGCGAGGAACAGCGTCCGTCCGCCGCCGAGTGCCATCACCAGCGCGTTCAGCAGGCCGTCGCGCTGCAGGATCCATTTCCAGATCAGCGCCACCACCACGGGCGAGAGCAGCACCGGGAAGAAGAACACCGCGCGGAAGAAGCCGCGCGCGCGGATTTTGCGGTTCAGCACCAGCGCCGTCGCGAGCGAGACGATCACCATCGCCGCGACCTGCAGCACGGTGAAGATCGCGGTGTTGGCGAGGCCGCGCCAGAACCGGTCCTCGCGGCAGGAATCGGGATGCAGGAAGGAGTGGCAGTCGAGCAGGTAGCCGTATTGCTGCGCGCCGACGAAGGGCCGCTGGCCCGGGAACAGCGAGGTGCCGCCGGTCACGGAATAGACGATGTCGATCCCGAACGGGAGGAAGACGAAGAGGCCGAAGAAGACCGCATTGGGCAGCAGGAAAACGTACGGCATGCCGCGCTCGCCGAGCCCGCGCTGGAGCAGGCGCATCGGCGGCTCCACCGCCCGCAGCGGCAGCATCGCGATCCGCGTCGTCCACCCGGAGCCTTCGGCCATGCGCCGGCCTACTTGCGCTCGCGCTCGGCGATCTGCTGCGTCACGTCGTCGTTGATCCGGCGCAGCGCCTCGTCGAGGCTCATTTCGCCGGAGACCGCCTGGCCCAGGCGGCTGATCGTCGCGTTGAAGACGACGCGCGACTGCAGATAGCCCTGCATCCGATAGGCGATCGGGGAGACCTGCTTCACCTCGCCGGCGAACACCTGGAGCGCGGCTCGCGCCCGCGGCGAGGCCGAGGGGTAGTCGAGGCCGGTGACCGCGACATTGCCGGGCAGGAACAGCGCGCGGTCGTAGAACTCCTTCATCACCGGCGCGCTGGCGAGAAATTCCATCACCCGCGCGACCTCCGCCGGGTGCCTGGTCTCCTTGAAGGCGACCAGTGCGGCGCCGCCGGGCATGGGCGAGCAGTTCGCCGGCCCGCAGGGCGTCGGCACCGCCACCCAGTCGAACGCGTCGCCGATCGTCTTGTCGAACTGCGCGATCTGCCAGGAGCCGGAGACGTACATCACCACCTGGCCATTGGCGAACTCCTCGTTCGCCCCGCGATAGGCGGCACCGGAGACCGATCCCCACAGATCCTTCGACATCACGCCCGATTTGTGCCAGTCGACGATCATCTGCGCGGCCCGGCGGAAGCCCTCATCGGTGAGCTCCGGCTTGCCGTCGGCGTCGAACAGCTTCGCGCCCTCCGAGATCGCGAGGCTGAGGAAGCGGTGACCGGAGCGGTCCATCGCCAGCGGATAGGGGGTCTTGGTCTTGTCGGCGACCGCCTTCACCGCGCGGGCCCAGTCGTCCCAGCTCGCTCCGTCTCCGGGCATCGCCATGCCGGCCTGCTCGAACAGCGTCTTGTTGACGAACGGGCCGGTCATGGTGAGCTGCGTCATGAAGCCCGGCAGCGCGGTCGTGTTGCCGGGCGCGCGCAGCCAGGGCAGGAAGGGCGCGTAGTCCTTCTCCCAGGTGGCGGGATCCTTGAGCAGCGGCCGCAGATCGAGCAGGTATGGGGCAACGCCGCCCAGATCGACGACGCGTGCCATGTCCGGCCCTTGCCCGGCCGCGACCTGCACCGGCAGGTTCTGGTTGATGGCCTGGAACGGGACCTGGTCCAGCACCACGCGGATATCGGGGTTCTTCCCCTCGAAGCGGTGGAGCAGGTCGCTCATCACCGCGCCCTCGTTGCCGTCGGAATACCAGACCATCCGCAGCGTGGTCTGGGCGCGGGCCGAGCCGAAGGCGGCCAGGACAAGCCCCATTCCCAACGCGAGCGCGCGTTTGCTCAGGCGCATCGCCGATCCTCCCCTCGGCCCGGTGTCCGGACCATCATCGTTGCCTTCATCATGGCAAACGTTTTGCCCCGTCAACCAGAAGATGAGCCGATGCCGGCCGCCCGGGTCCCGCGTCGCGGCCGCATGCTGATCCGCCCCGCCGATGGCGGCTTCGATCTGGTCCTCGACGGACGCCGCATCCTCCGCCACCGCCCCGATGCTCCCTGCCTGTTCGTCGGCAGGGGCGAGGCGCGGATGGACATGCATCGCGGCAATTTCGTGATCGAGGATTACGTGATCGAGCGCAGTCCGCTGCCGCACGTGGTGGTGCGCGAGCCGGGCGGGGGCCGGGAGATCGGCTTCGCCTGCGCCGCGGGGCAGCCCGAACGGCTCGTGCTGCGCGTCTCCGGCGACTCGCGGAACGCGAGGATCGAGTTCGACGCGGGGGACGCATCGATCAACCGCATCTGGCTTCGCGTGGTGGCGGAGCCGGACGAGCATCTCTGGGGCGGCGGCGAGCAGATGTCGTATTTCGACCTGCGCGGCCGCCGCTTCCCGCTCTGGACCTCGGAGCCCGGCGTCGGCCGCGACAGGACGACAGAGATCACCTTCCGGGCCGATGCCGCCGGCAACGCCGGCGGCGATTACTGGACCACCAACTACCCGCAGCCGACCTATCTGTCGTCCCGCCGCTACGCGCTGCATGTCGAGACCACCGCCTATTCGGCCTTCGACTTCCGGCACGCGGGCTTCCACGAGATCGAGATCTGGGCGGTGCCGGAGCGGATCGAGCTCACCGCCCGCCCGAACCTTCTCGCGCTGGTCGAAGCGATGTCCGCGCGGTTCGGCCGCCAGCCGCCGCTGCCCGAGTGGCTCTACGGCGGCGCCATCATCGGGCTGAAGGACGGGGAGCAATCCTTCGCGCGCCTGGAGCGGATGATCGCGGCCGGGGTAGAGGTCTCGGGACTCTGGTGCGAGGACTGGGTCGGGCTGCGCCCCACCGCCTTCGGTGCAAGGCTGTTCTGGGATTGGCGCGCGGATGCGCGGCGCTACCCGGACCTCGCCGACCGCATCGCGGCGCTGCGCGAGCGCGGGATCCGCTTCCTCGGCTACGTCAACCCGTATCTCTGCGCGGACGGAAGCCTGTTCGGCGAGGCCGACGCGGCCGGCTATTTCGCCCGCGACGCCGAAGGTCGCACCGCCCTGGTCGATTTCGGCGAGTTCGAGTGCGGCGTGGTGGATTTCACCAATCCCGAGGCCGCCGACTGGTTCGCCGAGCGCGTCATCGGCCGCAACATGCTCGATGCGGGCCTCTCCGGCTGGATGGCCGATTTCGGCGAGTACCTGCCGATCGACGTGCATCTCGCGAACGGCGTCGATGCCAGGCTCATGCACAATGCCTGGCCCGTGCTCTGGGCCGAGGTGAACGCGCGCGCCGTCGCCGGCCGCGGCCTGACCGGCGAGGCGCTGTTCTTCATGCGCGCCGGCATTCACCGGCGTGCAGCGCCACTGCCCGCTGCTCTGGGCGGGCGACCAGTCGGTGGATTTCAGCCGCCATGACGGACTCGTCACCGTGATCTGCGGGCGCCCTGTCGTCCGGGCTTGCTGGGCAATGCGTTCCACCACTCCGATATCGGCGGCTACACCAGCCTGTTCGGCAATGTCCGCACCGCCGAGCTGATCATGCGCTGGGCGGAGATGGCCGCCTTCACGCCGGTGATGCGCACGCATGAGGGGAACCGTCCGCGCGACAATCTGCAGATCGACGACGACCCCGACGTGCTCGCGCATTTCGCACGCATGACGCGCATCTGGGTGCATCTCGTCCCGTACCTGCGTCACCTCGTCGGGGAGGCGAGCACGCGCGGCCTGCCGGCGCAGCGGCCGCTCTTCCTGCACTTCGAGGCCGACCGGCGCTGCCACGCGATCCAGGACGCCTATCTCTACGGTGCGGATCTGCTGGTCGCGCCTGTGCTGGCGGGCGGGCCGGCGGCAGTGGACCGTCTATCTCCCCGCCGGCGCGGACTGGGTGCATCTCTGGTCCGCCGCGCGCTTCGGTGGCGGCGGCGAGGTCACGGTGGCGGCGCCGCTCGGATCGCCGCCCGTCTTTCACCGCGCGGGATCGCGCTTTGCCGCGCTCTTTTCCGAGTTGCGCACGCTGTGACCCTTACTCCGCGTGCCAGTACTCGGCCTGCATGGTGAAGGGCTGCCCGGTCCCGCTCGGCCCGTAACCTTTCAGCCATTTCGGCACCGCCTGCGGAACCGCGTTGATGAACAGCGGCAGCGCCGGCAACTCGTCGGCATAGATATGCTGCATGTCCGACCAGGCCGCCCGGCGCTTGCCGACGTCGAGCTCGGTCTCGGCGACCGTGATGTCGGCGTCGAAGCGCGGATTCGAGAAGGCGAGGAAGTTGGCGCCGCCCCAGTTGTTCGCCGCGGTCGGAATCTGGTCGCCGCCGAGCGTGAGGCGCGGGCTCTCGCCCACATTGCTGGTCCAGGTGTACATCACCAGGCCCTGGAAGGCGCGATGTTTGGTTGTGGTGCCGAACAGCGTGCGCGACGGCTCGTAGCGGAGATTGACCTCGATGCAGGCCTGCTTCCACTGGCTCTGCATCACCGTCATCTCGAGCTCGTTCAGCCGGAAACCGGCGGCGGAGAGGAATTCGAGCGCGAGCCGGTGCCCTTCCTTGTCGCGGCAGATGCCGTCGGGCCCGGGCGTCCAGCCGGCCTCCGCGAGCAGCTGCTTCGCGCCGGCGGGATCAAACGGCACCGGCTTGAGCGAGGCGTCGAAGAACGGGTTGCGCGGGCCGACGAAGCTCGCGACCGGGATGTTCATGCCGTCGAACAGGCGCTTGTTGATGGTGTCGCGATCGATCGTCATCAGCAGCGCCCGCCGCACGCGCAGATCGGCGAGGATCGGGTTGTCCTTCTGCAGATCGATATGCGCATAGGTGAGGCTCGGCGAGAAGGTGTAGTCGAACTGGTTGGGATGATCGCGGCGCAGCGCCAGCACCTGGTCGAGCGTCAGGTTGTTGTCGAGATCGATGTCGCCCGAGAGCAGGTTCGCCTGCAGCGCTGCGGTATCGCCGATGAAGCGCAGCACGATGCGCTTGAATCCCGGCGGATGGCCGGCCCAGTGCGGGTTCGGTTCGAGGACGATCTGCGCGCCGGTCTGGTAGGTGGTGATGCGGTACGGCCCGTCCCACAGGCCGGGATTGGTGGGATTGCGGTTGAATTCCGTGGTGTTGATGTAGTCGCCGGGCTTGCTCGCGCGGGCGTAGATCGGCGCCTCGACATGCTCGGGCAGGATGTGGTCCCACTGCGCGAAGGACACCAGCGTGCGGGGAAGATGGATCACCGCGGTGTGGTCGTCGACCACGTCGACGGCGCTGGCACGGTTCCATGCATTCGAGTTGCTGAACCCGGCATTCGGATCGCGCCCGACCTTCCAGGTGAAGGCGAGATCGCGCGCGGTGAGAGGCGTGCCGTCGGCCCAGGCAAGATCGGGCTTCAGCTTGACGGTCACCGCGAGCCCGTCGCCCTCGCGCTTCACCAGCCCGTTGTCGAAACTCGGCACCTCGGTGCACAGCAGGCAGATCAGCGTGCCGTCCTTGTCGTAGGTCGTGATCGTGCGGATGCCGAAGCCGAGCACGTAGTTCTTGATCAGCAGCGCATCGATCGACGGATGCAGGCTGGCCGGGAATTCGGCGATGCCGATGGTGAGCGTGTCCCTCGGCGCGGCGGCGACGGGCCCCGCGAGTGCGGCCGCGAGCAGGAAGCAGGCGGTCGTGGGGAGGTGCCGCATCGCCGGTCTCCGTTCCGAGGAACGCCCATCGTGCCGGCGCAAGCCCGACCGTTCAACCGCCATCGGGGCGAAACCACCGCCGGCGCGCTTCGTTCCGCACCCACGGAAGAGGGCGCGCATGGACGAAGGGGCGACGTTCGAGACCGATGTGCCGGCGCGGCTCGACCGGCTTCCCTGGGCGCGGTTTCACTGGCTGGTGGTGATGGCGCTCGGCGTCACCTGGATCCTCGACGGGCTCGAGGTCACGCTGGTGGGCTCGCTCTCCGGCGCGCTCACCGAGGCGGGCGGCATCCATCTCACGAGCGGCGAGGTCGGCGCCTCGGCGAGCGCCTATCTGATCGGCGCGGTCGCCGGCGCGCTGTTCTTCGGCTGGCTGACCGACCGGCTCGGGCGGAAGAAGCTGTTCAGCATCACCGTCGCCGTCTATCTGGTGGCGACGATCGCTTCCGGCCTGGCGTGGAATTTCTGGTCCTTCGCGCTGTTTCGCCTGGTCACCGGCGCCGGCATCGGCGGCGAATACGCGGCGGTCAACGCGACCATCCAGGAGCTCATCCCGGCGCGCAAGCGCGGCTTCACCGATCTCGTCATCAACGGCAGCTTCTGGGTCGGCGCCGCGCTCGGCGCGCTCGGCTCGCTGGTGGTGCTCGACCCCGCGGTGCTGCCGCAACGCTACGGATGGCGCGTCGCCTTCGTGCTCGGCGGCGCGCTCGGGCTGATCGTGCTGCTGCTGCGGCGCTTCCTGCCGGAGAGCCCGCGCTGGCTGATGACGCATGGCGATCCCGACGGGGCGAGCGCCGTCGTCGCCGGCATCGAGGACCGCATCCGCCGCGAGACCGGCGCCGAGCTGCCGCCGGTGCCCTTGGGGGCGCTCCGGCTCAGGGCGCATCACGGCGGCTGGTTCGGCGCCAGCCTGCGCGTGCTGTTCGCGACCTACCGGCGCCGCACGGTGCTCGGCGTCGCGCTGATGGGCGCCCAGGCCTTCTGCTACAATGCCGTCTTCTTCACCTACGCGCTGATCCTGACGCGGTTCTACCAGGTGCCCTCGGGCCGGGTCGGGCTGTTCATGCTGCCCTTCGCGCTCGGCAACTTCCTCGGGCCGCTGCTGCTCGGCCGGCTGTTCGACACGCTCGGCCGGAAGGCGATGATCACGGCGACCTACGCGCTTTCCGGCGTGCTGATGGCGCTGGTCGGATGGCTGTTCGCCGCCGGGCTGCTCGACGCGACGCAGCAGACCGTCGCCTGGAGCGTGATCTTCTTCTTCGCCTCGGCGGCCGCCTCCTCGGCCTATCTCACCGTCGGCGAGGCGTTTCCCCTGGAGGTGCGCGCGGTCGCGATCGCGGTGTTCTACGCCCTTGGGACGGGACTAGGCGGGGTGGTCGGCCCGGCGCTGTTCGGGGTGCTGATCGCGAGCGGCGCACGCGGCGAGATTCTCTGGGGCTACCTTCTCGGTGGCGGCCTGATGCTGGGGGCGGCCGTGATCGCCGCCCTGCTTGGCGTCAAGGCCGAGCGGCGCAGCCTCGAGGAGGTCGCGCCGCCCCTCTCGAGCGCCTGAAACCTTTTCCCGTCCCCGCCCGTTCATGGGGCAGGGCGGCCGTCGATGGACCGCCGACAGAGGAGAGCAGACGATGGACAAGGATCGGGTCGAGGGCGCCGGCCACCAGGTGAAGGGCGCGGTGAAGGAAGGCGTCGGCAAGGCCGCCGGCGACGCCAAGATGCAGACCGAGGGCACCACCGAGAAGGCGGCCGGCAAGGTCCAGAACGCGGTCGGGGGCGCCAAGGACGCGGCTCGCGACGCGCTCAACAAGCGCCCGTAATCGGGGTTCCGGGCAGGCTTTGGAGGGCGTCCCCGCCTCGGGGGCGCCCTTCGCGTTTGTGCCCCTTCCGGGGTGGCGGCGTGGCGCCCATACTTCGCCGCGGGCAACGTGACGGCGCGCCATGGTCGATCAGGACGTCTATCGGGAGGCGATGGCGCGGCTCGGGGCCGCCGTGTGCGTCATCACCAGCGCCGGGCCGGGCGGCCGCTGCGGGTTCACCGCGTCTGCCGTATGCAGTGTCACCGACGATCCCCCGACACTGCTCGTCTGCATGAACCGGGGCAGCCAGTCGAACGAGAACTTCAAGCTGAACCGGGTGCTCTGCGTGAACACGCTGGCTGCCGGGCAGCAGGCGCTCTCGCCGATGTTTGCCGGCCTGACCGAGCACGACATGCACGGCCGTTTCGCCGCCGCCGCGTGGGGTGAGCTCGAGACCGGCTCGCCGGTGCTGGCCGACGCCGTCGTCTCGTTCGACTGCCGGATTGCCCAGATTGCCGAGGTGGGCACACACAGCGTGTTCTTCTGCGAGGTGGTGGCGATCGAGTTCGGCCCGGTCGACGATGCGCTGATCTATTTCGGCCGCTCGTATCACCGCATCGGCGGCCCCCCGTGACCCTTTCCACGGCGGTCGCCCCTTGCTATAGGGCCGGCCCCGGTCGGGCGCATAGCTCAGTTGGTAGAGCAGCTGACTCTTAATCAGCGGGTCGCAGGTTCGAGCCCTGCTGCGCCCACCATGTTTTCAAAGACTTAACCGAAATCCGTTGCGAGGTCGTAAGTGCGGCCACCGCCTCCGGACTCGCTCCGGACTCATCAGCGCCAGGGTCACGACGCACCACAACCTGCACGTGCGGATGATGACGACATCGTTGCCGACAACCTATTGAAAAACAAAAGAAACCGTCTCCCAAACCGCGGTGCAAAATGCCCGCGGTTGGCAGATCGGCCGGGAAGGACCCGCGATGGTTGTAGAACCGTCGCGCCCTTGGTCAGGTCGGGGCCGGTGGCGTCCTGTGTCGCTCGGGCCGCCTTCCAACAGCCGAGCTGGCGTCTCACCTGGTCGCGTCTCGGGTCCGGTTCCCGGCCGCGATTGGCCGGCGGGAAAGAGCCGGACCGGCCCCATCCATCCGCGTTAAGCTATGCGGGTCTCGCATGGGCCGTCTTTGCCGTCTCTCTCCCTACCTTTCACAACAGGTGTTCCAGGTGTTCTAGATGTGATTTTGGCAAAGTCGCTGATCAGGACTGCGCATATCTGGAACACAGGCAGACGAACACGAGAACACCTGTGTGGTAGGTGTTCCGAAGCCCACCATTTTGCGCGGTGTTTAGCGTCATCTGATACGGATTGCCACGCTGGCTGTGTCGCTGGGCGAGCCGAAATGGCCCCTTGAGCTATGCTATTAGCGCATGACGGCGGGCATGTTCGGTGGTTGCCGGATGCCGCAGTCCGGGGCAATTGCGACCCGGTGCGGCGGTTCAGTCCGTGCCGTCCTCGGCGCCGAGAATGCCCCGGCTGATCTCGTAGAGCCGAACCTTGCCGTGGCCCGGAACGGTGTGCAGGCCAGCGAGCACGCCACGGCTGGTGTCCGATGCAGTCCGTGACGGCACGATAAAGCCCTGCGTCGCCAGCGTCCGCGTCGCCTCGCGCATCGCCAGCGCCACCATCGCCTCCTTCATCGCCGCGGCGGTGAGGTAGTGCACCCACTGGCCTCGGCCATCTTCGCCCTGCACCCAACGGCGCCAGCCGGCGCGGTTCATTGTCTTGAACCGCTCCGGCGGTGGTGCGGCGGGATCCTCGCCGACTTGTTGCGCGTCAAGCGGCCGGGGATCGTCCCACCGCTCGAAGCGGGCGGCGCCATGCGTGGCGATGAAGGCGCGGAGCTGCTTGACGGCCTGCGCGTCCTCGGCCGCGCCCACCGTCCCGCGATCGGCAAGCCAGGCGCGGAAGCACGTCTCGGCGGCGCGCGTGGCTTCGCCCGGCTGCCATTCGGTGATCTGCCACTCGCCGGCGAGTTCGCCGGCGATCGCGACCAGGGCGAAGCGATTGGCGACGCTCCGCACCTGACCACCGGCGCCTGGTATCGTCTCGAACGACGCCCGCACGGTGGCGCCGACGCGCTCCCGCAAGCTGTCAATCACGCCGCTGGCGTCGCGCTGCAGCTCCCCGGTGAGCCGCGCCAGGAAGGCGGGCAGGGCGGTGCCGTAGCATTGCGTGGTGGCGCGCAGCAGGAGTTGCGCGAAGTCGCCGGCGCTCGCTTCATCGTGCAGATACTCGAAGACGCCGAGCCCGGCGCCCGCATCGGCGGGCACGTCCACCAGGCGTACCGCCATCCCGGCTTGGGTGGTGCGATTCGCCTCGGCGAGCTTGTCCGCAAGCCCGATCTCGCCGGTGGAGAGGAACAGGACGCGGAACCGCAAAGCCGGCCGGGCGACGCCCGAGCGCGCAGCGCGCGACTTGCCGGCACCGTTCGCCAGCATGTAGGCGATCTCGCCAGCCTCGCGACCGTCAACCTGGCCCATCTCGTCCAACGGCAACAAGCAGTCGCTATGCGCGCCGGCGATCGCCTCGATGCCGTTTCCAGTCGCTCTCCACCCACGAACGAAGCCGGCCGCGCCGAGCCCCGGAACACCACCGCACACGGACGCGCCGGCGCGCAGGAGTGTGGTCTTGCCGAGACGCGAAATGCCGCGCAGGTGAAAGCCGCCGCCATCCTCGCCGAGCAATTCCAGCAGCGGCGCGGCGAACCCACACGAGATGGCGAAGGCGAGACGAGTGTTGCCGATCGCGAGCCGCGCGACCTGCTCGCGCCATTCCTCGAGCGTGCCGCCGGTGGTGAACAGGTTCGGCTCGCGCTCGGTGGTTTGCAGCACAACCCGCTCGGCGCTGTCGCCGATGGTCCGCTCGGGCAGCACGAAGATGCGGCGATCGCCGATCCGATGCCAGCCCGTTCGCGTCACGCTCCGCGCGCGCCGGTCGGACCAGACCGACGTTGAGATATTGCGCGAACGCCTGGCGCGCGGCCTGCGCAGCCGTTCATCGACAGCCCGCCATCGGCAAGTCGGTTGCGCAGCTCGGCGCATTCACCGGCAAACAGGGAGCGCGGGAAGGCTTCTTCGTGCTGGTGGCCGTCGCGATCCTTCCACGAAAGGAGCAGGCCCCAACTGCGGTGTTCCTCATCGCGCGTCTCGCCCTCGATCGCCAACGGGGCCGACAGCCATAGATCGTTGTCGCCTTCCTCCTTCGCCCGCTTGTAGAGCCCATCCTCGCGGTGCCGGAAGGCGCGCAGCATATAGGCGGGCACGACGTTGGTTGCCGGCGCGCCAGGCGCGGCTTCTGCGGGCGATGCGCTTTCGATCGCGTCGCGGATTTCCTTGCGGCGGCGGGTCATGCCTGGGCCGCCATCAGCGCGTCGTTGAAATCCTTGCCGATCGGTGGTCGCGCGATGCGCACGGTGCGCCCTTCGGCGAGGAGGCGTTGCACCGCACGGTCGAGCGCGTCGCGCGCCTTCGCGTTGTCGCCGTCATCATCGGCGGCGATGATCACGGTGGTGACCGCCGGCGGCAGCACGATGGCGCCGAGATTGGCGAGCGAAACCGCGGCGGCGACGCGCAGCTCGGGGCAGGCGAGGGCGACGCTCAACCCCGTCTCGATGCCCTCGGCAACCACCGCCGTCTCGCCGGTGGGCGCATGCGCCAGCGGCTTGCCCGAGCTGCCGCGCTGTAGCGGGATCAGCCCGCCGCGCACGGCGCCCAGGCTTTTCTTTGCGTCCCGCAACGGCGCCTTGCGCCAGATCCCATCAGCATCCTTCGCGAGCCACGTCCTGTGCGCCGCGACCAGGCCGGCGCCGGGGCGCACCACCGCCGCGACCATCGCCGGCCACGTCTGCCGGCTTTCGCTATTCCACAAGCGCGCATGGAAGCGCAGCGCGCGCGGCGGGTGCCGCAGCTCGGCCAGGTCGATCCCGCGCGCGGCGAGATAGTGCGCCACCGGCGTGTCGGCGACATGCGGCGTGGAGGCCAGAAAGATGCGCCTGGCGGCGTCGCGGCGGCCCTCGGCCTCGCCGTCGATCTCGGCGGCGGAAGGCGGTGGTGGCGCGCGGCGAGGCTGCGCCGGGGCGGTGTCGCTCAACCCCAACCACCGCCGCGCCCAGGCCAGCGCCTCACCCTTGTCGCCGGCGTAGAGCACGTGCGCGACCAAGTCGAGCGCGTCGCCCAACTCGCCGGTGGCGAAATCCGACCACACGCCCGCCTTGCCGCCGCTGAGATGCACCGCGAGGCTGTCGCCGGGCTCGCCGGCGATGGAGCCGCATCGCCACTCTTGGCCGTCGCGTCGCCCGCGCGGCAGCAGCTCGGCCGCGATCGCCGCGGCGTGCGGCGCGAGCATGCGCGCGATCTCGCCGGCGTCGTGCTTCATCGCGCGGACCGCTCCACCACGCGGCCGGCTTCATCCACGGTCGCGCGTCGCGTACGCAGCGCGGTTGCCGCGTGATCTTTCTGCGCCGCCGCCTGCGCGGCTGGCCGCATCAGTTTCTCTTGGAGCGCAGCGCCGAGCGTGCGCACAGCTTTCGACATCCGCTCGACGCAGGCCGCATAGGCGGCGGTTGACCCGCAATTCGCCGGGCCGCGGCCCAGTGCTGCATTCCATAGCGCCCAGACCTCATCGTTTGAACTCGTTGAGCCCGTCCTGCACGCGGCCAACACGGGTCAGGAAGGCCAACAGATCGCGGCAGAGGTCAGGGTTGGTCGCCACCACGGCGAGGATGCCCGCGACGGCACCGGCGAGTTCGCCTTCCTCATCCTCGCTCAAGACATTGTCAGGATTGTCAGGATCGCCAGTCCGCTCCCGCTCGAGGAACGCAGCGACATGGGGAGCCATGCATGCCATCGCCCTCACCAGCCGATCGAAGTCATGCAGCGGCCCGGACTTACCGCACGGATGTTCCAACAGCACCACGGCAGGCGCGCTCATTTCACGGCTGCGCTTGCCGCCACCGTGGCGGCGCTGGTGCTCTTGACCGCGTTCGCGCGTATCCACTCGCGCAAGGTGTCGGAAGGGTAACGGACGGCCGCCCCTATGTGGATGAAGGGCGGCCCCGAACCGTCCGATCTTCTTCGCTCCCAAGTCCGTCCCGAGATGCCGGTTCGGGCCGCCAGCACCTTCGGCGGCACCAGGTCGTAACCGGCGAACAAGGCGGCCAAGCTCGTTTCCTGCGCCTGCTCGGCCGCTTTGACGATCGGAAGGTTGAAGGCCTTGCAATATCCACAACTCGGCATGTGTGCAGCTCCCTGACGCCGCAGGAGCGCGGCGGTCGGAAGCATGCGTACTCTGACGACACTCGGCGTCCGGTCGGTTAGGTCGGAAACTCAGTTTCCGACCTTTCGTTGCGCTAGACGATGCGCCTCAAGCACCACCGTAAGCCGATCCTGTATTGTGGTTAGGCTTGGCGCTTCGTCCTCACCGAATTGCGCCGCGATCCATTCGACCAGGCGAGCGCGTCCGCCGTCGCCCGATTGTGGCAGCCCCTCGGCGGCGAGCTTGGCGCCGAGCTGGATAAGAACTCGCGACCACTGAGGATGTTCGTGGCGGCCACCTATCCCGCGCTCCCGCTTCGCGTCTGCACTCGGCTTCTGCAAGTAGAAGTCCCGCGATCTCGCGTTTGACCGCTGCGATGCGACCCATAATTCGCGATCGCCGATCACGAACAGCCGAAGCCCGTCCTTCCATAATCTCGCCTCGGGCACTGTGAATTTGCCGCGTGGCGAGTCCCATCGGATATCAGTTTCAAGCGTGCCGATCGCAAGTTGCCCGTGCAGCTCGGCGAGCGCCGCCTCCGTTGCCAGGTAGAGGCGTTGATGGACCACAAACGATGACGGAATGGCCGGTCTTGACGCGCGCATGGCTGCCCGAGCCACCGCCGAAGCTCCTTTGGCCTGGATGCGGGCAGTCTCGGCCATCGAAGACGCGACCATTGCAGAACGCTGGTCCACGGCTTCGTTCGCCGCTTGCAGCTCCGCCCGCGCTCCGTCGCTGCACCAAGCAGCGGCTTCGTCGATCGTCGGGCTACGAAGCCGTCCTGATTTTGTCGCTGTCACTGCCGCCCCATGCCGGCCCCCACGGATGCGGGAAGGCGGCGCGGCGGGGCGGGCATGGGGTCCCGCCGCAACCCCGGCCAGGGTCGCCGCGCCTGGCCGCATCATCGGCTGAGTCCCACCAGCGGCAAAGCCAGCGGCCGCCGCGGCGGTGGTGGCTGCGTTGAGCCAGGCGGGTGTCACCGCCCGTTGCCGGGCCGTTGCAGGCTGCCGGCGAAAGCGGTGGTGGCCTCGGTCAGCTCGCGCACCACCGCCGCGGTGCGCCGGCGCCGGCGCGCAGACCGGGACACGGGCGCGGCGCGGTGGTCCACCAGCTCGTAGAACAGCACCAGCACGCGGCGCAGCTCGCCGGGCGGATCGGAGGCGGTCGGCCCCCGCCGGGTCACGGGCGCGTACCTTCGAAGATCGGCTCGCCGGCGTCGAGCGGCAGCGCGATCGGCCCCGAGCGCAGCAGCACCAGGTCGGCGAGCGCGGCGGCGGTGCAGGCGAACGGCGCCCGGCGTTTCTTCCGCAGCGCCTCGGTGGCGGCCATGCGGTGCAGCGAACTCGGCGAGGCGCATCGCCTCCGCCGCCGCGGGCCAGCGGCCGGCTTCCTCGCGGCGCAGCTCCGCGCGGGCCGCCAGCGTCGCCAGGTCGGCGAAGGCCAGCGCGACCAGGACGAACCAGGCCACGTCACCCGTGCCGCCGCCCGCGAGCGCGTAATCCGCCGAGTCCCGCACCACCGCGGCCAGCTTCGAGGCGGCATCGGCGGTGGTCGCAGAGGGCGTGTGCGCCAGGCGCAGCATGGCGCCGATCGCGTTGTCGCCGATCTCCGCCAGCACGCCATCGTCCGGCGTCACGGAGCCGAGCAGGCGGAGCGCGGCAACCTCGCGGGCGGCCTGGTCCACCGGCCCACCGCCGGGCGCCGCGGCCATCCTGCAGGTGCGCCGCACCAGCGACGCGCAGGCGTCGGCCTCGGCCGCCGGCGAGAACAGCGGGGCGGGTGGTGGCGTGTCGTCATCATCGTTGAGGCTCGCCATCAGCTCGGCGGCTTGCCGGATCACGGCATCACGCCGCTCGGCGGGCGTGGTCGCGGGCCGCCGCGGCGTCCGCCTGGCGTTCCGCCGGCCGCGCGGCGTCGGAATGAAGGTGATGACGTCGCCCATCGCCGGTGGCCTACGCCTGCGCCGCGGCGAGCTCGGCGAGGGCGAGCTCGGCGGCGGCGATGCGGCGCTCGGCCTGACGGAGCCCGGCGCGCACCGCGTTGATGCGGCGCATCGCGTCCGCCTGCCACCACCGGCGCGTGGTCATCGGAAAGCGGTTCGCCTTGGCGAGCGCGGCGCGCGCCTTGGCATAGAGCTCGGTGCCAACCGGGCAGGTCCCGCTTGGCATTCCGCAGCTCGGCCTCGGCCTTCACCAGCGGGCTGGGGCCGAAGACGGACTCGATCGACCGGAACAGCGGGATCGAGGCGATCGGGTTGGTCTGGGAAGCGCGGCGTCCGACGTATTGCATGGCGATTGCTCTTGTTCGTGTCTGGTGATATGTATAGGCGCACTCGCTACGGAATGCAACTATTCATGTCGCCAGATACGAAAAAAAGCATCTTACTGGCGTCGCAAATCCGCGCCGCACGCGCCCTGCTTCGAGTTCCCGCGGAGAAGCTGGCCGAGCAATCAGGGGTCAGCCTGGTGACGATCCGCCGAGCGGAAGCGTTGGATGGCCCGGTCACGATGATGCCGGCCAACCTCGATGCGATCCGCCGCGCGCTCGAAACCGCCGGCGTCGAGTTCATCGAGCAGAACGGCGGCGGCCCCGGCGTGCGGATGCGCGAACCGGGCGGGTAGGATCGAGCCGGCCGCAGGAACCTACTCGTCCGCCTCCGAGTGCAGCGACGCGAGCGTGTCGCTCGCGAGCTTCAATGCCTCGGCGAAGTCCCGCGCCAGCACTTCGATGCGCGAGTGAGAACCGCGCAGCGCCGCCGGTTGATCGAGCTGCGCGAGCCCATCCTGAAAGACCTCCCGCGCCAGGAAGCAGATTGCGATGGCGCGATAGGCTCCCCTCACGGATGGGAAGCGCGTCCCGAACAGCGCGTGCCGTTCCCAATTCTGGATGGACAACTCCGCCTGCAACTCGGTGGTAACAGGAAGATCGAGCGCCCCGCTGCCAGCGAGCGCCGCGATTTTTCCTGCCGAAAGCCGATCGGCGAGACCGTCGATTTCTGCTCGTGCCAGCACTGCGGCGTGCGATAGATGCTGCCTGTACGCGAGTGATCGGAAGCGGCGCTCCGCGGCCATGGGACGAAGCTGAAGCCAAGCGGCCATGATCGTGAAGGCCCCACCGGCGACGGCCCCCATCCCCGCGACCAGCGTCATGGTGCCTGCCTGGCGCGCTGCGGTAGCTTGTATCCGCGCCGCATGCTCGATTGCCGCCGCCTGCATGCAGGCCGAGACGATCTCGGGAGCGCGCAGCAGCTCGCCGGCGCTGGCAGCGCCGAACACCGCGTGCAGCGCGGCCACGCAGTCAGCCATCGGGCTGCGCTTCAGCCTTGTGATGGTGGTGCACCCTGGATCTCCTGCTTCGTCTCGCCGGGCAGCATCAGGCCGCGGCGGGTTCGCCCGCGACCGCCGGCCCGATGATCCGATAGACGCTGGCGCGGCTGATGCCGAGCTGGCGGGCGATCGCCACCGGCCGCGTGCCCTTGGCATGCAGCTCGCGCACCTGGTCGGCCTTGCGCTGCGCGGTGGGGGCGCGACCCTTGTATTTGCCCGCCTCGGCCGCCTTGCGGATGCCCTCGCGCTGGCGCTCGAGCATCAGCTCGCGCTCGAACGCCGCGACGGCGCCGAGCATGGTCAGCATCAGCTTGCCGGTGGCCGAGCTGGTGTCCAGCTCCGACCCGCCCATGCTCAGGATGCGCAAGCCGATGCCGCGCCCCGCCAGCGTCTCGGCGATGCGCAGCAGATCCGCGGTGTTGCGCGCCAGGCGATCGGGCTTGGTCACCACCAGCACGTCACCCTTGCGGACGAACGCCATCGCCTGGTCGAGCAGCGGCCGGACGGTGGCGACGGACGATACCTGCTCGGCGAAGACGCGCTCGCATCCGGCCGCCTGTAGGTCGCGCTCCTGCGCGGCGAGGCCGGCGTCCTGGTCGATGGTGCTGGTGCGGGCGTAACCGATGAGCATGGCGGCGTTCCGTCTCACTGAAGTCAAAGACATTCAACCTCCTTCTGTCTCAAAGGTCAACAGCTATTTGTGTGAGGCGTTCCAGACGGTGGTGCGAGACGGTTCTGAGACGACTTACTAGGGCAAGCCCATGTGATACAGCCGGCCGGCCGAAGCGGGCAGGACGAAGCTTGTTTCCGCGCGGTTACGTGGCCGGCGAGGCGCCGGTGGGCCGCAACTCGACCACATTGGCCGCGGCGGTGGTGCCCGCGGCCACGGCGAGCACGTGAGCCGCCCACAGGTTCAGCGCGGCCTCGCGCTCGGCCAGGAAGTCGTGCCGCTGATACACCGCGGCGACGCCGCTGATCGCGCCTTGAATGTGGTTCAGCAGCCGGTCCGCGACCTCGATCCGAACGCCAAGCCGGGCGAGGGCGGTCACGCCGGTGCGCCGGAAATCGTGCAGCCGCCACGGCACCACTGGCTCGGGCTCGCGGCCGGCTTCGGCCGCCAGCTTCGCCCGTTCCTGCTCGATCAGCTCCACCAGGCGCGCCTTTGCCTTTTCGAAGCCCGAAACCGCGGTGGTGCCGGTGGTGGTGAACACCAAGGGCGAGCCCGCCAGCCGCGGAGCCTCGCGCAGTAGAGCACCGGCGGCCTCGGCGAGGTGGACGATATGCGGCTTCCGGTTCTTCGTCCGGTGCGCCGGCAGCTCCCATGTTGCGAAGTCGGGGGCGAGCTCGCCCCATTCCATGCCGGCGACCTCGGCCCTGCGCTGCAAGGTGAGCAGCAGCATGCGGAGATAGGAACCCCAGGGCCAGCCCATCGCCCCGGTGGCGCGCCAGACCTCCCCCAGCTCGGCATCGGTGAGCACGCGATCGCGGGGCACGTCGCGCGTCTCGAGAAAGACGGCGGCAAATGGGTTGGTGGGCACCAGCCCGCGCTTCACGGCCCAGCCATACATCGCGCGCCCATAGGCGCGGACACGCCGCGCCTGCGCCTCGCCGCGCATGGCGGGCACGGGGGCGGATCCTTTTCCGCGCGATTTGCGGCCGGACCGTTTCCCGGCCGAACCCGACCCGCGCACCGGCCGAGGGATCGCATCCAGCGCCCGCCGCACGGTGGCGCTGTCGAGCTGGTGCGCCGGACGATCGAGCAGGGCCGCCAGGCCGACGCGCAGCGCCCGGCATGCTTCGGTGCGGTAGCGTTCGCTGCGGTGGACGAGCTGCCGCAATGCCCACAGTTCGATCAGCTTCCCGAGCGTGAGCGCGTCCGCTTCTGCCCGGCGCCGACGCGCTCGATCCGCCTCAGCGACCGCGGCGCGTTGCTGGGCGCGTTCGGCGACCGGATCGCCACCGTCTCTGACTTGTCCCCGCGCCACCTCGGCTCGCTGTCGAGCCTCCGCCGGCGTCAGCTCGCCATAGAGGCCGAGCGGCAGCCGGCGCACCTGACCCCCGGCGCGATATTGGAACAGGAAGACCTTGCTGCCGTCGCTCGTGATGCGAAGCCCGAAGCCCCGCAGCTCGTCGTCGAACACAAGCCGGTCCCGGCGCCCAGGCGGGCAGGTGAGCGCGTCGATTTCGCGCTTCGTCAGCTTCATCGCCCGATGCCTCGGAACACCTGGAACACCTGGCGAAAGTTAGGTGTTCCTGGCGTTTGATCAGAAAAGCACATCAAAACAGATACTTATATGTGTGAGAACACCTAGAACACCTAGAACACCAGTTTTATGTAGCTCTCGGCAAATCCATCGAACGGATGACGAACGCGGACCAGCTTCCTACGCACTCGCCCGCGCCTCCGGACTCTCTCCGGACTCATCAGAATGAGGAACATAGTCCGTGCTAGACGCCATGTGGCGGGGCGCTCAAGGTTACGGCTCTGATATCGCTCAAATATGTCGGTCATAGGCGGCGGACGGCGCTCCTAGTCACGGACTTTGATCCTACTCTTAATCAGCGGGTCGCAGGTTCGAGCCCTGCTGCGCCCACCATATTTTCAATGGGTTGGCGGTAGTCCGAAGCAGCGCCCAGAACGCGGTTTGATTTGCGGACCTGTAGCGGACCCGCCAGCGGCAGCTCGTCGGGGATCAACGCCGGCATCAGCACGGGCGCAGGGGCGAGCACAGTACGTGCGGCGTATGCCAGCGTGGTCGCGCTCGGGGTGCAGCAGGCCCGGCCGGTTTTGGTCAATTGCCGCCCTGAGATGAGCATTCTCTCGGCAGGGCTAGTGCTATTCTTGGTCTGGCACATCCTGCGCCAGCGGACGGCGTCCAACTCCGGATCGGCCGCGGGATCCGTTCTTGGCAACTACGTCTCCGCGGTAGCCGTCAATTGCCTCGTGAGCCTAGCGGACGCTCACGAGCAGGTGATCGGCGCCAGCGAATAAATCCAAATTGTCTCCGGTCTCGCTCTTTTAGCTGTGGCTGGTCGCCGCACCGCGACCGTCACGTCGACCGCGTGCCAGCCTGCTCCCACGGAGAACGCGCTCATGGAGACGCAGAACACGGTACCAAGGGAACACGAAATCTCCCGTTCCCTCATGGTGCCTGACGGCCTTTCGGAGGTGGTCCAGGCACGTCGACAACGCGGTAGGTACCTCGCCGCAGCCGGGGTGGATCTCATCCGCTTCCTAGCCCGGGCAAGGCCTGACCCCTCGCGGTTCGGCCACCTGATGGCGCCGATGCTTCTCGTCGCGAGCACGGGCGCGATACTCGCCTACGCGGTCCTGCTCCGAACGTTTGGTGACACGCAGGTCAGCCTGGCCGCGCTCCTGGGGATTTTTGGGGCGGCGACTTTATCCAGCATTGCTGGGTTCGCCTTCTCGGCAATCGCCGGCGCATTGCTGCTGCATCTGATGAAGTCGCCCGTGCAGATCGTCGAGATCATGATGCTGTGCAGTATTGCCATCCAATCGCTCAGCGTGTGGGTGCTGCGCCAGGGCATTGACTGGCGCTCCCTGGCCACCTTCCTCGTCGGCGGCCTGCTCGGTGTCGTGCCCGGCGTGTTTCTCCTGCTCCACATGCAGCCGACCGCCTACAGGCGCACCATTGGTGTCCTGCTGATACTCTATGCCGGATACATGATGCTGCGCCGTCCGGTCGTTCTGCGCTGGCGCAGCGCCGCCGCGGATACGGCCATCGGCTTCCTGAGTGGGATGACGGGTGGCCTGATCGGCTTCCCGGGCGCGTTCGTCACTATCTGGTGCGGCACGAAGGCATGGGACAAGGCGCACCAGCGCAGCATCTACCAACCGTTCATCCTGGTCATGCAGGTCATCGCGCTGATCGCCATCCCGATCATACAGCCCTCCCGGGCCCACGCGGCACTGCCCGGCACGATGGCATGGATGGCTCCCTGCGCCTATGTTCCGGCGGCACTGCTCGGCACCATTTGCGGCCTGCGACTCTATCGTACGCTCAACGACCGGCAGTTTGGGATTGCGGTTAATGCGATGTTGATGGTGTCAGGCTGCGGATTGGCGGTTTGAGCCGATGGCACTCGCTCCCCGGATCACCCTGGCGCGTTCGAGCCACTGGTTTGCCGATCTCTCGAACTCGGCAAAACTCTTGGGCAGGGGTTCTGCGCAGACCGCACGATACCGGGGATATTGCGCGGCAGTTGGCCACAGAACGCCTCTCGGTTCAGGAATAGCGAAACCTCATCTGATGATCCTTCACTCCTGGCTGCGTTGTCCCTGATCCTTGACCAGCCGCGCAAAATCCTCCGCCAGCGTTATCGCCGTCATGAGCGTCGACATCTTGGAGAGCGGCAAGTTCGAAAAGATCGTCCTCGGGTTCGTGACCCGCGAACCGGAGGCGGCCCGATGAGGAGCTTGTCCGCCCTGGCGAGAAGCCGCCGGGCAAACCGCCTCGAATGCCGGGGCCTCCGCCGTTCGGGCGGCCACCGACCAGCCGCACACCGGGCCGAAGCCGATCTTGGCTCCGAAGGAGAAGCCGGCGTGAGCTTAACCGGAACGACGACACTGACGCTACTCCACCGCCTTGAAGGCGTTGGGGATGTGCTCCTCGCTCAGGGTCGGCGAACAGCGTGAAGTCCGTCGCCCCCGCGGTCGAACCGGGAGAGGGTTCCTGCGATCCACGCGCCCACCTGGCGGTCATCTCGTCAGCCTGCCGAGCGGTCACGTCCACGACTTGGCCGCTGCGCTCCCACTGCGCCTCCGTGGCGGCCTACTTCGTCATCGCCTCGGGCCGCCGCCGCTTGGCCTCGGCGCGGTCGGAGATGCCCAGCCGGATCCTCACGATCTCGCTGGTCTTCCCTGCGACTGCCCGGAGGCGCGCCGGAATGCGCTTGCGCAGCGTCCATATCCCTGTCCGAGGGTCCTGCCAGGGGGTGGTCACCTGCCAGGGCGTCATCATTCGAAGTGTCGCGATCAGACCGTGTGCCCACCTTGCGTGCTCACAGCCGGCCTGGAAGTGCAGTCCTTGCAGGAACTTGCCGCGCCTCAGCGCAAGCGATGCGCCGTGGTGCCGGGTGAGGGATTTGAACCCCCGACCTTCGGTTTACAAAACCGCTGCACTACCGCTGTGCTAACCCGGCCCCGGCGGCGCTGCCCGCGGGCGCCGGTGACCGGGCGCCATGTAACGCGAGCCAGGTCAAGCGAAAATCGCGCCCGCGGCCGGCATGCACGGATGACGGTGGTTTCATCGTGGCGCCACGGCAACGTTCACCCGCCATCCGCATCTTCCAAGCGTCAATGCCGCATCGGCCGCATCGGCCGATTCGGGTCAGCCATCTTCAGGAGAGCCTGCATGTCCACCCAGAACCAGAACGGAAAGCGGCCTGTCAGCCGCACGCTGATGGGAGTGCTGCTCGCCGGCACCGCGCTTGGCGGCTTCACCGCCGCCCACGCCGTCTTCGCCGCCGCAACCACCGAGCCGAGCACCGGCACCCCCACCTCGGCCGCCATCCAGCCGACCCCGTCGCCCACCCTGCTGCCCGATTTCAGCAACCTGGTGACCCAGGTCCGTCCGGCGGTCGTATCGATTACCAACCACCTGCGGGCCGACGCCGCCGACGAGGAGAGCGGGCCAGGCATGGGCATGGGGCCGATGAACCCGTTCGCGCAGATGATGCCACACATGCGGCCCCGCGCCGTGGAGGCCCGCGGCTCCGGCTTCATCATCGATCCCAACGGGACCATCGTCACCAACAACCACGTGGTGAAGGACGAGCGCTCGCTGGAGGTGACCCTCGATGACGGCACCCAGCTTCCCGCCAAGGTGATCGGCACCGACCCGCGCACCGATCTCGCGGTGCTGAAGGTGAATGCCGGCCACAAGCTGCCCTACATCCAGCTCGGCAATTCGAACGACGTGAAGCCCGGCCAGTGGGTGGTCGCGATGGGCAACCCGTTCGGGCTCGGCGGCAGCGTGACCGCCGGCATCGTCTCGGCGCGCGGCCGCGACATCGGCGACGGGCCGTACGACAGCTTCATCCAGGTCGACGCGCCCATCAACCAGGGCAATTCCGGTGGCCCGCTCTTCACCCAGGACGGCAAGGTGGTGGGCGTCAACACCGCGATCCTCTCGCCTACCGGCGGCTCGGTCGGCATCGGCTTCGCGATCCCGTCCGACACCGTGAAGTCCGTGGTCGCGCAGCTCGAGAACGGCGGCCACGTGACCCGCGGCTACCTCGGCGTCGAGGCGCAAGGGGTGAGCCCGAGCATGGCCTCGGCGCTGCATGTCGGCAGCGACAAGGGCGCGCTCGTCGCCCAGGTCGAGCCGAACAGCCCGGCCTCGCGGGCCGGTCTGCAGCCGGGCGACGTGATCACCGCAGTGAACGGCCAGACGGTCACCAATCCGCGCGATCTCGCGGTGGACATCGCCAACGTTTCCCCGGATGCGCAGGCGAAGCTCGGAATCCTCCGCGACGGCCAGCAGCAGAGCGTGGACGTGACGGTGGCGAGGCTCACCGACCACCAGACGGCCAATGCCGGCAACCCGGCGGAGAACGCGAGCCAGGGCATCGGCGTCGCGCTCGCGCCACTCGACGCCAACACGCGCGACCAGCTCGACCTCCCGGCCGACGCGAAGGGCGCGGTGGTCGCGCGGGTGCAGCCGAACTCGCCGGCAGCGAATGCCGGGATCCAGCCGGGCGACGTGGTGATCGGCGTCGGCAGCAAGTCGGTGAGCGATCCGCGCGAGGCGGCGAACGCGATCCGCAGCGCGACGCGCGACGGCAAGACCGTGGCGCTGCGCGTGCTGCGGAACGGCCAGGCCGCCTTCGTGGCGGTGACCCCAGGCAGCGGCGATCAGTCCGGCAACGGCTGACCGCCCGATCCGTCCATGCCGGGGCGCCCGGCATGGGCGGGCGATGCGGCGCGGCGCCTACGCGTGGCCCACGACCGCGAAACGATCGTCATTGGCGGCGCGGAGCACGGCGGCGAACAGCCGCAGCGCCTCCGGGCCGCCACGGTCGGCGAGCGCGCCGTTCTCGATCTCGCCCGCCAGCAGTTCGGCATGATCCGCGAGCGTCGCGGTGGCGGTCCGCAGCGCCTCCTGGGAGAGCGCGAGCTGGCAGGATTCGGAAAGCAGGGTCCAGTCGGCAAGCATCGGGGCGATCCCGTTCGAGCCATTCTGGCGTGGTCAGCCGCGGAAGGTTTCGGCGCGCGGTCCCGAACGGCATCCTGCGCCAAGGCGATGAAGGAAAGGTTACCATCCGGCCCCGCGCGGGCGGAGGCGTTCCCACCCCGAGGCCGCGATGGTAACGTGGGCGTGCGGCCGGCGAACGGGCTTGGGGCGAGGGAAGAACGATGGCTTTCCGGATCACGGGCAGGGCGATCTTTGCGGCACTGCTGCTCGGGGCGCTGCCGCTCGCCGCGCCGGCGGCGGCGGCGCACGACCCGCCGACCATGAACCTCCCCGCCGTGCTCGCACCGCTGCTGCCCGGCGTCGTCAATCTCGCGGTCTGGGCGCCGGCGGATGCCAACACCCCGCCCGACGCCAACGGCTTCCGCCCGTCGCGCGCGCGCTTCTTCGGCTCGGGATTCGTCATCGACCCGAACGGCATCATCGTCACCAACAAGCATGTGGTTGCCAACGCCTTCCAGATCACCGCGCATTTCGCCGACGGCAGCCGTGCCCGCGCGCACGTGATGGCGGTTGCCGGCGCGGTCGACCTCGCGGTGCTGAAGGTCGACGTCAAGAAGCCGCTCACTGCACTCAGCTGGGGCGACAGCGACGCGCTCAGGATCGGCGATCCGGTGATGACGATCGGCAATCCGCTCGGGCTCGGCATGTCGGTCAGCGCCGGCATCATCAGCGCGCTGAACCGCGACATCATGGACACGCCCTACGACAACTTCATCCAGACCGACGCCGCCATCAACCACGGCAATTCCGGCGGCCCTCTGGTCGACTTCAAGGGCCAGGTGGTCGGCATCGACACCTCACTCTACACCGTGCCGAATGGCGGCTCGATCGGATTGGGCTTCGCCATCACCTCGAACGACGCCAAGTTCGTGGTGGACCGACTGCTGAAATACGGCGACGTGCGTGCCGGCTGGATCGGCGCCTCGCTGCAGGACGTAAGCCCCGATGTGCAGGCCGCCCTCGGTCTTTCCTGGCGCGAGGGCGCGATCGTCGCCAAGCTCGATCCCGCCAGCCCCGCCAGCCAGGCCGGCCTGCATGACGGGGACATCATCCGCCAGATCGATGGCCAGACCTTCACCGACGCCCGCGCGCTGATGCGCGACATCGGCAAGACCGCGGCCGGCACCACCATCCAGCTCGCCGTCTGGCGCGACGGCCGCGACATGACCGTCCCCGTCACCGTCGCCATCTATCCGATGGACATGGCGAGCGCCGCGCCCACCTCCAGTGCGGCCAGGGCATACGCCAAGCAGATCGACCTGCCGGATTTCGGAATGACGTTGCAGTCGCTGACCGACTCGACCCGCGCAAAATACCAGCTCCACGGCCAGAAAACCGGCGTGCTGGTCGGCGCCGTGCAAGCCAACAGCGAGGCCATGCAGCACGGCATCAATCCCGGCGACCTCGTGCTCCGCGTGCAGATGAACGCCGTCAACACACCAGCTGAATTCGAACAGGCGCTCAAATCCGCCCGGACCGAAGGACGCAACTACGTCCTGATGCTCGTCCGCTCCGGCAACGACCAACGCTGGATCGGCCTCGTCGCCGCCCCCAACGGCACCGATTGACGCCGGCGTCAGCCGGCGAGGCGGCGACGCTGGCGGGTGCTTTCGAGGGCGAGGAGGAGGAGGGAGCGGGCAGTGACGGTGTAGACGTCGCCGATCGCGAAGGAGCGGTCTTCCTCGTCGTCGGGGATGTTGGTGTCGAAAACGAGGTTCCAGCGCCGTCCTTCGGCGCAGGGGGGAAGGGTGAATTCCACCACGTCGTGGTGGGCATTGAGGATCATCAGCAGCGTCGCGTCGCTCGCCGGGCGGCGGATGCCGGTGGCCTGTGCGCGGCCGTCCATCAGCATGCCGAAGCAGCGTGCGATGCCGTCGTCCCAGTCCTCCACCGTCATCTCGCTGCCGGACGGGTTGATCCAGGTGACGTCCTTGACGCCGAGGGTTTCGTTGAACTCACCGGTGAGGAAGCGGCCGCGGCGCAGGATCGGGTAGTGGTGTCGCAGGCCGGTGAGCTGACGGACGAAGCCGGTCAGCGCTTCGCCTTCCGGCGTGATGTTCCAGTCGACCCAGCTGATGTCGTTGTCCTGGCAATAGGCGTTGTTGTTGCCGTTCTGGGTGCGGCCGAACTCGTCGCCGGCGACCAGCATCGGCGTGCCCTGCGAGAGCAGCAGCGTCGCCAGCATGTTGCGCTTCTGCCGCTCGCGGAGCGCCTGGATCTCGGGATCGTCGGTCGGGCCCTCGACGCCGTGGTTCCACGAACGGTTGTCGGAATGGCCGTCGTGATTGTCCTCGCCATTGGCCTCGTTGTGTTTCTCGTTGTAGCTGACGACGTCGTGCAGCGTGAATCCATCATGCGCGGTGATGAAATTGACGCTCGCCCACGGCTTGCGGCCGCGATGGTTGAATTTGTCGGCCGACGCGCAGAGCCGCGCGGCCATCGCCGGCACCAGGCCCTCGTCGCCTTTCCAGTAGGCGCGCACGGTATCGCGGAAACTGTCGTTCCATTCCGCCCAGCCCGGCGGGAAGGCGCCGACCTGATAGCCGCCCGGGCCGACATCCCAGGGTTCCGCGATCAGCTTCACCGATGACAGCACCGGATCCTGCCGGCAGCTGTCGAGGAAGCCGCCGCCTTCGTCGAACCCGTAGGGCTCGCGGCCGAGGATGGTCGCGAGGTCGAAGCGGAAGCCGTCCACGTGCATCTCCTGCGCCCAGTAGCGCAGGCTGTCGGTCACCATCTGCAGCACGCGCGGATGCGACAGGTTGAGCGTGTTTCCGGTGCCGGTGTCGTTGATGTAGTAGCGCTGCTGATCGGGCAGCAGCCGATAGTAGGAGGCGTTGTCGATGCCGCGGAAGGAAAGGGTGGGGCCGCGCTCGTTGCCCTCCGCGGTGTGGTTGTAGACGACATCGAGGATCACCTCGAGCCCGGCATCGTGCAGATGCGCGACCATCTCCTTGAACTCGGTGACGACGTTGCGCGCGGCGTAGCGCGGGTCGGGGGCGAAGAAGCCGATCGTGTTGTAGCCCCAGTAGTTGGTGAGACCCTTCTCGAGCAGGGTGTTGTCGTTGATGAAGGTGTGGACGGGGAGCAGCTCGACGGAGGTGACGCCGAGGGAGCGGATGTAGTCGACGACCTGCTTGGTGGCGAGCCCGGCGAAGGTGCCGCGCAGTTCTTCAGGCACCGTCGGATGGCGGTTGGTGAAGCCGCGCACGTGGGTCTCGTAGAATATCGTGTGCTCCCACGAGGCTCGCGGCGCGCGCTCGCGACCCCAGGTGAAGGCGGGGTCGATGATGCGGCATTTCGGCATGAACGGCGCGCTGTCGCGCTCGTCGAAGCTGAGGTCGTCGCCCTCGGCGCCGAGCGTGTAGCCGAACACCTCCGGCGCCCAGGTCAGCCCGCCGATATGGCCGAGCGCATAGGGATCGAGCACGAGCTTGTTCGGGTTGAAGCGATGGCCGTTCTCGGGGTCGTACGGACCGTGCACGCGGTAGGCGTAGATCATCTGCGGCCGGGCATCGGGCAGGTAGCCATGCCAGACCTCGTCGGTGAATTCCGGCAGCTCGATGCGCTCGACCTCGGTTTCCCCGCTGGCATCGAACAGGCAGAGCTCGACCTTGGTCGCGTGGGCGGAAAACAGCGCGAAATTGACGCCGAGGCCGTCCCAGCTCGCACCCAGCGGATGCGGCCGGCCCTCGGTCACACGCGACTTGTTGATGCTGACGGACACGGGGCTCTCCCGGTTGCAGGCAGGGGCAGGATGGTTGAAGCGCCGGCGCGGGGCGTGGGTTGCTGGTGGAAGCTCATTCGGCGGCTTCGCGCAGGCGCAGATTGGCGGCGAGCGCGGGCAGCATCGGCAGCAGGATCTTGAGGTCGCGCGGCACCACGCAGCAGAGATAATGGCGCGCGGTGAGCGCGGGTGCCGGCAGCGGCAGGCCGTCCTCGCCGAGCGGCAGCGGCGTGAGGCCGAGATCGGCATAGACACCCAGCAGTTCGGGGCTCGCGTGCCAGAAGGCGGGGTCGAGACCCTCCTGGTGGGCGAGGTCGCGGAGCCGCCAGATGGCGGAGATGCGGTCGCTGTCCGAGCCCGCCGGGTCGCCGAGCGCCAGCATGACGCGGCCGAGGCGGCGGAACGGGATCCCCGAGCGGCCGGCCTCGCCGAGCACGACGCCGTCGGCATTGGCGGGCGGCGTCGCGCCGAGCGCGGCGTAGCGCTGCCCGCCCTCGCCGCGCCAGGCGAGCCAGGTCACCCGCGCCGGGCGCAGCAGCCGCCAGGAAGCGGCAAGCGCGAGCGCCACCGCGACCAGCATCGCGAGCCGCAGCTGGTTCGGCATCTCCGGCGACAGCACCACGTCCCACCAGCTGTTGGTGGGCAGGCTCGCGACATGCTTGCGGAACACGCCGAGCGTCAGCACGCAGGCGATCAGCGCGAGCAGCGGCAGCACGGTGTCGGGCTCGAGCGGGTCGGAGAGCAGGCGGGCGTGGCGGTAATAGGCGCTGCGGAACGGCGCCACCAGCAGCAGCGCGAGCAGCAGCACGCCCGGCACCCAGTGCGGCGCGCCCTGCGCGGCGGTGAACACCGCGGCGGCGAGCAGCAGGATGATGGTGGTCATCCAGGCGAGCGTCACCCGCCGCGACAGCGCGATCGCGACCAGCATGAGCGCGGTGCCGATCAGCGAGGTCACGTATTCGCCGGCGCTCGCGGCGACCGAGGCGTAGCCGGGCGCGAGCCAGGCGAATTCCTGCCGCGGCGCGAGCACGCTCAGCGACACCAGCAGCGCGCCGCACAGCGCGACCGCGCCGGTGGAGGCGCCGACCGCCAGATCGGGCTCGGAGAAGCGCGGGATCGCGAGCGCGCGGAGGCGGACGAGCGAGCGCCCGCGCAGCAGGATCTCGTTGCCGGCGAACAGGCTGCCGGCGAGGAACAGCGGCACGATGTAGTAGTAGAGCCGGAAGATCAGGATCGCGCCGACCACCGGCGGCGGCGGCAGGTAGGGCTCGAGCCCGAGCAGCATCGCGGTGTCGAACACGCCGATCCCGCCCGGCAGGTTGGCCAGCAGGCCGGCGGCGTAGGAGGCGAGATAGATGCCGACGAAGCGCAGATAGGGCAGCCCCGGCGTCGGCGGCAGCAGCGCGTAGAAGATGCCGGCGGTCAGCGCCACGTCGAAGGTCGCGATCAGCACCTGCACGATCGAGGTGCGCCAGTTCGGCAGCGTGACCTGCTCGCCGAACAGCCGGATCGTGCCGAGCACGCGGGCGATGACGACGTAGAGCGCGACCAGGCCCCACAGCACCGTCGCCACCGCGTACAGGATCCAGTGCGGCAGATGGGTGCCGAGGAACGGCACCGCGCCGGGCTCCTGGAACAGGATCGCACCGGCGAGCACCAGGCCGCCGAGCGCGAAGGTGAGCGAGCAGAACGCGACCACCTTCGCGATCTGGAAGGTGGAAAGCCCCCAATGCGCGTAGAGCCGGTAGCGCACCGCGGCGCCGGAAACCGCGGTGAAGCCGAGATTGTGCGACAGCGCGTAGGCGCAGAACGAGGCGAACGCGGCCTGGCCGTAGCGCACGCGGTGCCCGGCATAGATCGTCGCCAGCCGGTCGTAGAAGGTGAGCACGCCATAGGAGAGCACGGTGAGCCCGGCGCCGAGCCAGAGTGCCTGCGCCGGGATTGCTGCCAGCGCGTGCTTGATGTCGTCGAGCCGGAGATGGCGGAACTCCCGGTGCACGACGAAGATCGCGCCCGCGAGCAAAGCAGGCCGAGCAGCGCCGGGACGTGGCGCAGCTTCTTGCGCAGCGCCTCGATCCGCGTCGGTGTCCCGCCGCCTTCCGGCGGCGCCATCAGGTCAGGCAGGTCCTGCGGTGCGAAGGAAGGGGCGGCGGGATCGGCGTGGTCAGGCCGCATCGGCCTTCCGCGCCAGCGCCGCCTCGATCAGCGCGATCGTCTCCGCGAGCCCGTAGAGCGCGGCGAAGGCGCCGAAGCGCGGCCCTTCCTGCTGGCCGAGCAGCACCTGGTAGAGGCAGCCGAACCAGGCGCGCAGGTTCTCGGCGAACCCGTGCCGCTTGCCGATCTCGTAGACCGCATTCTGGATCGTTTCGGGATCGGCATCCGGCGCCATGCCGCGCAGCGTCTCGGCGAGGTCGGCAAGCGCCGCGCGTTCCTGCTCGGCCGGCGCCCGGTAGTGCTTCGCCGGGCGGACGAAGTCGCGGTAATAGGCGATGGCGCAGCCGACCAGCGTGTCGAGGAACGGCATCGTCTCCGGCGCGGCGCCCGGGCTGTAGCGGCGGATGAACCCCCAAAGGATGTCGGGCCGCTCCGCGTTCACCACGCTCGCGAGATTGAGCAGCATGGCGTAGCCGACCGGGCTGCCGCCGTGGTTGGGCTCGCGGCCGAGATGGATGTGCCAGGCCGGGTTCACCCGGCGTTCCGGCTCCGGCTGCGTCCGCTCGCGCGCGGCATTGGCGAGGTACTCGTCCACCGCCCGCGGGATCACGTCGAAATAAAGCCGCTTCGCCCGCTGCGGCGCGTTGTACATGAACTGCGCGAGGCTTTCGGGCGGCGCGTAGCGCAGCCATTCCTCGACCGAGAGCCCGTTCCCCTTGGACTTGCTGATCTTCTTCTCGTGCTCGTCGAGGAACAGCTCGTAGGTGAAGCCGACCGGCGGCTTGGCGCCGAGAATCGTGCAGATGCGCCCGGAAAGCCTGACGCTGTCGATCAGGTCCTTGCCCGACATCTCGTAATCGACGCCGAGCGCGTACCAGCGCATGGCCCAGTCGGCCTTCCATTGCAGCTTGCAATCGCCGCCGGTGACCGGCGTCTCGAACCGCTCGCCGCTCTCGGGATCGTGCCAGGTCACCGTCCCGGCATTGGCATCGCGCGCGGCGATCGGCACCTGCATCACCCGGCCGGTGCGCGGGTGCAGCGGCAGGAAGGGCGAGTAGGTGGCGCGCCGCTCCGGGCCGAGCGTCGGCAGGATCACGGCGATCACCGCGTCGTAGCATTCGAGCACGCGGCGCAGCGCGGCATCGAACCGGCCCGCGCGGTAGTACTCGGTCGAGGAGGCGAACTCGTACTCGAAGCCGAACCCGTCGAGGAAGCCGCGCAGGCGGGCGTTGTTGTGTGCGCCGAAGCTCGAATGGGTGCCGAACGGGTCGGGGATGGCGGTCAGCGGCTTGCCGAGATGCCGCGCCAGCATCTCCTGGTTCGGCACGTTGTCCGGCACCTTGCGCAGCCCGTCCATGTCGTCGCTGAACGCGAGCAGGCGGGATGGCTTGCCGGTGAGCTCGGAGAAGGCGCGGCGCACCCAGGAGGTGCGGGCGACCTCGCCGAATGTGCCGATATGCGGCAGGCCGGAGGGCCCGTACCCGGTTTCGAACAGGGCTGCCCGCTTGCCCAATTCGGCGAGCCGGGCCGCGACCTTGGCGGCCTCCTCGAACGGCCAGGCCTTGGGCAGCGGCGCCGCGGCGCCTTGCGGGGGACGGGGCGTGCCGGACATGGAGGCAAGCTAGGAATCGCGGCACCCCTGGTCAATCGGTTGTCGCGGCTCAATCGCCACCCGGGGCGGGGGAGCCTATACTCCATGCATGTCCTCCCCCGCGCTCGTGTTCGGCGCCGAGTACAGCGTCTACACGCGCATCGTGCGACTGGTGCTGGAGGAGAAGGGCGTCGCCTATCGGCTGGTGGAGACCGACATCTTCGACCCCTGCCTCCCGGAATCGTACCGCGCCAGGCACCCGTTCCGCCGCATCCCGGCCTTCGAGTGGGACGGCTTCCGGCTGCACGAGGCCGGCGCGATCGCACGCTATGTCGACGAGACCGCGCCCGGCCCCGCGCTCCAGCCTGCGGCGGCGTGCGAACGGGCGCGCATGAACCAAGCCATTTCGGTGCTCGACGCCTATGCCTTTCGCCCCCTGGTCCTGACCATCTATGTCGAGCGGGTGGCCCGCGCATCCCCCGACGAGACGCGCGTCGCGGCGGCGCTGCCGGAAGCGGAGACCTGCCTCGCGGCGCTCGAACGGCTCGCAGGGACGGCGTTCCTGGCGGGGCCCTCCCTGAGCCTCGCCGATCTGCATGCGGCCCCGATGATCGCCTATTTCCGCCTGGCGCCGGAGGGGGCGGCGATGCTCGACCGCTTTCCCCGCCTGTCCGCCTGGTGGAGGCGCATGACGGCGCGCCCCAGCTTCGCGGCGACCCGGTTCCCCCGTGAACGGGCCTGATTGGCCGCGCATCCTCCTGCCCGAGGCGCCCGCGATCGTCGCCGGCCACGGGCGGGCGACGCTGCTCACCCCGGACGGCGAGCTGCTGACGCTGCGGGGACCCGACGCGGCTGCCCGGCTGCGTGCCCTGCCGCCGCCGCTGCTGGTCCATGCCCCGGCGACCTTCCGCCGGCTCGGCCTCGGGCCACGCCCGGCCTATGACCTGCTCGAGCTGTTCGCCTTCGCCGCCCCCGCCACGAGCGCCGCCCCGACGCCGCGCGGCCTCGCCCTGGCGCTCGGCATCGATCCGCCGGAAGGGCCGGAGCAGGCGGCCGCGATGCTCCCCGAACTCGCCGGTTGCCTGCTGCGCCGGCTCGCGGTCCGCCGCACCGGGGCGCGATGGCGAGGCTGGCGGCCTCGTCGCCGGATGGGCGAGGCCGGATGGGGGTGGGCGCCTTTCGTCGCCGCTGCGCTGGGGATGCCCGACGCGGTGCCCTCCTCCGAGGGGCTGAAAATCTGGAAGCGCCTGCCCGAATGGGAAGAGGCCGGCCCGCCGCCGCCCCCCGCCGCCTTCCCGGTCCGTCCGGCCGCCGCCCGCGCGCGGCTCGCCAAGATCCTGGGTCCCGACGCGGAGCAGCGCCCGGGCCAGTCCGACTATGCCGATGCCGCCTGCGCCGCCTTCGCGCCCCGGGCCGAGCGCGGCCATGCGCACATGGTCCTCGCCGAGGCGGGCACCGGGACCGGCAAGACGCTCGGCTACGTGGCACCCGCGAGCCTCTGGGCCGAGCAGAATCGCGGCAGCGTCTGGATCAGCACCTTCACCCGCCATCTGCAGCGGCAGATCGAGGCCGAGCTCGCGCGGCTGCATCCCGAGCCGGCCGAGCGCCGCCGCCGCATCGTGCTGCGAAAAGGGCGCGAGAACTACCTGTGCCTGCTGAATTACGAGGACGCGGTGCAGACGGCGCTCGGTGGCGTCGGGCCGGCCGGGCGGGTGATCGCGCTCGGGCTCATCGCGCGCTGGGCGCGGGCGACGGATGACGGCGACATCGCCGGCGGCGACCTGCCGGGCTGGTTCGCCGAGCTGTTCGGTGCCGGGACGACGCTGGGCCTCGCCGACCGCCGCGGCGAGTGCATCCACTCCGCCTGCCCGCATTGGCGGCGCTGCTTCGTCGAGCACACGGTGCGGCGCGCGCGCGGCGCCGAGCTGGTGGTCGCGAACCATGCGCTGGTAATGGCGCAGGCGGCCTGGGGCGGGCTCGACGACACCGCGGTGCCGACGCGCTACGTGTTCGACGAGGGCCATCACGTGTTCGACGCCGCCGACGGCGCCTTCGCGGCCGAGCTTTCCGGCACCGAGGCGGCGGAGCTGCGCCGCTGGCTGCTCGGCGCCGAGGGCGGACGGTCCCGCGCGCGCGGGCTGCGACGGCGGGTCGAGGATCTCGTCGCGGCGCGGCCGGAGCTGGAGACGCCGCTGGAGGCCGCCCTCACCGCCGCACGCTCGCTGCCGGCCCCTGGATGGTCGACGCGGCTCTCCGAGGGAGCGGAGGCCCGGCCGGAGCTCGGCGGCCTCGCGCCGGGGCAAGCCAATCCCGACCGAGGCTTTCCTCCATCTGGTCCGGCGACAGGTTCTCGCTCGGACGCCAGGCGCCGAGAACATCGTGTTCGGCAGCGGCTTGGAATGCGATCTTCATCCGGTACTGGAAGCGCTGCCCGAGGCGGCTTCCCGGCTTCGCCGCGCGCTCGCCCGCATCGCCGAGCCGCTGGCGGCGCTCCGCGCCCGACTGCTGGCGCGACTCGAGGACGAGGCGGAGGAGCTTGATTCCGCTACTCGCATCCGCATCGAGGCGGTCGGCGCGCTCGCTGGCCCGCCGTGCGCTGGACCGGCTCTCCGCCTGGGATGCGATGCTGCGTCGCGGTGGGCGAGAAGCCGCCGGAGCCGGGGACGCGGCCGGACCAGGTGCTGTTCCTCGCGCTTGAGCGCCGCGAGGCCGGCGACCGGGATGCCGGGCTGCATCGGCACTGGCTTGACCCGACGATCCCGTTCGCCGCCAGCCTCGCCGCGCCCGCGCACGGGCTGCTCGTCACCTCGGCGACGCTTCGCGACGTGCCAGCCTCCGATCCTCCGCGCTGGGGGCCGCGAGAGCGTGAAGCGCCAAGCCAAACGGCCGCCGGTTCGGGGGCGGAGGCGGCCTGGAGCGCCGCCGAGGCGCGAGTGGGCGCCATCCACCTGCCGGCGCCGGCGATCCGCACCGCGGTCGCGAGCCCGTTCGACTATGCCGCGCAGACCCGCGCCTTCATCGTGACCGATGTCGCATCCGGGCGAGCCCGGCCAGCTCGCCAGCGCCTATCGCGCCCTGTTCCTGGCCGCTGGCGGCGGCGGGCTCGGTCTGTTCACGGCAATCAGCCGGCTGCGCGCCGTGCACGCGCGGATCGCGCCGGAACTGGAAGCCGCCGGCATTCCGCTGCTCGCCCAGCACGTCGATGCGATGGACAATGCGACGCTGGTCGACGTGTTCCGCACCGAGACCGAGAGCTGCCTGCTCGGCACCGACGCGATGCGCGACGGCGTCGACGTGCCCGGGCGCGCGCTCCGCCTGGTGGTGTTCGAGAAGGTGCCGTGGCAGCGGCCCGACATCCTGCACCGCGAGCGCCGCATCCACCTCTCCGGCGGCGATCCCGGCGCCTATGACGACCGCATCGCCCGGCTGCGCCTCCGCCAGGCCTTCGGCCGGCTGATCCGTAGCGCCACCGATCGCGGCGTCTTCGTGCTGCTCGACCGTCGAACGCCCTCGCGCCTGCTCTCCGCCTTCCCGCCGGGCGCCGCGCCGCGCCGCGTCGGCCTCGCCGAGGCCATTGCGGGGACCCGCGCCTTCCTCGCCGAACAACTCCCCGTCGGCGGCCTCACCCCTCCTTGATCTCGCCGGCGGCGTGCCGCACGGTCCCGCCGATGACGACGGAGAACCCCATGCTCGCCCGAACCGGGCTCGATCCGCAGGAGGCGCTGGTCTGCACGATGGTGCTGGTCGCCGCCGCCGACGGCGGCATCACCGATCGCGAGATCGGCGTGATGTCCGGCCTGGTGCAGACCCTGCCGGCCTTCCATCATTTCAGCTCCGACCATCTCGACGTCGCGACCGAGGCCGCGATCAACCTGCTGCGCGAGGAGGAGGGGCTCGCGCATGCCGGGCGCATGATCCGCGACGCGCTGGAGCCGCGGCTGCGCGAGACCGCCTATGCGCTCGCCTGCGAGGTGGTGGCCGCCGACCGGTTCGCCGGCGAGCGCATCCTGCAGATGCTCGAATTCGTGATGACCGAGCTGCATCTCGATCCGCTGGTCGCCGCCGCGATCGAGCGCGGCACCCGTGCCCGCCACCAGCGCATCGACCGCAACGGCGAGTGATTCTTTTTCGGGCGTCGCGAATAAACGCGGCGCCGCGCCGGGTCTCCCCGTCATCGCAACATGCCGGGAGAGCCCACGATGCACGACACCACCCGCCGACACGCGCTCGAATGCATGCTCTGGGCCGGAGGCGGCGTCCTCTGGACGATGGCGGGCGGCATCCCCCGCTCGCGCCTGATCGGCGAGGCCGAAGCCGCCGGCACCGGCCTCAGCTTCGTGCAGATCAGCGACAGCCATATCGGCTTCCACGCCGAGGCCAACTCCGACACGCCGGGCACGCTGCGCGACGCGATCGCGCTGGTGAACGCGAAGAAGGGCGACGCCGCGCTGCTGATCCATACCGGCGATGTCAGCCATCTCTCGCGCGACGATCAGTTCGACACCGCCGAGCAGACTGATCAAGGGCGCCGGGCTCGACACGCATTTCGTGCCGGGCGAGCACGACGTGCTGCGAGGATGATGGCGCCAATTTCTTCGGCCGCTTCACCAAGGGCGCGAAGCAGGGCGGCTGGTACAGCTTCGACCAGCAGGGCGTGCATTTCCTCGCGCTCAACAACGTGCAGAACCTGAAGGCGGGCGGGCTCGGCAATCTCGGCGCCGATCAGCTCGCCTTCGTCGCGCAGGATCTGCGCGGGCGCTCGGCAAGCCAGCCGATCGTCGTGTTCGCGCATATGCCGCTCTGGACGGTGTACGAGCAATGGGGCTGGGGCACCGATGACGGGGCGCAGCTGCTCGCGTTGCTGGCGCGGTTCGGCTCGGTCACGGTGCTGAACGGGCACATCCACCAGGTGATGCAGAAGGTCGAGGGCCACGTGGCGTTCCACACCGCGCGCTCCACCGCCTTCCCGCAGCCGGCGCCGGGCAGCGCGCCGTCGCCGGGGCCGATGAAGGTGCCGGCGGGGCAGCTCCGCACGATGCTCGGCATCGCCACGGTGACGGAGGTGAAGGCGCCCACGCATCTCGCCATCGTCGATGCGCCGCTCGGCGCCTGAGGGGAGAGCGGTCCATGCTTCGCCGCCTCGCGCTCGCCGCGGCTCTCCTCGCGCCGCACGCCGCCTTCGCCGCCGATGCCGCGGTGACGATCGACAATTTCACCTTCTCGCCGCCGAGCATCACGCGTGCCCGTCGGCACGCGGTTGGTCTGGACCAACCGCGACGACATCCCGCACACCGTCACCGAGCGCGGCGAACCCGCGCAGCTTCAAGTCGCCGCCGCTCGACACCGAGCGACACGTTCGCCTTCACCTTCACGCGACCGGGCGTCTATCATTATTTCTGCTCGCTGCATCCGCACATGCAGGGAACCGTGACTGTTCAGTGAGGGCGGATCGATCGTGCCGGATGAGCCGGACCGCGCCATGTTCGCGCAGGCGATGCTGCCGCATCTCGATGCGGCGTACAACCTGGCGCGCTGGCTCGTCCGCGACCCGCACGGGGCGGAGGACGTGGTGCAGGAGGCGATGCTGCGCGCGTTGACCTATTTCGCGTCCTTCCGCGGCGGCAATGCGCGCGCCTGGCTGCTGCAGATCGTGCGCACGACGGCGCTCACCGCGCTCGCCGCGCGCGGCGCCGCGCCCTTGGCGGCGGATGAGGAGGCGATGGCGGAAATTCCTGCACACGACGATGACCCCGAGCAGGCGCTCGCCGCCGGCGAGGCGCGCTCCCGGCTCGATGCCGCGCTCGCCGCGCTGCCGCTCGAGCTGCGCGAATGCCTGGTGCTGCGCGAGCTCGAGGAGCTGTCCTACAAGGAGATCGGCCGCATCACCGGCGTGCCGATCGGCACCGTGATGTCGCGGCTGTGGCGGGCGCGGCAGGCGCTGCTGAGGATCGGTGCGGAGCAGATGTCGTGACCGAGCCCTGCGACGAGATGCGGCTGCTGCTGCAGGCCGAACTCGACGGCGAGCTCGACGCCGCGCGCGCCGCCGGCCTCGCCGCGCATCTCGCCGACTGCCCGGCCTGCACGCGATGCGCGGGCCGAGCTCGGCGCGCTGTCGGCGCGGCTGCGGCAGGAGGTGGCCTATCACCGCGCGCCGGCCGCGCTGCGCGCCGCCTTGGCAGCATCGCCGGCCGTGGTCCCGATCCGCCGTCCGTCGCGTCCGCGCTGGCTGCTGCCCTTCGGCGGCGGCGCCGGATTCGCGCTCGCCGCTTGCGTGGCGCTCCTGCTGCTGATCCGCCCGGGCCCTATCTCACCGGCCCCGATCTCGCCGGCGAGATGATCGACGACCACATCCGCGCGCTGCAGCCGGGCCATCTGATGGATGTCGTCTCCACCGATCAGCACACGGTGAAGCCCTGGTTCGACGGCCGCATCGATTTCGCCCCGCCGGTTCGCGATTTCGCCGCCGATGGCTTTCCGCTGATCGGCGGCCGCATCGACTACGTCGCCGGCCATCCGGTGGCGGTGCTGATCTATCGCCGCGACAAGCACCTGATCGACGTCTCGATCTGGCCGGCGACGCCGCGCGATGCGGTCGCGCCGGTCAGCGGCGCGCACAGCGGCTACAACTACACGAGCTGGCGTGCGAACGGGCTGGTGTTCTGGGCGGTCTCCGACGTGGAGGCGGGCCAGCTCGCCGCCTTCGTCAGGCTCTGGCAATAGGGCACGATCAGAGTGGCGGCTTGACCCCGAGGCCGCGCATGAAGCGGTCGCGGATCAACGCGGGGTCGCGCTCGGTGATCGCGGTGGCGGGGCCGGCTTCGATGCGCGCCGCGATCAGCGTCGGCCCGCCACGGGCGAGGGCCTCGGCAGCGAGCGCCTCGAAATCGCTTTCGTCGGCGGCCCAGGCGCTGTGCGCGATGCCGGCGCCGCGGGCGATCGCGACGAAATCCGCGGTGCCGCTCGCGGTTGGCTGCCCGCCGGTGATCTCGTAGGTGCCGTTGTCCATCACCACGATGGTCAGGTTCTTCGGCTGCAGCGTCGCGATCGTCGCCAGCGTACCCAGTTGCATGAGCAGCGAGCCGTCGCCTTCCAGCGCGACGACGTGCCGCTCCTTCTGGGCGAGCGCGACGCCGAGCGCGATCGGGCAGGCGAGGCCCATGCTGCCCAGCATGTAGAAGTTCTGCGCGCGACGGCCGGTCGCCCAGAGGTCGAAATTGGTGTTGCCGATCCCGGCGACCACCGCCTCCTCATGGGTCAGCATCGCGACCAGCCGCTTCGTCAGCTCGAACCGGTTGAGCCGTCTTGTGTTGCTCATGCGAACACCTTGCCGCCGGTCAGCAGCGGCGACAGGATCAGCGCGACCGGCGCCTGCGTCGCCACCGCCTGCCTGATCGCGCGATCGGCGATGAATCCGGCCTCGTCGAGCCGCGCCAGCGTGTGGTGCTCGACGCCCATCGCGTCGAGCACCGGCCGCATGGTGCGGCAGACCAGCACCTGCCCGAGATTGAACTCGCCCAACGTGCCGCGCTCGGAGATCAGCATCAGCAGCGGAATCTGGTAGGGCAGGGCGAGCGAGGCGATCGCGTTCGGCAGCGTGCCGAAGCCGCTCGTCTGCATCAGCACGATCCCGAGCATGCCACCCATCCAGGCGCCGGCCACGATCCCGACCGCCTCCTCCTCGCGCGTGGTCGCGAAGGTGGTGAAATGCGGGTCCTCGTGCAGCGCCCGGAGGAGCGGCGTCAGCACGCGGTCCGGCACATAGGTAGCGAGCCGCACGCCGTTCCGCCGCAGCGTCTCGTGAATGATCGCGTGCCAGCTCTCTGCCATCGCCGCAGCTTGACGCTCCCGCTCCGGCGCGGGAGTTTGCCCGTCCTGGCGCCGCGCGCAAGGACGGGAGACGCATGGCGGAGGACGGCTTCCACGGCGTGTTTCCCTATCTCGTCTCGCCGGTGGGCGCGGACGGGAGCGTGCTTGCCGACGTGCTTGCGCGCCTCGTCGACGATCTGATCGAAGCCGGCGTGCATGGGCTGACGCCGCTCGGCAGCACCGGCGAGTTCGCTTATCTGGCCTGGGAGCAGAAGGCGCGGATCGTCGATGTCGTGCTGGAAGCGGCGAGGGGCCGGGTGCCGGTGGTCCCGGGCGTCGCCGCCACCACGACCGCGGAAGCGGTGCGCCAGGCCAGGCATTTCGCGGATCGCGGCGCAACGGGCATCCTCGCGATCCTCGAAGCCTATTTCCCGCTGCCGGAATCGGGCGTGGTGGACTATTTCGCCGCGATCGCCGGGGCGACGCCGCTGCCGGTCGTGCTCTACACCAATCCGAACTTCCAGCGCGCCGACCTGACGCTCGCCGCGATCGAGCGCCTCGCCGGGATTCCGACCATCCGCTACCTCAAGGACGCGTCGAGCAATACCGGGCGGCTGCTCTCGATCATGAACGCAACAGGCGACCGGCTCCGCATCTTCAGCGCCTCGGCGCACATCCCGGCGACGGTGATGCTGATCGGCGGCGTCGGCTGGATGGCCGGCCCGGCCTGCCTGGTGCCGCGGGCGAGCGTGCGCCTCTACGACCTCTGCCGCGCCGGCGCCTGGGACCAGGCGATGACGCTGCAGCGGCGGCTGTGGCGGCTCAACGAGGCGTTTGCCCGGCACAATCTCGCCGCCTGCATCAAGGGCGGGCTGGCACTCGCGCGGCCACGCCGTCGGCGGTCCGCTGCCGCCGCAGGCGCCCCTCTCGGGGCAAGGGCGTGACGAGGTGGAAGCGGCGCTCGCCGGGCTGGATTGACCGGGCTCGAGGCGCCGGCGCAGGCTCGCACGGCGAGGGGGCATGACCGGTTCGGATCCCGAATTCGACTACATCATCGTCGGCGCCGGCTCCGCCGGCTGCGTGCTCGCCAACCGCCTCTCCGCCGACCCGAAGACGCGCGTGCTGCTGCTCGAGGCCGGCGGGAAGGACAGCGATCTCTGGATCCACATCCCGGCGGGCTTCTATCGCAACATCTACAATGCGAAGATCGCCTGGAACTACCAGACCGAGCCGGTGCCGGGATTCAATGGCCGCAGCGTCGCCTGGCCACGCGGGCGCGTGCTCGGCGGATCGAGCTCGATCAACGGGCTGATCTACGTCCGCGGGCAGCGGCAGGATTTCGACCTCTGGAGCCAGATGGGCAATTCCGGCTGGTCCTATGACGATTTGTTGCCCTATTTCCGCAAGGCCGAGAACCAGCAGCGGGGCGCGGATGCGTATCATGGCGTCGGCGGCCCGCTGGCGGTCTCCGACCTGCGCGCACCGCACGAACTGCACGACGCCTTCATCGCCGCGGCGCAGGAAGTCGGCTTCAAGTTCAACCCGGACTTCAACGGCGAGGAGCAGGATGGCGTCGGCACCTACCAGGTGACGGTGCGCGGGATGCGGCGGTGCAGCGCCGCCGTCGGCTATCTGCGTCCGGCGATGCGGCGGCGGAACCTCTCCGTCGAGATCGGAGCGCTCGCCCATCGCGTGCTGTTCGAGGAGAGGCGCGCGGTCGGCGTCGAATACGCGCAGGCGGGCGCCATCAGGCGCGCCCGCGCGCGCGGCGAGGTGCTGCTCGCCGGCGGCTCGATCAACTCGCCGCAACTCCTGCAACTCTCCGGCATCGGGCCGGGGGCGCTGCTGCAGGAGCACGGCATTCCGGTCGTGCACGATCTGGCTGGCGTCGGCGAGAACCTGCAGGACCATCTCGGCGGCCGGGTGATCTACCGCTGCACCCGATGCAACACGATCAACGAGATCTCGCGCAGCCGCTGGCGCCAGGCGCATGCCGGCATGAAATACGTGCTCGGCCGCAGCGGCACGCTGATGATGGGGGCGGCGCCGATCGGGCTCTTCGTCCGCACCCGGCCGGAGCTCGAAAGTCCCGACGTGCAGTACCAGTTCCTCGCCGGCAGCGCCGACAAATCGGGCGGCGTGATGCACGATTTCCCCGGCTGCACCACGATCACCATCCCCTGCCGACCGGAAAGCCGCGGCTGGCTGCGCATCCGCTCGCCCGATCCCGCTGCGCCTCCGGCGATCCAGCCGAACTACCTCGCCACTCGCCGGGACCAGGAGGTGATGGTCGCCGGCATCCGCATCGCGCGCCGCGTGCTGCAGGCGCCGGCGATGCGGCCCTATGTCGCGAGCGAGTTCATGCCGGGGCCCGACGCGGCGACCGACGAGCAGATCCTCGATGCCGTGCGGGCGACCGCGGGCACGACTTTCCATCCGACCAGCACCTGCATGATGGGGCGCAACGGGCGAAGCGTCGTCGATGCCGAGCTCCGCGTGCACGGCGTCGAGGCGCTGCGGGTGATCGACGCCTCGGTGATGCCGACGGTCGTCTCCGGCAACACCAACGCCGCCGTCATCATGATCGGCGAGAAGGGAGCGGACCTCGTCAGGCGCGCGGCGCCTGGCTGAACCAGAGGCTGGCGCCGCCCTCGGCGAAGCGGCCGTGCATGAAGCGCCGCAGCGCCGCGCGATCGGTCCGATAGTGCCATTCGCTGCCGTAGAGCGTGCGCGTGCGCGGATTGTCGAGCAGGTAGGCGTAGAGCAGGTACTGCTCGGTCCAGTAGATCTGCCTGTCCCGCAGCATGCGTTGCGACAGCGTTCCGGGCAGGAAGACGTCGTGCGCATGCACGACGATCTGGTGCGTGATCTCGGGCAGCACGTGCAGGTAGAGATGGATGCAGTCCGAGCCGTGCTTCACCGTGTGGGTCGAGTCGATGAACAGGATGTCGCCATCGGCGAGCTCGGCGTTGAAGAAGGCGGCATCCACCTCCTGCGCCGGGCGGCGGATCAGGGTGACGTCCGGCACGCGGGCCAGGAAGTCCCGCGGGAAGGGCTCGATGCAGACAAGTCGGCCGCCGACCGTTCTTCGCGAGTGCGGCGGCCGCGACGAGCGTTGACCAGCCTGAGCCTATTTCGAGGATCGTCGTCGGGCGGTAGAGCCGCACGATGCAGTAGTAGGCCATCGCGTCGCTGTAGCTGAACTGACCGCCATTCCACGAGAAGACGCCTTCGGTGCGCTCGAGCGGCGGGTCGAACTCGGCCGCGAACGGCATCAGCGCCTGCAGGAACGTCGCCATCGAGTTGCGGTCGAAGATGCGGTCGAGCGGCCGCTCCGGGGCGCGGAAGCTTTCCTCGATCTCGGCGATGGTCGGGATCTCGGCGTAGAAGTTCGCGGGCACGATCGAGACGCCGCGCTGCTGCAGGCGCTTGCGCAGCACGGACGGCGCGTAGAGCAGCCGGTTGAGCACGCCGGCGAGCGCATCGATCTCGGCCGCGTCGAAGCAATCGGCGCCCTCCGGCAGGTACGTGCCGGGTGCGATTGCCTGAAGCGCCTTCAGCGTCTTTTCCAGCACGCCCGCTGACCTCGCTGGTGATGCGCGCGGAACTAGCGCTCCGATGCGCCCTGCGTCAGGAATTCAGTCAGGGCCGATCGGGAATGTCCCGTCACGAGTAATCCCTTTCGGTCAAACTTTATCCACTAATGCGTGCCGACCGAGAAGTTGCTCTGATCGGTGCTGCCGGTGGCGTTCGGCGAGAACTTGCCGATATTGCCGAGCAGCATCTGCATGAAGCTCGCCTCGGTGCCGGGCGAGGGCGTGGTGCGCGAGACCATCTCCACCGGCAGGCCGTTCTTCTTGTCGAGCCGGCGAATGTCCCGCAGCACGCCGCCCTGGTCGAAGGTGAGCTCCGTCACGTTCTGCTTCTCGACGCCCTGCGTGCGGGCGATCAGCGGGCGGGTGACCTCGCTGATATAGATCCAGGTGTTGTCGTCGAAGGTCGCGCGCGCCGTCGGCGAGCCCAGCAGCGACTGCGCATCCGCCTTGGTCGAGGTGCCGACCACGAGCTCCTTCAGCTCGTCGGCATCCACCGGGTTGCCGCGGATCATGCGGCGCGCCTCGAAGAAGCTGCAGCCGCGCGAGCGGCACCGCGAGCAGGAGGAGCAGGAAGGGCAGGGCGTGGCAGGCGCAAGAGCGATCCTCGAGTCTCGCGGGCCGCCGGTGATTGACCCCGGAGGGCGGCCCGCTATGGTCGGAGCGGTGTCACGGCGCCCGGTTCATGTCAACGGAAACCGGCGGAGCGCCGGTTCTGGGAGCAGGAGGATGGCGTTTTCCGGGGCAATTTCCGGGTGGGTGCGACGGCGGCGTCACGAGCGGACCGGCTTCCGGCTCTACGGTGAAGCGGTCGCCGCGGCGCGGCATCCGGATTTCTATGCGCGTGCTCGGCGTGCCCGACACGCTGGACGGGCGCTTCGACCTGGTCGGGCTGCACGCGGTGCTGCTGATCGAGCGGCTGCGCGCGCTGCCGGCACCCGGGCCCGGAGCTGGCCCAGGCGGTGTTCGACGCGATGTTCAGCGACATGGACATCAATCTGCGCGAGATGGGCGTGGGCGACCTCTCGGTCGGCAAGCGGGTGCGGGCGATGTGGGAGGCGTTCCACGGCCGGGCGCTCGCCTATGAGGCGCCGCTCGCGGCCGGGCGACGCAGCGGCGCTCGCCGCGGCGCTCGCGCGCAATGTCTGGCGCGGCGGCGCCGCCGGCGGAGGCGGCCGGCCCGGCTCGCGCGGCTCGCGCTCGCCAATGCGGCGCATCTCGCGCGCCCAGGGCGATCGGCGGATCTCGCCGCCGGGCCGGGCGGGCTTCCTTCCGCCGGGGGCGATCGGGCCGGTCGCGGCGGCGGCATGAGCGTCGCGAGCTGTCGCGCCCGGTTGTGGTCGACCGGATCCCGCGGCGGGCCTCGACCAGCGTCGTCGAGGCGACGCCCGCGGAATGCGCGGCGGTCGCCGCGCGGCTCGCCATCCCGGGCGATCGCCGCGCTTCGCTGCCGCTTCCACCTCGCGGTCGAGCCCGGCGGGGTCGCGGGCGGAGGGCACGCTCGCGGCCCGGGTCACCCGCATCTGCGTGGTGTCGCTCGACCCGTTCGAGACCGAGGTCGGGGAGGCGTTCAGCCTGCGCTTCGTCCCGGCCGGAACCGAGGCGGACGACGATCCCGAATCGGTGGACGAGATTCCCTATTCCGCCGGCCGCATCGATCTCGGCGAGGCCGCGGTCGAGCAGCTCGCCCTGGCGCTCGACCCCTATCCGCGCAAGCCCGGCGCCGCCCTGCGAGGCCGCGCCCGAAGCGAGCCGCCGCGGGCGGCCCTTTCGCCGCGCTCGATCGCCTGCGGCGGCGGGACTAGAGCCTCGCATGCGCGTGACGCGCCGCGCCGAGCCGCCGGTTCGCTTGCAGAGACCGTCCCCTCTGCTAGAGGCCGCCGCCTCGCATCACTGCCATATCGTGATCGCGTCCCGATGCCGGCCGGCCATCGGTGCCGTCCGGCCTTGCGGACGCCTCACGCTGCACGGAGGGGCCGAGACGCATGGCCGTTCCGAAGCGAAAGACCTCGCCGTCCCGGCGTGGCATGCGGCGCAGCCACGAGGCGCTGCGGGCCGAGGCGCATGCCGAGTGCCCGAATTGCGGCGAGCTGCGCCGCCCGCACCACGTCTGCAGCCATTGCGGCTTCTACGACGGGCGCGAGGTGGTGGCCGCCGGCAAGGCCCTGAAGGGCGCGGTCCGCGCCTGAATCGCGTCGCGCGGTGCACGTCCGGCGGCCCGCTGGTGAGCGAGCAGTACACGCTCGCGATCGATGCCATGGGCGGCGATCGCGGGCCGGAAATGACGGTCGCCGGCGTCGCCATCGCGGCCGAGCGGCATCCCTCCGCGCGCTTCCTGCTGGTGGGCGACGAGGCGCAGCTCGCGCCGCTGCTCGCCCGCAACAAGCGCGCCGCCGCCGTCTGCACGATCCGCCACGCCGCCGAGGTGATCGGCGACGAGATCAAGCCCACCGCGGCGCTCCGGCTGCGCGGCGCCTCGATGCGCGTCGCGATCGACGCGGTGGCGGCCGGCGAGGCGGCCGGCGTGGTCTCCGCCGGCAATACCGGCGCGCTGCTGGCGCTCGCGGTCGTGGTGGTCAAGACCCTGCCCGGCATCGACCGGCCGGCGATGGCGGCGATCGGCCCTTCCTCGCGCGGCGACGTGGTGATGCTCGATCTCGGCGCCAACGTCGCCTGCGACGTCCGCAACCTGGTCGAGTTCGCGGTGATGGGGGACGTGTTCGCGCGCACCGTGCTCGGCCTCACCGCGCCGACGATCGGGCTGCTCAATATCGGCTCCGAGGAGCTGAAGGGCGACGAGCGGCTGCGCGGCGCCGCCGAGGTGCTGCGCGCGAGCCATATCGGCCCGCAATTCCACGGCTTCGTCGAGGGCCACGACATCGCCGCCGGCACCACCGACGTGGTGGTGACGGACGGGTTCACCGGCAATGTCGCGCTGAAGACGGCCGAGGGCGTGCTCAAGCTGATGGGCGGCCTGCTGCGCCAGGTGTTCCGCAGCAGCCTCTCCACCCGTCTCGGCTACCTGCTGGCCCGCCCCGGCCTCGAGCGGCTGCGCGAGTGGCTCGACCCGCGCCGCTACAACGGCGCGGTGCTGCTCGGGCTCAACGGCATGGTGGTGAAGTCGCATGGCGGCACCGATGCCGAGGGCTTCGCGCACGCGATCGACGTCGCGGTGGACATGGTGGTGCACCGCTTCAACGACCGCATCCGCGAGGGCCTCGCCCGCATCGCCGAGGCGACCGAGCCGGCCGCCGCCGGCGTTGCCGAGTCCGCGGCGACCACGCCGAAAACCGGCCTCGAAGCCGCCAGGTAGGAGTTCCATGCCAACCCGGGCCATCCTCGCCGGCATCGGCGGCTACCTGCCGCGCCGGGCGGTCAGCAATGACGAGCTCAGCCGGACGGTCGATACCAGCCGACGAATGGATCGTGTCGCGCACCGGCATCCGCCAGCGCCATCTGGCGGCGCCGGACGAGACCGCGGCGATGATGGGGGCAGGCGGCCGCCCGCGCGGCGCTCGCCGACGCCGGCGCCGAGCCGGGCGAGGTCGATGCCGTCATCCTCGCCACCAGCACGCCCGACCAGGCCTTCCCGGCGACCGCGCTCCGCGTGCAGGCCGCGCTCGGCATCCGCCAGGGCTTCGGCTTCGACGTCTCGGCGGCGTGCAGCGGCTTCATCTACGCGCTTTCGATCGCCGACGGGATGATCCGCGGCGGCCAGGTCCGCGGCGGCGCTGGTGATCGGCTCGGAGGTCTATTCCCGCATCCTGAACTGGCAGGACCGCGGCACCTGCGTGCTGTTCGGCGACGGCGCCGGCGCGGTGCTGCTGCGTGCCGGGGAGGGCGAGCGGCAACGGCCTGGATCGCGGCATGCTCTCCACCCACCTGCACGCCGACGGCGCGCACGGGCGACATCCTCTACATCGACGGCGCCGTCGGCCGCGCCGACAGGCCCGGCCACCTCGTGATGAACGGCCGCGAGGTGTTCCGCCACGCCGTCACCCGCCTCGCCGAGGCGGTCGACGAGGCGCTCGCCGCCAACGGCCTCACCCACGAAGCGATGGACTGGCTGGTGCCGCACCAGGCGAACCAGCGCATCATCGACGCCATGGGCAAGCGGCTCGGCCTGCCCTCGGAGCGGGTGATCCGCACCGTGGACCGCCACGCCAACACCTCCGCCGCCTCGATCCCGCTCGCCCTCGCCGACGGCTACGCCGACGGCCGCATCCGCCGCGGCGACCTCGTGCTGATGGAAGCGCTCGGCGGCGGCCTCACCTGGGGCTCGGCGCTCGTCCGGCTGTGAGCGTATTCCGGCATCGCAAGGCCAGCGCCGCGCCCCTGGCCTTGCGATGCCGGAACACATCCCACGCCGGCTGCGGCTCTGATGCCACAGTGTTGGCATTGCTTCAACTGGTTGATCCTTCTGGCATTGTTGACGGGCCGGCGGCGCGTGCCTAGCGTTCCGGGATGCAAACCGTTACCCGCGCTCACCTTGCGGAGACGATCTACACCCAGGTCGGGCTGTCCCGGAACGAATCGGCCGATCTGCTGGAGACGGTGCTGGAGCGGATCTCGTCCGCGCTCGAAGTCCGGTAGAATCGGTCAAGATCAGCGGGTTCGGGACATTTTCTGTGCGGCAGAAGGGGCGCCGGATCGGCCGCAATCCGAAGACCGGCATCGAGGTGCCGATCCTGCCGCGGCGGGTGCTGGTGTTCCGGCCGAGCCAGGTGTTGAAGGCGCATGTGAACGGCCTCGCCGTGCCGCACGGGCGACGATGCCGGAGACGATGAATGAGCGACGCTGATCCGGACGACGACGACGGTCCGGTCGAGCCCGGTCGCGTGAAGCCGCGCAAGGCGCCCAATGCCTTCCGCACCATCAGCGAGGTGGCCGACGAACTGCACATTCCGCAGCACGTGCTGCGCTTCTGGGAGACGAAATTCCCGCAGGTGAAGCCGCTGAAGCGCGGCGGCGGCCGGCGCTATTACCGGCCCGACGACATCGCGCTGCTGCGCCGGATTTCGGACCTGCTCTACATCCAGGGCTACACGATCAAGGGCGTGCAGCGCCTGCTGCGCGAGGGTGGGGGAAAGCTCTCCGACGACATTCCGCCGGCGACCGCGGCCGAGCGTGCCGAGGCGGAGGTGGAGCAGGCGGCTGTACCGGCCGAGCCCTCGCAGCTGCCGATGCCGGGCCTGCCGCCGCCGGAGGAGCCGGCGTCGGCCTCGGGCGGAGCGCGTCCCGCCTCCCGTGGACGGGGCGATCCGGAGATGGAGCGGCTGCGCAGCATCCTCGCCGAGACCTGCGCGAGCTGGAGGAGTTGCGAGCGCTGCTGCCGTGACCCGCGTTGCGGCTGCGGCGCGGCGCTGCTACATCGGCCGCGTCGGAGCGTAGCGCAGCCTGGTAGCGCATCAGTCTGGGGGACTGGGGGTCGTGGGTTCGAATCCCGCCGCTCCGACCATAATTTCAATGGGTTATGGAGTTGAGTGGACGGGTGGGCGGGAAATTGTCCGCATGGGATCCGCGGTTCACATGGCGGCGGGCAAAGGAGAAATCGGGCGGCTCCAAGAGGGTTGCGCGCCGCCAGGTCGAGCTGCGCGGCGTGGTTACAGGCGTCGCAAGTGGCGATGATGGTGTGCCCGATCGGCGTGTTTAGCGGGGTGGCTGGCATTCCCCAGGAGTGTGCCGCGAGCAGGAGAACGGAGCAAGAACATTGGGCCGAACGGCATTCAGCTCGCGCGCAACGAAAAGCCGCCCCGATTTGCACCGGGGCGGCATTGTTTCGAGGTGCCCCTACTGTCCGGCGCCGAAGCGCGGGTATTTCCAGAGCGTGCCGTTAAGATAGTCCGCATGCTGGTTGTATTCGTTCGATCGGAAGGTTGAGCCATAGAGCATGCCGAGATTGATCAGCACACCTGTCTGCGGCAGGTCCCCGTCGCCGCCGCCGGTGAAACTGTAGAGCACCGTTGCCACGCCGCTGTCCGGATCGATTGCGACCAGGGTTCCATCGCCCGTCGGGCCGCCCACGTAAGCCGTGGTGTAAAGGAGCTTCCTGACGCTGTCATAGCTGACAGGGGCGATCGGCTCGTAGCCGGTGGTGTCTCGATCGAAGCTGAACAAGGTCGAGGCAGAGTAGGTTCCATCGGAATTCGGGACGATCTTTGTGATTCCGCCGGCACCGCTGACGCCGCCAAACATCGTTGTGACGTAGAGGTTCTTCGCGTCGTCGATGCCCAGCGCGTCCGGAATAGCGGTCTGATCGTTCGGGAACTCGTAGATGACGCTGTAGGCGTCGGTTACCGGGTCGATCATGAAGACGACGCCGTAGCCATAGTCCCAGCCTCCAGTACCCGAATATCCGCCCCCCTGGGTCAGGCCGAAGAGCTTGCCGTCCTTGCCGAACACCAGCGCAATCGGACCGGCCCCCTTCGTGAAGGGGGAGAACGTGTGCACGGTGGTGTACTGGTCGGCGGCAGGGTCGTACCTGAACACCGTGCCGCAGGAGCGGCCGGGCGAGCCACAGCCGGGTGCGTCAGTATCGGCCCCCGTCGTTCCGTATAGGGCACCGCCACTGCCAATGACCAGCGCGCCCCCTCCTGGTCCGTACAGACCTTTCCCTCCCGGAAACGCGTAGAGCGTCGTGTAAGCGCCGGTCGTCGGATTGAGAGAAAAGATCGTGCCGCATCCAACTGTCCCGCATCCCACACCGTTGCCGCCATTCTGCGTCGTGCCGTAGAGCAGCCCCGAAGACGCGTCATAGGTCATGCCGGTCCGGGATGGGCCCGCGCCGTCGGTGCCGCCGGCGAATTCATGCAAGGTCTGGAATGATCGTGAGGCCGTCGCCGCGCCCGGCGTAAACTTGAAGATCGTTCCCGCGCCAACGGGGAATTGGTCGGTGATTATGCCGGCCTCGGATGTGGTCCCATACAGATTGCCCTGGCCGTCCGTGACCAGGGTCGAGGAGTCATCGAAGCCTGAGTCGGTGGCTGTATTGGTCGCCCCGCTGAAATGATACATCGTGGTGAGCGTCTGCGCGCGCGCCTGACCGTAGAGCGCTCCGAGAGCCAAGAGCCCCAGGAATAATTTTCGCATCGTCACCTCCTGCCAATCAGCAAGCGTAACATTGCGTTGCAGAAGGGCTAGGAGGCATTCGCACAACATTCCGTGTCAGAACAGATGTGGTCCGCGCCTCAAAGGCCCCTCCTCTCGTGTGGAAGAAGCCGCCCACGGATGCCCAGCATCCTGCGGCGTTTTGCCGTTGCTCAAGAGTACGTGATTTGGGCTTTCGTTTCAAATTACGAAGAGTGTCGCACCGGGAGCCCAAGAAAAAGGCCGCCCCATGGGTTGGAGGGCGGCCTGAGTGTCTTGGTGCCGCGGCGAAACCGCCGCCGCTCAAGCGCGAGTCACTGAGTCTGTGATGCCAGTGATGAAAGGGTTCAGGCCGGCTCGCTTGCCGGGTTTTGGTGCCGCCAGCGTCAGGGTCGGACACGTCCAAGTATTTGTCCGCAAAAGGTGGCCTCCGACAGCCTGGGGGACTGGGGGTCGTGGGTTCGAATCCCGCCGCTCTGACCATTCCCGAGCATGGTCGTGCCGCCCCGGCGTTGCCTGCTGTTACAGGACGCGGCTATCGCGGCGCGAGCAGGTCTGCCTAGGATGCGCGAGAATCGCGAATCCGGCGATGGGGATGCGGAGAGACGGGCATGGCATCGGCCGAATGGCGGGCGCTGATGGGGTTCTGGGCCGGCATCGTCGGGCTCGGCACGACCGGGGCCGCGGCGCTCGAGGTGATGGGACCCTTGCCGACGCCCGCGCCGGCCGCGGCGGGCACCACCGCCGATGCACTGCCGATCGCCCTGCCGGCGGCTCCTTCCGGCGGTTCGCTGTGGCCCGCGCTTGCCAGCCCCGCGCCATCCTCCCCTGCGGAGCCTCGCCCGACGGCCGCCTCGCGCCCGCCCGCGCCGGCGCCGCGGCCGGTCTCGCGGGGGCCGGTGCGGATCACCGTCCTGCCGCCGATGCCGCCGGAGCCGGCACCGGACAAGCGCCGCACCCATGCGCCGGGGCCGCGTGCCTATGCGCGGATGGAACTGCGCCCCCACCGCGCGACGGCGCCGTCGCGCGACACCGCGGTCAGCTACAGCTACGCCGAGCAGGAACCCGCCTACCGGCCGGATTATGCGCCCCCATCCTATGGGGGTTGGGGATGGAGCGGCCCGCGCTATTACGCGAACGCGCCCTATGGCGGCCAATCCTACGGCTACTACCCGCCGTACCGTTAGCCGGAACAGCGCGACGCGTTCAGCCGGCGAAGATCCGGCTGCCGGTGAGCGCTGAAATAGACGAGGTCGGCGAAGCCGAGCAGGGTGAGCAGGGCGATCGCGCCGCAGCCGGCTGCGAGCAGCGGCATGATGAGGCCGGCGAACCGGTATTTTCGGGCCCGATCTTCTTCCGCCATGCGGCTCCCCCATTTGGGCGGTCCCATTCTGCGGCCGCGTGCGATCCCCGCGAGTGGCCATGACGTGATTTCCCCGGTAATCCGGAACCCGATGCCCCGGAGGAAACCGAATGCCGGCACTGCATGAGAGGCTTGGCCCTGCTTTGCCCGATGACGGAGAGGGGGCAGCGCTCGCCGGCCGGATCTGGCGACCCGATGTGGACGGCCCCGCGGTGGTCGCGATCCGGCCCGATGGCGTGTTCGACCTCTCCCGCGACTTCCCGACCATGCGCGATCTCTGCGAGGCGCCGGCTCCGGCCGAGGCGCTCGCCTCCGCGCGCGGGGAGCGCGTGGGCAATTTCGCCGCGATCCTCGCCAACACGCCGCCGGACGGCCGCGATCCCCGGCACCCCTGGCTGCTGGCGCCGGTCGATCTGCAGGCCCTGAAGGCGGCCGGCGTCACCTTCGCGGTCTCGATGCTGGAGCGCGTGATCGAGGAGCGCGCACGCGGCGATCTCGACGCGGCCGCGCGCATCCGCGACGAGGTGACGCGGCTGGTCGGCGACGATCTTTCCAAGCTGAAGCCGGGCTCGGCGGATGCGCTGCATCTCAAGCAGGTGCTGATCGAGCAGGGCGCCTGGAGCCAGTATCTCGAGGTCGGCATCGGTCCGGATGCGGAGATCTTCACCAAGGCGCAGCCGATGTCCGCCGTCGGCACCGGCATGGATGCGGGGGTCAATCCCGCCTCCTCCTGGAACAATCCGGAGCCCGAGATCGTGCTCGCGGTCGCCTCCTCGGGTCGCATCGTCGGCGCGACGCTCGGCAATGACGTGAACCTGCGCGACATCGAGGGGCGCTCGGCGCTCTTGCTCAGCAAGGCCAAGGACAACAACGCCTCCTGCGCGATCGGGCCGGTGCTGCGCTTCTTCGATGCCGGTTTCACCCTCGACGCTTTGCGCGGCGCGACGGTCGAGCTCATCGTCGAGGGCGAGGACGGCTTCCGCCTCGACGGCAGCTCGTCGATGGCGCGCATCAGCCGCGATCCCGCCGACCTCGCCGCGCAGATGGTGAACGCGCATCACCGCTACCCGGACGGCGCGGTGCTGTTCCTCGGCACCATGTTCGCCCCGATCAAGGACCGCGACGCGCCGGGGAAGGGCTTCACGCACAAGACGGGCGACATCGTCACCATTGCGACGCCGAAGCTCGGTCGGCTGGTCAACCGGATGCGCCCGAGCGATGAATGCGAGCCCTGGCGCATCGGCGCCGGCGCGCTGATGCGCAACCTCGCCCGCCGCGGCCTGCTCGGCGCGTGAACGGCGCCGAGGCCGCGCTGCTGGTGGCCGGGAGCGCGTGCCTCACCGCGGTCCTGACCTACGCGGTGCGGCGCTCGGTCGCGCTCGACGTGCGGCGGCGCCATCATGAGGTCGGCAGCGCGGTGTTCCTGCAGCTCGGGGTGATCTTTGCCGTTCTGCTCGCCTTCGTGTTCAACGAGGTCTGGAACGGTTATAACGAAGCGGCCGCCGCCATCAAAAGCGAGTGCGGCAATCTGCACGGCACCGCCATCCTCGCCGACACCCTGCCGGAGCCGGGGCGCGGCGTGGTGCTTGGTGCGCTCGCGACCTATGTGCGCGAGGTGATCGATGACGAGTGGCCGATGATGGCGAAGGGGCGCGACAGCAAGCGCGCGCGCGAGGCGTTCGCGCGGCTCTGGGGAAGCGTGGCCCGGCTGCAGCTGCCGGACCAGACGAACCAGGTCGCGCGTTCGCAGATCATGTCGCTGCTGGCGATGGTCCACGAGGAGCGCGAGATGCGGCTCTACCAGATGGCGCCCGAGGTGCCGCCGCTGCTCTGGGCGGTGCTTGGAGTGCTGACCGCGGCGCTGGTCGCCTTCGTCGTGTTCTCGGGCGTCGAGTATCTGGTCTCCCAGATCGTGTTCGCGGCGGTGTTCGCGGCCTCGATCGTGATGATCCTGGTGGTGATCCGAATGTTGGACCTGCCGTTCACCGGGGTGCTGGCGATCGATCCGGCCGATTTCCAGGAGACGCTCACGAAGCTGCCGCCGCGGGCGTGAACGCCGCCAGAGTGTGTCTGGAAATGCGCCTTTCGCGGATTTCCAAACAGACCGTCACAGCGGCGCCACACTGTGCCCGCCATCCACCTCGATCACGGTGCCGGTCATGTGCGCGCCGGCCGCCGAGGCGAGCAGGAGCAACGGGCCGGTGAGGTCCTCGAGCCGGCCGAGCCGGCGCTGCGGGATGCGGCGGATCAGCGCCTGGCCGGCTTCGGTCGCGAAGAACGCGCGGTTCATGTCGGTCTCGACGTAACCAGGCGCCAGCGCGTTCACGCGGATCTCGTGCCAGGCGAGCTCAACCGCCATCCCGCGCGTCAGATGCGCGAGCCCGGCCTTGGCCGTCGCGTAGGCGGTGAGGCCCGGCATGGTCCGGCCGCCGGTGATCGAGCCGATATTGACGATGCTCCCCGGCTTGCCGGCCGCCACCATGCGCCGCGCCGCCGCCTGCGCGACCAGAAAGGCGCCGCGCAGGTCGACCGCCATCACCGCGTCCCAATCGGCAGCGGATTGCTCCAGGAAGCGGCGCGTGGCGGCGACCCCGGCATTGTTGACGAGCAGGTCGCAAGCGCCGTGGCGGGCCTCGAGCGTGCCGAAGGCGTCGCTGATCGATGCCTCCTCCTCGACATCCATCGCGACCGCGCTCGCCCGCTCGCCGAGCTCGGCGGCGAGCGCCCCGATCGCCGCCTCCCGCCGCCCGGCGAGCACCACGACCGCCCCCGCCGCGTGCAGCACGCGCGCGAAATGCCCGCCGAGCGCACCCGATGCGCCGGTGACCAGCGCCACCCGGCCGGCCAGCGAAAACAGATCGCCGCTCACAAGCGGCGTCCGTCCTGGCATGCTGGCACGGGAAGGAGACAGCGATGCAGACGGTCGAGCAGTTCAGGACGAGTCTTGCCGAGGACGCCCCGCCGGCGGATGCCGATCTCGCGCTGCAGGCGATCTGGTGGGCGGGGAAGGGGGAATGGGATCGCGCCCATGGCTGCGCCCAGCAGCGCGAGGGGAATGCGGACTGCGACCTGGTTCATGCCCATCTCCACCGCGTCGAGGGCGACCTCGCCAATGCCGGTTACTGGTACCGCCGCGCCGGCGCGGCGGTCGCGCACGGCCCGCTGGATGCCGAATGGACGGCGATCGCCGCGCGCCTGCTGTCCCGCCGCTGACCGCCGGATCAGGCGGCCTCGCTGCTGTCGATCACCACCATCATCCGCCCGGCGAGCGGGGTCGGCGTGCGGTCGGGCAGCAGCACCGCGCGGTAGCGGAGGTCGTCCCTGGCGACGCGCTCGTAATCGGCGTCGAGCACGCCGAAGCGGTCGAGGAAGCGGTTCAGTCCCGCCGGGATGCGCACGCAGCCCTGCGAGGCCGGCCGGCCGATCCGCCGCTCCAGCACGTCGGGATCGGTCGCATGCATCAGGAGCCGCATCGGCCCGCGCTCACGGTCCTCGCGCCAGCCCTTGGCGGCGATCTGCCAGCCGAAATCCCACACCCGCATGCCCTTCACGCCGTAGCCGCGGATGTGGTTCTCGTTGAACGTGCCCTCGGCGCGGTAGTCGAGGATCGCATCGGTGTGCGGGAACACGCCGGTCGGCGTGATGTAGTGGTCGAACCGCCCGGCCTGGCCGGTCGAGACATGGGTCGCGCCGATCACCTCCCAGGGGCCGGTCGGGCGGGCGAGCAGGATCGCGACCTCCTGGACGAGCGGATTGCGATCGACGGCGACCACGAGCTGCGGTGCGTCGATCACCTGCCCGGCGGCCTCGATCTCGGCCCAGACCCGCGCCACCAGCGCGCGCTGCCGCGCCGGCAGCCAGGGTCACCGCATGCGGCACCTCGCGCAGGAACAGCGCGTGCAGGCGGACCGCCTCCGCCTCCACGGCGGCCGGCGACAGTCCCGGGGTGCGGTGCCGGTACGGGCGACGGCAGCAGCGCGGGGAGCCGGGCCATCGCGGGGATGGCGGGCAGGACGGGGGAGGGCGCGCGGCGGCTCTGCGAGCGCGGGCGCAGACATCACCAGCCCTGGCAGCAGGGCCAGGAGAAAGCGCTTCGGCATCGGTCCTCCTGCCCCCCTCGCGCGGGGCCGTCCCGGTCGGAGTCTAGCGCAGGCGGTCCGGCGATTTCCATCGGGAGGGCAACGATTTCACGCCCGCACTGCATGTGCCGGCGCAGGAAGCCGGGCAGCGTGGCCGTGCCGCAACGAAATCCGATCGGCCGCGCCATTCACGCCTTCGGCCGCTCCGATTCAGGTGATCACGCGTTTTCCCCGTCCCGCGACGGCGGCGTGCGCGCCCGGTCCTGCTGCTTCCGCTTGCGCAGGTTGGCGCGCAGCGCGGCAGCGAGCTTCGCCTCGCGCGCGGCCTTCGCCGCGGCGGCCCGCCCGGTCAGCGCCGGGCGCTTCGTCTCCGGCTTCAACCCGCGCGCGCCGGCGTCGGCCGGCGGAGGCTCGCGATCTCGTTGATCAGCTTGCGCGTCATCGCCTCCTCGAAGGCCTGATAGTCGTGGATCTCGAGCACGAAGCTCGATTCGCCGCCGGTCACGTTCTCGCGGTAATAGGCCGGCAGGCCGCCCGGCGGATGCGTGTGCGCCTGCAGCCAGGGGATCGGGCTCTCATTGGCGATCGCGAGCCCGTTGATGGTGATGCCCTGCTTGAGCGCATCGTCGCGCGCATCGGTCACCTCGCGGCCGGAATTGTTGGTGCCGTCGCCGCAGACATCGATCACCTTGCGCGCGGCGCTGAACCCGCCTTCTCCCAGGTCCTTCACCGCCAGATCGATGCCGGCCCCGATCGCGGTGCGGCCGCGGAAGGAGCGCGGCGCGTCCTTCATCGCCTGCGCGAAGGCACGGGCGGATTGGGCATCGCGGATCACCGTCCAGTCGATCACGTTCTTCACCTCGTAGGCGCTGGCGAACTCGAGATAGCGCACCGCGATGGCGCCGCTCGGGCCGCCGCGGATCGCGGCGATCACCCGCGGGTCGGTGAAGGCGGCGAGATAGCCCTGCTTCTGCAGGTCGAACTCGCCATCGTTGATGCTGCCCGAGACGTCGTCGACCAGGACGAGCGCAACATCGACGCCGACCGGGTCCGCGGCGCGGGCGGCGCCGGGCAGTGCGAGGAGGAGGGCGAGACCGGCGACCGTCCAGCGCATGGAGACCTCCGCATGGCCGATCCCACGATGCTCCGGCCGCCTCCTCCCGGCGTCAAAGGAAATCTCTGTGCCGAATTGTTTCGCGCCCTCAGGCGGCCTTCGCCTCCCGGCGCCGCGCATGGAGGATCCACTCGGTATAGCCGTTCGGCTGCGCCCGGCCCTTGAAGACGAGATCGCAGGCCGCCTGGAAGGCCGGCCCGGAGAATGCCGGCGCCATCGGGCGGTAGTTCGGATCGCCCGCATTCTGCCGGTCCACCACCGCCGCCATGCGCTTCAGCGCCTCCAGCACCTGCGTCTCGGTGACGATGCCGTGGTGCAGCCAGTTGGCGATGTGCTGGCTCGAGATGCGCAGCGTCGCGCGATCCTCCATCAGCCCGACATCGTGGATGTCGGGCACCTTGGAGCAGCCGACGCCCTGGTCGATCCAGCGCACGACATAGCCGAGAATGCCCTGGCAGTTGTTCTCGAGCTCCTGGCGGATCTCCTCGCCGGACCAGTTGTGCCCGGTCGCGACCGGGATCGTCAGGATGTCGGCGAGATCGGCTTTCGCCCGGTGCGCGAGCTCCTCCTGCCGCGCCTCGACATCGACTTGCAGGTAATGCAGCGCATGCAGGGTCGCCGCCGTGGGCGAGGGGACCCAGGCGGTGTTGGCGCCGGCCTGCGGGATGGCCGATCTTCTGCGCCAGCATGTCCGCCATGCGGTCGGGCGCCGCCCACATGCCCTTGCCGATCTGCGCCCGGCCGCGCAGCCCGCAGGCGAGGCCGATATCGACGTTGTTGTCCTCGTAGGCGCGGATCCAGGCCGTCGATTTCATGTCGTTCTTGCGGATCATCGGCCCGGCCTCGATCGAGGTGTGGATCTCGTCGCCGGTGCGGTCGAGGAAGCCGGTGTTGATGAAGACGACGCGGCTCGATGCGGCGCGGATCGCCGCCTTCAGGTTGACGGTGGTGCGCCGCTCCTCGTCCATGATGCCCATCTTCAGCGTGTTGCGCGGCAGGGCGAGCATGTCCTCGACCAGGCCGAACAGCTCGCTCGCGAAGGCGACCTCGTCCGGCCCGTGCATCTTCGGCTTGACGATGTAGACCGAGCCGACCCGGGAGTTGTGCAGCGCCGGCGTGCCGCGCACGTCGTGCAGCGCGATCAGCGAGGTGACGGCGGCATCGAGGATGCCTTCCGGCAGCTCGTTGCCCTCGGCGTCGAGCACGGCGTCGGTCATCATGTGGTGGCCGACATTGCGCACCAGCATCAGGCTGCGCCCGGGCAGCACCAGCGGCGATCCGTCGGGCCTGGTGTACTGGCGGTCCGGGATTGAGCCGCCGCTCCACCATCCTGCCGCCCTTCTCGAAACGGGCGGAGAGCGTGCCCTGCATCAGGCCGAGCCAGTTGCGATAGACGAGAACCTTGTCCTCGGCATCCACCGCGGCGACGCTGTCCTCGCAATCCATGATCGTGGTGATCGCCGATTCGAGCACGATGTCGGCGATGCCGGCGGCATCGGTGCCGCCGATCGGGTGCGCGCGGTCGAGCATGATCTCGACATGCAGCCCGTTCCTCTGCAGGAGGATCGCATCGGGCGCTTCCGGCGCGCCGCGATAGCCGACGAATTGCTCGGGCAGCATCAGCCCGACGCGGCTGCCGTCGCTGCCGCGCACCGCGAGCACCTCGCCCGCGATGCCGTACTCGACCGCGTCGGCGTGGCTGCCATGCGCGAGCGGCGCCGCCTCGTCGAGGACGCGCCGCGCCATCGCCACCACGCGCGCGCCGCGGACACGGTTGTAGCGCGGCCCGCGCGCGGCGCCGCCCTCGTCACCGATCACGTCGGTGCCGTAAAGCGCGTCGTAGAGGCTGCCCCAGCGTGCATTGGCGGCGTTCAGCGCGTAGCGCGCGTTGTTCACCGGCACCACGAGCTGCGGGCCGGCGATGCGGCTGATCTCCGGATCGACATTCGCGGTGGCGATGGCGAAATCGTCGGGCTCCGGCAGCAGGTAGCCGATCTCGCGCAGGAACTCCGCGTATTCGGCGGGATCGAAGTTCTGCCCGGCATGGGCGCGATGCCATTCGTCGATCCGCTCCTGCAGCCGGTCCCGGATCGCCAGCAGCTCGCGGTTGCGCGGCGCCAGCGCCTGGAACAGCGCGCCGAGCCTGGTCCAGAAATCCTCCGGCTTGATGCCGGTGCCCGGCAGCGCCGCGTCCTCGATGAAGGCGTGCAGCGGACGCGCGACGCGCAGCCCGCCGATCTCGACCCGATCCATCCCGTCTCCTGATCGCTTCCGTGCGGGCTTCAAGTCTCGCCGCGCGTCTTCAGCCATTCCGCATAGGCGGCGCGCGTCGCTTCGTTCGCGGGATAGGTGCCGGGAAGGGCGGCGCCGCCCTCCACGCGCTCGATGATGAAGGTCTCGAGCCGCTCCTGCTCCGCCGCGTCGCGCGCAACCTCGTCGGCGAGGTGCCGCGGCACCACCACCACGCCGTCGCTGTCGCCGACGATGAGGTCGCCCGGATAGACCGCAACGCCACCGCAGGCGATCGGCACGTCGATATCGACCGCGTGGTGCAGTGCGAGATTGAGCGGCGCCGAGGGGCCGGCGCAGAACACCGGGAAATCCATCCCGCCGATCGGCCCGGCATCGCGCATGCCGGCATCGGTGACCATGCCCGCGACGCCACGCTTCATGAGCCGCGTCATCAGGATCTGCCCGCCCGAGGCGGCGCGCGCGTCGCCGCGGCAGTCCATCACCAGCACATGGCCAGGGGGCGTCGTCTCGACGGCGCGGCGCTGCGGGTGCATCGGGTCGGCGAACACGCCGACATGGTCGAGGTCCTCGCGCGCCGGGATGTAACGGAGCGTCGTCGCCGGACCGACCAGGTTGACCCGGTAGCGGCCGAGCGGGCGCACACCCTGGACGAAGACGTTGCGAAGGCCCCGCTTGAAGAGCTGCGTGGTGAGGGTGGCGGTGCTCGCCGCCTTGAGGAACCCGATCGTCTCCGCCGCCAACTGCCCCGCCACGCTTTCTGCCCTCCGCATCCGTGGGGCCGAGTGTTCCAGACCCGCCCGCGGCCGGCAACCGGGCCTGGCTTGACGGCGGGGCGCCGCCATGGCAGAATGGTATCGATACCACAACATGACGGCCCGGGCCGCGTTGCGGGGAGTTGGCGTTCGATTGCGCAGGCATCGGGGCGGATCAGGTCGAACCCCGCCGTTCCACCCGGAACGGGACGAGGGTGCGCGTCGGCGCGGTCTCGCCGCGCAGCCGGTCGAGCAGCGCCTGCGCCGCCAGCCGGCCGATCGTCTCGCCATCGATGCTCACCGAGGTGATGGCGGGCTCGAAGGCGCGGCCCAGCTCGAAATCGCCGAAGCCGCAGACCGCGAGCCGCTCGGGCACGGCGATCCCCTGCGCGCGCGCCTCGATCAGCGCGCCCGCGGCCACCAGGTCGGAGCTGCAGAACAGGGCCGTGGGCTCGCCGAGCGCGGGAAGCAGCTCGCGGAGCGCAGCGCGGCCGCCGAGCATCGCGCCGGGTGCCGGCAGCACGCGCTCGGCGACGAGCCGGCCGCCCCGGTCAAGGATGCTGGCCACGAAGCCGTCCCGCCGCGCCCGCGCGCGCAGATCATCGGCCGCGATCACCGCGAAGCGCCGGTGTCCCTCGCCGGCGAGGAATGCGGCGGCGGCCTCGCCCACCGCGCGGTGGCTGAAGCCCACCAGCATGTCGGTGGGCTCCGCCACCGCGTCCCAGATCTCGACCAGCGGCGTGCCGGCACGGGCGATCCGCTCCAGCACCGATGCGGCGTGCGCGGTGCCGGTCAGCAGCAGCCCTTCCGGCTGGCGGCCGATGATGGTGCCGATCAGCTCGTCCTCGCGGCCCGCATCGTAGCCGGAGAGGCCGAGCACGACGTGATAGCCCGCGCGCTCCAGCACCTCGGTGAAGCGGCCGATGCAGGCGGCGAAGATCGGCGTCGTGATCGTCGGCACCACGGCGGCGACGAGGCGCGAGCGGCGCGAGGACAATCCGCCCGCCATCAGATTGGGCACGTAGCCGAGCTCGGCGATCGCCGCGCGTACGCGGAGCGCGGTTTCCGGCGCCACGCGCTCCGGCGAGTTCAGCACCCGCGAGACCGTCATCGGTGCGACACCGGCGCGCGCCGCGACATCGGTGATCTTGACGGCCCGGCGCTCGCTGCCGCGCCGGCCTCGCGTTTCGTGACCGGAATCCGTCTTTGACATGGTGCACCGATGACAGCAGCACGCGATCGGGTGCAAGACTACGGCGCGACGTCACGCGCCGAAAGCCGGTTTGGCTGACAAGGGAGGATCGTTCGATGCGAAATGCGGATACCACGCGGCGCGGCGTTCTGGGCGGCCTGGCCGGCGCCGCGATGCTCGGCGGCATCGGGGGCGCGCGGGCGCAAACCGGCAAGCTGCCGAGCTCGCCGCTCACCTTCAACATCATCGACGCCGCCGGCAACCTTGCGCTGACGCAGCGCGGCTTTGACGATTTCCGCAAGCAGAATCCCAAGCTCGTGTCGCGCTTCGTGTTCAGCCAGGCGCCGTCGCCGGAGCTGCCCGGCAAGATCAAGGCGGAGCAGGACGCGAACCACCTCGACATCGACATGGTGCTGATCGGCACCGACGCGCTCTCCGCCGGCATCGAGATGGGGCTGTGGGAGAAGATGTTCCCCGCGCATGCGAGCGCGCTGCCGAACCTGCAGCAGATCCTGCTGCCGGCCGCCTGGAGCATGCAGTCGCTCGCCCAGGACCAGGGCGTGATCGTCACCTATTATCCGTCGGGCCCCTTGTTCGAATACGCGCCCGACCGGGTGAAGCAGGTGCCGAAGACGGCGGACGAGCTGCTTGCCTGGGCGCGCGCCAACAAGAACAAGTTCATGTACGCGCGGCCCGCCAATTCCGGTCCCGGCCGCACCCTCATCATGGGCCTGCCCTATCTGCTCGGCGACAAGGACCCGAAGGATCCGAAGAACGGCTGGGACAAGACCTGGGCCTATCTCGCGGCGCTGGGCGAGAATATCGAGTATTATCCCTCCGGCACCGGCGCGACGATGCAGGAATTCGGCCAGGGCACCCGCGACATGATCGCGACCACCACCGGCTGGGACATCAATCCGCGCGTGCTCGGCGTGGTGCCGAAGAGCGCCGAGGTGTTCGCGCTCGACAATTTCCGCTGGGTGGGCGACGCGCATTACATGTGCGTGCCGAAGGGCATTGCGCCGGAGCGGCTGACCGTGCTGCTCGAGCTGATGTCGTTCCTGCTCACCAAGCCGGCGCAGGCCTACACCTACGACAAAGGCTATTTCTATCCGGGCCCGGCGGTCGCCGACGTGCCGATCACGATGGCGCCGCAGGAGAGCCAGGACGCCATCAAGGAATACGGGCGCGCCGCCTATGCCAAGCTGATCGCCGACGTGCCGGTCGAGCTGCCGCTCTCCGCCGCCAACCTGGTCTATGCGTTCCAGCGCTGGGACCAGCAGATCGGCGCCAAGCGCAAGGGCTGATCGGTGGCGATCGTCTCCCGCGACTTCCGCGAGCTCCGGCTGGAGGGTGTGAGCCGCGCCTTCGGCGCCCTCAACGCGCTGCATGAGGTCACGCTCACCGTCGCGCGGGGCGAGTTCATCGCCCTGCTCGGGCCGTCCGGCTGCGGCAAGTCGACCGCGCTCAACTGCCTGGCGGGGCTGCTGCCGCTCACCGGCGGCAGCATCTGGCTCGACCGGACCAGGCTCGACGTGCTGCGGCCGGAGGCGCGCGGGTTTGGCATGGTGTTCCAGAACTACGCGCTGTTTCCGCACATGAACATCCGCCGCAACATCGGCTTCGGGCTGCGGATGCAGAAGCGGCCGCGGGCGGAGATCGAGCGCAAGGTGGACGAGGCGCTGGCCATGGTGCGGCTTCGCGAGCACGCCGACAAGCTGCCGGGTCAGATCTCGGGCGGACAGCAGCAGCGCGTCGCGATCGCCCGCGCGATCGTGGTCGAGCCGCCGCTCGTGCTCATGGACGAGCCGCTTTCCAATCTCGACGCGAAGCTCCGCCTGGAGATGCGCGCGGAGATCCGCCGCATCCACAATGCGCTGGGCTCCTCCACGATCTACGTGACGCACGACCAGGACGAGGCGCTGTCGCTCGCCGACCGCATCGTCGTGCTGCGCGACGGAAAGGTGCGCCAGGTCGGCACGCCGGAGGAGCTCTACGCGCGCCCGGCGCATCCCGATGTCGCCGAGTTCATGGGCTACCGCAACCTCCTGCGCGGCACCGTCGCGGGCGCGAACGGCAGCGCCGCCTTCGCCTTCGGCAATGCGACGCTGGCGGCGACGACGGTGGATGCGACCGTGCGTGGCACCGCCATCGCCGCGATCCGGCCGGAGGACCTCGTGCCATCGGCGGATGCGCCGATTCCGGCGCGCGTGGAGACCGCGGAATACCGCGGCCGGGAGTTCTACGGCACCGCGCGCGCCGAGGACGGGACGGAGCTGTTCTTCCGCTCGGAGGCGCGCGCCGTGGCGGGGGAGGCGATCCGGCTCGGCGCCGATCCCGCCCGCGTGCTGGTGTACGCGGCATGAGCGCGAGCCTTGCCGCCGCGCGCCCGACGGAGCATCGCGTGCCGCTGCGGCTGCGCCTCGCGCAGAAAGGGTTCGACGGCACCACGGTGCTGGTGCTGCCGGCGCTGCTGCTGGTGATCGCGCTGTTCGTCTATCCGTTCCTCTACGGGCTCGGGCTCTCCTTCGCGCCGAAGGCCGGCGGTTGGCTCGACAATTATGCAAGGTTCTTCGCCGACCCGTTCCTCTGGCACACGATCGGCACCACGCTCTGGATCTCGGTGCCGGCAACGCTGCTCAACGTCGCCTTCTCGATCCCGATCGCGATGCGCGTGCGGCTGATGCGGCGGCAGCGCCTGCTGACCACGATCCTCGTGATCCCGGTGACGCTCGGCACGGTGCTGATCGCCGAGGGCCTGCTCAACTATCTCGGGCCGCAGGGCTGGGTGAACCGGTTGCTGCTCGATCTGCATCTCGTGCGGCGTCCGATCCTGCTGGTGCACAATTACTGGGGCGTGTTCTTCTCCCTGGTGATATCGGGCTTCCCGTTCACTTTCCTGCTCACGCTCTCCTACGTCACCGGCATCGACCCGTCGCTCGAGCAGGCCGGCGCGATGCTCGGCGCTCGGCGGCGCGAGCGGTTCTGGCACATCCTGCTGCCGCTGCTGATCCCGGGGCTCGCGATCACCTTCTGCCTCTCCTTCGTGCAGGCCTTCGCGGTGTTTCCCTCGGCGGTGATGCTGGGGCAGCCCGCCGGCACCACGCGGGTGATCTCGATCGCGGCCTATACGGCAGCGTTCGAGCAGTACGATTATTCGATGGCCTCCGCGATCGCGATGCTGATGGGGCTGGTGCAGGTGGTAATCGTCGCCGCGATCCTGGCCCTGCGCGGCGTGCTCTATCGCGGCCCGGCGGGAGGCGGCAAGGGATGACGGGCGACGCCAAGGCAAGCGGGAGCGATCTCGGCGAGAAACTCTGGGCGACCGCCATCTGGGCGGTGACCATCTTCTTTGTCGTCAACCTGGTCGCGATGGTCGCGACCGTGCTGCTGGAGGCGTTCGCACATCGCTGGCTCGGCACCTGGCTGCCCGAAGGCTACACGCTCTCCTGGTTCAGCGACGCGTGGGACGAGTTCCAGCTCGAGGACGTGCTGATCGTCACCTTCGAGGTGGTCGCCGCCGTCGTGCTGATCGCCGGCGTGCTCGGCGTGCCGGCGGCCTATGCGCTGGCGCGGCGCAATTTCCCGGGCAAGCAGATCGTCGTGCTGCTGTTCCTGCTGCCGATGCTGGTGCCGACGATGACCTACGGCATCCCGCTCGCGACCGTGCTCTACCGCGCCGGGCTTGCCGGCACGATCTGGGGCGTGATCCTCGCCAATCTCGTGCCGACCGTGCCCTTCGTCGTGTTCGTGATGATGCCGTTCATCGAGCAGATCGACCCGCGCATGGAGAGCGCCGCGCGGGTGTTCGGCGCCGGAACCTTCGCGCTGTTCCGCCACGTGCTGGTGCCGCTGCTGACACCCGGCATCCTGGCCGCGCTGCTGCTCGTGCTCGTGCGCACGATCGCGATGTTCGAGCTCTCCTTCCTGACCGCCGGGCCGGGGAGCCAGACGCTGGTCGTGGCGCTCTACTATTCGGTGTTCGCCGCCGGCGTCCGCTCGCAGCAATCGATCAACGCTATGGCCGTCATCTACATGGTGACGACGCTGATCTGGCTGCTGCTCGCGCTCCGCTTCGTCAACCCGACACAGATCGTCACGCGCGCCAAGCGCGAGGCCGCTGCTTGAGAGAAATACCATGAGCAACCGCCAGCGCCCGCAGGGGCCGTCCGAGCTGCGCAGCCATCGCTGGTTCGGCGTCGAGGACCTCCGCTCATTCGGCCATCGCTCGCGCATGAAGCAGATGGGCCTGGCGCCCGAGGATTTCGCCGGCAAGCCGGTGATCGCGATCGTCAATACCTGGAGCGGGCTTGCCCATTGCCACCAGCATTTCCGCGCCCGCGTCGAGGATGTGAAGCGCGGCGTGCTGGAGGCCGGCGGCTTCCCGGTCGAGATCCCGGTGATGGCGCTGCCGGAGAACTTCGTGAAGCCGTCCTCGATGCTCTACCGCAATCTGCTCGCGATGGAGGTGGAGGAGAACCTGCGATCGCAGCCGATCGACGGCGCGGTGCTGATGGGCGGCTGCGACAAGACGACCCCGGCGACGCTGATGGGCGCGATCAGCGCCGATATCCCCGCGGTCTTCATGCCGGCCGGGCCGATGCTGCGCGGGAACTGGCGCGGCCAGATCCTCGGCTCCGGCAGCGATATCTGGAAATACTGGGACGAGAAGCGCGCCGGCAACATCAGCACCGCCGATTGGGGCGAGATGGAGGCCGGCATCGCCCGTTCCGACGGCGTGTGCATGACGATGGGCACGGCCTCGACGATGACGGCGCTCACCGAGGTGCTCGGCATGGCGCTGCCCGGTTCCTCGTCCATCCCGGCCCCCGATGCGCACCACCCGCGCATGGCGGCTGCCTGCGGACGGCGCATCGTCGGGATGGTGTGGGAGGATCTGCGCCCGCGCGACATCCTGACCGCGGGCGCGTTCGACAATGCGATCGTCGCGAGCGCGGCACTCGCCGGCTCGACCAACGCCATGATCCACCTGGTCGCGATCGCGCGGCGTGCCGGGGTCGAGCTCGTGCTCGAACGCTTCGACGAGCTCTCGCGTGGTGTCCCGGTGCTCGCCAATGTCCGCCCGTCGGGCAAATATCTGATGGAGGATTTCTATTATGCGGGCGGCCTGCCGGCGCTGCTCACCCGTGTCACCGACCGGCTCGATCTCGGACAGAGGAACGTGCTCGGAAAGACGCTCGGCGAGACGCTCGCCGGCTGCCGCGTGTGGAACGAGGACGTGATCCGGCCGCTCGACAATCCGGTCTCCGCGGCCGAGGGGATCGCGATCCTGCGCGGCAATCTCTGCCCCGGCGGGGCGGTGATGAAGCCCTCCGCCGCCGAACCGCGCCTGCTCCGCCATCGCGGCCCGGCGCTTGTCTTCGCGAGCTATGACGAAATGGCGGCGGCGACCGAGCGCGACGATCTCGACGTGACGCCGGATCACGTGCTGGTGCTGCAGAATGCCGGGCCGCAGGGCGGGCCGGGCATGCCGGAATGGGGCATGCTGCCGATCCCGAAGAAGCTCGTGAGTGCGGGCGTGCGCGACATGGTGCGCATCTCGGATGCAAGGATGAGCGGCACCAGCTACGGCGCCTGCATCCTGCATGTCGCGCCGGAGGCCTTCGTCGGCGGTCCGCTCGCGCTGGTGCGGACGGGCGACATGATCGAGCTCGACGTGGCCACGCGGCGGCTGCATCTCGATGTGAGCGAGGATGAGCTTGCGCGAAGGCACGCGGCGTGGCGAGCAGCCGGAACCGCGCTACCAGCGCGGCTACGGCGCGATGTTCGCGCAGCATATCGGTCAGGCGGACACAGGCTGCGACCTCGACTTCCTGCAGGTCGTCGCGCGCGTCCCCGAGCCCGAGATTCACTAGAGCGGTTCCACTCGGACTGGAACCGCTCCAGCTCATATTTCGCGAGCAATTCCATCGGCCTGGAATCGCTTCGCAATTCCGGTCAGGCCGATATTGCTCCAGGGATCACGACCCATGCGAAACCAGCCCCTCACCAAGCACGATTACGCCCGCTCCGTCGTCGCGGTGCCGCCGATGGCGCTCAACGACGATCTCACGGTCAATCCGGCGGCGAACCAGGCGCTGATCCGCCACATCGAGGCGGGCGGCGTCGCCATCCTGCTCTATGGCGGGAACGCGAATTTCTACCACATCGACCTCGGCCGGTTCCGCGCGATGCTCGACATCCTCGCGAACGGCACCGGGCCGCAGACCGGGGTGGTGCCGTCGATCGGGCCGGATTTCGGCAAGATGCTGGACCAGGCGCCGATCCTGCGCGCAAGCCGCATCCGCGACGTGATGGTGCTGCCGACCGGCTTCCCGGCCAACTCCGCCGGCATCGAGCGTGGCCTCCGTGAGGTCGTGCAGGCGCTGGGCTTCGGCGTGGTGATGTACGTGAAGCGCGACGCCTATATCGAGCCGGACCGGCTGGCGCGACTGGTGCGCGACGGCGTGGTGCGCTTCGTCAAATACGCCGTCGAGCGCGGCAAGCCGGAAGAGGACCCCTATCTCGCCTCCCTGATCGCGGCGATCGGCGCCGACACGATCGATTCCGGCATGGGCGAAACGCCGCTCCCTGCGCATCTCGGCGGGCCGTTCCGGCTCGCGGGCTTCACCTCCGGCGGCGTGTGCATCGCGCCCTCGGCCTCGATGGCGCTGCTGCGGGCCTACAAGTCGGGCAGCACCGAAGAGGCCGAGCGCATCCGCGCGCCGTTCCTCGCCTTCGAGCAGGTGCGCGCGCGCCTGGGCGGCATTGCGGTGCTGCATGCGGCGGTGACGCTTTCGGGCATCGCCGACATGGGCCCGATCCTGCCGCTGGTCTCGAACCTGCCGGAAGCGCAGCACGAGGCGATCCGCGCGGTCGTGCAGGGGCTGCAGGCGATCGAGGCGGAGTTCGCCGCCGAGCGTCGCTCCGCCGCGTAGACCCGAATCGCCCTGACTGTGGTCAGGGCGATCGGAGGCTAACGATCGCCGTCAGGCCGGGACGGTCACTTGATCGTCCCGGTGACGCCGAGCGTGATCGGCTGCGCATTCGATATCGCCGGGTTCGGCAGGGCGGTGAGCGCGCCGTTCGGGAAGGCGATCGCGTAGCCCCTTACGGTGTTGTCGAGGCTGCTCACATAGACGAAGCGTCCGGTCGAAATCGGCCACGATCGAGGTTGGATAGAAGCCGGTCTTCGCATTGTTGGTGACGGCGGTGAGCGCGCCGGTGTTGGTCACGGTGAAGGCGGAGATCAATTCGTCGCCGTTCGCCGTGTAGACGAAGCCGCCGCCCGGATCGGCCCCGGCCGGCGCGTCGGCGTTCTGTAGCGTGATGGCGCCGCTTCCGGGATCGATCGCGTAGCTCGAGATGGTGGTGGGCGAGGTCGCTCCGCCGTAGTGGCCGAGATAGGCGTTGTTGCCGATATTGAGATCGATCGCGCCGCAATTGGACGGGTTGGGCCAGGCCGGCCGCTGGCCGGTAGTGTCTCAGTTTGAATTTTGACAGCCTACTCGCCATTGCTTGCCGCCGCCTATATGCTTAGCGGAAAGCATGGAGGCATGCATGAGCGAGCAAGAGTCTACGATCACCATGGCAGTTTATACTCCCCCGATTTCGGGGCTGCCTTTCATCTTTGTGCTCTTTCTTCCTGGCGAAGAGCCGCAAGTGGCTTTCACGCCACAGAGCAGGAGGCGGTTGAGTTCAACAAAACGGCCGTGAGGACCTTCGAAGCTATGAAGGGGCAGATCTGATGCCGAAAGGCCCCCGAGGCGAGAAGCGCCCCGCCGACGTGATCGGCGCGGCCGTGAAGGTCATGCGGATCGCAACCGGCGAGGAAGAGGACGAACGCGAGGCGACGGCTAGCGCGGCGGCGCAGCTTGGGAAGCTTGGCGGGGCGGCGAGGGCGAAGGCGATGACGCCGGAGCGGCGCGCCGAAATCGCTCGCAAAGCGGCCGAAAAGCGCTGGAGCGGGAAAGATAGGGCTTGACCCCTGTAGAGTTTTGCCGCCACAAATGAGGAGGCAAAACTCTACAGGGGTGTCCGGTGCCTACCACGGTTCGGGTTCTTTCATATGACGTGCGCCAGCGGCTATCGTCCCTCGACCTAACCCCAGAGCTGCTACTCGGCGCCGTTCGAGCCATCGTCGCGGCGCATGCTGGTTGCACAGAAAACGACCCGCCTGCTGCTCGCTGTGGGATGGCTGGCGGATGGGCACCCGGCGGCTGAGGGAATTGCTGCGCCCACTCGGATGGGAAAAAGACGACACAGACACTTTCTCGGTCATTGTTAATCATGACCGCATGGTGCGCGTTGTGGTGGTGAACTCCACAAAAGGCACCGGTTGCGTTCCTGGGGCTCCCTTCAACGTCGCTAGGAAGGGGCCGCGCTCACGCGAAGCGGCACTCGAAAATCAACAGCTCGTATTTGACATCGCCGGCTTCCGCGAGGAGCAAGCCCGACGCGTGAGGATGGAAAAGGCCGCGAAGTATGCGACCTGGGGTCTCTGCGTCTTTGTAGACGGTGACACCGTACGGGCCGAACTGTCGCAGGCCACCGCTTTTAAGCGTGGTTTCGCCGTGAAGTGGGAGGAGCGTATCATCTTGATCGGCGATGGCGCGCCGCCGTTAGGTGCAGTGGAGATTGCACCGCCGGATACAGGTGACGATGGCCTCAGCCCAGAGTTCCCGATCGAAATCCACCGCAAGCCGTAAAATGTTCAACCCCGATCGGTTTAGGCTAGCCCGTGTTCGGCGAGGCCGGACGAAACGGGAGCTTGCTGCTGCCCTGATGGTCAATGAGAACACGATCCGACGTTATGAGGCCGGTGAGACCACTCCGTCCGAGGAGGGGCTTGCGGTGATTTCCAAACTGCTTGCCTTTCCACAGGAGTTCTTCTTCGCCGATACGCCGGACGAGCCGCCTGACAATGCTAGCTTCCGTTCAATGTCTGACCTGCCGGCGCGTGACCGTGATGCTGCTCTAGCCGCTGGCGCGTTTGCATTCTGCCTGGATGATTGGATTAGGCGGCGCTTTCATCTGCCTAGCACAGATATCCCCGACCTTGCTGGAGAAGAGCCTGACGTGGCAGCGCGGGCGCTTAGGGAAACGTGGGTTGTCGGTGAGCGGCCAATCCGCAACATGGTCCATTTGTTAGAGGCGAAAGGCGTTCGCGTTTTCTCTTTGGCCGAGAATACGCGGGCTGTGGACGCGTTTTCGGTATGGCGGAGGGATGCTCCTTATGTGTTTTTGAACACCCTTAAAACCGCCGAGCATAGCCGGATGGATGCCGCACATGAGCTAGCCCATCTCGCACTCCACAAGCACGGTGGCCCTGGCGGTCGAGCCGCTGAATATGAAGCGCAGCGGTTCGCTCTGTCGTTTCTAATGCCGAGAGCGGACGTGCTTGCTACGCTGCCACGGGTATATTCATTGGATCAGATCATCAGCCAAAAAAAGCGGTGGGGTGTTTCAGTGGCGGCGCTGAATTTTTGGCTGCACAAGCTCGGTGTCACCACACCTTGGCAATATCGCGACCTCTGTATCCAAATCTCTCAACGCGGCTTCCGCCAAGCAGAACCCTCAGGAACCGAGATACCGCGCGAGATGTCGATTGTTTGGCCGAAGGTAATGGAAGCTTTGCGCCGCGAGGGCATTGGCAAATACGACATCGCTGATGCCTTGGCGCTGCCGGTGCAGGAATTAGAAAACCTCTTGTTCATGCTGACCCCCATGCTCAGCGTTGATGGAGGCAAAATCGGCGAGGCGCAGCGTTCGCGCGCTAAGCTTAAAGTGGTTTAGTTTGAACATATTTCCTTGACGCTAAGCACGGAAGTTCATATCATGCCCGGCATGAACAAGCTTCCTGTTGCCAAGCGCGTCCAAATCCTTTCGATGCTCTGCGAGGGATCGTCCATGCGGTCGATCTCTCGTGTGGCGGACGTGTCGATCAACACCGTGGCAAAGCTTTTGGCCGATGCCGGCGAGGCGTGCGAGGCTTTCCATGAAGAAGCCGTTCGTGGCGTGAAGGCCAAGCGCGTGCAGTGCGATGAAATCTGGTCGTTCACCTACACCAAGCAAAAGAACGTCGCGACCGCCAAGGCCGCACCCGAGGGAGCCGGCGATATCTGGACATGGACGGCCTTGGACGCCGAAAGCAAGCTCATCATCAGCTACCTCGTAGGCGGGCGCGACGCCGAATATGCGGAGGCTTTCATGGGCGATGTGGCCGCCCGGCTGGCAACCCGCGTGCAACTCACCACGGACGGGCACAAAGCGTATCTGGACGCCGTAGAGGGCGCGTTCGGCGCCGATGTGGATTACGCCCAGCTCGTGAAGCTCTACGGAGAGGCGCCGCATCCGCCGGGCCGCTACAGCCCGGCAGACTGCACCGGGATCAAGAAAACCCGCGTGGAAGGCCGCCCCGATCCGGCGCACGTCTCCACGTCCTATGTCGAGCGCCAGAACCTCACGATGCGGATGCAGATGCGCCGGTTCACGCGACTGACGAACGCTTTCAGCAAGCGCGCCCTGCCGCACCACCACATGGTTTCGCTCTATACCGTCTGGTATAATTTCGTCCGCATTCACAAGACGCTTCGCGTCGCCCCCGCGATGGCTGCCGGCCTGTCCGATCGGCTTTGGAGCATGGAGGATGTGGTGGCGCTGATGGATGCTCGGGCAGAGCCGCCGGCCAAGCGCGGCCCCTACATGACGAAGGCCAAGCGGGCCGCGCTGGCGGCGGAAAATTCAAACTGAGACACTACCCGCTGGCCGTCGAGCTTGACGCCGATCACCGGCGGGTCGCCGGAGCCGGTGTTGTAGTTCAGGAAGTAGTTGGTCTGGTTGGCCTCGGCGGCGCCGTTCGGATTGACGGTGGCGGCGACGAGCATGCCGAGGGAGGCCGGCGGGAAGCTCGCCTGCTGGCCGGCGGCGATGCTGCGCGGCTGCACCTGTCGGCTGCCGATGACGATGTGTGCGGCACCGAGATTGGGATCGATGTATTCCCGCGTCGGCCCGGTCACGAAGAGCTTGGTCGGATCGAAGGCGAAGGTCGTGCCGGTCTGCGTGTTGTCGATGCTGTCGATCTGGAAGATGACGAAGGCGGCGTTCGGCCCGGCATTGATGTCGCCCGTCCCGTTGCAGGCGCCGATCTGCTGCTAGCGGATCAACGCGGCAGGACCGACCAGCGGACCCGGACAGGCGCCGAGCGGGAGCGCTGCCGTCGCAAGCAGGATGAGCCGGACGGCCGCTTTGCGCATTTCTGCCATGGGTGTCTCCCGTTGCGTCCAACATAACGATCTCCGCGGCAGCCGGGGCAAGGGACTTCTAGCGGTGGTTGCGGATCGCGAGACGAGCTCGCCTCGAGGCGCGCCTTCGTCCGGCAATCATCCTTCCAGTTCCTCGCGCCGCATTTCGAGGGTGAGCCAGCGCTCCTCGGTTGCGAGCAAAGCGGCTTCCGCCCGCGCGAGCGCCGTCCCGGCGGCGGCGAATTGGGCCGCGTCGCGGGCGTAGAGGTCGGGATCGGCGAGCTCCGCCTGCAACCGGGCGATCTCGGCGGCGAGGGCGTCGATCTGGCCCGGCAGGATTTGCAGCGCGTGCCGGTCCTTGAAGCTGAGCCTGCCGGCGGCCGGGCGGGGTGCGGCCAAGGGCGGTGCACGACGCGGCGAGGCACGACGCGGCGAGGGGGCGCCCTGCGGCGCCGCCGGCGGCGGGCGCTGGGCCAGCATGTCGCTGTAACCGCCCGCATAGAGGGTCCAGCGACCGTCGCCCTCGGCGGCGATCGTCGCCGTGGCCACGCGGTCGAGAAAGTCGCGATCGTGGCTGACCAGCAGCACCGTGCCGGCATATTCCGCCAGCATTTCCTGCAGCAGGTCGAGCGTCTCGAGGTCGAGATCGTTGGTCGGCTCGTCGAGCACCAGGAGGTTCGATGGCCGGGCGAGGGCGATCGCGAGCATCAGCCGGCCGCGCTCGCCACCGGAGAGCGTGCCGACCGGGGTGCGCGCCTGCTCCGGACGGAACAGGAAATCCTTCATGGCGGAGACAACGTGCCGTCGGTCGGTCCCCACGGTGACGATGTCGCCGGCACCTCCGGTCAGCGTGTCGGCCAGCGTGCGGGCGGGATCGAGCGTCGCCCGCATCTGGTCGAGCGCCACCGTCGCGAGATTGGCGCCGAGCCGCACTGCGCCGAGGTCGGGCGGCAGCGCGCCGGTGAGCAGCCGGAGCAGCGTCGTCTTGCCGGCACCGTTTGCGCCGACGATCCCGATCCGGTCGCCACGCAGGATGCGGGCAGCGAAATCGCGCACCACCGCCCGGCCGTTCCAGGCTTTGGTCACCCCTTCGGCGACGATCACCTGGCGGCCGGAGAGCGCCGCCGTCTGGGCGGCGAGGCGGAGTGCGCCGCCGTCCCGCCGCTCGGTTCGCCGGCGCTCGCGCAGGTCCCGCAGCTCGGCGAGGCGGCGCTGGTTGCGCCGCCGGCGCGCGGTGACGCCATAGCGCAGCCAGTCCTCCTCGCGGGCGACGCGGCGGGCGAGCCGGTGCGACTCCGCCGCCTCCGCCTCCAGGACCGCATCGCGCCAGGGCTCGAAGGCGTCGAAGCCCTGGTCGAGCCGGCGCGTGATCCCGTCCTCGAGCCAGATCACCGCCCGCGCCAGGCGGGCGAGCAGCCTTCGGTCATGGCTGATCAGCAGCAGGCCGCAATCAAGCGCGGCAAGCTCCTCCTCGAGCCATTCGATCGCCGGCAGGTCGAGATGGTTGGTCGGCTCGTCGAGCAGCAGCAGGTCGGGCGAAGGGGCGAGCGCGCGGACCAGGGCGGCCCGGCGCAGCTCGCCGCCCGAGAGCCGCGCCGGGGCTTCCTCCCCGCTGAGGCCGAGCCGCTCGAGCAGGCGCTGCGTGCGGTGCGGGTCATCGCCGGGACCGAGACCGGATGCGACATAGGCGGCAACCGTGGCAAACCCGCTGGCATCCGGCTCCTGCGGCAGGAAGCGGAGCGTCGCCCCCGGCTGCAGGAAGCGGCGTGCCGGCATCGGGCACGAGCTCGCCGGCGGCGATCCGCAGCAGGGTGCTCTTGCCCGAGCCGTTGCGCCCGACCAGGGCGAGGCGGTCGCCCGCCGAGAGGGCGAGCTCCGCCCCGTCGAGCAGCCTGGCAGCGCCGAGCCGGAGGGCAATCGCCCGGAGGTGGAGGAGGGGCGACAAATTTTTTAATCGCGGCGATTGTTACGGGGATTGCGCAGTCCCCATGAAGTTCTGCTAAATCCGCATGAAAGCCATGCTCGGGGAGGGCATACAGGAATGATTACACGTCGCGACACGGCCCGCGTTCTGTTCGGCGCCGCCACGGTGGCCGCCATCGGCGGAGTGGGTGGGCCGGGTGCACTTGCCGCCGAGAAGGTGGTGAAGGTGGGCCTCGACCTGTCACTGACCGGCGCCGACGCGGAATTGGCGAAGCGGGTCGAATATGGGGCGCTGATGGCGTTCGACGAGATCAACGCCAAGGGCGGCATCAGCGGCTGGAAGATCGAGGCGGTTCCGTATGACGACGGCACCGCGACCTCCGGCCAGTACGATCCGGCGCAGGCGGCGACCAACGCGCGCAAGATGGTCTCCGACAAGCAGGTGGTGGCGGCGATCGGGCCGCAGATGAGCGGCGCCGGCAAGGCGATGGCGCCGATCCTGAGCGAGGGCGACCTCGCCACGATCACGCCCTCTTCCACCAATCCCGACATCACCGATCCGAAATTCGCCGCGCAATACAAGCCGGAAGGCAAGGCGATCTACTTCCGCACCGTCGCCACCGACGCCTATCAGGGCCCGTACATGGCGAACTACTACGCCGACCAGCTGCACGTGAAAACCGTCTACATCCTCGACGACAGCGGCGCCTATGGCGTGGGACTCGCGGATGCGTTCCAGGCGCAGGCGGAGAAGAAGGGGATCAAGATCCTCGGCCGCGACCGGCTCGATCCGAAGGCCGCCGATTACACGGCGATCCTCACCAAGATCAAGTCGCTCAATCCCGACGCGCTCTACTACGGCGGCGTGCTGCAGGCCGGCGTGAAGCTCGCCAAGCAGGCCTATGACATCGTCCCGAAGATGATCAAGGGCGGCGGCGACGGCGTGCAGGGGCCGGAGATGCTGACCGCGGTCGGCTATCCGGCGAACGAGGGCTGGTATGCGACGGTCGCCTCGCCGCACGTCACCGAAGACAAGAAGATGAGCAGCTGGGTGAAGCAGTACAAGGCCAAGTACAAGGTCGATCCCGATGACTACGCGGTCACCGCCTATGACGCCGCGCTGGTGATCGAGGCCGCGATCAAGGCGGTGGTGGCGTCCGGCAAGACGCCGAACCGCAACAATGTGCGCGACGCGATCCAGAACGTGAAGGTGAACACCCTGCAGGGGCCGATCGCCTTCGACCAGAACGGAGACCTTGTCGACAAGACGATCAGCGTGTTCCGCATCACCCAGGACAAGAACATTCCGGCCGACAGCATGGATCAGTTCAAATACGTCGGAACCGCTCCGGCCGCCTGATCGCAGCCGGACCACCCATCGTGATCGAGACACTCCCCCTGCCGCAAGCCGCGGCAGGGGGAGTGGTGCACATGAGAGCGAAACCCAGCGCATGACAACCTTCGACCTGCTGCTCCAGCAGGTGATCAACGGGCTGAGCCTCGGCGCGATGTATGCGCTGCTCGCGCTCGGTTTCACCCTCGTCTACGGTATCCTCGAACTCATCAACTTCGCCCATTTCAACGTCTTCATGGTCGGCAGCTTCATCGGCATGTGGACCCTGCAGGCGATGGGGTTCAGCGGCCAGGGCACCACGCTCATCGGGCTGCCGCTGGTCGGCGTGCTGCTGGTGGCGTTCGGGGTGACAATGATCGCCTCGGGCGTGCTCGGCGTAGTGATCGAACGCTTCTCGCTGCGGCCGCTGCGCAACGTGAAGGGGCCGGCGGCGATGATCACCACGATCGGCGTCTCCTACATCCTGTTCAACATCATCCTGCTGACGGCCGGGGCCGATTCGAAGAACTTCCCGAACCCGTTGCCGCCGATCATCTGGCATTTCGGCGATGCCGTGCTGCGGCTGCGCGAGGTGCTCATCTGGGTGGTGTCGTTCGTGCTGATGGCGGCGCTGCAGCTCTTCGTGCAGAACTCGAAGATGGGCAAGGCGATGCGGGCGACGGCGCAGGACCCGGAGGCGGCGCGGATGATGGGTGTCGAGGTCGACCGCGTCGTCATCATGGCGTTCTTCCTGGGCTCGGCGCTGGCCGGCGCGGGCGGGCTGATCTTCGGGCTCTACTATAACTTCACGAGCTTCATCATCGGCTTCACCGCCGGGCTGCGCGCCTTCACCGCGGCGGTGCTGGGCGGCATCGGCAACATCGTGGGCGCGATGGTGGGAGGGGTCATCATCGGACTGATCGAGACGCTGGGCGGGCAATTCATCGCGGTTGCCTGGACCGACGTGATCATCTTCTCGCTGCTGGTCCTGGTGCTGGTGTTCCGTCCCTCCGGCCTGTTCGGGCGCATGGCGCCGACCAAGTCGTGAGCCAGGTGACGGAGAAGGCCGCGGTCGCGGCCGATACGGCCGACACGGTGGCCGCGCCGGGCGCGGGCGATGCCGGCAATCCGGAGCGCGTCCTCTCGTTCTGGGACCGCTTCTTCTTCTGGATCCCGTCCGCGCATCGCCGCACGACCGGGATGCTGATCCTGCTCGCGGTCGCGTTGCTCCTGCCGCTGGGGCTCAACGACGCGAACACCGACAGCATGGCCAACGCCTACTCCTATGCGGTGCTCGCGCTCGGGCTCAACATCGTGGTCGGCTTCGCCGGGTTGCTCGATCTCGGCTACGCCGCGTTCTTTGCGATCGGCGCCTATGCCTACGGGGTCCTGACCTCGTTTCAGGTGGAGCCGCCCTGGAGCCCGTTCTGGCAGCCCTTCGCCACGCTCGGCCTGGTGCAGCACATGCAGGCGCCCGGCATGGACGTCGTGCATTTCACCGTCTCGTTCTGGATCATGCTGCCGGTCTCGGCACTGTTCGCCGCGTTCTTCGGCGTGCTCTTCGGTGCGCCGACGCTCCGCCTGCGCGGCGATTACCTCGCCATCGTCACGCTCGGCTTCGGCGAGATCGTCCCGATCGTGGTGCGCAACTGGGCGTCACTCACCAACGGCGCCGCCGGCCTGAACGGCATCCAGGCGCCGCATTTGTTCGGCACGAGCTTCGGCGTCGACGCGACGCCCTACTACTACGTCGCGGTCGGGCTCGTGGTGCTGCTGATCTTCGTCAGCATCCGGCTGCGCGACTCGCGCATCGGCCGCGCCTGGATGGCGATCCGCGAGGACGAGATCGCGGCGAGCACGATGGGCGTCGATCTGACGCGCTTCAAGCTGCTCGCCTTCGCGACCGGTGCGGCCTTCGCCGGCGCCACCGGCACGTTCTATGTCGCCAAGCTGCAGACCGCGACGCCGGAGATGTTCGGCTATCCGGTCTCCGTCATGATCCTGGTGATGGTGGTATTGGGGGGCCTCGGCAGCGTCTGGGGCGTGGTCGTCGGTGCGCTGCTGCTGCAGCTGCTGCAATCGTGGTTCCTCGCGGACCTGTCGCAGTGGCTGCACCTGCTCGGCGCGGCGATCGGGGTCGGCTGGTTGCAGAAGATCGACCTGACGCAGGCGATCGAGCTGATCTTCGGCATCATCCTGGTGGTGATGATGCTGTTCCGCCGTGGCGGGCTCATTCCGGCGACCCGCAAGCAGGCGGCGCTGAGTTTCGCCGCCCAGCACGCCGTCGTGCAGCGCGGCAGCACGTTCACCAAGCTGAAGAGCCTCGGCGAGAATGTCGAGGGGGCCGGGCTCGATGTCCGCGGCGTCACCGTGCGCTTCGGCGGCCTGGTCGCGCTCGATGCGGTCGACATCACGGTGGAGCCCGGCAAGGTCGTCGCGGTGATCGGGCCGAACGGGTCCGGCAAGTCGACGCTGTTCAACGTCATCACCGGCCTCACCACCGCCTCCGGCGGCAGCATCAAATTCGGCGGCGACGAGATCCTCGGCCTCAAGCCGCACCAGGTGCTGGTCCGCGGGATCGCGCGCACGTTCCAGAATCTGCGCCTGTTCAGCAACCTGACGGTGCTCGAGAACGTGCTGGTCGGCCAGCACGCGCGGCTGCGCACGGGCGCGGTCCGGGCGGTGTTCCGCCCGCCCGGCACGCGGCGGGAGGAAGCGGCGGCGCGCGAATGGGTGCTGAACATCCTCGACGTGTTCGGCAACCGCCTGGCGCCGCGCATCACGCAGGCCGTCGCGCATCTCTCCTACGCCAATCGCCGCCGCACCGAGATCGCCCGCGCACTCGCCTCGCGCCCGAAGCTCCTGCTGCTCGACGAGCCGACCGCCGGCATGAATCCCGCCGAGAGCCTCGAGCTCGCCGAGCAGATCAAGAGCCTCAACCGGCTCGGCCTCACCATCCTGCTGATCGAGCACAAGCTTGATGTCGTCACCAGCCTCGCCGACAAGGTGATCGTGCTCGATCACGGCGAGAAGATCGCCGAAGGCAGGCCCGAGGAAGTTCGCCAGAACGAGGAGGTGCTCCGCGCCTATCTCGGCCGGAGTGCCGCCCATGCTTGAGATGCCGCTGCTGCAGTTCCAGGACGTCGACACGCATTACGGCGACCTGCACGTGCTGAAGAAGGTGAACTACACGATCGCCGCGGGCGAGATCGTGTCGCTGCTCGGCGGCAACGCCTCCGGCAAGTCGACCACGATGAAGACGATCATGGGCGTGGTGCGCCCGACCCGCGGCAGCGTGCTGGACGAGGGCAAGGCGATCGAGCGGCTGTCGACCGCCGAGCGCGTGCGACGCGGCATCGCGCCGGTGCTCGAGGCCCGGCGGCTGTTCCCGCGCATGACCGTCTACGAAAACCTCGAAATGGGGGCGTACACGCGCAAGAGGGGGCCGGACTACAACGCCGATCTAGAGCGCGTCTATGCGCTGTTCCCGCGGGTGAAGGAGCGGCGGAGCCAGATCTCCGGCACGCTCTCCGGCGGCGAGCAGCAGATGGTCGCGATCGGCCGGGCGCTGATGGCGCGGCCGCGGCTGATCTGCATGGACGAGCCGTCGATGGGGCTGTCGCCGCTCTATGTCGAGCAGACCTTCGACACCATCCAGCAGATCAACCGCCAAGGCGTCACGATCTTCATGGTCGAGCAGAACGCCAACATGGCGCTCTCGATCGCGCACCGCGCCTACGTGCTGCAGACCGGCCAGGTGGTGCTGTCGGGCTCGGCGGAGGAGATGCGGCAGAACCCCGATATCCGCGAGGCCTATCTCGGCGAGCTCCAGGTGGCCGCATAGAATCTGTTGCAGGGCGGAGTTGGGACGGCGAAGTCAGGCCGCGGAGTCCCCGGCCTTTGCGTGTCGAAACCTCGACTGGCCAGGAATGCTGGCAGAGCGGTTTCGTCGTCGGTCAGCCCGCGCTCGTGCTGCGATCCTGACGCTCGGTACCTGAGCGCCAGGTGAATCGCTCCACCAAGTCACCAGCGAGTGGATAGATCTGACGGTTGTTTCCGCCAGATCTCTCCACCAGAGCACCATCAGCCAGACCGGAATCGACTTGCCGATGTTGCTCGCCAAACAAAAAGCGGGAGCGTGCTGACCGTTTGCGGTCAGCCCGAGCGCACCGGCCCATATTTCGCGAGCGATTTCCCGGGCTGGAGTGGCGATGCGATCCCAGGCCGGCCGCTATTGATTTGGGGGCCGATCACCTGACGCTCGGGTAGCGAGCGTCAGGATCCCGCCATCAGCTCACGGTCTCGGCGGGGCGGCTGGGTTCGGGTTGGCGAGAGGGTTCGGTGATCATTTCCATCCGGCCGCTGATCTGGCCGCCATCTTCGACTTGCAGACGGCGGCAGCGGGCGGTGCCGAGCACGCGGCCGGTGGTGCGGATGGTGAGGCTGTTGCGTGCGGTGAGGGTGCCGTCGATGGTGCCGGCGACCTCGGCGTCCTCGACCTCGACCTCGCCCTTGAACATCCCGCCGGGGGAGATGGCGAGCTCGGTCGCGTGGATCATGGTCGCCTCGACCGTGCCTTCGACCACGAGTCGCTCGGCGTCCTGCACCGTGCCTTGGACGGAGATGCCGCGGCCGACGACGAGCATGCGGCGCTCGGCGGGGTCGCGGCCGGGCGTGCGCGCGGGCGTGGCACCCGGCGCGATCGGCGTGCCCGGGCGCGGCATCGCGCTGCTGGACGGGGCGGGCGGAGGGGCGGACGGGTTGACGGGGAACGGCGATCGACCCATGGCGGGCGCCTCCTTGAACGGTGCTGGACGGAATGGGGGAACGCCGAGTCCGGCATCGGCCGGCCTCGCCGCGAGGGGAGCGGGCGGGGTGGGAGCGTGGTGCTCGGCCTCGGGCAGTTCGCCCTCGGTAACCAGCGTTCCGTCCGCTTTGCGTCGTTTGAACACGGGTACCCCCGTTTCATTGCAATGCTCGCCCGCCTGGAAACACGGGCGACGGGCCCGGCTGGCCTAACACGGCCCTCCCGCCCGAACAACCGGGATGGGAGAGTGGCCAGGCGCGGGCGGTTGCGGTAACTCCCCGCGGCCCCATTCACCTGCGACGCGGACGGCATGACCCAGTACGACATTCTCGGCATCGGCAATGCCATCGTCGACGTGGTTGCGGCGGCGGACGAGGCGTTCATCTCGAAACACGCCATGCGCAAGGGGGCGATGGCGCTGGTCGGGGCCGAGGCGGCCGAGGCGCTCTATGCGGCGATGCCGCCGGGGCAGGAGAGCAGCGGCGGGTCGGCGGCGAATACCTGCGCGATCGCGGCCCGGCTCGGCGCCCGCGTCGCCTATCTGGGCAAGGTCGCGGACGACAAGCTCGGCCGCGCCTTCCGCCGCGACATCACGGCGTCGGGCGTGCATTTTCCGACGCCGGACCTGGTCGGCGGGGCGCCGACGGCGCGATGCCTGATCCTGGTCACGCCCGACGCACAGCGGACCATGAACACCTATCTCGGCGCCTGCGTGGCCTTCGGGCCGGACGATGTCGACGCGGCGCTCGTCGCCGCTTCCTCGGTCGTCTATCTCGAGGGCTACCTGTTCGATCCGCCGGCGGCGCAGGCGGCGTTCCGGCAGGCGGCCGCGGCGGCGCATCGGGCGGGGCGACAAGTGGCGCTGTCGCTGTCCGACCCGTTCTGCGTCGATCGCCACCGGGAGGCGTTCCGCGAACTGGTGCGCCACGAGGTCGACATCCTGTTCGCCAACGAGGCGGAGGTGTGCAGCCTCTACGAGGAGAATGCGTTCGCGGATGCGGCGCGCCGGGCCGGCGAGGAGGTGTCGCTTGCCTGCCTGACCAGGAGCGAGCAGGGGAGCATCATCCTGCACGGCGGCAAATGCGTCCGGGTCGCGGCCGAGCCGGCCACGGTCATCGACACGACGGGCGCCGGAGACGCCTATGCCGCTGGATTTCTGGCCGGGTTGACCGCCGGCCGCCCGCTCTCCGAGTGCGGCCGGCTCGGCAGCGCCGCCGCCGCCTCGGTGATCGCCCGGTTCGGCGCCCGCCTGCCGGCGGAACTGCCCGATCGGCTCGGGGGCGGGGTTCACAGCCGCTTGTGAGCGCGAATTGCTCGCGCAACCACTCGCCGGGCCTGCCGTTGCCGTTGCAGGCCGCGGACGACGCGGCGACCGGAAATTTGAGGAGAACGACATGCGCAAGACGCTGCTGACGTCCGCCGCGGTGCTCGGCCTGGCGATGGGCGTCCCGGCTTTTGCCCAGACCACCATGAATGGTACCGGCGGGATGGGCGCCACCAACGGGGTGCCCGCGGGCGGCCCCGCCGGCATGGTCCGTCCCGGCCACATCCCCGGGGTCGGGAATTCCGAGCCCGCCTCCACCCAGGCCAGCAACATCGATCGCGCCGACACCCGGAGCGTGATCGCGCCGCGCCTGCCGACGCCGCAGGTCGGCGCGAACGCGACGCCGGAGCAGCTTCTGGGCGTCGCCCAGCGGGCGCTGAACCGGCACCGCACGGGCGAGGCACAGGAGGCGCTGGAGCGGGCGGAGACGCGCGCTCTCGACCGTTCCACCGCGCCGCAGAGCGCCAGCACACCCAATTCGGCGCCGATGATCCAGGCGATCGCCGACGCCCGCCGTTCGCTCGCGAGCCACGATATCGCCGGCACCCAGCAGGCAATCTCGCGGGCGATGTCCAGCAGCGCCTATGCCCAGAACGGTGCCCAGAACGGCGGGCCAGGGATGGGAGGCTCGAATGCCGGCATGTCCGGCGGCATGAGCGGCGCCGGCATGAGCGGCGCGCCGGCCCTCGGCCAGGCGCCGGCGGCAGGCGGCGCGACCGTGATGCCGGGCTCCACTCCCGGCAGCAACGCACTGTCGACGACCGGCGCGACGAACGGGAACTCGATCAGCGCCGACACCGGCGGTCCGAGCAACGCGAGCGGCATTCCGGGCACCCCGAACGGCATTTCGGGAAACCTGGGCTCGAACGCCAGCAACGCGGGCGGCACGTCTTCGGGCGGTGCGGCGGGCACCTCGAAGTAGCGGCGACCGCGACCCGCGCTTTCCCGGCCGGCATGCTCGTCCCTCGCGGGACGGGCATGCCGGCTTTTTGCTCGCAAAGCAGGTGCCCTTTGCCTATGTGTGCGCTGCAACATCGCGTCGCTGGCCGGGGCCGACCGCTTCCATGAACATCCGCAACATCGCCATCATCGCCCATGTCGATCATGGCAAGACCACGCTGGTCGACCAGCTCCTGCGCCAGTCCGGCAGCTTCCGTGAGCATCAGCAGGTGATGGAGCGGGCGCTCGACCGCAGTGACCTCGAGCGCGAGCGCGGCATCACCATCCTCGCGAAATGCACGAGCGTGGTGTGGAAGGGCTCCCGGCTCAACATCGTCGACACGCCAGGCCATGCCGATTTCGGCGGCGAGGTGGAGCGCATCCTCAACATGGTCGACGGCGCGATCGTCCTGGTGGATGCCGCCGAGGGCGTCCTGCCGCAGACCAAGTTCGTGGTCGGCAAGGCGCTGGCGCGCGGGCTGCGGCCGATCGTGGTCGTCAACAAGGTCGATCGCCCGGATGCGCGGCCGGACGAGGTCCACAACGAGGTGTTCGATCTGTTCGCGGCGCTCGATGCCGATGATGCGCAGCTCGATTTCCCGATGCTCTACGCTTCCGGCCGGCAGGGCTGGGCGGATGCGGCGCTCGACGGCCCGCGCCAGGATCTTGCCACCCTGTTCGACCTGGTGCTGCGGCATGTGCCCGCGCCCGCGGTCGATCCGGAGGGGCCGTTCGCGATGGTCGCCTCCATCCTCGATTACGACAATTTCCTGGGTCGCGTGCTCACCGGCCGCATCGAAAGCGGGCGTGCGCGGCTGAACATGCCGCTCAAGGTGCTGCGCGCCGATGGGAGCGCGGTGGAAACCGGCCGGCTTTCGAAGCTGATGTCGTTCCGCGGTCTCGACCGCGTCGCGGTGGAGGAGGCGGAGGCGGGCGACATCATCGCCGTCGCGGGGCTCGCCGAGGCGACGGTGCCGGACACGGTGGGCGCGCCGGAGCTCGCCGCGCCGCTCCCCGCCATTCCGGTCGATCCGCCGACCCTCGCGATGACGTTCCGCATCAATGACGGCCCGCTCGGCGGCCGCGAAGGCAAGAAGGTGACGTCGCGGCAGATCCGCGACCGGCTGCTGCGCGAGGTCGAGGGCAATGTCGCGATCAAGGTGACCGAGAGCCAGGAGACCGAGGCGTTCGAGGTGGCCGGCCGCGGCGAACTGCAGCTCGGCGTCCTGATCGAGACGATGCGGCGCGAAGGCTTCGAGCTGACGATCGGCCGCCCGCGCGTGCTCATGCGAGCGAATCCCGAAACCGGCGCGCGCGAGGAGCCGATGGAGGAGGTGCTGGTCGATGTCGACGAGCCCTATTCCGGCGTCGTCGTCGACAAGATCAGCCGCCGCAAGGGCGAGCTTCGCGACATGCGCCCATCCGGCGGCGGGAAGGTGCGGCTCACCTTCAGCATGCCGAGCCGCGGGCTGATCGGCTATCACGGCGAGTTCCTGACCGACACCCGCGGCACCGGCATCATGAACCGGCTGTTCGCCGGATACGGGCCGTGGAAGGGAACTATCGAGGGGCGGCGCAACGGCAGCCTGATCTCGAACGCCGATGGCGAGGCGGTGCACTACGCGCTGTTCTACCTGCAGGAGCGCGGCGCGCTGTTCGTCGATCCCGGCGAGAAGGTCTATGTCGGCATGATCCTCGGCGAGCACTCGCGCGGATCGGATCTCGACGTCAATCCGATCAAGGAGAAGAAGCTCACCAACATCCGCGCCGCCGGCAAGGACGACGCGATGCTGCTGACCCCGCCGCGCCGGATGAGCCTCGAGCAGGCGATCGCCTACATCGATGACGACGAGCTCGTCGAAGTGACTCCCGGCGCGATCCGGCTGCGCAAGCGGCATCTCGATCCGCATGCACGCAAACGTGCCGAGCGCCGTCACGAAGAGGCGGCTTGACAGCACTCGGTCGACCGCGATCAGTGATCGCCTGTCGCGCGTTGCGAGTCCCGACCGCCGACATTTCAGGAGAGTCCCATGCCCCGACGTAAGAAAACCCTTCGTTCCGTCCTGCTCGCCTCCGCCCTGATCCTGCCGTTCGCGGCGGTGCCGGTGTTCGCGCAGACCACGACGACGCCGGCGCCGGCCGCGACGCCGGCACCGGCCGCGACTCCGGCACCGGCACGACCGGCCGCGACCATGCCGGCCACCGCGAGCGCGACCCACCATCACAGCTCGCATCACAGCAGCACCCATCACACGGCGAGCGCGCATCGCACCACCAGCCGTCACGTGAAGCCCGCGAGTGCGTCCTCCGGCAATGCGAGCGGGGTGCAGAACGGCGGCACCGCGACCACGAACGGCTCGCCCGCGCAGGGCAGCAACAGCAGCAAGTAAGGCGGCCGGCCCGGCTTCCGCGCGAGGCCGGGCCACTTTCCGCGCCGATGGCGGATTCCCCGCCGCTTCCTCCCGCTGCGGACGCGCTTGCCGCACCGGCGCTGGCGGACGTGACGTGGCACGGCTCGCTCTGGGGCCATCGCGCGCTCTGGGTGATGGGGGCCTACGGCTTCGTCGCCGGCCTGCCGCTACCGCTCTCCGGCTTCACCCTGCGGCAATGGATGAGCGAGGGGCAGGTCTCGCTCGGCGCGATCGGCCTCACCGCCGATATCGGGCTGGCGTACACGCTGAAATTCCTGTGGTCGCCGCTGTTCGACCACGCCCGGCCCGGGCCGCTTGCCCGGCTCGGACGGCGGCGCGGCTGGCTACTGCTGATCCAGCCGCTGCTCATCCTCGCCGCGGTGCTGCTCGCGCTTGGCGACCCCGCGCGCGCGCCCGCTGCAACCGTCACCGCGGCGGCACTGGTCGCCTTGCTCTCCTCCTGCCAGGACATCTGCGTCGATGCTTGGCGCATCGAGACCTTTCCCGAGCGGCTGCAGGGCGCGGCGATGGCGGCTTACGTCTGGGGCTATCGCGCCGCGCTGCTGGTTGCCGGCGCCGGCGCGATCGGGCTCGCCGGCCGGCTCGGCTGGCACGGCTCGCTGCTGATGGTCGCGGTGCTGATGGCGCTCGGGCCGCTGATCACGCTGGTCGCGCGCGAGCCCGCTTCCTCGCGCCTGGTCGCGGAGCCGATGGGCGCGCTGCGGCGGCTGCGCCATGCGGTGCTCGATCCGCTGCGCGAGTTCCTGTCCCGCACCGGTGCTTGGGAGATCCTCGCCTTCGTCGTGCTGTTCAAGCTCGGCGAGGCGATGGCCGGCACCATGGCGCCGCCCTTCTACCGCTCGATGGGCTTCGATCGCGCCGCCGTGGCGCTCGCCACCGGCTTTCCCTCGCTCGGCGCCAGCCTCGCCGGCGCCGCCACGGGCGCCTGGCTGGTGGCCCGCTATGGCGTCGGGCGGGCGCTGATCGCCACCGGCTTCGCGCAGACCGCCTCGATGCTGCTCTACCTCGCGCTCGCGGTGTCGCATGGCGATGTGCGCATCCTGCTCACCAAGGTGGTGGTCGAGGCCTTCGCCGAATCGATGGCCGACGCGGCGTTCATCACCTATCTCTCGGGCCTCTGCACCGTTGCCTTCACCGCGACGCAGTATGCGCTGCTGTCCTCGGTCGCGGCGCTCGCGCTGCGCACGATCGGCGGCTTCTCGGGCTTCCTCGCCGCCTGGCTCGGCTGGGTGCATTTCTACGCGCTCACCATTTTCGCCGCCCTGCCGGCCATGCTCATCATGCTGCATCTCCTGCACCGCTTCCCGGAGGGCAGACCGCGTGACGCCTGAGCACCGCAGCATCGATGCGAATGGCGGCAGCTTCCATGTCGCGATCGCCGGTGCGGGACCGCCGCTGCTGCTTATCCATGGCTGGCGGGAATTCTGGCGTACCTGGGAGGCGGTGATGGCGCTGCTCGCCGACCGCTTCACGCTGATTGCGGCGGATCTCCGCGGCTTCGGCGAGAGCAGCAAGCCTGCCGGGCCATACGGCGCCGAGCAGCACGCGGCCGACCTGCTGGCCGTGCTCGAGGCACTTGGCCACAGGCAGGTGGGCGTGGTCGGCTACGATGTCGGCGGCGCGGTGATGCAGGTGCTGGCGCGCCGCGCGCCGGAGCGATGGCTGGGCCTGTTCTTCTTCGATTTCGTCCATCCCGGCATCGGCGCGCGCATGGGCACGCCGGACCGGCTCAACGAGATCTGGTACCAATCATTCCACCAGATGACGATGGCGCCTGATCTGGTGGGCGCCACCCGCAACTCCTGCCGCGCCTATATCGGCCATTTCCTGCGCCGCTGGGCGCACCGCAAGGACGCGTTCGACGAGCTGCTCGAGGCCTGGACCGACAATTTCCTCCGCCCGGGCAATCTCGAAGGCGGTTTCGCCTATTACCGCGCCGCCCATGCCGGGCGCCTCGCACTCATGCAGGGCGACGCGCCACCGCTGACGCCGATCGCGATCCCGACCTGCGTGCGCTGGGCCGAGCACGATCCGCTCTTCCCCTATGCCTGGACCGATCGCCTCGGCGAGAGCTTCACCGATCTCGATCTCGCGATGTTCCCGGGCGTCGGCCATTTCCCGCATCGCGAGGACCCCGCGCGCGCGGCGGCCGAAATCGCGGCGTTCTTCGAGAGCCGGTTCAGGCCGCCTTCGCCAGCGTGACGCCGCAGGCGTCGAAGGTCGCGAACAGCGCCCGCTCCGCCTCCGCCGACAGCGCCATGTGCGGCGGGCGGATGTGCTTCCAGTCCGGATTGCCGGTGTTGCGCGCGACCAGCGATTTGAGCCCGGGGATCAGCGCCGCCGAGGTCACCGCCTTGCGGATGGCGGCGAGCGTCACCTGCGCCTCCTCGCCGATCTTGCTGTCCCAGTTCGCATAGACCCGCGCATTCATCGCGCAGCCGACATTCGAGGCCGCGGTGATGCAGCCGGCGCCGCCGGCGTTCAGCAGCGCGTGCAGCGCGCCATCATCGCCGCAATAGACCTCGAACCCGTCGCGGGCGAAATTGTCGACATAGGATTTCGTGTTGGCGAAGTCGCCGCTGCTGTCCTTGATGCCCTTCACCGTCTCCGGATAGGCCTTGAGCAGCCGTGCGAGCAGGGGGATGGTGAACGGCACCGCCGACTGCGCGGGGAAATGGTAGAGATAGATCTTCGCGCGGCCCTGGGTGCGCTGGATCACCTCGCTGAAATAGGCGAACAGCCCGTCCTCGCTCGGGTTCTTGTAGAAGAAGGGCGGCAGCAGCAGCACGCCCGGGCAGCCGAGCGAGACCGCCTTCTCGATCAGCAGCACCGTGTCGGGGATCGCCGTCGTGCCGCAGCCCGGCAGCATCCGGCGCGGCGCGATGCCGCGCTCGGCCAGGCCCTCCATGAGCGCGATCCGCTCGCCCATGCCGAGCGAGTTCGCTTCGCCCGTGGTGCCGAGCACGCCGAGGCCGTTGCAGCCGTTCGCGAGCAGCCAGCGGCAATGCGCGGCCATGCGGTCGAGATCGATCGAGAGGTCCTGGCGCATGGCGGTCAGCACCGCCGCGTTCACGCCGCCATAGATCGCGTCCTGCATCATTCTCCCGTCTCCTTCCTGCGCGGCTTGCGGGCGGCGGGCAGCCGGCCGGGCCACTCGACGATGTGGTGCTCGAACGGCCCCGCATGGCGCTCGCTGACCGCGCGCCCGCGCACCGAGATCCCGGCCGCATGCACGGTCTCCGGATCGCCGGAGACCAGCGGGTGCCACCAGAGCAGATCCTTGCCCTCGGCGAGGCGCCGATAGGCGCAGGAGGGCGGCAGCCAGTCGATCCCGGCGAGCGCCTTTGGCGTGAGCCCGACGCAATCCGGCACCCGGAGCTTGCGCTTGGCGTAATCGCGGCAGCGGCAGCTCTCGAGATCGAGCAGGCGGCAGGCGACGTTGGTGAAGGCCAGCGCGTCGGTCTCCTCGTCACGCAGCTTGTGCAGGCAGCAGCGGCCGCAGCCGTCGCATAGGCTCTCCCACTCGGCGCGCGACATCGCGTCGAGGCGCTTCCGCCGCCAGAAGGGCTCAGCATTGGACATTGCCGACGGGTTTAGACCCGGGTGGTCCGTTTGGAAAATGCGAAGCGCGCAGACTGGAAATGCGCCCCTCGGCGCATTTCCGGTCGGACCGTCAGCGGACCGTCAGCGGTGCGGCGGCGGCAAGGGCTGCGCCTGCACCGATCCGGTCGGCGCCGGCATCAGCGGCTGCGGCGCCATCGAGGCGGGCGTATAGGTGGGCGGTGGCGCCGAGGCGGCAACCGGATAAGGGGCGGCGACCGGCGTAGGCGCCGGCGCTCCCCACTGCATCAGGATCGCGCGCAGCGGATCGGCGCCCGGGTTGTTCGCCTGCATCTGCACCACGATCTGTCGCGCCGCGAGCGCCTGGCCGTAATAGGCCGCGTTCCAGCCGGTGCGCGAGCTCAGCAGGCTGCCGGCGATCGAGGCGCCGGCGAACAGGCCGCGGGAGCGGGCGAAGGCCGCGATGTCGGCCCCGGTGGCCGCCGTGGTGGCGCCCTCCACGCCGGCGCCCATCCAGGCGACGGCGATGCCGGCATTGGCGCCGACCTTGAATTGATCGTCCATCACCGCATCGAGCCCCTTCTGGGTCAGGATGCACATGATGATCTCGCTGTCCTGGATTCCGGCCTGGAAGCCCAGGCTGCCGGTGTTGAGCCCGTAGAACGCCGGGTCGGACCAGGAACCCTCACCGCCGCGCGCGAGCAGCACGCAATCGCCCCCGGCGCCGCCGATGATGAAGCCGGCGGTGAAGACGCGCGGGCAGATCATCACGGCCCGTGCCGCGGAGAGATTGGCGCGGAGCTGGTCCGGATTGTCGCGGCCCATCTCCTGCACGGCAAGCGTCGCGCGATCGACGGTCGCCTGCTGCTGGCCCTGCGCACGGGCGATCGCCGGCAGCAGCAGCACCAGGCAGGCTGCGAACAGGATGCGAAGCATCGGTCCCCCCTCAGGGTGTTAGCGCCTGAGCCTAAACCGATCTGCTCGCGTCGGGGAAATACTTATTGCGATCACTCGCCGATGCTGGTCAACGCCCCCCTGACGCGTGCAGTGCGGAATTGCCGGGCGAACAGCAGCCCTGCCGCCAGCATCCACAGGGCATTGAGGCCGAACGCCCAGCCGATCTGATCCCACCGGATCACCCCCTGGTTCAGCACCGCCCGCATGCCCTCGAACACATGCGCGGATGGCAGGGCCAGGCTGATCGGACGCACCACGGCGGGCAGCACCGAAACCGGGTAATAGACGGCGGAGAACGGGGTCAGCGCGAAGAGCACGGTCCAGGCGAGGCCCTCCGCCCCGGCGCCATGGCGCAGCAGCAGCGACACCACGCCGAACGCGACCCACCACCCCATCACCATCAGGTTGACGAAGAACAGCACCAGCACCGGCCCGAACGCGAACAGGTCGAACGCATAGAGCGCCCAGGCGAGCAGGATCGCCGGCAGGACGCCGGTCGCCATCCGCAGCATCGAGATCACCAGCATGGCCGCGACCAGCTCCCACGGGCGCAACGGGCTCACGAAGATATGGCCAAGATTCCGCGACCAGATTTCCTCGAGGAAGCTCACCGCGACACCCATCTGGCTCCTGAGCGCCACTTCCCACAGCAGCACGCCGCCGAGCAGCACCCCCGCCGCGATGGTCATGGTCGCGCCCGCGCGCAACGCCAGGAACCGCGCCGTGAAGCCCCAGATCAGCATGTTCAACGTCGGCCAGTAGGCGAGCTCCAGCACGCGCGGCCAGGACCGGCGATAGAGCGCCAGGTGCCGGTACACCATGCCCCAGATGCGGCGGCCCGAACCCTTCACGCCGCCTCCGGCCGGCCGCCCCGATTGCGCGCGATGTCCAGGAACACGTCTTCCAGATCCTCGCGCCCATAGCGCGCCAGCAGTTCGTCCGGGGTCCCCCGATCGACGATGCGACCACGCTTCAGCATCAGCACGTCCGAGCAGAGCCGCGCCACCTCCGTCATGTTGTGCGAGGCGAGCAGGATGGTGCACCCGCTCTCCGCCCGATAGCGCTCGAGCCAGCTGCGGACGAAATCCCCCATGTCCGGATCGAGACTGGCGGTCGGCTCGTCGAGCAGCAGCACGTCCGGCCGGTTGATCAGCGATTTCGCCAGCGCCACCCGCGTCTTCTGCCCGGCCGACAATTGTCCCGCCTGACGATGCAGCAACTCGCCGAGGCCCAATTCCTCGGCGAGCGTCGCGATCCGTGCCTCCGCCCGCTCGACGCCATAGAGATGGCAGTAGACGCGCAAATTCTCCGCCACCGTCAGCCGCTGCGGCAGCGACACGTAGGGCGAGGAGAAATTCATCCGCGCCAGCGCGCGAAACCGCTGGCGCGCCAGATCGAACCCCAGCACGAACACCCGCCCGCCGGTCGGAATGAGGAGGCCGAGCAGCATCGCGATCGTGGTGCTCTTGCCGGCCCCGTTGCCGCCAAGCAACCCGACCGTCCGTCCCGCCGGCACGGAAAAATCAATCCCATCGACCGCAAGCGTCTCCCCATAACGCTTGCTCAACCCCTCGACCCGGATCGCCTCCATCGGCATGCATTACCCGCTGGGGAGGGAGTAAGGAAGGCCAGGGGCCCTGCCCCTGGCGTCAGAGGCGGCACGATCGGGCAGGGCGGTCGCACGCTCGTCGCGCCACTTATCCGCGCAGCGGAAGACGCTCAGCCAGCATGAAGTCCGCGTTCGGCTCTGGCTCGACGAACAGCGCAATCCCGTCGACCGTGCGCGGTATGGCAAGGACTGCCGCGAAGTGAGCTTCGGCCGCCGGACGAAGGATTGCTCCCTCTTCGGGACGCAACCGACGCGTCAGCGTCATGTGGAAACGCCAGCTGGCGAAGACATCGGGGTAACCCCAGCGGAGCAGCATCGTCTGCCGCTCCGGAGAAAGGCCGTGACGCCGCCAGCGTGCGACTTCCTCCGGCGAGGCCGGCGCACGATGCACATCAAGTTCTGCAACGCACGTATCAGCGAGCGTCTGCAGCGCGGGGCTGGGCGAGGTTTCGCAGAGCGCGAGGAAACCCGACAACTCGGTGACGGCGAGCGACGGCAGCGCGAAGGCCCGAAGCCGGGCGGCCAGCCTGCGTGCGTCGGTCATGAAGGCATACCAGTCAGTCGCCAGCCGCATCGGCGGTTTGAGCGTGGCGTGAAACCCGTAGCGCCGCGCCTCCGCCGTGACTTTCACGATGTCGGGGACATCCGGTTGCGCCAACCCACCCGGCGCACCCGGATCTCGGCCGAGCCAATTGCAGCCGGCGATCCAGAGCGGATCGTCTGCCGTCGGTGCATAATAGACGGCGACGCGCACCGATCACGCCACGCGTTCGCCGGCCCGCCAGACTTGTCGGACAATCGGCAACTCCGCGTGCACACGGACACAAACGAGATCAGCGCGCAGGCCGGGAGCGATCCGGCCGCGATCGGCAAGCCCTGCGATCCGCGCCGGCTGGTCCGTGATGAGTGCGATCGCCCGGGGAAGAGCGATCGCTACATCATCGCGGCATCGAAAGGCGGCCTCGATCAGGCTGGCCGGTACGTAATCCGATGCGAAGGCGTCGACCGCTCCCGCCTCTACCAGATCGCGAGCGCTGACATTGCCGGAATGCGAACCGCCACGAACGATGTTCGGAGCGCCGGCGATCACCTGGAGCCCGTACGCCCGCGCCGCCTTCGCGGCGAACATGGTTACCGGGAACTCGCTGATCCGAATGCCGTCAGCATGATTTTCCGCAATCTCGGCTTCCGTGCGGTCGTCGTGGCTGGCCAGGACGACGTCCAGTCCGCGGACCCGCGAGAGCAGTGCGCGGCGGTTCGGATCCCGCAGGCGCGCGCGCTGCTCCTGCAGCGCCACGATGCGCGCCTCAATCTGCGCCTCGCCATGGCCACCACGGCGGCGGAGGGCCCGATAGTTCTCGAGATCTGCATATTGCCCGACGCCCGGGCTGTGATCCATGAGGCTGATGATCCGCGCGCGCGGATGGTCGAGCACGGGTTCAGCAAGCGCGAGCATGTCTGGCGCGGGCAGTTCGCAGCGGAGATGCAGGAAATGCTCGGACCTCAGCAGCCCAGTCTCGGCCAGCGCATCAAGATCGGCGATCCCGTCGTGAAAGGTGCGAATGCGCTCGGTGTCGAAGCCGAGATCGCCGATGCAGAGGGCGTCGCACACGGTGGTGACGCCGGCCGCCGCGCATTGCGCATCATGTGCGACCAGCGCCGAGCGCGACGGCCAGCGCGCGTTGCTGCGTGGCTGCACCTGACGCTCCAGATTATCCGTGTGGAGATCGACGGCGCCTGCAATCAGATAGTCACCGTCGAGATCGATCGCACCCCGCGCCCGGGTGCGTTCCGCATCGACTTCCGCAAGGCGGCCATCCCGCAGCACCACCGTACCAGCACGCACTTCCGTTGGAAGAACGAGCCTGGCATTGGTCAGGATCGCCTCCGTCATGCGGCATCCCGCAATGCTGGAACGGTGAACACGCGATCGACCACCGCATCGCGTGCGGGGACGTCGTGCATGATCGCCAGAATGGCGATCCCCGCCTGCTTTGCCTCGCGGATCATGCCGACCACCACGTCGCGATTGTCCGCATCGAGCGAGGCCGTCGGTTCGTCGAGGAGAAGGATCGGATGCCGTCCGATGAAGCCTCGGGCAAGGTTGACGCGTTGCTGCTCGCCGCCCGAGAATGTGGCCGGCGGAAGCGAATGCAACCGCACCGGGATGTTGAGCCGCAACAGCAGAGCCCGAGCCTGCGATTCCGCCACGGCAATGTCGACGCCGGCGGTGGCGAGCACCTCGGCGACGATGCTGATCGTGGGCACGCGCGGCACCACCCGGAGGAACTGGCTGACATACCCGAGCGTCATGCGGCGAATGGCGAGCACCGTGCGCGGTTGAGCAGCGGCGAGATCGGCCATGGCACCGTCGTGTCGAACCAGAATGCGGCCGCCATCCGTCCGGTAGTTGCCATAGAGGCTGCGCATCAACGTGGACTTGCCGGCCCCGGACGGACCGGCGAGCACCACGCATTCGCCGGCGTTCAGCTCGAGAGCGAGGTCGCGCAACACCGGAATCGTCACTCCACCCTGCTGATGCAGCGTGAAGGACTTGCGCAGACCTTCGGCCCGAAGCATGAGCCGAGTCATCCCTGCAGCACCGAACTGACCAGGAGTTGCGTGTATTCGTGTTGCGGATCGTCGAGTACCTGATCCGTGAGTCCGGCCTCCACAACGCGCCCGCGCTGCATCACCATGATGCGGCCTGCGAGCAGGCGTGCCACCGCAATGTCATGCGTGACGAGTACGACGGCAATCGAGAGCCGGGACACCAGGGTGCGGATGAGATCGAGCAACCGCGCCTGCACCGACACATCCAATCCCCCGGTTGGCTCGTCCATGAAGACGAGCCGTGGGTGGGTCACCAGAGTGCGGGCAATCTGCAACCGCTGCAACATGCCGCCCGAGAAGGTGCGGGGCAGGTCATCCACGCGCGCGGCGTCGATCTCAACCTGTGACAGCCAGTCGATCGCTGCCGTGCGGATATGGCCGTAATTCCTGCCGCCCTGCGCCATCAGCCGCTCTCCAATGTTGCCGCCGGCGCTGATGTTCATGCGAAGATTGTCGCGCGGGTTCTGGTCTACGAAACCCCAATCCGTGCGGTGCAGCGCACGGAGCACGGGCAGCGGCATGGCATGAACGTCGTGAAGATGGCCCTCGGGATCGCGATACCAGACCACGCCGGAACCGGGACGGCGTCGTCCGGAGACCACGTTCAAAAGACTCGTCTTTCCCGACCCGGACTCCCCGACGATTGCGAGCACCTCACCCGGCCAAAGATCGGCATCGACGCCCGCGAGCGCGGCGATTGGACCGAACGACAGCCCAAGGCCGCGCGCGGAGAGCAGTTCGCCGCTCATTCGGCGGCTTCCCTGTGTTGCGCGCGCCGTTCCTCGCAGTAATCGGTATCGGAGCAGACAAACATCCGGCCGCCGCGATCGTCGGTCACGACCTCGTCGAGGTAGCTCTCCGCGCTGCCGCAAAGCTCACAGGCGTGCGGCGCGCGAACCGGACGGAATGGATGGTCCTCGAAATCGAGCGAACGGACCTCCGTGTAGGGCGGGACTGCGTAGATGCGCTTCTCGCGTCCCGCCCCAAAAAGCTGCAGGGCAGGCGTGCGATCGAGCTTCGGATTGTCAAATGCAGGGATCGGCGACGGCGCCATCAGGTAGCGGCCGTTGACCATCACTGGATAGTCGTAGCTGATCGAGATCTGGCCAAATCGCGTGATATCCTCGTAGAGCTTCACGTGCATAAGTCCGTAATCGGCGAGGCCGTGCATCCGCCGTGTCTCCACGCGGCTCGGCTCCAGTCGTGACAGCGGCTCCGGCTGCGGTACCTGATACACGATGATCTGATCTTCCCGCAGCGCGCGCTCGGGGATGCGATGGCGCGTCTGGATCACGCTCGCCTCGGCCGTGCGCGTCGTCGTGCGCACGCCCGCGGTGCGAGCGAAGAAGCGGCGGATGGAAACCGCGTTGGTGGTGTCGTCCGCCCCCTGGTCGATGACTTTCAGCACGTCGTTGGTGCCGAGGAGCGAGGCGGTGACCTGGATGCCGCCGGTTCCCCACCCAAACGGAAGCGGCATCTCGCGCGAGCCGAACGGCACCTGGTGCCCGGGGATCGCCACCGCCTTCAGGAAGGCGCGCCGGATCATCCGCTTCGTTTGCTCGTCGAGATAGGCGAAATTGTAGCCGTTCATCCCTCTGCGCTCGCATCCTGCTCCGCGGCTTCGGTGCGTCGTTCGGCTTCCTCGCGCATGCGGCGGATCGCTTCGAGCTCACTCTGGAAGTCGACGTAGTGCGGCAACTTGAGATGCTCCACGAAGCCGGTCGCCTCGATGTTGTCGCAGTGGGCGAGCACGAATTCGATGTTCTGCGCCGGCGCCGACACGTCCTCACCGAGCTCCTCGGCCCGCATCGCGCGATCCACCAGAGCCATGGCCATCGCGCGTCGCTCGGCGTGGCCGAAGCACAGGCCGTAACCGCGGGTGAATTGCGGCTTGATCAGTTTCGAGCCGGCGAACTGGTTGATCATCTGACACTCGGTGACGGTGATCTCCCCGATATCGATCGGGAAGCCGAGCTCGGGCGGCACGATCTCGATCGACACATCGCCGACGCGGATCTCACCGACGAAGGGATGCGTGCCGCCCCAACCGCGCTGCGTGGAGTAGCCGAGCGCGAGCAGGAATCCCTCATCGCCGCGAGCGAGCGCCTGCAGCCGGAGGTGGCGGTCGGCCGGGAAAGCCAGCGGGTCGCGGGTGAGATCGCCGGGCTCGGCCTCATCGCGCGGCTCGTCCTGGATCAGCCCCTCCTGCGCAAGGATGGAAGCAACCCCCGGCAACGGAGCGGGCGCTTCCGGCGCCTCCGGGGCGGCCAACGGCGTGCTGCCGGACGCCAGGGCGAAATCGAGAAGCCGGTGGGTGTAGTCATAAGTCGGCCCAAGCACCTGCCCGCCCGGGAGGTCCTTGTAGATTGCGGATACCCGGCGCCAGGCCTGCATTGAGCCGGTCTCGATCGGAAGCGAGTGGGCAAAGCGCGGGAGCGTGTTGCGGTAGGCCCGCAGCAGGAAGGCTGCCTCGATCAGATCGCCCTGCGCCTGCTTGATGGCCAGTGCGGCGAGTTCGCGATCATAAAGCGAGCCCTCGCCCATGACGCGATCGACCGCACGGCCGAGCTGGCCGATTATCTGTTCGAGCCCGAGCTCGGGCGTCGCCTGATCGCCGCGGCGCTCTTCGGCAAGCCAGGCATGAGCGGCGTCGATCGCGCGCTCTCCACCCTTGACCGCCACATAGGCCATCCTCAGTCCGCCGCCACGGCGACGCTGCGCGGCAGGGCCGCAACGCGGGTCCCAGCGGTCAGGATGAGATCGACCCCGCGCGGAAATCGAATGTGATTGCCATGCCAGCGGGCGGCGAAGTCGGCAGGCAGTCCGTCGGCTGCGAACTCCGTGGGTCCGTTGAGGCCAGGGCCGGCGAGGCGGAAGCGCGTCCCACTCCCGAGCTCTCGTACCTGCAGGATGACCGTCGCCGAATTCTCGGGTCCCTCGTCGCTGCCGGCCATCAGTTCCGCGAGATCGGGCAGCCGACGCGCCCAAACGAAATGCGCCGCAACCGGCGGGACGAACAAGGTGCCGCAATGAAAGGCGAGCCACGCTCGCAGGTCGGGCCGATCATCCTCGACCCACAGCGGCGTGCTGGCATCGGCAAGCGTGAGCAACGTCGCTGCCGCCGCCGGGTCGAGGGGGGCAGGGGGCGTCAGCCCGACCCCCGCCACCATGATTCTCCCCGGATGGGCGACCGCGTCCAGCACGGCCCGGAAGCAGGCCTGCGCCTCCGCAATCGGGTCGGCGAAGCCCGGGAGATCGAGACTCATGCGCGCATGCTTGCCATGGTGAAGAAATCGACGCGGGTGGCCGCGGCCTTACGGGCGCGCGAGTTGCGGAGGCGGACTTGTTCCTGCGCCAGCGGCGCGATCACCTGCTCCTCGAGGGCCGGCCGCTGTGCCGGATCCTGCAGCGCCGCGTCGATCGCGGCAGCGAGCTCGGCGCGTCGCGGATCGCGGCCGGCGACCGTCGAATGGCCGATCCGCCCTGCTGCGTTTCGCACGGTGCACCGGGTCACGGTCATCTCGCCGATGTTGAACGCGGCGCCGGTCGCTCCGGCGCGGCCCCGCAGCATGATCAGGCCCGGCTCGGGTCCGCGTAGCCGCACATGGGCGGGGATTGGCGGGCCCTCGGCGAGCAGCTTCTCCATCTGGGCGGCTCCCGCTCGGGCCAGGACCGCCATCCAGCGCCGGCGTGCGGTCATCTCGATCGGATTTGTCTCGGTCATCCTGGCTTCGGCCCCAACCTCCGATGTCTAGACATCTAGCCGAGAGGTGACCTATCGTCAACTTCAAGCGCCAACATTCCCGAGGCCACGAGTGAAGTTTGCATGATCGAGGAGGGTCTCACGCTTCCAGCAATGCCTCGCGGGGACGGTGTCGCCCTGTGGCGCCGCATCGCCGGCACCCTCGAGCAGGAAATCCTATCCGGAATTCTCGCGCCTGGGGACAAGCTCGGAACGGAAGTCGCGCTCGCCGCTCGGTTCGCTGTCAACCGCCACACCGTCCGCCGCGCCCTCGAGGAGCTCTCGCGCAATGGCTTGATCCGCATCGAGCAGGGACGCGGCTCGTTCGTTTCCGAAAACATACTCGACTACACCGTGGGTCCCCGCACCCGGTTCAGTGAGTGGGTTCGTCGGCAGAACAGGGAGCCATCCGGCAGCGTGCTGCAACTCCGGGCAACCGTGGCCGAACTCGGCGGTCGCCGCGGGGCTGGGACTCGGGGAGGGAGCGCCAATCATCCTGCTGGAACGGCTCGGCCTCGCCGACGGACGGCCGGTCAGTCTCGCGACCCACCACTTCCCTGCCCTGAGGCTGCCCGGCCTCCTGCCGGCGCTCCGGGAAACGTCGTCAATCACGGAGGCGCTGCGGCTCGTGGGCGTCGCCGACTATCTCCGCCAGAACACGCGGGTGAGCGCGCGCTTGCCGACCGGCGAGGAGGCGGCGCTGCTGCGCACCGCCCGCAATCGCCCGCTGCTGATATGCGAAAACGTCAACGTCGATCGCGAGGGTCGGGTGGTGGAGTTCGGGATCTCCCGCTATCCCACGCCCCGCGTGCAGATTGTGTTCGAACCATTATCGTAGCCGGAGCCGGTCATGAATCCACTTCGTATCACCGGGGGGCGTGCGCTGCTGCCCGGGTTCGGCTTCGCCGAGACGGATCTCTCCCTGGCGAATGGACGCATTGCCCGGATCGGCGCTTCGCGGGCGGGCCCCGAGCTTGATGCCACCGGCCTGCTCGTCCTGCCCGGGATCGTCGACCTGCATGGGGATGCCTTCGAGCGCCAGTTGCAGCCGCGGCCCGGCATCAATTTCCCCGCCTCGCTCGCCTTGGCGGACACCGAGGCGCAGCTTCTCGCCAACGGGATCACCACCGCCTATCACGGCCTGACGTTATCCTGGGAACCCGGGCTCCGCGGCCTCGAGGCATGGCGCGCGTTCATTGCCGCGCTCGATGCGCTGCACGGTCGCCGGGTCTGCGACATGCGCGTCCATTTGCGGTGGGAGGCATTCAACCTCGATGCGCTGGACGAGGCGATTGCTGATATCGAGGCCGGACGGGTGGGGCTGCTCGCCTTCAACGACCACACGCCTGGCATCCTCAAGAAACTCGACCAACCGGGTGGCCATGCCTACGGCAAGCGCGCCGGTGTCCCACATGCGGCGTTCAAGGTGCTCGCCGAGCGGGCGGCTTCACGCGGGGCGGAGATTGAAGAGGGCATCGCGCGGATCGCCGCCGCGGCGCGGAAGGCCGGTCTGCCGATGGCGAGCCACGATGACGATACGGCGGCTTCGCGCGAGCGTTTCCGCAGCCTCGGCGCGCGCATCTGCGAGTTTCCAATGGCCGAGGAGGTGGGCATCGCCGCTCGAGCGGCCGGCGATTTCGTTGTGATGGGGGCGCCGAACGTGGTGCGTGGCGGCTCGCATATTGGCTGGGCCTCGGCAACCGAGCTGATAGGGTCGGGAATCTGCAACGTGCTCGCGAGCGACTATTTCTATCCTGCGTTGCTGCAAGCGCCGTTTCTCCTCGCCGCCCGCGCCAACCTTGATCTGGCAGCCGCCTGGGAACTTGTTGCCGGCAATCCGGCAGCGGCCGCGGGCCTCACGGACCGCGGCCGCATCGCGCCAGGGTTGCGGGCCGATCTCCTGTTGGTCGATCCGTCCCCGCCGCAGCCGCACTTGGTCGCCACCCTTGCCGGCGGCCGTGTCGCCTGGCTTTCCGGGTGCTGGCTGGGACCGGCTGCATTCAGTCGCGGTGATGGAGACCGCACTCGGCAGCTGAACTCGCTGCACGTACAACGCAGGCCGGATCGCCGCGCAATATCTCGAACCCAGTCGTGTCGCCGTCGCGAGCGAAGCGAATGTCGAGCTTCTGCGCCCCGACGCGGAGACCCCGCACCGTGACGTCCGGCAGCCAGCGCGGCAGATATGGATCGACCACGAGGCGGTCGCGAGGCGCGTCAGGCACGAAGCCGAGTAGCGCCTGCAGGAATGTGAAGATCGAACCCGCCGCCCACGCCTGCGGCACATTGGCGCCGAGATACTGCACCGGGAAGCTGGTGCCGTCGCGCCGGATGCCGGCATAGAGCTCCGGCAACTGGTTCTGCGTGAAGAAGCCGCCAGCGAGGAACACGTCATGTGCGATCATCGCCGCCTCTTCGCGAAAGCCATAGCGGCGAAATCCCAGGGCGATGATGCCGTTGTCGTGCGGCCAGACCGATCCGTTCTGGTAAGAGAACGGATTGAACGATGGGTTCTTCGCGGACAGGGTGCGGATGCCCCATCCGCTCCACATGTCCTGCTGCATCAGCCGGCGCACCACCCGTGCCGCGCGATCGGGCGGCACGATCCCGCTCCAGAGGCAGTGTCCCGGGTTGGATGCGACGGTCAGCACCTTGCGTTTTTCGCCATCCAGACAGAAGGCGTAGAACTCGCTCTCCTCGTCCCAGAATGCGATATTGAAGCGGGTGAACAGGCGCGCCGCTTTGTCGCGCAGCACGGCAGCGCGATCGGGGCGGTCGAGTGCGTCATAGATCTCCGCCATGCCTTGCCAAGCATCGTACACATATCCCTGCAGCTCGCAGAGTGCCTTCGGGCCTTTCACCAGCGACCCGTCAGGATAGACGAGCGCTTCGCCCGAATCTTTCCAACCCATGTTCTCGTATCCGACGGGCGATCGCGTTTGGTACTCCTGAAAGCCATCGCCGTCGCGATCGCCGTACTCATCAATCCACGCGAGGCAGTTCTCGGCGTTGGGCAGGTGCTTTTCCAGCAAGGAGCGATCGCCGGTCCAACGCCAGGTGGTGTGCAGCACGATCAGGTAAAGCGGTGTGGCGTCGGCGGTACCGTAATAGGGCGTGTGTGGCACCAGATGGAAATGCGCCAGTTCGCCCCGTCGCAGCTCGTGCAGGATCTTGCCCGGCTCCGCGTCGCGCACGTCGTCGCGCTCGGTTGCCTGCAGCGCACCCAGCACCTCCAGCGCGCCTCGCGCGAAGCCGGGATACACGAGCGCATTCTGCAGGGAGACGATCAGGCTGTCGCGGCCGAAGAGCGCGACAAACCAGGGCAGGCCGGCCGCGGGCACGAAGGCCACGTGATCTGTTCCTGCGATCGGCAGACGGAGCGCCGCCATGTCGTCGATCGACTGGTTGTAGAGTCGGCTGAAGAGATCATTTGAACTCTCGGCGCGTGTCACGCTGGCCGCCCAGTCCTCGAGGGAGCGCCGAAGCGGGCTCTTCGCCTCGTCGACGAGGCTGCATTCTGGCGGCGCCTCGTGTTTCTGGGCTCCATCGAAGAATGTATAGATCAGGCAGGCATGCCAGGCCGCCGCTGGTTCGAGCTCCACCGCGAAGCTGAGCCGCCCGTTGGCGTAGACGGCTGGGCTCGTCGCCATCTCGGTGTTGACCGCGACGACCCGGAGGAAGTCGCGATTGCTGTAAGTGGTGGTGAGGCACTGCGCCGCCTGGTCCCATTCGGTGGTGATGCGGCCGCGGCGGACGAAGTCGCCGGATTTGATCTCGAAAATGTCAGCGAAGTCGCTACGCAGCGTGAGCTCGAGGTTGAACCGGACCGGGCCCGCGCCGTGATTGGTGATGTCAAGATCCTCATGCAGCCCCCCGCCAATCGCGCGGCTGATGACGAGTGCCAGGGTCCGCGCCGGAATCTCACCATCCTCGGTCTTGATCCCGCGATTGGTGAGGAAAGAGAGTGCCTCATAATGCCGCACCGCGCCGCCGTTGAGCAGGGTCCAGGACTCGCCGTTGGCGTAAATGCTCCAGGTGCTGATCAGTCTGGTGTCGTTCCAGTACAGCCCCTTCTCACCCGGCCAGTTGATCTGGCCGTCGAGCTCGGTCAGGAGCACGGCCTCGCCGTAGTGGATCGCGATTTGCGGCGGTCCAACCTTCACTTCCATGGTGCGAAGCCTTCTTCCTCAGGCAAGCAGGTGTGAAAGCGCGTCGCGCAACGGCGCGCTGCCGATCGAAATGAAGCCGCCGATCGGCGTGTCCATGTCAAGGATGACATACATCGCCGAGCTGACGGACATGGCCGTGAGCCCGATCGTGCCGAGCACGAAAAGGTTGCGGTAGGGTGCCATGAACCCAAAGCAGCCGAAGATGACCACCAGCCACAGGACGAGCACGAAGTAGAACGGCAATGAAATCGTGCTCCGGGAATCCTCGATCAGCCGCCATCGATTGGTGATCAATGCCTGGGCATCCCGGATTGCGTCGGAGGCTAGTCTTGCCTGGAACGGATTGCTCGGCGTCAGTTCACGAGTCTCGAGCTCGGCCCGATCAAGCAGCCGTCCAAGCTCCGAGGATTCGAGCCGACCGGGACTGACCGGCGTGACGTCGTGCGGATAGTAGCTGCCAGGCGGCGCCGGCTCGTCCGGCCACGTCGTGGCGATCGCGGCTGCCGTGTATGCGCGCAGCAGGTGGCGAATCGGATCGGCATCCGGCCCGTATTCGCGGAGAGCCCGGTCGATCTGGATGAGACTGCTGCTGAGAGTGGCAAGGTCACTGTTTGTGGTGTCGAAATTCCCCTTCACCGAGTAGGTCAGCAGCCCGAGCACCACCGAGGCGAGCGTCACCATCATGCCGATCGCAAGCTGCACGAGTTCCATCGTCTCGCGCGAGCGGTGACGTTCCGGAAGGAGCGCCCTGATCAGGAGGCCGACCCCGACGCTCGCGATGAGTCCGCCGAAGAGAATCAAGGCACTGGTCGCTTCTCGCATGTCGCCCTCGCCGGCGGGGCACAATTTTGCCTTTCCGGAAAGCCGGGCGCCAGCCCGGGGATTGCGTCACCGGCAGGGCTCGACCCGGGCAGGATGCCGGCCCATATAGGCCGCTGGGCACCAGCCCGGACATGGTGCAAGCGGAAGGACGGGTGGTTATGTATCCAGAAGTCTCGCTGTTCATTGATGGCAACTGGTCGAAGGCCCAGGCGGGCCGGACGCTCGAGGTTCTCAATCCGGCGACCGGCGAGCCGCTCGGCATCGTCGCTCATGCCGAGCGATCCGATCTCGACCGGGCCCTGGCGGCCGCGCAGAAGGGGTTCGAGACTTGGCGCAACGTCTCCGCTTTCGATCGCTCCAAGCTGATGCGCAAGGCGGCGGAGCTCATGCGGCAGCGCGCCGAGGCGATCGCCCGCCTGATGACCCTCGAACAGGGCAAGCCGCTCGCCGAGGCCAAGGGCGAGACACTCGCCGCCGCCGACGTCATCGACTGGTTCGCTGAGGAGGGACGGCGCGCCTACGGTCGCGTCATCCCGGCGCGCGCGCCTGGGGTGTACCAGCTGGTGATCAAGGAGCCCGTAGGCCCGGTCGCGGCGTTCACGCCCTGGAACTTTCCGATCAATCAGGTGGTGCGGAAGCTGTCTGCAGCGATCGCCACGGGCTGCTCGATCATCGTGAAGGCGCCAGAAGAGACGCCGGCCTCGCCCGCGGAACTGATCCGCGCCTTCGTCGATGCGGGGATTCCGGCCGGCGTGGTCAATCTCGTCTATGGCGTGCCGGCCGAGATTTCGGAGTACCTCATCCCGCATCCCATCATCCGCAAAATCTCTTTCACCGGGTCCACGCCCATCGGCAAGCACCTCGCGGCACTCGCAGGCCAACACATGAAGCGGGCCACGATGGAGCTCGGCGGCCACGCGCCGGCGATCGTGTTCGATGACGCAGATGTCGAGGTCGCGAGCAAGATCCTGTCCGCGAACAAGTTCCGCAATGCCGGCCAGGTCTGCGTGTCTCCGACGCGGTTCCTCGTGCAGGAGAAGGTCTACGACAGTTTCGTCGACCGCTTCGTCAATGCGGCGAAGACGATCAAGGTGGGTGACGGCCTCGAGAAGGGCACGCAGATGGGGCCACTCGCCAATGCGCGCCGCATCACCGCCATGGAGACACTGATCGGCGATGCCGTGCAGAAGGGTGCGGAGATCGCGACCGGCGGCAATCGCATCGGCAACAAGGGCAATTTCTTCGAGCCCACGGTGATCACGAATGTCAGCCGCGAGATGCGGGTGATGAATGAGGAGCCGTTCGGGCCGCTGGCGGTGATGGTGCCATTCCGCGACTTCGACGAGGTGGTTGAGGAGGCGAACCGCCTGCCTTACGGGCTCGCCGCCTATGCCTATACGCGCTCGGCCAAGACCGCGAATGCGGTGGCGGCGGCGGTCGAGACCGGCATGATGTCGATCAACCATCATGGGCTCGCGCTGCCGGAAGTGCCGTTCGGCGGCGTCAAGGATTCGGGCTATGGTTCGGAGGGCGGCTCGGAGGCGATCGAGCCCTACCTCGTGACCAAGTTCGTCTCGCAGGCCGGCCTGTAACGGCGCGACCGGGAAACTCGCCGCGGTGCCCCACGTCGCTCGGCGGGTTGTATGTCAGTCGCCGCGTTGGGCGGCGAGCGCGCTTCGCAGATGACCGCCGTGGCGCCGCAGGAGTGTCTCCGCGGCGTCACGGTCGAGCCCCTCAAGCACCAGCACCGCGAGCTTCACCTTGCCGCCGGCCTCCTCGAGCGCGCGGCGAACCAAATCGCCGTCGCGGCCGGTAATCGTCGTCAGCATCCGCTCGGCGCGATGCCGAAGCTTGGCGTTGCGCGCGAGCATGTCGACCATCAGCCCGCGATAGACCCGGCCGAGCCGCACCATCAGCAGCGTCGAGAGCAGGTTCAGCACCACTTTCTGTGAAGTGCCCGCCTTCATTCGCGTGGAGCCGGCGATCGCCTCGGCGCCGGTTTCGACCAGGATGGGGTGCTCGACGGCTGCAAGGAGCGGGGCACCAGGACTGTTGGCAATGCCGATCGTCAGCGCGCCCCGCTGCGCCGCTGCTTCCACGCAGGCGATGGTGAAGACGGTGTTTCCGCTCGCTGCCAGGCCGATGACGACGTCCCGTGCGCCCACATTGTGCCGTTCGATCAACTCCTGCGCGAGATCGCGCCGGTCCTCCGCATTTTCGATCGCCCGCACGAAGGCAGCCTCGCCCCCCGCCATCAGCAGCACCAGCCGGCTCTCCGGCCAATCAAAAGTCGGTGGGAGCTCGGCCCCATCCTGCACGCCGATGCGGCCCGACGTACCGGCGCCGGCATAGACAAGCCTGCCATCGTCCCCGAGGCGGGAAGCGGCGGCCTCGGCGGCGGCGGCGATCGCCGGCAGCGCCGGCTGCACCGCGGCGACCGCCGCCATCTGCCCCTCCCACAACGCTTCCAGAACGGTGCGGCCGTCCCAGGCATCGAGGTCAGCGGTACGCGGGCTGACCGCCTCGGTCGCGGGCAGGTTCATGACGCCCCCTTGAGCCGCGGGTCGAGCCGGTCCTGCAACCCGTCCCCCAATAGGTTGAAGCCGAGCGAGGCGAGCAGGATGGCCGCTCCGGAAAACACCGACGGCCAGGGCGACAGCGCCAAAAAGTTGCGGCTTTCCGCCAGTATGCGTCCGAGACTTGGTGTCGGCGGCTGGGTTCCGAGGCCCAGAAAGGCGAGCGATGCCTCGACCAGGATCGCGGTGGAGAGCGACAGGCTCGCCTGCACGAGCAGGATGGGCGCGAGATTCGGCAGCAGGTGACGAAGCAGGATGCGTGCCGGCGAAGCGCCGATCGATCGCGCCGCGGCAACATACTCGGTCTCGACCAGCAGCAACGCTGGCGCCCGTAGCGTGCGGGCGAAGATCGGCACGTAGACAATGCCGATCGCGATGGCGGTGCTGAACGCCCCCGGTCCCAGGACGGCGATGATGCCGATTGCGAGCAGGATGATCGGGAACGCGAACAGCACGTCCATCAGGCGCATCGTCACGCGGTCGAACGCACCGCCCCACCAGGCCGCCAGCAGGCCCGCCGTACCGCCGGCCGCCAGTGCGCCGAACACGGACGAGGCCGAGATCGCGAACAATGTCCGATAGCTCGACAGGATCCGCGCCAACACGTCTCGGCCGAAATTGTCGGTTCCAAGCAGATGCGCGGCGCTCGGTCCCTGCAGACGTGCCAGAATGTCCTGCGCATCTGGCGGCAGGGGGGCGATCCACGGCGCGAGCAATGCGGCGATGGCCTGAACGGCGACCAACGTTCCGCCCAGCCAGAGCATCGGGTTGGTCGGCGAGGCGCGAAGGACCCGCGCCGGCAAGGCAGCGCTTGTGCTCATATCCGTGCCTTGGCGGTTCGCGGATCGAGCGCCATCGTCAGCAGGTCGACACCCGCGTTCATCAGCACGAAGACCAGCGTGGCGAGCAGGATCGCGGCCTGGATCAGCGGGTAATTGCGTTCCGCGATGGCGCCGATCATGAGGCGGCCGAGGCCGGGCAGCGCGAACACCTGCTCCACCACGACGGAGCCGCCAAACAGATATCCCGCCATGATCCCGCTGCTGGTGACGAACGGGATGAGTGCGTTGCGCAGCGCGTGGCGGAAGATCACGGCACGCTCGCTGATCCCTTTGGCCCGCGCAGTGCGAATGTAATCCTGCTTCAGCGCATCGAGCATCGCCGCGCGCACGACGCGGGCGAGCGAGGCGAGGATCGGCAGCGACAACGCGATCACCGGCAGCATCATCCGCTGCAGGTTACCGAGCGGATCGGTGCCGAACGGCACATAGCCGATCGCGGGAAACACGGGCGCCAGCACCGATGCGCCATAGAGCAGCATGGTCCCGAGCCAGAAGGAGGGCAGGGTGATGCCGACGATGCTCACGATCCGCACGGCATAATCGCCTGTCGAGGAGCGGAAGCTCGCCATCAGGCAGCCGGCCGGCACCGCCAGCGCGATCGCCACCAGCATCCCGAGCAGCGTGAGCTCGACGGTCACGCCGACGCGCCCGGCAATCTCCTGCACGACCGGACGTCCGGTCCAGACACTGGTGCCGAGATCGCCGGTGAGCGCGCGTCCGAGCCAGTGCAGATACTGCAGGAGCAAGGGCTGATCGAGCCCGAGCTGATGCCGCAGCGCGGCGATACGATCCGGCGTCACATCGGCATTGGCGCCGAGCATGATCTGCACGGCGTCGCCCGGAATGAGCCGGATCATCAGGAAGGTCAGCACGGAGACGCCGAAGGCGACGAAGGCGAGTTCCAGCAACCTGCCGCCGAACGCACCCATCGTGCCCATCAGTTCCCGACATGCGCGTCGCGCAGCTGCCAGAGCGAGCGCGTCGGACTGATCGTGAAGCCCTTCACGTCGGAACGGAGAGCGGCGAACAGCGTGCCGTAGACGAGATGTGCGACCGGCCCCCGACAGGCCAGCTTGCGCTGCGCCTCATCGTAAAGCTTCTTGCGCGCCGCCTGATCGCTCGTCGCACGGGCGTCGTTCAGCAGCTTGTCGAGCTCGGGATCACTGTATTTGAAGACGTTCGTCGCGCCGCCGGTCTGGAAAGTGCGGCCAAGATAGTCGTCCGGCTCGGGGCTGCCGCCGTTCAGCGACACGAACCCCTGAAAATTGCTGTTGCGCCAATCCTGGATGAAACGCCCCGCTTCCTGCACGTTGAGCTTCACGTCGAATCCCGCCTTGTTGGCCTGCGCCTGCACGACCTGCGCGACATCGACGACCTGCTGCACCGAGCCGAGGACGTTGAGCGTGACCGCGAGCGGCAGCGTGACGCCGGCCTGCTGGAGCAGTGCCTTCGCCTTCGCCGGATCGCCGTGATAGCAAGGGAAGTCGGAGACCGGCAGTGCCCAGTCCTTGAGCGCCGGCGACAGCGGGCCGCCGGGCGCGCCCTGGCCGTAGTACGCGGCCTGGACGATCTGCGCCCGATCGAGCGCGTAATTGAATGCTTCCCGTACGTCCGGCTTGTCGAAGGGAGGCTTTGTCACGTTCATCCCAACGAGGCTGTAGGCGAGATCCTGGGTGTGCTGGATCTCGACACCCGGCTTGCCCTGGAGCGCCTCGGCGGTGGCGGCATCGACGCTCGGCAGCATGCGGTAGGTGCCCCCGGCGAGGCCGAGCTGACGCGTGGCGGCCTCCGGCACGATGTCGATCTTCAGCCCTGCGAGACGCGGCAGGCCCTGCTGCCAGTAATGCGGATTCCGATCGAGCGCGATATAGGTGTCCGGCACCCATTCGCGGAAGCTGAACGGCCCGGTCCCGTCCGGCTTCTTGCCAAGATTGCTGACGCCGGCGGGAACGATCGCGAGCGAGGCAAGCTGGGTGAGCAGCGGTGCCGAAGGCTTCGAAAGCGTGATCCGCACCGCATTGTCGCCCATCGCCTCCACCTTGCTGATGGCAGCGAAGCGCGAGGCGTAGGGCGAGCCGGTCTTCGGGTCCCGGACGCGTGCGATCGAGGCGATCACGTCTTGTGGGCTCATTTTCCGCCCGTCGTGGAAGACCGCGCCGGCACGCAGGGTAAACTCGTAGACGAGGCCATCCGGCGAGACCGTCCAGGATTGCGCGAGCGCGGGCACGGTGTGCAGCGACGGGTCGATCGCCGTCAGCCCCTCATAGATGTTGCTGTCCACGAGCTGCGTGGAAAACGCGGTGGCGACGTGCGGATCGAGCCCGACCGGCGATTGGTCGGTCGCGATCTCGAGCACCTGGTTGGCCGGCTGCGACGGTACTTGCGCCACCGCAACATTTCGTAACACCAATGGAGGCGCCGTCACGCCGGACAGAACGGCGGCAAACGCCGTGAGCTGCAGCCTGCATGTCGGTTTTTTCACGGGTTTTTCCTCTCCGTTTCGCTTCTCCTCGTATAGAGCAAGCCAGGCGTTCGTGCGACTGGCGCAATGGGCGATGCGGTCCTAAAAGCGTCGCCCGGCGACCGGCCGCTTCCGGCGCTCCAATTCATCAGCAGAGGGGGTTTTATGTCGAAGGCTTTCATCGCACAGATCATCCAGGAGAGCGCCGATCTGACCGGCGTGGCCGCGAATCGGGCGGCCGGGCACCTGATGGAAGCGATCGTGCGCGAGTTGAAGAAGTCGCAGCGCTTCACGCTGCCCGGCTTTGGAACGTTCACCGTGCGCAAGACCCGGGCGCGCAAGGCGCTCAACCCGCGGACCGGCGAGTCCGTGCGCGTCAAGGCAGGCAAGACCGTCCGCTTCAAGGCCTCGCCCACGCTCAAGAAGATCGTCTGATCCGACGGCGGCGCCAGAATGGCGCCGCCCTTCAAACGTCCATTTCGGCGACGTCGAGCGTGCGGGCGTGCTCCTGGATGAACTGGAAGCGGAGTTCGGGACGCCGTCCCATCAGGCTTTCCACGAGCGCATTGGTCCGCGCGCGCTCCTCCGGCAGGGCCACGACCTTGAGCAGGGTCCGCTTGCGCGGATCCATCGTGGTATCGCGCAGCGCGGCAGGGGGCATTTCGCCCAAGCCCTTGAACCGACTCACCTCCACCTTGGCGCCGGGCTTAAACTCGCGCTTTAGCTTGCGCTCGCGGTCCTCGTCATCCATCGCGTAGGCGGATTTCGCGCCCTGGGTCAGCCGGTAGAGTGGCGGCTGAGCCAGATACACGCGTCCATTGCGGACGAGCTCCGGCAGCTCGCGATAGAAGAATGTCATCAGAAGGGATGCGATATGGGCGCCGTCCACGTCGGCATCCGTCATGATGATCACGCGGCCGTAGCGCAGCCGCGCGAGGTCGAAGCGCTCCCCGAGGCCGCAGCCCAGCGCCTCGACCAGATCGCGCAGTTCCTGGTTCTGCCGCAGCTTGTCCGTGGAGGCGCTCGCCACGTTCAGGATCTTCCCGCGCAGCGGCAGCACGGCCTGCGTTTCGCGGTCGCGCGCCTGTTTCGCGGATCCGCCGGCGCTGTCGCCCTCGACCAGGAAAATCTCGGTCGAATTCGGCATTTTCCTTGCTGCAGTCGGCGAGCTTGCCGGGTAGCCGCAGCCGGCGTGTCGCGCTCTTGCGCGGTGTGTCGCGCGCCTCGCGCCGGCGCAGCCGCTCCTCGGCGCGCTCAAGGGTAAACGCGAGCAGATTGTCGGCCTGGACGGGATGGCCGGCGAGCCAATGGTCGAACCGATCGCGCAACCCCGTCTCGACCAGCCGCATCGCCTCGACGGTGGTGAGTTTCTCCTTGGTCTGCCCCTGGAAGTGCGGATCGCGGAGAAACAGGGAGAGCTTCGCGCCGGCCGGTGCCAGCAGGTCTTCGGCCGTCACCTGCGCCGCGCGCTTGTTCCCGCGATGCTCGCCCCAGGCGCGCAGGCCTTTCAGCAGGGCCGCGCGGAAACCCGCTTCGTGGGTGCCGCCCTGCGGTGTCGGGATGGTGTTGCAGTAGGAGTGCAGGAACCCGTCGGCGGTCTCGAGCCAGGCAACGGCCCATTCGACGCGCCCGGCCTCGCCGGGAAACGGCGCCTCTCCGGCCCAGATTTCCGGCACGGCTCGGGCGGTGTCGCCGATCTCCCCCTCGAGACTGTCGCGCAGCCCGCCAGGAAAGTGCAGAAGCGCCTCGGCGGGAACGTCATGTCCGCCCTTGAGCAGCGACGGGTGGCAGGCCCAGCGGATCTGCACGCCGCGGAACAGATACGCTTTCGAGCGGCAGAGCCGGTAGAGCCGGTCCGGCAGGAAATGGAGCGCGCCGAAGATCTGCGGATCGGGACGGAAGCGGATCGTGGTGCCGCGGCGGTTCTGTACAGTTCCGGCGTTGACAAGCTTGGTCACCGGCTTCCCGCGGGCATAGCGCTGCCGCCACAGCGTGCGATCGCGCGCGACCTCGACTTCGAGCGTTTCCGAGAGCGCGTTCACCACCGAGCTGCCGACGCCGTGCAGCCCGCCCGAGGTTGCGTATGCCTTGCCGCCGAACTTGCCGCCCGAGTGCAGCGTCGTGAGGATGACCTCCAGCGCACTGAGATGCCTGAACTTCGGATGCGGATCGACAGGGATACCCCGCCCGTTGTCACGCACCGTCAGCCAGTTCTCGGGCTCGAGCGTGACCTCGATGAAGCTCGCATGTCCCGCGACCGCCTCGTCCACCGCATTGTCCAGGATTTCGGCGGCGAGGTGGTGCAGCGCCGCCTCATCGGTTCCCCCGACATACATGCCGGGACGCCGGCGCACCGGCTCCAATCCTTCGAGAACCTCGATGTCCCTGGCGGAATACCCATCTCCGTCCCGCCCGCCGCGGGACGGGGCGAACAGATCGTTCATGCTGTGTTCCCATCACTCCCGCGCACCTTATGGTGGCTGGGGGAGTCCGGACAAGGCAGGTTACGCCGCTGGAACGCTCTGCCCGCTCCAAGGAGCGACGCCGGAGGTTCTCCCCGCGACCGGCTCAGAGCTCGCGATGATGCGGGTTCGTCGGCTCCTGCATATGCGCCTCCAGGAACCAGAGCTGCTTGTCCAGTCCGCGCGACACTTCGGTGAAGATATCGGCGGTATCGGCGTCGCCCGCCTCGTCGGCATGGTCGATCGCTGCCCGGATGCCGTTCGCCACCTTGGCGTAGCGGTCGATCAGCTCCTTCAGATGGTCGGCGATGGCGTAGATGTCGGTGGGGTAGGGTTCGAGGGTCGTGCCCTTCGCCACGGTCTGCGTGGTGCCGAGAGCGGTGCCGCCGAGTTGGGTGACGCGCTCGGCCATGGTGTCGACCCATTCGTCCTGCTCCTTGCGGAACCCGTCGAGCATCAGATGGATGCCGATGAACTGTGGCCCCTTCAGGTTCCAATGCGCCTGTTTCGTGATCAGTGCGAGGTCGATCGCGTCGGCAAGCCGTGCATTGAGCAGCTCCATTGCCACGGTCTTGGCGTTGGATTTGAGATCGTTGTGCGTCTTGTGCAGCCGCGCGGGCGCTGTTGGCGATGTCTTCTGGGCCTGGGCCATTCGGTCCTCCGCGATCCCGTTGCAATGGCGCGATCAACGCGACGTCTCGCTTCGCGTTCCGATGTGCCGGTGCGGCGGATCGACTGCCAGGTAGCGGAGCGGCACCGCGCATTCCTCTGCGACCCAGGGATGCAGCCGGCTGAGTGCTTCCTTGTCGTCGTCCGACAGGCGCGAGCGCTCGCGCAGATGGTCGGTCCAGCTCTCCATCGCCCAGATCTCGAGCCATCCATTCGGCCGGGCCACGTCCTCGTAGAGTTGCCAGAGCACCGCCCCGGACCGTCCACGCACTTGCCGGATCTCGGCCATCATCGCGAGGAACGCGTCGCGCTCGGCGGGGCTGACCCGGTAGCGCATGGTCTCCAGCACGCGCCCGCGGGCCCGCCGCAACATCCGCCCGATCTCGGGCGCCGATATCTCGGGCCCGGGGCGCGGCGACGCAAACACCGTCGCCTCCTGGTCCAGACCGAAGCCGAGCGTGAGCACGATCAACGCGAAGCCGCCGATCGCTGCGGCCGCCATCGCCCATTCGAGGCCGGTGCGAGTCGCGAGCCAGCCCCAGAGGAAGGAGCCGATCGCGAGCGCGCCGTTCACGGCAAGCTGGTAGAGTGCGAGCGCCCGCGCCCGCACCCAGGGCGGACAGACGAGCTGCGCCGCGGCCTGCGTCGTGGAGCCGGCCGCGACCCAGCCGACCCCGAACAACAGCATTGCGATCGCTGCCGGCGCCCAGTGATGCGAAATCGCGAGCAGCGCCATCCCGGCAGAGGAGGCGACGCTGGACAGCCACACGATCCGGCCCCGCCCGGCATGTCGGCGCATCGCCGGCAAGAGAAGCCCGCTCGAGACGCCGCCGATCCCCATCAGCCCGAGCAATGCGCCGTAAGCGCCCGCCCCGAGATGGAGCTGGTCGCGGACGACGAGCGGGAGCATCGCCCACGGCGCCGCGTGCGGGAGGAAGTAGGCGATCCCGCGGATCACCGCTGCCTTCATGGCAGGCGTGTTGCGGGCAAAGCGCAGCCCCGCCCGGATCGCACTCAACAGGTGCTCCGGCGGCAACACCGGCCGTCGCTGCTCCCGGCGCCACAGGACGAGGACGCCGATCACGGCGAGGAACGAGGCCGCGTTCAGCGTGAAGGTGAGGCCGGCCCCGCCCCAGAGCACCACGAAGCCGGCGATCGCCGGTCCGACCGCGCGCGCCAGGTTGAAAGCGATGCCGCCCAAGGCGATCGCCTGCACCAGATCTTCGCGCGGAACGACCTCGGTGATCACGGTCCCCCAGGCCGGGCTGTTCATCGCCGTGCCCATGCCAATCGCGAAGGTGAAGCCGAGCAATCCCCAAGCGCCGATCGCATGGGCAAGAGTGAGCGCGGCCAGCCCCGCGGCGGCGACCAACATCCATGTCTGGGTGCCGATCAGAAACAACCGCCGGTTGATGATGTCGGCAAGCGCCCCGGCGGGGAGCGCCAGCAGGAACACGGGAAGGATGGTTGCGGCCTGCACCAGGCTGACGACGAGCGCGTTCGGGTCCACCGACGTCATCAACCATCCCGCCCCGGTGTTTTGCATCCAGGAGCCCAGCGACGCCACCAGGTTGGCAATCCAGAGCGCCCGGAAAGTCGGATGTCGCAGCGGCATCAGGGCAGCGGGCAGGCGCATGGCGCATCCTTGCCCGCCCCCGCCCGGCCGGGAAGACTCTCTTCGCGCGGCAGTCCCTTCACACACGGCGGGGGCGCCCGTCTAAATGATGCGAGCTCACGGGAGGGGATGCGGATGGGTCTGCGCGGCAAGGTGGCGCTGGTGACGGGATCGACCAGCGGGATCGGCCTCGGGATTGCGCGGGCGCTTGCCGCAGCCGGCGCCGACCTGATGCTGAACGGCTTTGGCGAGCCGGCGGAGATCGCGGCGATCCAGCGTGGAATGGCGCAGGAATTCGGGGTGCGGGTCCTGCACGATGGCGCCGATCTCCGCGATCCCGAGGCGATCGCGGCGCTGGTGGAGGGCACTCGCCGCGGCCTCGGCGCGCCCGACATCCTGGTGAACAATGCCGGTATCCAGTACGTCGCCGAGATCGTGGACTTCCCGCCCGAGCGATGGGATGCGGTGATCGCGATCAACCTCTCGGCCGCATTTCACGCGATGCGCCATGTGATCCCGACCATGCGGGAGCGGCGATGGGGACGCATCATCAACATCGCGTCCGCCCACGGCCTGGTGGCCAGCGCGCAGAAATCGGCGTATGTCGCGGCAAAGCACGGCATCATAGGCCTCACCAAGGCGGCGGCGATCGAGGTCGCAAACGAAGGGATCACGGCGAATGCCATCTGCCCGGGCTGGGTGCTGACGCCGCTGGTGGAGCGGCAGCTCGCCGCTCGGGCCGCTCGCGACAGGATCGC